>CAYFMN010000035.1:0-53557 GCA_964344185.1 uncultured Nitrospinota bacterium
AATGGCCAAAATAAAGAAAGAAATGGCCAAAAAGCTGTTACCCAATGGAATGAGTTGCGGTACTAATTGTTTCAAAAAATTAAACCCAAGAAGGCTAAGCCTTCTTGGGTTTTTTTTATTCTTAGGAATGTTCCTGGTAAAAAATTTATAGCCCAAAATGGGATTTATAAACCAAAATAATCCGCGATGGATTTTCCAATTTCAAAGTGATTGAGAAAAAGATCCGAATCGCTTCTATCCTTCGCCGCGCTTTCTGCTTTTTGAACGTCTTCTGACTTCCCCAGAGCATGTAAAACAGCGACAGAAACAAAACTTGACGCTAAGTCTTCCGAAAGCGAAAACTCTTGGACCATTTTTAACATGATCTCAGAATCGCTTTGATTCAATCCTTTATATTTTTCCAGCAGACTTTTTATATTTTCTTCGCCATAAGTGTTAATATTGCTGGCCCCAATACCGGGTTCTTCATATAACTCGCTTATTTCTTCTTCTAAGCTCATGGGCGTTTTTTGGTTTTAAGGTTGAGGAGTCGTTTTTTTATCTAGCCAAAAAGTTTTGAATTCTTCTTGATAGGCTAATTTTTTTAGGTCAGGCATTCTGTCTATAAATACGATTCCATTTAGATGGTCGATTTCATGTTGCAGCACAATTGCCGAGAAATCGTCAGTATCTATTTTTATTGGATCTCCCTCTCTATTATATCCTTCCACAATCACTCTTTTTGATCTTGGTACCCAGCCGCTAAAATCAATCAAGCTAAGGCAGCTCTCCCAACCAGAAACTTTTTCCTCGCTCATATAAGTTATTTCCGGGTTGATTATAACCTCTAAAGGAATCGAATCTCTATCCGGAAAACGTTCGCTTTCAAGGCATTCCATTACCAGAATTTTTAGAGACCTTCCCACTTGAGGAGCGGCCAAACCTACGCCGCCTTCTTCGTGCATTGTGTCGATCATGTCGTCTATAAAAGTTTGAAGTTCGCCGTCTTGGTCGGATAGAAGTTCCAGATTGACCGGTTTGGAAACTTCTCTTAATATTGGATTGCCTAATTTAGTTATTTTTAAAACCGCCATTTTTTTCTCCAAACTATGTCTGAGGTAAATCGTAAAGACAATTTACTCTTTAAAATTATATCCTGATATTTTACTACGCGAAGGTGAGGTTGCCAAAATTAAAAAGGAAAAAAATTAGGAAAATAGATTTTTCCATTATAAAAAAACTCTATAGTAAATTTATAGGATAATCCGAATTCGGAAGTGTGGCATTGTCGCAAGAAGATAAGGTTTTTCGAATAGAGAAGGGATTATTCCGCAGAAAATAAGCGAATTTTCTGTTCTTTTAAATTGACATTTTAAAAGGGTCTAATATAATAATCGCGTCAGGATAACTAATCCATGAAAGGAGGCGATGTTCTTTGACCAAAGACGAATTAATCACCGCAGTAATTAAAGCAAGCAAGTCTGACCTTAGTAAAAAAGCCGCTGGGGAAGTAATCGACGCGACTTTTGCAACTATCGCGAAAGCGATAAAAAAGGAAAAGCGTTTTGCTTACCCAAGTTTTGGTACCTTCACTGTAAGGACCAGAAAAGCCCGCAAAGGCCGTAACCCTCAGACTGGTGAAGAAATCAAGATTAAAGCTAGTAAGACAGTCGGTTTCAAACCAGCTCCAACTTTAAAGAATTCTCTTTAACAACAAGTTTTAAAATTGAGCCGCCTGTCCCGCCGGACGGGCGGTTTTTTTGTTTGGAGCTCTTTTAGATCCCATAAAAACAACAAGTTTGGGAATTATTTATAAAAATAATTTTCCTGGGGTAACAAACGGGATAACAATTTGGCGTTTCCCCGCGGTTTTTTAAGCTTTCCTGGAAGCCCTAAGAGAAAAAACAAAAAATCAATTTATAGAAATTCCTATAAAAAAACCTTAAAAAATTTATAGAGATTTTTCCCGCAGGCACGATTACAGCTTTAAGGAGCTTGTCGCGGAATTTGGCGCGAGTTAACTTTGCGGCCAGGCGGTATCCTTCTTAATCGAACGATAGACATTAGTGCCGTCTAAATCGACGGTTGGCTGGATAAATTGCGCGACAATCCAAAATGAATAATGCAGGCGGCCCCCCAGGCGTAAAAAGTCGCGGATTTCATCTTGAATCAAGACAAACCTCAAGTCGTAGATCTGGTCCTAATCCACGCCCAAAAATAGAGTCCAGGGCGAAATCCCTGGGCTTTTTTTGTTGCGGTAATAGATCCTAATGGATCCGGGAAAACTACTTTTTCCAATTTTAATAAAGTGCGCTTGATTGTTGCAAAACGGGAATCAAGAACCTAAATTAATAATTAAGGAGAACCCGCCGAAAAGGTTTAATTTTCCTCACATTAATTAGTTCTAGGCCGCATAAAATATAAAAATTTTTAATTAAGCCCCTGTTTTTTTATGAAACGGAATTCAACTTATCGTGGTTAAATGAATATTAGCTTAGAGGAAATTCTTATTAATTTTCTAAAGGAAAGGAGGTGAAACTGAATAAATAGTTTGATCTGGGTGAAATTCCTCACTCAGTATTTTCGAGGAATAAAAATGATTCCGAAGTATGTGGAGTACCTAGACCTCTTCATAAGAGCCTTAGAAGTTTTTGTTGAGATCCTAAAAGCCCTTACGAGTTAGAGGTCGTCCCGGCCGGGTGTTTGCGCATCCGGCCTTCCTGTTTCTTACTTAAAAATAGTATGGACCCGCCAGGAAGCTAAATCAAGAAAAATCCGAATCGATTCGGTTTTAAAAAGTTCAGTTACACAGTGGGTTAGAGCAAATCAAAGCCCTATAAAATTCGAAATTTACTTTCGCAAACCGCAACGGCCGCATCGAACCATGTCAATCGTCATCGATATTTTCCAGTTCCTGTTGCGTTTTCGCCTCGCTGAGAAGGACCATTTCGTCGAAACATTCTTCGTAAATATCGTCCGTGTCGGTTTCGTCTGGATCGAAAGCGGAGCGACATTTCCTACAAAAAAAAAATCATTTCTTCCCTCCAAACTTGTTAATATATAGGAATTAATAATTTTGATTTCGAAACTGGAAGGCGATTATGAAACGCTGGCTACCACTATTGCTTTTACTTCTCGTCTTGATCCCCGCACCCGCTCATTCGTATACAGCCAATGAGTGGCTGGTAAAATGTGAAGGGAATACAATTGATAGGCTTATTTGTATAAGCTATTTAAACGGAGTAAGGGATGCGCAATTTATATATAATGAAAAGGTCTTAAAAAATGAACTAAGGATAACTATTAACGGCATAACAATACAAGAACCAGGCTATTGCGTTCCAAAAAATGTCACCACGGAGCAAATAAAAAAAGTTTTAATTAAATGGTTCAACGACCACCCTGAAAGATTACATATATCAATGCCCGTGCTATTTAACTCGATTATAACTGAAAATTTTCCTTGCAAAGACTGGCTCCAAAATAACCTTTCTCAGTAACGAAATCGTTTTCTTACCCTTCCTTTTTGCCCATCTCGATAATTTTTGCAAAATATTTCAAGCTCGATCAAAGATTGTGTATGGAGTTTTTTTGGAGCAAAGATTTCATCCCGCTTTCTTAAAATTTCCTAGATAATTAATTCGATCTTTAAGCGTTTTTGTTATAATTTTACAAGTCTAAAACCTACCTTAAGATCCTTCAGCAAATTTGCCATTGGTTGCGCTTCGGATGGATTGGCGAACCCGCCTACTAAAACATGATAAGAAGGTTTGAAATCTGAGTCTTCGCAGTATGGAAGCACGTAGCCAGATATTCCATTTTTTTGAAGGGATTTAATTTTTTCTCTAGCTCCTTCTATGTTTTGAAAGATTCCAACCGACATGGAAAAAGGTTTACGGCTAGGAATGGCTTTAGCTCCCTTGTCCCACGAGCGTATATTTTTGGCGAATTCTGTGGCGGTTTTCCAGTTGGAAAACCTTTCTACAAAAACTCTAAAAATAGTTCTGCCTTTGAGAGAATCGACTCTTGATATATAAGCGTTGAGGCCTCGTTTTCTCCACAGGTTAACTTCGCGCCATGCCTCGGGAGCGTAAGGGTGAGACGAAACGTGAACTACAAAAGACGTTTCCCAGTCTGGAGTTTTTTCATCTGGTTCAAAGAATATTTCTCCTGCAATTTTCCAACGAGTTCCCTCGCGTTTCCATTCTATAACTCGGTGTTCGAGCTTTTGCGAAATAGAATCGCCCACCCATTCATCGATCGATACAAAATAACGGTCTGCAATTTGAGTTAATTGAGCGTTAAAAAATTTAGCTTTCTTGCTTCCAGCTCGAAAAGGGTTGAATAGGGGCTGGTTTTTCCACTCATTCAAAGGCATATCAACGCCTTGCCAGTAATGTCCTTTAAAGTCGGAGGAATATAAAGATAAAAGTTTATTCGTGTCGTTTTGTTCCCGGGCCTCCCGCCAACTCTTCATTGAAGAAAAGATATCTCCCTTATCCGATTGTTCCATAATCGGAGGCCAGGCGACTAATGTTGGGTTGAGCTGATTAGAGTTTTTAGAAGTTTGAGGCCAATCGCGAATCATTTTCCACTCGTCCCAATGGTTATTGAGAATCAAACGAGCCGATTGAATTGAAATTTTCATGGCGGACGATTCAATACCGCCTAAATTAAGCACCGCTCCTTTTTTTATACCGTGGATATTTCCCAAAATAAATTGATCTGGGTTTTCAAGCCAAATCGCGGCGGCGGTTTGCACGGTTGTTTTGAAAGGTAAATCAAGAGCTTTAGAAATAGAGAATAACGTTTCTCCATCGACAAGCGGCCCATAGATATTAGGAGTTCTAGGGGGAGAAACAACTTCTTGAACCGGATTTGAATTAGTCGGTTGAGTTGGCTCAGGGATCGTTGCTTTAACGGAAACTTCCTGAGAAATTTCTTCTATTGAAATATCTTCGCTTTGACTTTGCGGAATCGGATCGATAAGGCTTGGCTCTGCTTCCGCTTCTAGTAAAGGCTCAGGTTCCTCTTCTATTGTTATTTCGGGAATGGTTTCTATTTTAGAAATAGACCTTGGTTTTAAATCTTTAATAATTGTTTTAGGTAACGGAGGGTTTACTAAAGCCACCAATGGAGCCGGAGGTATTTTAATAAAGCGTTTCCTTTTTTTAACTTCTAAAGCTTGTGGGCGTGGTTGCTTGCTTCGAACGGGCTTTTTAGCGGGTTGTTCGCCAATCTTAGGGGGTTTAGTTTTATTTCCCCCGAGAGAAAGATCTTTTCTAAAATCGGCGGCGATTAAAAATTTTTCAATAATAGCGCCGCCATTTTGAGCCGCTTTAATTGCCAGATAAAACGATGGATAAAAAAGCGGTTTATCCGAGGTGATGACAATACTTTTTTTACCTTCGCCCAAATCTTTAATCGCCGAAACCTTGAGGTAATCGACAGCTTCGTGACGAGAAATTTGTAATCTTGCGTAATCTGTATGAGACCCGACGGAAACTGAGAGTTTTTCGGGTTCGTTAGTTTTTATGATGATATTCGCTCTAAACTTTTCCCCAAAACTGCTTTTCATTTCCAATTTCCCAAATGAAAAAGCGTAAGATAATTGCGGGAATATAAACCCAATACAGACCATAAAAATTAAATAGGGAACAACCCTTTTATTAGGAATCCATTTAATGAAATGGTGTGAACAGGCAAATAAACCCGATATCTTTATGGAAAAGGGGTTAAACATTTTTAAATTTTTCTTCTTTGCAGATATCCATTAAATACCGCCCATAGTTATTTTTTAACATGGGTTGTGCAAGCTTTTCTAACTGAATTTTATCTATGTAACCCAGGCGATAGGCTATTTCCTCCAGGCAAGCTATTTTCAAACCTTGTCTGCTTTGAATGGCTTGAACGTACTGGGAGGCTTGCTGCAACGAGTCGTGGGTTCCAGTGTCAAACCAAGCGTAACCTCTCCCAAGAATTTCTACTCGAAGTTGTTTCCGGCGTAAGTATTCTAAATTAACGTCGGTAATCTCTAACTCTCCCCGTTCGGAAAAATCTAAATTTTCCGCTATGGAGACTACCTGATTGTCGTAAAAATATAAACCCGGAACAGCGTAATGGGACTTCGGCTTTTTAGGTTTTTCTTCAATGCTAATCGCGTTGTTTTCTGAATCAAATTCAACAACCCCATAGCGTTCTGGATCGCTAACAGGGTAACCAAAAACAGTGCCTCCGGTATCAACCTGAGAACATCGTTTAACAATCTCAGAGAGGTTATGACCGTGAAAAACATTATCGCCCAATATAAGGCATACGTTGTCATTACCGATAAAAGACTTGCCGATAGTAAACGCTTGAGCAAGTCCTTTTGGCTCGGGTTGCTCCTTATAATAAAACTCAATGCCAAGGTCGTTCCCATCGCCTAGCAACTCTTGAAAGCGTGGAAGGTCCGATGGGGTAGAAATTATTAAAATCTGCCTGATTCCCGCCATAAGCAAAATAGACAGTGGATAATAAATCATTGGTTTGTCAAAAACCGGAAGCAGCTGTTTACTCACCACACGTGTAATAGGATGCAGACGTGTGCCGGCGCCGCCGGCCAAAACAATACCCTTCATTTGCGGATTGTTCTTCATAAAAGGGAGACCGCTTTTTCACAAATCCCAGAAATGCGCTATTGAGATTTTTAAAATTTTAGTAAAGTACCTATAATTATATATAAATTTTAGGGTGATGGCTACTCTTTCAAGAGGTAGAGGCTAAAAAAGCTTAAAAATGAATTACTTGAAGAATCATAGGGTTTTGAATACCTGACAAAATAAAGGGAACCTCTAAAAAATCAGATTTGCCAAAAACCTGGTCCTTAAACTCAAAGGCTAGGCGATAGCAAACCAATAAAAATGCCAGATCTATAATAAACTAGATTTTTTTTAAAGTTAAGATTTAAAAAAATCTTCTATTGGGGTAATTATTCTAGAATTGAATCTATATTTAAGGAGTGCAAAGCCTTATTTAGTGTAATAAAATTGCCAGAAAGAGGGAGCTTTTAAAAATTCAAAATTGCTAATGGTCCGGCCCTTAACGTAAGAGATTTGGCAACGGCAAATTGATATAAGCTTCAGATATTAGAGGTTTCCCTGAGTGTTTCCCCAAAGCCCATTTGTCGGAAATATTACGCAATCAATGTGAGCCATTTTGCCAAAAACTGAATTGAGTTTGTTAGGGAGAAAATTATGAAAAAGGAAGGTTGCATCATTTTTAGCGGAGGGGTAAAAGGCGCCGAAGCCGAGTTTGCTTCGCTTGCAGAAGAATTTGGAATTGAAGAAGTAAACTTCACTTTTGAAGGTCATCAAGTAGTAAGAAAGCGGGGAGTGCGTTTTCTAAACCAGGAAGAATTATTAAAAGGAGACGTCAGTTTAAGCTACGTTTCTAAATTGATGAATAGAAAGTATAGCAACGCTCCCCTATTTCGAAAAATATTACAAGGGATTTGGCATGTCATAAATAGCGGCGAGGAAGTGTTTGTTGTCGGTAAAATTTTAGAAGATAAAACAGTAAAAGGAGGAACAGGTTGGGGAGCCGAATTTGCCAAACTTTGCAACAAACCGTTATACGTTTTTGATCAGGAGCAAGCCGCATGGTTC
This sequence comes from uncultured Nitrospinota bacterium, assembly GCA_964344185.1. Taxonomy (GTDB): domain Bacteria; phylum Nitrospinota; class Nitrospinia; order Nitrospinales; family JAJDAT01; genus JAJDAT01. The sequence goes on from CAYFMN010000035.1 coordinate 7,626, forward strand.
CGTTGGACCCAAGACATGTGGAAGCCCGTATCCAATCCAAAAATTAAGAAAAAACACGTTGCCTGCAGTGGAACCAGGTTTTTAAATAAAGAAGGCAAGCAAGCCATTCGCGAATTATTTGAAAGATCCTTTAGTAAATAAACCAGGGTTAGGTTGGGCGTGATCTCTGAAGCTTTGTATCTTATTTTTCGCGTAAGCGTTAGAATTTCTGCTCGTCGATAGTTTCAACTTGTTTGATTGAAAATATTTTTTTGAGCTGAAAACCTTGGTCGCTTCTAGTTGTCGTTTAAAAACTTATTGATGGTTTGCAAAAAAGTCGTTACATGAACCGGCTTTATTATGTACGCTTTAAAGCCTTCCTCCAAAGCGATGTCTACGTCTTTTTCCATGGCGTTGGCGCTTAGGGCTATTACGGGAATATTTTTAGTTTCTTCTATGAAACCTAATTTTTTCATCGCGGAAGTGCCGTCCATCCCAGGTAAATGTATATCCATTAGAATTAAGTCGGGTCGATGCGCGATCGCCAGGTCGATTCCCATCTCTGCTTGGGGAGCGCAAAGCAGCCGGGTATTGGGCCGGAGTGCAATTATTTGTTCGACTAATTTCATATTTGCTGGATTGTCTTCAACATAGAGTAAGGTTTGATCTTTGTTGTTTTCGGGCAAACTTGAAGATAGTTCTATAGGAGGCGAGTCTTTGGTCGAAGGAATTAAATAACCTTGAGGAAGTTGAATTGTAAAAGAGCTTCCTTTACCGGGTTGGCTTGTGACCGTGATGTTTCCTTCCATCAATTCGACCAGCCGCTTGGTAATTGTTAATCCTATGCCTGTGCCTGTAATTCCTTGTGCGTCTGCGTTCAATCGATTAAAAGGCTCAAATAATTGGTCTAATTTTTCAGTGGGAATACCTTCTCCAGTATCTGTGATACTCACGAAAACATAGCCGTTCGAAGCGACGCCAACGTCGATAATGACTTGGCCATTGGTTCTGTTATATTTAACTGCATTGGTTAATAAATTAAGAACGACTTGTTTTAACCTTGTGAAATCAGCGTATAGAAATAGAGGATTAGCCCTGGAGCAATTATTTTGAATTTCGATGTTACGCTGTTCGGCTAAAGGTAAAATGATGTTAACTGTTTCCTCGATTAAAGGGGGTAACGGCACGTTTTCTATGCTTAGCGCAAGTTTTCCCGCTTCAATTTTTGAAAGATCTAAAATTTCGTTTATCAGGTCCAGTAAATGTTTTCCCGCCCGTATAATTTGAGTGACTCCTTGTTGTTGAGAGGACGTTAGAGGTTCCTTTTTATTAAGCTCCAATAATTGAGAAAAACCCAAAATAGCGTTCATCGGAGTTCTTAGTTCATGACTCATGCGAGCTAGAAACTCAGACTTCGCCTGGTTTGCTTTTTCGGCCTCTTCCCTCGCGGAAATGGCTTTTTCTTCGGCTTGTTTGCGTTCAGCGATTTCCTTTTGTAGTTTTGCATTCATCTTGCGAAGGTCAAATATGGTGGGATTTGGATTTAGGTATTCTTCTTCTGTCACTTGGAGCCTCCCTGGATGAAATTACTTTGGAGATGTTTTAATGCTAAAAACTCAATATATGAAATTTGTTATGAAATGGTTAGGTTTCGGTGAAAGAAAAGGATAGATTTCCTCACTTTCCGTTTTTAGAATATAAATTCGGATGTAAACCAAGTCTGGTTTGAGTGTGAGACGTTCCCATATGAGGAGGTTTTTTATAATGTTTCATTTCAAGGATGTGAAAACACGATACAGGATTTAGGTAAAAACGGTTGTCGGCTAATCAACTTCTAACCAAATCATAAAAGAAGGAAAACACGTAAAGACTATCCTAAAGCTCGGTAAATATAGATTAGGAAATATTCTTGAGCGACCCGAAATTCAATTCAAAAGCTTCCTTCCCTTTTTCTGACCCCTGGGGTTCCGACATTAGTTTCGATCTTATCAACGATGCGTTCCAGGCTTTAGGAGTCAACCAATCGTCAAATGATCGACTTATAGAATCCCTCCCGTTTTCGTTAAACGACGTTACCGCAGGGTCGGAATCCGAATTACAAGCGGCGGTTATTGGAAACGCAAACAATGTAGATCTTCCTGTTACCATTAAGAATTCAAATTTTTTTTCAAATGTAATTAAGCGGTCCAAATCTGGAGAAACTCCCAGGAAAGTAATAACCGATCTTGAAAATATTTTGAAGCCAGGCTCGGAAAAAGTTTGGGATAACAGTTGGGTTCGGTTTCCCAGGCGGCTGCTAAGCGAATTTGCAGGAGAAATACTGGGAAGAGACCTTTTAAAAGATAAAAGCGCCCCGGAGCATGGAACAAGAACCGATATCGATAAGTTTTTATTTAAAAAAGACGGCGAAGACTATTTACGCGTGCCGCTTAGTTATTTGCTTAAACTGGCATTAGCGGACGTTATAGGTTCTATAGATAGTTTACCAGGGGAAATTTTTGAAACGGCTACGGAAGCTTTTGAGAAATTCGCCAATGACAATACCTCCCCGGAAACTCATTCATTCTACGTTTCCTTGATAAAACCGTCGACCGGAGGCGGCAAGAGCATAGCGCGCGAAACCTCTAAACGGTTTTTGCTGACGCAACTTTTGATTTCATACGCCAACCGAAAATTTGACCTCAAAAAATCCGGGCAAAACGCCGTTATCTTCCATTCTCCAAGACCGGCCATCATGCAAAAGAATCTAAACGATTGCATATCGGATTCTTTTTACAGGGAATTGTTTATGAGCCCCTGTTTATCCGGTTGGGATAAAGGAGAAGAGAAGCATCGCTATATGAAGCTGTGCCACGAAGTATTAAGCCGTAGCCAGTTGAATACGATAGCCAAGCTTCGAGAATGCGGAATTATTACCCGGAATTTGGTTGTTCTCCCAAATACCTCCAATATCAGCTTGGCAAATAATGGGACCCATTTAAGCGTTGGAAGCCTCATGCTCTCAGATGCCTTAAAGAATAAAAAATCAGTCTTTACCGAAGCGCATGAAAAATATATAGGAGATTTGGCGATAAAAGTTGTTGAGCATTTCTTGCCATTGTTTGTGGGAACCTATAGCTCCGCTCCGTATCGAATGGAGTTCGCCGATTTTCACCCGGAACAAGCCCTGGGCTTTCTGCCCCACGAATTGCATTACACGCATTTGAGGATGATCTGGAGGCGCTGGACTAAAAAAGCCAAACTGAAGATATTCAATAAGCCGGTCACTCCTTTTGGTCCCTTGTGGTTGGATAAGTTGATCAATAAAGTTTTTGGATTTCGCGGCGATTACATTCCGGATTTTCGTTTGATAGATTATTTGGTTGGGATTCTGAGCACGGAAAATTGCCCTTCGCTAGACGGCGGCCTGGATAGCGAAGAAAAACTGAAAAACGATTTGATGCAAATGGGGGTCTTTGACGAACGGATGTCGCTTTACTTGCTGTGCAAGTTGCGCCGACACTCCCAAATGGGTTATTCGGGGTTTGAAGGTCGGTACTACTCTCTGTTTTACAGCATCAATGAAGATATGGGGCACGCGGCAAATCTGCAAATCCTGACGACCTTATACGCTTATAAGCTGATGGCGAAAAAAGAAGTCGACCATCGGCATATTCAAGATTTGCCGTTTGTGGAAAGCGAGAGAAGGCAAATTTTCTTTGGAGCGGCTTTAAATATCCCAACTTTTTATGTGCGGGATAACTCCAAGAATTTATTCCTTAGAAAAATCTTGCGCAAAGTAAAACGTATTCGTTCCAGCGCGCGATATCCAGGATATTTAAGAATCCATAACCTTGAATACCAAAAAGCTCTCATAAATATTTTGCAAGAAGAAGCGGGAGACCTCATAGAACTGCTAAATATGCAAGAAACCATTAGGGATTTAAACGAGCGGATTTTAAATAAAAGCGATCTTTCAACATGTGGAAAGATTACCAAAGGAATAATAGGGAAAGCGGGAGTTAAAACCCCGTTTGAGTTAAAAAGCGAAGATTTCAACGCGTCTGCCGAAAGTTACTACAGGAATGATTTGCGATTAAAACATTTTCGCGAAGGTTTGAAAGCGTTGAAGCATAGCCTGTCAGAACCCGAGTTTTTAAAATCTTTAAACGCTCAGGAGACAGATTATCTTCGTTCCGTTGTAGGACAAAAAACCGCCGCGTTGTTTTTAGATAATGTGGAAAAACAATTGCTCGCAGAAGACGCTCCGATAGAGACTTTAGAAAAAGTGATTGGATTGTTGTTAATGGATATTAAATTCGAAACTAAACAAAACCAATTTCCTCAAAAAACTGACAGGAATAAAATCTATGAAACAGCACCAGTATATTGAAAGGGAATCAGGCAAAGTTGTCGATGAAGAGATCTTTGCAGACCCTATAATTCAATGGTTGTATTCGGGAGTGAGAGAAAAGGCTCCTATGATGTTCAATGCGCTGACAAGCTCAAGGTTTTCCAGTTTGTTAGGCTATCTAAACTATGAAACCATTTTGGGTTCCAGGTTGTCAGGCAATCAAAATTTTTTAAGAAGATGCGGTTTTAATTTTTCAGAATGCGTTGACCCTCCCGAATTACTCAATACCCCAAAAAAGGTTTTTGAGCGAAAAATTAAGTATTGGGATTGCAGGCCGTTACCCGAAGACTTGAACTCCATTGTTTCTCCCGCCGACTCTCGCGTTTTAGTGGGATCGTTAGCGGAAATGTCTCAATTGTTTTTAAAAGAAAAGTTTTTTTGTTTAGACGAGCTTTTGAAAAAAAAAGAATTTGATTGGAGCGATAAGTTTGAAGACGGCGATTTTGCCGTGTTTCGATTAACCCCGGAAAAATACCATTACAACCACACTCCGGTTTCGGGCGAAGTAATAGACCATTACGAGGTTTTAGGAGCCTACCATTCCTGTAATCCCAGCGCGCTGGTGGCGATCGCGACTCCATATTCTAAGAATAAGAGAAACGTAACGATAATAGACACCGACGTGGAAGGCGGTAGCGGAGTGGGGCTGGTAGCAATGGTTGAAGTGGTTGCATTGATGATTGGAGATATTCTTCAATGTTATAGCTACTTTAAATACGACGATCCAGTAGATATGGGACAAGGGTTGTTTTTGAATAAAGGACAACCCAAAAGTTTATTCCGACCAGGCAGCAGCACCGTGGTCTTGCTGTTTCAAAAAGGTAACGTCCAGTTTGCTCCAGAAATTATCGCTAATATGACACATCCTTTTGCCGAAAGTCGATTTTCATTTGATTTAAAAAACCCAATAGTCGAAACGGATGTCAAAGTACGTTCGTTAATAGCGACTCCTAAAAATTAAGAGCGATATCATGACATTTAACGATTATTTTATATTATTGTTTGGCCTCCTTTGTTTTGTTTATTTGGTTTGGGGATTCAAAACTTTTCCGCGCGATCGCCAGTTTCTTGCGGCCTTTCCGGAAAAAAAAATAGAGAGCGAAGAATGGACGGGAGTCAACCTGACCTATTATGGATTTTTAGTGGCTACAGGTTTGATCGTCGCTGTTTTTGTCAATTTCATGCTGCTCGGGGGGTTGGGTATTCCATTGTTTGAAAGCCTGGTTCTGGTTTGTTCCGTGCTTTTTGTCAGTGTGCCTTCGGCAAAAATAGTGGCTTATTTCGTTGAGGGGAAAGCAAATACATTCACAACCTGTGGGGCCTTCTTTGTAGGTCTTATTTTCACGCCTTCAATAGTTCTATTTTTAGAAGAAGTTTTTTTCGCGGAGGGAGTGATAGGATGGGAAATAGTTCCCATACTGGCGGCGTTCACGATCTCGTATTGCTTTGGCGAAGGGTTAGGGCGGCTGGGTTGTATCAGTTTTGGATGTTGTTATGGTAAACCGCTGGAGAGTTCCAGTCCCAAGCTTAAAAAGATATTTAAAAATTTTCATTTTATCTTTTCCGGAGAAAATAAAAAAATTTCCTACGCGCATGGCTGGGAAGGCAAACCGGTCATACCCGTGCAGGCTCTTTCGTCATTGATTTGCGTATCGGGCGGATTGCTGGGTTTATTCTTATTTGTTAAAGGATTTTTCCAGACAGCCCTTTTGGTTTCTATAGTTTTCTCGCAAGGATGGAGAGTGGCGGCGGAATTCCTGCGCTCTGATTTTCGAGGAGAAGGCGACAGCAAAGCTTATCTATGGCTGAGTTGCATCGCTATTGTATATTCGTTAATCGTTATGATCGTGGCCGCGCCATTTTCGATTTCTACAGTCAACCTCATTGCGGGATTAAAAATGTTATGGCGACCGGACGTCGTTATATTTTTGCAATTCCTATGGTTGAGTATTTTGATTTACATGGGAAAAAGCAGAGTTACCGGCTCCATCATCAGCTTCTACGTCCACTCCGATAAGATATAGCTAATTCTTCTGCATTTGTTGAAAGAGCTAGCCTTCTTTGCGTCCTCTGCGCCTTTGCGGTTAAAAAACGGCGCCGTTCAAAACAAAAAAGGCCCAACCCTCACGGGTCAGGCCTTAAAAACGAATAAAACGATTTTTATTTAATATCCAGCAACTCAATTTCAAAAATCAACGTGGAGTGCGGACCAATTTGTCTGGGACCGTTAGCTCCATAAGCCAGATCGGAAGGCACAAAAATTTTCCATTTACCGCCCACTTTCATCAACTGCAACGCTTCAGTCCATCCCGGGATGACCCTGTTAAGCGGAAACGACGTTGGTTTGCCTCGTTTATAAGAGCTGTCAAACTCGGTTCCATCGATCAACGTTCCGCGATAGTGAGTCTCAACCTCGTCGGTAGCTTTTGGAGAAGGTCCTGTCCCTGCTTTAATGATCTCGTATTGTAAACCGCTGGCGGTGGTTTTTACGCCATTTCTTTTTGCGTTTTTAGCGAGAAACTTTTTCCCTTCTTCCATATTGATTTTCCCAAGCTCTTTCTGACGTTTCATACGTTTTTCCTGGAGTTTGGCCTGTTTCTCCCTCAATTCTGTTTGGAGCTCGGTCATTACTTTTCGAAACTCTTCCGGAGTAATCGATGGATCATTTCCCAGGAGACCGTCTTCAAATCCCTTTAGAATCATTTTTTTATTTAGGTTGGCTTCCTTGATGATGCCTTGAATTTCGCTGGAAAGGTTTAAGCCAATGCTATACCCTAGTTTTTCTTCCTTGGTTTTAAGGGTTTCAGCCAGAACCGTTGAAGTTGAAAATACGATAAGAGCGCAAAATACTATAATTTTGTTCACAAAATCTCCTGACATGAAATAAAAAGTAATATTGAATTAGCAACTAAAATTAAAAAAATAAAAAATGTCACATTGAGGTTCTCGAAATGCGACCACCCTCTTGCTTTAAGTTTCGAAGAGATAACTCCAGCGTTAAAACCAATCTTGTAGTAACCCCAGCCCCCATAGCTCCCTTTAATTATTTTCAAAGATGAGCAATTATTCCATTAAACCCCATTATTGCGTTTAAGTCTACTGTTTGAAATTGTAAGAACTTCATGTTTTTTAATATTGCTATGTCGATGCGCTTAAGATATAACCGCCTCTTTGCTTTAAGTTTCGAAAAGATAACTCCAGCGTCAATGTCAATCCTGTAGTAACCTAGTCCCCATTGCATGTCATTCAGACGAACTCCGCAGGAGTGAGGAAGAATCTCGCCTCGATTCAATAAAACACATTCCTTGTTCTTAAGATCACCCGACTCGCTCTGCGTGTTTATTTTGTAAAGAAACTAACTCTTAAATGTCACTCGACCACTTTCAAATGTCATTCCGACCGCAGTGGAGGAATCTCGATTGTCCGTAGGGCTATCGTTTCTTTGAGTTCCTTGGGAGCTTGTCGAGGTAGCGCAGGAGCGTTGTTTCCTCTTAAATTCGATAGGAACGCTAGACTCGTTTCACGCGTTGATTGATAAAGGACTAAGAGGTTATGGTTCATTCTGCGTGTCATTCAGAACCGATATTTTAATATCGGTGAAGAATCTCGCTTCGATTCAATAAAATAAACTCCTTGTCCTTAGGAGGAGAACCTTTAGGTTCTGCGAAGGATCTCGCCTCGACCTAAATAATTGTCACGGTGAGGCTCTCGAACCGCGACCACCTTTTAAAAAATTTGGAAAAAAAAACGTCAAATATTAAACAAAAGTTGACTTGGTTTGCGTCAACCCTCTCCGCGCATCATCCCGAGCAAAGTCGAAGGCTTTCGCCTTATTTAAAGAAAGTTCTATCTTCAAAATTTGGGTAGTGAGAATCCTAATGATTTTTATATGCCAAAAATGTATAATTTTAGAATACGGATTGTTATTTGTATGCAATGCCTTTATTTACGTCTCCCCTTAAATAGAAAGTTGGTAAAAACCAAAAAATAAAAAACGTAAGACAGGTTTCGACCCAAAGCGGACATTAGACCGCATGAAAACCGAACTCCTCATAAGGAATTTTTAATGACAAATGACGGAAAAAAACATCATCGCAAAAAAGAAAGCTAGTGGAAGTGACTTAATAGAGATAATAGAAAACGTTATTCCTAATGTGAGTAATGCTATTACCGGATTACCTGAGACTAAAAAATTTATTACAGCAAAGAATAGATTTTTGGGGAACGTTGGTAATGTGCTTGCAAGTCATAGCCCTAAATCCAATACTTTGCTGTGGGGGCATGATGTAATAAATATGTGCTACGAGGTAATCCACGGTTACACATGGATGAAAGCATGGGGCGATTGTTATAAGAAAAAATTCCCTTCTGGGACACTTCCAATTCATACCTCTCGTCAAGTTTCATTTTATACTTCATCAACAATAACTCTTATTGATTCACTTAGAGATAAGATTGCTTTAATGGTGTGGGCTTATTTCGCATCCTTTAATCCGGAAAATCCACAGGAAATACTAACTTTTGAACCAATTTTTGATAGATTAAAAAACCCAGCAAAATATGGTTTAGACCTTAAAAATTCTAGACCTTTTTTAAGGAGCCTAGAGAGAATAGATGGAGGAGCCTTTAAACAATTAGAAAGGTTTAGAAATTTCAAAATTCATCGAATGGAGCCAGATATTCATATCTATGGGGCCGGAAAACATAATAAGGTCTCTATTCTAATACCACTTACAAATGAGGATTTGAAAAATAGGTGGGAGAAAAAACTCGCCGAAAATAATCCGAGAAATCCTGAGAGAATAAAGGCTATTAAAAAAGCATATAATTTCAATGGAACACCCTACGGGGAATTTGAAATAGAGGGTAAATATTGGCACTACGGGAAGCTAGAAAGACACACCTACAATTGTCTTAAATTGATTTTAGGCTGTGCCGCAGAATGTTTGGGAATAATTAGCAAAAGATCCCCATATAGAAAAAGTTAAAAATTTTATGGCGTTTTGACGACAGAAAGGATATCCATGGCTAAAGGCTCAATGGATTATAAGGAGCGTGTTCGAGCTTGCGAGAAAATTCATGAAAAGGCCCGGTATCTCCGTGGGGCTTTCCTCAATTCAGTCGCTTCAATTGACAGAGAGATTTCGCTACTTTTAACCGATTATTTTTGTACTACAGACGATGAAAAGAGAGAAATATTTTTTACCAAGGTTGTCAATGCCCATTTCTTTTCGCTTTCCTCTAAAAAGGAAGTACTGGTTAATATAGTAAAAAAGGACTACCCGGATTATTGGGATGAAAACGGAAAAATATTAAAGGATCTGGATGATATCATCCAATTTAGGAATAAACTTGCTCACTCTGTGATTGATGTGTCAGATGAAGCCTTGGCCCGCCCTATTGAGGAGGGCATAGGTTTTATAGAATGGAAGAAGGGAGAGCCAATAACAGATGAAGAGTTTAATAATTTTGCGGTGATGGCTAACATGGTTGGTGGATGTCTAAAAGAGATCAAAAGCTTGCTCCCCTTTAAAGAAAAGCCCCGGATAAAAAAAAAGAAATGACAGCCGATATAAAAATTTACTGCCAAAATATGGAAGAAATCAAAAAAACCTTATCTTAGCTAAAGGGATGATCAAAGTTTAGAAAAGGAAGTAATCAATGTATCAATGTTGAGTTGTTTTTATTTCTTTCCTTGAATGTCCGCTTTTGGCCGAAAGCGGCCCTCTAGATTGACTTATTAGACATGATATCCTAACTAGTTCTAATTTTATTAACCCTACCTAGCAAATTGCCTAATATACAAAACCAATTGCCAGATTTGATTGTCTTCTAGCAAATCATAGGCGGTCATTTGGGTTCCGGGCGAACCATGCCTGATGATTCCAAATAATTGCCCGATAAAAAGAATTTTTAGAAAATCGCTGCGAGTTATTCTTGGATATCCTTCTTTAAAGTAATAATTTCTTTCTTTAATGGAGGGATATTGTCTTTTACTACCTTCCACGTTCGGTCTAATTCGACGCCAAAATATTCGTGCTTCATAGGATGAAAAGTTCTCCGTCGAGAATGCTATCGCGAAGAAGGGGTTTGATAGTTGCGTATTCTACCAAGTCAACTTTTCTACCAATAGCTTCCTCTACTTCTAGCTTGATACCAACGGAGTCTAGTAGGCTAATATCGTCTGTAATCTCCACCAAAATATCTACGTCGCTATCTGGTTTCATTGCATTGCGAGCAGAAGAGCCAAATAATCCGGCGCGTTTCACCTTGTGATGTTTCAAGATGGGAATGATCTTTTGTTTGGTTTTTTCAATTTCGTTAACCATAAAAACTTTTCTCCAGCAAGCTATTTCCTTAGCTATGTATATTATTTTCCTTTTTATTATGAAATTCCAGTACATTTTCTTGCATTAGATCAAAAGATCGATGTAGAAGGTTTTTATGCCTGAGATAACTTGAAGCTACCTGGCAAACTGTCTTATATATAAAACCAGTTGCCAGATTTCATTATCTTCTAGCAAGTCGTAGGCGGTCATTTGGGTTCCGGGCGAACCATGCCTGATGATTCCAAATAATTGTCCGTCTGGAATTTCATCCATTGTAATGCCGCAGGTAAAGTTTCTCGGCGGGGTATCTAGTCCGCCCCATTTTGCTCCGTTGCCGTTGCCCTTTTCTCCATGACAATCCTTACAGGCTAATGGATGCCGAACGACGTTGTAAAGCAATTGCCCGATAAAGAGATTTTCTTCAGTCGCTTCTAGTGGATTTTTTTTAATATAAATAGAGTTTGGAACCTTGTGCGTGTGGCGGGATTGAGGACATGCTCCTGAAGGTCCCTCAAACGAGGAAAGTTTTGCATTCTTTATTTTATTTTGAATTTTCTCAATATCATCGAGAGATATTTGTGAAGGGGCGCTTCCGTACAGAAAAAGAATAACCGAAAAACTTATAAAAAAACGAAGAGTGAAATAAGTTTGAGTTGTAAAAAAACTTTTCATAGCCAGATTACTCCTTGTCGGCTATATTTTTTTGAAACGTTTTTTGCTATTTAAACGGACCGCTGTTTTTCGATAAACTAGGGAACCTCTAAAAGCCAGGAGCCTTGCCCCTTAAATTCAAGAGACAGACGCAAACCATTAAAAATGCCAATTATTATAGGTCCTCATTAATTATTCTCTAACATATTGATTCCTTAGTTTTTTTAATAGCTTCCTGGTTTTGGTTTGTCCACGCAGGTCAAAATTATCCCGAAAAATTTGATTGGCTTTTTCCATATGTCTTATGGCGTTAGTCCCATCTTTTACTCGGCTAAAAGCTTTGCTTAAATTGAAATGAGCTTTTGCGTCGGAAGGATTTAAACTCAATAAATTTTGATAGGTGTGAATTGCTTTTTGAGGATGTTCCAGTTCCAGGTAAAGGCTGCCCAGATAATGATAGGGAGTGGGATTCTCGGGATTTTTTTCGATCATCTCTACATAATGTTGACGCTTTCCTTCCAGCCTCTTGGTTTCTTGTTTTCGATATTCGTTTTCGTCAATGATTTTATGTTCAATATAATCGCCATACCGGTCATAGCCCGTGTCAACTTGAGCCGCAACCTGACTGGCTTGAACGCTCCAAAGTATTAGCGTACACACAAAAGGCGCTAACCTTTTTGTTCTAACTCTTAACATTTTGGTCGAGCCCCCTTTTTAGCCGGAAAAGTGGATTCGATTACCTTTTCAGGAAAAAATAATATCCACAAGTTCTATATAATTTATGACTTGAGCGAATAATGTAAATCACTCAACAGAGTGATTTTTCAATTTTTTTAATGGGATTTGACGAGGAAAAGGGAAAAATCTGTATAGGGAAGGTGTGGTGAATGCGGGTAGAGGGCGTTTGATATAGAGGATTTAACTATTCTACCGCCAGCTTGAGAAGTTCTTTTCTTCCTTTAATTTCCAGCTTTTCGTAAATGTGTTTCAGGTGAGTTTTGACGGTGTTGACGCTGATAAAAAGTCTTAGCGCGATTTCCTTATCCGATAGCCCCTTAAGCACAAGAGCGATCACTTCTTTTTCTTTTCGAGATAAGGATTTTTTTTCAATTTTTTCCAATAAAACCTGGCTCATCCCTTGGGCGGAGTTCTTTTGTTCTTCGAAGCAGGCGGCGACTCTTTCGAATAATTCATTGCGACTATAGGGTTTTAAAAAAAAGTCTGAAGCGCCTAGTCTAAGGGCTTCGATCGCTGAAGTGCGAGTTCCGTAACCGGTAACGAAAATTATTTTGGTGTCTGGTTTTAATTCTTTTACTTCTTTGGCGACCTCGATACCGTTCACTCCTTCCATAATCAAATCCGTAATGACCAGATCGTGTCTGGTTTTACGGAATTTTAGAATCCCTTCTTCGCCGTTTTCCGCAGTGTCGACTTGGTATCCCTGGTCCGCTAAATCCTTACTCATGGTATCGAGGATCAACGCTTCGTCGTCGATGATCAATATGGATTGTTTTTCCATAAACCCGCCGCCTTTCCTTCAATTGGCAGAGTTAAAATAAAGTTTGATCCTTCGCCGGTTTTGCTTGCCACGGAGATGGAGCCGCCGTGATTTTTTACGATGCCGTAGCTTACCGAAAGACCAAGCCCAATTCCTTTTACGTCCGATTTGGTGGTAAAGAAAGGATCGAAAATTTTGTCCAAATTATTTTCGGGAATTCCCTGCCCGGAATCCTTAATGCTGATTTTCACTTTAGAGTCGTTCGTTTCGGTCGTGATCGTAATTTTTCCTGAATTTTGGATAAAGGATTCCTCCGCATTTTGCAGTAGGTTTAAAATGACCTGTTTAACTTGATCGGGAATGGCTTTTATTTCGAGAGAGGGTTGGCAGTATTGTTTTTCCAATTGAATGTTTCTATCTTTTAATTTTTTTTGTATTAGCAAGGCCATTTCGTTAATAGCTTCATGGATATCAAACGATTCTATAATGCTGGCTGACGGGCGGTGAAAATCGTTGAGTTGTTTGATTAATTTAGTGATTCGGTCGCATTCGCTGATGGCTATTTTGGCGGCGCTTTTGTGGATATCGTCCATGGAAACTTTTTCTATCAGTCTTTCCAGAGCGTTACGGATTCCGCAAATGGGGTTGTTGAACTCATGCGCGATTGAGGCCGCAAGTTTGCCTGTCGCCGATAGTTTTTCTGAATGGATTAACTGCCGGTTAGTCTCTTCCAGTTCTTTGGTCCGGTTTTGAACCAATTCTTCCAAATGATTTTGATAATTTTCCAGTTGTTTGTTGGAGTCGTGCAAGGCTTTGGTCCGGTTTTGAACCAGTTCTTCGAGTTGTTCGCGGTGTTGTTTTAATTCGTTTTCCGAGCGTTTGTAAAATAGGCACAAAATAGCGGTTACCCAGATCGCAAATAACGCCAAAAAACGGTTGAAAATAACTTTCCATAATTCGCCGCCTGGAGGCGAGAAATAGAATCCAAAAATAGTCAGCGTGGAACCAGCAATAGCCGTTAGAATTATGAAACGCTTTTCCCTGGACCACATGCCTAACAGGACCAAAGCCACGTAAGGGACGCCGCCGGCAACGCCTAGAGGAATCATCAAATCGATTGTCATGACGATTCCGCCAATAAGAACTGCGCCAACAATGAGAGCCGTTTCTTTTTTGGAATTACGATCGTCCATAATAATAAGTTATCAGTATTTGAAATGATTTAACAAGCCCTGATAACTTATTATTAAGTTTTACTTCTGACTGGTGAAAAGCTTACGATTGTTTTAACCGGAAGAGGAATCTTCGTCCGCGCTCGGTACAAGCTCTGATCGCAAAGATAATAAGGCTTATTTCAGAACTAGAGCCGTCTTTACCGGACATTATTCGACGAAGAGAGTGGTAGGGGGAATAATGAATTTAATATTCGGAAATATTAAGGAGTTTGCGATCTATAAGATTCTGTCGTTTACCCGATATTCGTGATCGAGAGTTTTCTGAGATTTTTTTCTCAATCCGTGTTTTAAAGGTCTTTTTCCAATGATCTGACAAAAGCGTTTTATTTATCATTTGCTCCATTTTCCCATAGTTTAACTTGTCGTGATGCATTAGTTGGTTTGCCGAAGCTATAGAGATTTTTTCGGAGCCTTCTTTGACAAGAATCATATCCGTCTCCGTTTGAACCCAACCTGGATGAACAACTCTAAAGTAGTAACCCGTAAATCCGGAGTTTTGCACGCGATGAACCATGTCTGGCAAATAAAACTTTTTGTTTAGTTTGTGACAAGGTTGACGGGGCTGACTGCACTCGATGATAGCCTCGCCAATTTTAAACTGATCTCCAATATGTATATCCGTTTCAAGCAAACCCGTTATGCTCAGGTTTTCTCCAAAAGCTCCTGGGTGGAGTTTTTTGCCAGTTTCTTTTTCCCAAAATAGAAAGTGATCCAGACAATAAGCGCAGAGCGCTTTATCCGGGCCGCTGTGGTTTTTAGAGTCCGCAACGCCGTCGCCTTTGAGTCCTAATGTATCCAAATAAATCTTTCCTGTTATTGGCAGCTTTGAGATCCCCGAATATATGGATTCTCCTTTAGAAAACGAAATTTGAGCGGGCATCGCAATATTTATAGATTTAATTTGAGGACGAGTGATGGACATTGAAGTTTTGCAAAATAATATAAAAAACAAAGCCTTGGCGTTTTCCCCAAGGCTTTGCATATTAAGCCAGAGATATAGAGTTCAAAGGCTTATTTTAGATCGTTTATGGACGCTCCAAAGTTAATATGAAAAGGAGCGCCCTCTATTACTAAAGCGGGAACTGATTTTACTCCTGAAGCTTCTGCTTCGTCTATGCGTCCTTTGTTGTTTCCTAAATGAACTTCTTCCACTTGGTAATTTGCCGGGTTTAACGCGCTAACAAATTGTTGTTCGGCTTCTACGCAAACGGGGCATCCAGCGTGATAAAAAATTGCTTTGTTCATGATTGTTCCTTTCTTTATTTGGTTGAAAAATTAGTTTAGATTCTAAACTAATTTGTTTCTGCTTGTCAATATAATTTAGATTCGATACTGTATAGATTATGAAAAATAAAGCGCATATATGGTTAGAAAGGCTTTCTTCGTTGCGACTAAGTTTGCTTAGGCAGGCCGCGACTAAAGTTGGTTTACAGGCAATTCACGCTGAAATTTTGGAATATTTGGATAAATCCAATAAGTATTCAAATACGGGGCTGGCTTTATCCGAATTTCTTGGCGTGACAAAAGGCAGCGTATCGCAGAGCTTGAAATTGCTTGAGGAGAAGGGTTTGGTTGACAAGGTTCCTTGCGCGACCGATAAAAGGTACTCACGCTTATCGTTGTCTAAAAAGGGAAGGGAAACTCTAAATAAAGTTCAAAAAGAAACTCCTGAATTGCCTGATATGGCCGATCAGTTTGAACCGGGTTTTCGGGATATATTGGTTAACTGGCAAATGAAGAATAAGCTAAGAACCTTTGGGCTTTGTATAACATGTAAGTATAACGAACGACTCGATAATGGAAAGTATCTCTGTGGATTGACTCAAGAGAAGCTAACCCGGCTTGATACGCAAAAAATTTGCCGCGAACATGAATTTGAAAAAGAGCTTCCGAATTAGAGCAACTTTTTCATGGAGATAAGTTTTTTCAATTTTTGAGTACTTCGTAGGTCAATTGAACAAAACCAAAGTCGAACCTTTTGGTTTTGATGCATTTAAGCGTTATATCTTTTAAGTTGCCGAAAAATAATGGAATACCGCCGCCAAGTATTATTGGGATGATAGTAATTGTAAGGTCGTCAATGAGTCCCTCGGCTAAGAACCGCTGAATCGTGGTACCGCCGTCTATATAAAGACGCTTCGCCCCTCCTTTTAATAAACGACTATGAAGTTTTTTCGGAGATTCTGACGATTGTGAAACTGTTTCGTTTTGTTCAATTGGAATTTTAATTTTGTTTCTGCTTAATACGATTACGGGTTTATTTCCGTAAGGCCAATTATCAAATGATAATACCTTCTCGTAGCTCTTTCGGCCCATGATCAATATGTCAATCGACTCCATGAACTCGCGATAACCGCAATCCTCGTTTTTGGGAACTGTTGCGTTTGCGGCTTCTAGCCAATCAAGTCCGCCGTCTTCCCTGGCAATGAAACCGTCTAAACTTGTAGCAATAAATACTGAAGATTTTAAACTCATTAGGGACTTTTCTTAATTTTTTGGGATTCTCTTTTAGGAGAGTTTACGTTTAATTTGAGCGACGTTCAATAAATCTGTCGCGAAATTTAGGCTTGGTGGGTATTTGGGGCGAGGAGTGGGTAAAATGCTAATCCGAGTCTCAATATAATTGTAGAAAAGCGGTCAAAAAATTTGAAGAGAATCCTTTAGGTTAATACCAATTAGGGGTAAAGTTGGAGCTAAAACTTTTAGTTAGATGTTTAGGGAAACCCAAAGAAGGAAAAATTTCAATCGTTCCTTTGATTTTTATTTGTGAGTTTTCTTGCCAGCAATTAAAAAAATAACTGCCATATTTTTTAAACTTTAGCTCGATTGTTTTTTGCGGGGGCAAAGCTCTTAAGTAAAATATTTCAGATAATGTATCGTCGCAAAAAATTGAAAAATCTAAAATGGCGACATCGTTATCGTTCTTCAAGATGATTGGCGTTTGTTGAGAAACGGCTAAACCTTTTTCGCATTGGTTTTGGCCGTTGATGAAAAAGATGTTTTGATCTTTTTGGATTTCCGAGTTTAGTTTGTTTTCAAGATTAAGGAGAGTTGTCCAATAGCTAAAATCTATGAAGCTTGGGTCGTATTCAAGATTCCGGGTTTTTAATTCTGCTTTTTGCTTCTCTAGGGCAAACGTATGGTCCATTTTTATTCTCTTATATGAAACGCAAATATTTTACAGCGTAAAGTTTTGGAGGTATCTAATTTATTATGATGCGTTTTAAACTAAAAAAGATTTTTAGAAAATCTTATTTAACTAATATAAGGCAGGAGAATTAAAAAAGAATCAGCGTCTTCTTGTTCTTTGTTAAGGTTTTGACTATTTATTATAGGAAAAATCCTATGCGCAAAGAGGCTTGTTTGATTAATTGATAAAGGTTTTCTGCTTCTTATTTCAGGAATGGATATCAGGCTGAGAAGGAAAGGGGATTGGGCCTAAATATCCGACAATACCACGGAGATCTCTTTTAGATACCATTTTATTGGCTGATTCAGGCCTTTGTTTTTTTGCAAAATCCTTGGGAAAGATATTTTTTTGGAAATTGGTCATGATGTAGGTATGGCCGTTATAATTAGTCGTCGCTTGAAGTCCGCTCGGTTCGGCGTCTTTAGGACTTATGAGAATCCGCGTTAACTTTCCCGAATCTACCGAATAAGCCCAAAGATAATCGGCTAGATGATTTTTTTCAGAATCTTCCCCAATAAAAAGAGTTCTCATACTTTCTGAAAATTTTATGTTATCCGGGTTGGCTATGGAGTCGACATCGCATTTGTCTTTGCTTCTTTTTTTATTTTCTTTTCCAAGTATCAAAGCATTCATGTTAACTGCCACCCATTCGCTATTGATGGAATTACCTAGCTGATCGATAACCTCGCCCTTTAAATCGCTTTCGTAAACGGCTCCGCATTGAAGACTCTTTGGGTTTCCCTCTATACTGATATCGTTTTGAATGCGACCGCCATGTTTGCCGGAGAGCATTCCTTTGGCTATCGAAGAAATAGCGGTATAGATTTTTTTATCTTTTTTATTTAAAGCTTGGCCCTCCATTTTTGTAAACTCTGTGGTGGCTCCAAGGTATGCGGCGTATCTTCGCGTTTCTAAAAATGCCGCCGCTTTTTCCATTCCGGGTTTTACTTTTATATAATTCTTTTTTGGTTCGCCAACAGGCTTATAGGATTTATCCGTAAAACCTTGTGCGACGAAAATCGGACGAAATGAGCTTTGGTTTTCAGCGGGAGTTTCTGGAGAAAGAGATTCAAAAATATCGGAATAAACGATTCTTTGATCGATCAACTTTTTAATTTCTTTTTCCTGACTATGGCCCAACCTGATCCATTTTAAATCGGCTGTTCCCCCATTTTGCCCCGAATTTTGAAGCCATTTGGCCGCGTATAATGTTCCGGAAGATAAATCTTTTGGTTTATCGGCAATGAACATCATTCGAACCCCGTCTTTAGCGTCGTCGCTTAGGTAAACGGTTTTTTTGTCCGGCATTACTAAAGGTAGTTCCAAACTGATTCTACCCATTGCATAGCGTTTTTTTATATTCGACAAACCTTGGTTGTCTATCGAAACTTCCACCGGAAAACCATAAGCGTAAGGATTGGCCCCACCTTCCTTGACCGTTTTTTTTACAGTATTTAAAAATAAGTTCATTGGAACCAATGGATAATCTTCAAAATATTTTGCATTCGGTTCTCCTTCCTCTCCGCCCAAATGCGTATTCCATGGACTTAAAGAAGCCGCGCATGGATATCGGATTCCGTAAACCAGGCTTGAATCAATTGTTTCAACGTTAATTGGTTTTAGTTCTCCCGTTTTTGGATTTTGATCAAGAAGGGACAAACCAATATTCATAGGCAATTCGTGCTTTGAGTGGAAGGGAGGTTTTTTAGGGTCAGAATTCTCTGTCCAACTATGGTGTTCAAAATGAGTGACCAAAAAAAGTGGATTGCCGGATACTTCAGCCGATTTAAAACTTGGAATTAAAATTAGGGAATTACCGTCGGGCCCAGATGGGAATATGGATTTCTTTTTAAATTTTTCGGTATTGTTTTCCGTTGTTCCCGTTTTTAAAGGTTCGTTATTGTTATCCAGAATTTCTCCGGCGGTTCCTCGGCCAACCGTATCTCCTGAATGAAAAAGCGTATTATATTTTAAAGGTATTTCTTTAGTAGAACCGTTTGTAAAAATTTGGAGGATTGATGATCGCGTATAAGGTTTTTTTAATTCTTCAACATTTCTTGGGATGGGCGTTGAGGTAAATTCAACTTTTTCCAGCTTTAAATTCTTTTCCGAACCGCAGTTGTTGAATAATAAAAAGGGAAATATAACTCCGAGAAAAAACAATGCCGCATTGGATATAAGTACTTGCATATGAAGCGATCTCTTTCGTTAAGTGAGTTGGCTGTATTCTTTGGGATCAAAAGACGAGAAACAATCGTAGTTTGAAAGTTTTGAATGCACTGTTTCCATAATTTCTTGCAAACCTTCTCTACTTTGCGATTCAAATCGCAAGACTAAAACGGGTTGGGTATTTGAGGCTCGAATTAACCCCCAACCATGGGGAAAATTAACTCGGAACCCATCGGTTTCGACGACTTCGTATTTATCTTTTAAACCTTGTCCAATTTCTTTAGTAATCGTAAATTTTTTCTCGTCTGGACAGTCAACTCGAATTTCAGGAGTATTATAAGTTTTTGGCAAGTCGGTAAGCATCTCGGAGAGCTTTTGATCTGATGAAGATAGAATTTGAAGTAATCTGCACGCCGCAAACATTGCGTCGTCGTATCCAAAATAATTATCGGCAAAAAAGATATGCCCGCTCATTTCTCCGGCAAGAAGAGCTTTGGTTTCCCTCATTTTCTTTTTAATAAGAGAATGTCCGGCGGCGGTCATGACTGGAATTCCGCCTCGATCCTTTATGTCTTGAAATAAGTTTTGAGAGCATTTAACTTCACCAACAATAGTGGCTCCTGGGTGTTTGCTCAATATTTCTCTGGCAAAAATAGTAAGGAGTTGATCGCCCCATAAAATATCTCCTTTTTCGTCAACCGCTCCTATTCGATCAACATCTCCGTCGAATCCAATCCCCAATTCACAGTCATCCTGCTTAACCACCTGGATAAGATCTTGCAAGTTTTCCGTTACCGTAGGGTCCGGGTGATGATTTGGAAAATCCCCATCAGGATCGCAAAAAACTTCTACAGGATTTAATCCCAGCCTTTTAAACAATTTAGGTCCTACAATTCCAAAGCAACCATTACCCCCGTCGACGGCGAGTTTGATTTCTCTTGGAATCGTAATTATTTTGCATACTTCGTCGATATAGTTATCTAGAACCTCTACTTGTTCTATCGTCCCTTTTCCGGTATCAAAGTCTTTATTTATAATTAATCGAAAAATTTCTTGAATTTTTTCTCCATACAGGCTATTGCCGCCTACGTTTATTTTAAATCCGTTAAATTCCGATGGATTATGACTCCCTGTAATCATTATGCCGCCGTCGGTTTTCAAATGATGTTGCGCAAAATAAGAAACGGGAGTTGGAACAACGCCAATATCTTTTAAATCGCAACCAGTCGAAAGAACTCCTTCGGCGATGATGTCTCTAAAGTTTTGAGAACTATTTCGAACGTCTCTACCCAGTGTGATTAATTTTCCACCCTGACGTTTTAAATAAGTTCCAATTGCTTTACCGATTTTTTCTACGTGATCTGGAGTTAGGTCGGTTTTTACCAGACCTCGTATGTCGGATTCTCTAAAAATATTTGGATTAATGGACTTCACGGTTTTTCCTTTTTTCCTTATTTCGTTGTAATTTCGAAAAGGATAAAACGAATGATAAAAATTAGGGTGTTAGAAATTAACTAGAAATCGAAAACAACATCGCTGCAACTCCTAACGCCAATCTAACGAAAAGCTAATTTTTCTAGGTTACACTCCGATAAAGCTAAACGTTTTTGTTTAAAGCATTTACGTGAAAATAACTGAAAAAAATGATAGCATAAAAGGTAGGCCTACCTATGCCTGGCGTCACAGAACGTTTATAAAGGCGTGGATTTTACACCCTCATTTAGGTATCTCTTGTTGTTCCACCCGCCAGCTTCAAAGTCCAACCATTATTTTTTAAGGAACTCGTATGAACCAATTAAATTCTCCGGTAAGTATACAAACAATGAGAAAAAGCGTTTTAAAAACTGAAGATTCAGGCTCTTCCATGAATGTCCAAACAAAACAAAATATAGATTCCCCGACTAAAGCTGAAAACTTGGATTCTCGTCTTTATTCAGACGAAATAACCGAGTGGGACCAAAATGCTTATGAAAAATTAGTTACAATTAAGCTCACTCCTGAACAAGAAGCTCGGATTTTAGAGCCTGCCGAAGTTCAATACAAGCAAGATGTTGTCACTGCCCTTCATTGGCATCCAGAGTTTGTTCCTATGGAGCTTATTAGGAAACGAGTTGAAGCGACCTTTCCTAACAAGACTGAAGAGTTGCTTATTCCTACGCAACATAATGAAATTCATTCTTACGATGGCGTTTACTCAGGGGTTGAAATAGATTGTTATGCCCCGCAATTTCAAAAGAAAGTTCAATTCTTAGTCCACTTTGAAAACTCCAAAATTGAAAACGCCGATGTTTTACGGTCAATGTTGCGACACACTCGATGCTATCGTTCCTCTCAATTATTTGAATTGATTGAATGCATTATCAATCCGAAATTTGAAGAGAAGCTTCAAAAAGCGGCTTCCGAGACGGCTGCCGACGACGACTTAGTTCGATTTGTTAAATGGGGAACTCGAAAGCTAAAGAAACTGTACGACAAAAATGAAAAACAAACTCCAATCGATCATATAAAGAATAAGCTCTTGGCTAATTTTTTTGATCAACTTCGGGAAAGTTTTGACGATCGCTTGATCAACCGAGCGCAGTCGCTAATCCGTAAAGTCAAGATGCTGGTTAAGAAGGATTTTAGCCCAGAGTATTTTTATCGAGCGGAAGAGTTTATTGAGGAAGTGCGTATGTTAGGCGGAGGAATTATTATTCCTCATCCAGAGCAATTTTGGCCAATTTTGCTTGCCGAATATGACGTGGATGGTTATGAGGTTTGGAATCCTCAATCAAGGCAATATACGGAATTTTTAATCAACGTAGTGGCAAATCAAAATCGAAGCAGAAGCGGTCGAAGACCTCTGTTGATCAGCATGGGCGATGATTGTCACATGGGCGAAAAAGTAAAAGATCCAAAAGTGCAAAACGTAGAAAAAGCAAGTAGGCAAATCGGCGTTCAACCGGCATGGGATGATTTGAAAATACGTAAAAGCTTAAACTTGGCTAATACGAATCGATCAATATTGATTGAAGAATATAAGGCGCGTTTAAATTAGTCGTATTTTTTTGGTTAGTCGAAAAAAAAGCCGTGATGTATACTTATGGTTGCAAAATTTTTTATTGTAATCATAAATTGGCGAAGTGCGTCTTTTTCTGAACTTTAGGGAATCGGATGCTCTGTGGAAGGCGTTGAAGTTTGCGCGTTTAAAAAGTGGAAAGTAATTGAGGTGGAAAATGGCGGAATCGGACGACGAATTTAAACACGAATCTCTTCAGGACTCTAAATTGATTGTCAAGTATTTGAACGCTTTGAGCGAGGGGTTTCAGAATGGACGCCTTTTATTTGGAACAAAACAGCAAAAATTTGTTTTGGAACCTAATGGGCTTTTAAAGGTCGTGGTGGGAGCTAAGCGAAAAGACCGAAAAGTTAAAATTAATCTTAAAATTAGCTGGACAGAAGAAAAAGACGGCAAGTCTTCTAGCTTGGAGCCTTTAGAAATAAAAGCTGGAAATAAAAATTAAAATAAAATGAAAACAGCTAAACCCGATCCAATTTCCAAGATAACGGGAAATAATTTTCAGCTTATTTTACTCGAAGTTACCAAGCAAATAGAAGAAACGTTGAAGGTTTTAGATAAGCCGAATTCAAGGATTATAGAAAAGATTGACGCAAGAGACGATTATATCGATAACCTCAAAAGCGTTATCGAGCGCGAATGTTTTTATAGAAGCGAAGATAGTAAATTAACTAAAAGAGAATTAGATATTTTTCGATCGCTTTATATTATTGCCAATAATTTAGAGCGAATCGCAGATTTTGCCGTCAATATTGTCAGGCAGACAGAATATCTAAAGAGTCCGGATTTTATTCACCGGTTTCGGTATCGAGATGCTTTTAACGATGTTTTGGGAGCTTTAAAACTCGTCGATAAAGCGTTTAGAAAAAGGGATCTCACGCTTGGTTTGCAGATTTGTAAAGCGGAATTACGTTTGGACGTTTTTTTTGAATCCCATTTTAAGCAAATCATGCACGAACTGCGAACTGGCAGGGATACTGAAAATTTAGTGACCACGCTTTTTATACTCCGGTATTTGGAAAGGATGGGAGACTCGCTTTTAAATATTGGCGAGGCAATAATTTTTGCGGTTGTTGGAGAACGGGTAAAAATACAACATATAAAAGCCCTTGAAGATACTATCGGGGATTATGAAGCTGGCGAGAAAATCTCCGATTTATCGATTCAAGCGTTTTTAGGTACAAAATCTGGTTGTAAAATTAGCAAAGTTTTACAAAATGCTAATCTAAATGAAAAAGGCGTTCTTTTCAAAGAAGGCAGATTAGATAAGCTCGAAAAAGAAAAAGAAAGCATCAAAAAATGGGAAGACATTGTTCCCAATGTTGTTCCCAAGGTTTATAGCTATCAGAAGAATGGGAAAAATGCCTCAATTTTACTGGAATACCTTGAAGGCCCTACAGTTCAAAAAGCTTTGTTAGAATCTAAAGCACAACTTCTAAAGGAATCCACATCTGCATTAAAAAAACTTCTGTTAGAAATTTGGAGTAAGACAAAGATTGAGGAATCAAGTCAGGCTAATTTCATAGGCCAGTTAAAATCAAGAATTCAAGATATTTATAAAGCTCATCCCGACTATAAAAAAGCCTCTCTTCAAATAGGTAATCTTGAAACTTTTACCTTAGAAGGTTTAATTGGCAAAGTTGAAGAGCGCAAAGATGAATTTTTCTGTCCCTTTTCTGTTTTCATTCATGGGGATTTTAATTTAGATAACGTTATTTATAACGTAGAAACGAAAAATATCCATTTTATAGACTTACACCGATCTTGCTATCAAGACTTTGTTCAAGATATTTCTGTTTTTTTAGTTTCGATTTTTCGTATTCCGGTCTTTGTTCAAAAGATACGGGCTAGGATGAGTCGGTTTTCCTGCGAATTTTACGAATTTGGAAAAGCTTTTGCGGTTAAAAATGGGGATAAGACTTACGATGCGCGTTTAGCATTGGGGTTAGCCAGGTCGTTAATTACTTCGACTCGCTTTGAGTTTGATTTAAAGTTTGCGGAAACTATGCAATTGAGGTCTTTTTATCTTTTAGAAAAACTGAGCGAACATCAAGATAGTTCCTTGGAAACATTTGAATTTCCTATTGATGTATTGTCTTACTCTTAAACTTTTTAAAAAAAAATACAATGTCTAAGATTGGCGTAATAGGGGTTCCAGGAAGTTGGTCGTCTGAACATTTAACCGACGAAGTAGAAAGGCAAACAGGACAACGATTTTTAATCGATATGGCAAAGGTGCGATTTGATTTAGACCGTAACCAAATTTTTTACGGAAACGAGGATCTTCAATCGTTTGACGCCTTTATCATAAAAAAAATTGGAGAGAGATACTCTCCCGATTTATTAAATCGATTAGAAATTTTGAACTATTTGTCGGATAAAGGCGTTCGGTTTTTTTCGGAACCTAAAAAGATATGCGGTCTTTTAGATCGCATGAGCTGCACATTGAAACTTAAGCAAGCCGGTATATCAATCCCTCCAACGGTGATTACGGAAGATTTAGACGAGGCGTTGGCGGCTACAGAGGATTTTGGAAAAGCGGTGCTTAAGCCATTGTATACCTCGAAAGCGCGTGGAATGGTGGTGGTTGACTCCTCCAACGGAGCCAAAAGCCAAATCGAGTCTTTTAAAGCCGCCGGTAACGAAATGATTTATATCCAGAAATTAGTTCCTATTCCTGGTAAGGATTTGGGGATCGTTTTTTTAGGAAATAAATACCTTGCGACCTATGCCCGCGTCGCTAAAAAAGATTCTTGGAATACCACGACCAATTCGGGCGGAAAATATCAACCTTATGAACCAGATGAAGCGGTTATCAAATTAGCGCATAAGGCCCAGGAAATTTTTGGCTTGGACTTTACTTGCGTGGATTTAGTGGAAACTCCTAGCGGCCCTAAAGTTTTTGAGGTGTCTGCGTTTGGTGGGTTTAAAGGATTAAAAGACGCGCACGACATAGACGCCGCTAAACTAATTGTTGATTTCGTATTAAAGAGGTTAAGCGAATGACTAAACCCCTGAGCGTTCAGGAAATAATATCCGATTTAAAAGAACGTTACCCCGCTAATAATAGGCTCGTTTTAAGTTTTGGTGATTGTATAATAGAAACGCTAACTAATTCCTTAACGCTAAAGAATACTTTGGAAGAATATTTTAAAGACTTTGTCGTTTCTGAAGGAGAAGCCCGAATTTCTGTTATAGCGTTAGAGGCGGATATCCAAGATTTAAACCTTGAATATAAAATCAAACAACCCGATCCGGGGAAAACTAAGATAAAAGAAGAGTATGTAGATTTCGAAGACGGTCGGGTCGTTAAAAAAAGATTGACGGGGATGATTTTTGCCTTTGGTCGAGGAGTGAATGTAGGCGTTGGACCCTCGATAGAAAACTCAAACCAAATTATTAATTTTATTAATAATCGCTACATTGAGTTTTTATTGAATGAAAAGTATTTGCTCGCTCATGCGGCGGGCGTGATTTGGCAAGGCAAAGGTATAAGCATGGCGGGATTTTCGGGAATGGGGAAATCGACTCTGGCGTTAAATATGATGTCGCGCGGAGCTACCTTTGTAAGCAATGACCGGCTGTTATTTAGAGAAAAAGACGGCGGATTAGAAATGGCGGGAGTTCCAAAACTGCCCAGAATTAATCCGGGTACGGTAATGAATAATCCAAGTTTGAAAAATGTAATGCCAGAGTCCGATTGGAAAAAATTTCAAAAATTGCCCGCAGGCGAACTTTGGGATTTGGAGCATAAATATGATGTTTTTATTGATCAGTGTTTCGGCGAAAATAAATTTGTTTTGTCTTCTCAAATGGATGTCGTTGTGATGCTCAACTGGCAAAGAAATTCGGCAAAAGTAGAAGTTCGGCAAGTTGACTTCGATCAAAGAAGAGATTTATTAACGGCTTTTATGAAATCTCCAGGTTTGTTTTATGAACCAGAATCTTTAAATGTTGATTCCGATTTGTCTGAGCAGGTTTATGTGGGTGAATTGAAAAAAGTTCCCGTGCTTGAAATAACCGGTGGGGTGGATTTTGATCAGGCGTCATGCGAAGTGGCTAATTTCCTTGGTATTCAAAGCGCAGTGGCGGCCTTATAAAGGAAATATATACAGATTCAAACACCGATCTAACTAAATAGTTTTAAGTTTGATTTTTTTAAAAACCAAATGTATAGGAAAGGTACATTATGGCTAAGAAGTCTATCGAATTAAAAGGCACGATGGATATTGGAAGAGTTATAAGCCATTTAGAAGAAATTGTAAATGGACTCAAAGAAGGCACTATTTGTATTCAGCAGGGAACCGATATTGTTTCGTTAAAGCCAAACTCTAATATAGAAATTGAGTTGGAAGCTTCCCTAAAAAGCGATAAAGAAAAGCTGTCAATAGAGCTTAGCTGGAGGCAAGAACCTGAAATACAAGCTCCTGATAGAGATTTTAAAATAATGAGCGCCGAACCGGAAGGAATAGAAGAAACCGTATCTACGGAATTGGGAGAAGGATAAAACGGTCAAATTCTCTTTTGAGGTTGGAGTTTCAAAGTAAGCCCTCTTTCGGATATTCAAGAGATATCCGAAAGAGGGTTTTTTTTATTTAAAATAGATTTTCTAACAATAATCTAACAAACTTGATTTATAAATTAGATATTACTCTTCCAATAAAACGATCAAATGTTCGCAGTCGCTAAACCAAATTCCCCAGTAAAAAAGGCGTTGATAGTAGATGAAAACCTTATGTGTATTTATCCACTAAAAGAGATTTTATTAAGAGAAGGTTTTAATATCCTGATCGCCTCAGATGGATTGACTGGCATACAAACCGTTTTACGGGATTCGTCTATTTCCCTTGTTTTATCCTCTTCTAATTTATCGGGAATAGATGGAGCAAGTTTTCTAATGGCCGCTTCGATGCTTTTGCCGGAGGCGACTACCATTTTGTTAAAAAAAGATTCTAAATTGATTGACGCCGCTCCAAAAGAGCAAGATGGCGTGGATTTTGTTCTATCTCATGACTTGAGATCTGAAATTTTTGGGCAATCTATTCATGGAATTATTTCAAGAAAAAATAAGTCTCTTCTCGCCTAAGTTTTACCCCCTCCTGATTGTATCCATTTAAAAAAAATCAAAAGGTTTAAAGTAGTATAATTAAAGTAGGTAATTGATTGGGGTCGCTTCTCCATTGATTAAAGTTCGCTGTATAGTTGCTTCCAAGTCCTTGAAATTAAAAATATGCAAAGGATAAGCCTCTGGATTGCGGTTGGTTTTCTGATTCCCATGTCATTATTTTTTGTGAACTGGGGAGACTCCGAAAATCCACAGCTAAAAAAAGGAGTTCGAGTTGTGCGTTATTTATCTTCAAAACGCCAACTAAAGCGATCATCCTTCATGGCATTGGAAGATAAGAGTCCTTCGCAGTTTGTTGAGTGGATGTTTTCTCCATTAGGTTTAGCGGAATGGCCGCCTATGGAAGATTCGTTAGAGTTTAGTCCAGAAGAGTTAAAGATGATAAAAAAAATTGGTATTCCTGCCATTCCAAAAGATGTGGCAATAGTTGCGTCATCTCCCACTTCAGAAAAGGGAAAGCAGATTGTGGTTAAAGCTGATGACTCGAATCAAACTCTTATCGTTGAAGGTTTTATAAGCGCTCAAAGCCCTTCAGTTTTTAGGGAAGAAATTTCGTTCCCAACATTTTGATTTAATCCGGTTTTTATGTAGTCTAACTTTGTTGTTTCGCAAAAAATATAAATACAAATATTTTTAATTTTTGTGACTTTTTCGAGTAACCCTTCAATTAGGCCCATTTATGATACCTCGACTAACAAAAATTATCGCTACATTAGGTCCAGGAACCGCCAATAAAAAAAGTATAAAAAGTCTAGTCCAATCTGGAGTTAATCTATTTCGGTTGAATCTTTCCCACGGCGATCATATTGCCTTGCAAAAATGGATAGATTGGATACGCGAAACGGAAAAAGAGTTAAATACGTTTGTAGGTATTTTGTTTGATTTACAAGGTCCTAAGATGCGTGTAGGGAGGTTTGAGAAAGGATTCATAGAATTAAGCAAGGGAGAGCGTTTAATCTTTACCACAGAACGAATAGTAGGGCGTAAAGGGCTGGCTCCGGTTCAATATCAAAGATTTCATGAAGATGTTGTTCCAGGCGGCAAAGTTTTTTTAGACGATGGCAACATATGCGTCGTTGTAAAGAAAATTAACGGCAAACGCGTAGAAGTAGAAGTGGAAGTAGGCGGAAAACTGTCAAATCATAAAGGGTTGAATATGCCCGATGCTGTTATACGAACAGGAGTTTTAACAGCAAAGGACAAAAAAGATTTGATGTTTGGATTACAGGCTGGAGTTGATTATATTGCGCTGTCTTTTGTTAGTTCGGCGGCCGATATTCATCAGCTTAGAAAATTAATAGTCAAAGCGAAAAGCGAAGCGGAAATAGTCGCCAAAATCGAACGAAAAAAAGCTTTAGAAAATTTAGAAGAAATTATTCAAGCAACCGACGCAATCATGGTAGCGCGTGGAGACTTGGGAATTGAGATACCATTGACTGAAGTGCCGTTAGTTCAGCAAGATATTTTGCGATTGGGAGCGCGATATGAAAAGCCCGTTATCGTAGCTACCCAAATGCTGGAGACCATGATTAATAATCACCGGCCCACTCGCGCAGAAGTCTCGGATATAGCTCAGGCGGTTATGGGGTGTGCAGATGGAGTCATGTTGTCGGGAGAGACCGCTGTTGGAAAATATCCCAAAGAAGCGGTAACAGTAATGGATGAAACCGCTAAAACACAAGAGAGTTACCAGCGGGACCATCAGAAGATATTGCCATGGGATCATTTTGTGCATGATGTCCCCCCTTCTATTAGCGACGGAATATCTTATTCAGCCAATACTTTAGTAGAGTTGTTGAAAGCGGAAGCGTTATTAGTTTTTACAAACTCAGGGGCGACGGCGCGCAATGTAACGGGACCACGCCCAATGGTTCCTGTTATTGCTTATACCTCAAGTTTAAATAGAGCCAGAAAATTGAGTTTGTTAAGAGGGGTCATCCCTAATTTGGTTTCCGACGAGCATCAGTTTTTAGATAACCTGAAAGATGTTTTCAAGACCCTGAAAAAAAGAAAGCTTCTATTTTCCGGCCAAAGAGTGGTTATCACTACTGGAAATCCTCCGGGAGTTACCAAAGGAACAAATATGATTTGGGTTGAAAAAGTTCCTTAAAATAAGTGATTGTTTTAATTTCTAGTTTTTTTCGTTTAAGTTTTGAATAAGGTATCCAATGACTAAATACGCTTTTTTGGGAATGGGAGTAATGGGAAGCCCCATGGCTTCCAACATGGCGCAAAGTGGGCTTCAAATCTCAATCTGGAACCGCACTCCTAATCGGTCCGGCCTTCGTCAAGCCGTGAACGCTGGATGTGTTGAGGCGAATTCTATTTCCCAGGCCGTCGAGGACGTGGATTTTATTTTAACCTGCGTTTCTGACGTTCCCGACGTTGAAGAGGTTTTATTGGGAGAGAGCGGAGTTTTTAAGTACGCTAAAAAAGGTTCTCTAATCATTGATTTAAGTACTATTGGAATTAAGGCGGCTCAATCCATAGGAAATAGATTGAAAGGGAGCGGTTTGAGATTTTTAGACGCTCCAGTTTCGGGAGGCGATATTGGGGCTCAGAATGGAACCCTGACCATAATGGTTGGCGGCGATGAAAAAGATTTTGAAGAAGCGCTGCCGGTTCTTAAGACTATGGGAAAAAATATTCATTACTGTGGACCCGTTGGCAGTGGGCAAGGCGTTAAGTTGATCAATCAAAATCTTGGCGCCGTTCATATGGTCGCTTTGTCTGAAGCAATGAGGTTGGCCCAGGTTTTAGAAATTGACCCTAATTTGATTGTGAAAATTTGTAGCACAGGCGCCGCAGGGTCGTGGGCTTTGTCAAACTTGGGGCCAAAAATGATTGACTCCGACTATTCGGCGGGTTTTAGAGTCAAAGATATTCTGAAAGACCTTAGACTGATCGGCGAAGAGCTTGCGGGACGGGATAGCTTGCCAGGACTGGAGTTGTCGCAAAAGTTATTCAAACAAGTCGCTAAATCGTTTCCAGAAGGAGAAGGAAACTTAAGTGGAACGCAAGCCATGGATATGGTTTACAAGAAGGAATTACATAAAAAATATAAAATAGGTTTTTCTTAAAGATAAACTGGACGCTCTAGATAATTTTGGCATCTAGAGCGTCCATGTTTAAAAACTATTTTTCGTCTCTAATTTTTACATTCAGCCATTTTAATCCATCCATAATTGGAATGAAAAAGTTTGTTCCAATAGCCGCCCCATTAACTTGAATGCCGAGTACCGATATCCCAATTACATTCCCATGGTTGTCGAGGAGAGGACCTCCGCTGTTACCAGGTTGAACGTTTACGTCAGATTGGATAAGTTCTAAATTATTTCTCTTAAGTTTTCTAATGGAGCTAACAATTCCTTTCGTGACGGATGCTTTTAATCCCTCGTCAAGCGGAGTCCCTACAGCATAAACTTCGTCAGCTGGATTAGGAGGCGTTTGGTCTATTGATAGTGGTTTGATTCCTTTTAAGGTTACTTTAACTAGCGCAACGTCTCTATGCTCGTTCTTTCTTAAAACGTTTCCTTCCAATTCGATTCCAGAAGGAAAAAGGACTCGTACTTCTTTTGCTTCCCCAACTACATGGGCATTTGTTAGTAATAAACCCGAAGAATCAATGAAAAAGCCTGAACCGTGTCCATCCGCGTTGCGAAGGGTTACGGTGCCATTTAAAATGTCTGCCATGTGATCATTTATATCGTCTGAGGCTGAACGCTTTTCGTTCCTTACAAATATATCCGCTTCTGAACTCGGTTGGACATCATTAGCTTGTTCAGGTTGTGAAACTAATTTAAAAAATTCTTGATTATTAGCCAGTTCTTCCGCGGCGGCTTGGAATGCGTTGTGATAAACAATCAAAAAAGCTCCCGAAACGGCGTCTTCTAATTTTGAATACCCCTCTGTTTTGAGTTTCCCAATGGTTTTTCTTTCTAACGGAGAATAAATAGACCACTCTACTTCTATATAGACTTCGCCTGCCTCAATACCAAGGTCTCTATAGTCCATCCAGGAAAGCAATGAACAAAAATTGGCTTTTATATCCGTAATCCGGGCTCCAATTTTGAAGTCAGTTTCAGTTCTTTCTTTATTGCGATCAAAAAGTTTGTTTGGATCGCCGAGCGTTTTGTAGCCTGCCGCTGTTAGTGCGTCATAAAAAGATTTATTGTATTCGCTATCTCTTCCATGAACTTTTGCGACTCCAGCCCCCCAATTCATTTTGCTGCTATATCGATTACACAATGTGCTTGCAGAGTTTTCATCAATATTTACATGGTCTGCTCCATAATTTATTGATTTGCCATAGCTTCCGATTACCGTTCCTCTAGGTATTGCGATGACGGCTTTCTCAAATGCAATTGCTTGTAATTTTTGAAATTGGTCGATTTCTAATGGAGGGGATTTTTTTATAACAGGGATAGGAATTCTTGGAGCAAAGGCACAACCAACCATAAGTACAAAAGTTATTAAAGATAAAACTTTTTTATTCATTTTTAAAGTACCCATTCATAAGTAGCTGAAAAATAAAACCAGCGCAGTTCTAGTAGTGAAAAAAAAATTGGTATTCAGATTTAAGATTCCAAATTTTATCAAAACATCGTCAAAAGGACAAATTCAAATTTGATACTTTAAAATCAGGAATTAATAAATTTACTTTGCTTAACGGGTGTAATATTTATCATTACTGTTCGGTAAAAAGCTTATGGTTGTTTATTTTGGGAACCCGGCAATAGTAAAAAACTGAATCTCACAGTTCCTTCCGCGTGTTGCTGAAGCGATCACCTTTAATGAGCTTGCTGAGGTACTCGAAGGAGGGAAAGATCTCGCCTCGATTCAATAAAATAAACACCTTATCAGGTTGCAGAAAAGTTTAATTGTTTTCTCCATTGCTTTTTTCGAAACCTGCAATCAAAATTTAAACTCAAAAGCAGAATAACAGGCTCTTTACTAGGGATAATATGGCTTTAGGGCAATTGTTCTATTTTTAACCGGACAGTAGTAATTATTTAGTAGGAGGTGAAGTCGTTCCAATGGCGGTAAATATAGGAATGTGATAACTAATTAAGCCTTAAGCCCAGGACCATCCATAGAGTTAAGTTTCACCACTTCTTCAATAGGTCGCCTGCTATCCCGAGGCCTTGGCTCGTCTTTCTGATAGCCGAGAACAATGAGCATAACGGGAATATAATTTCCAGGAAGCTTTAAAAGCTTAGAAGTGGCTTCCGGATCAAACCCAATCATAGGGCCGGTTGCCCAACCGCGATTTTTTGCCGCATACATCAAAGACATTGCCGCAAGCGAAGCGCTTCGAATAGCTTCGTCGCGTTGTAATCGGTCTTTACCTTCATAGAATTCATTAATCATGGGAACGACATTATCTTGAACCTGTTGTGGAGCGTTTTTATATATTTCTGCCGCGTCCTTATACGCGTCAAGTTTGCCGCAGACTAATAGAGCTACAGAGCAATCTGCAACTTGCTGTTGACCCCAGGCCGCTTCTTTTAAATTTTTTTTATCCTCGGGAGAGGTAACGGCTACAAATGTCCAGTGTTGGAGATTAAAAGAGCTGGGGGTTAAAACGACTTCCTGAAAAAGTTCCTCAAGCTCGGCTTCGCTGATTGATTTTTCGGGGTCGTAGGATTTAACGCTTCGGCGTTGCTGAACGATATCTGAAAACTCCATGACCTGTTCCTTGAATTTAGACTTTATTTAGGTTAGCGGTTTTTTTTCTGTAAGTTTAGTTTCGTTTAAAAATTATAACTATTGAAAATTAAAAAACAATTAGTTACTTTCAAGTAACTAAAGGGAACCTCTAAAAATTGATGTTGGCCGCGAGCCGTCCTTGTTAATAAAGGACGGGCGAGCTGATAAAAGTTCAAATATTGAATTAATAGAGATGCTCTAAAATAAACGCGTGTCAGTTGCTGGGATTTAAGAGATGATTGGAACTTGGGATATTTAGATTAGACGCCAAAAATAATTGGAAATGTGAATTATGAAAAGAATGCCTGTGCGAATTCTTGGTAAAACGGGACAACCCATTTCTATTTTGGGTTTTGGGACCGCTCCGGCTGGAACAAGATTAAATGTTAAAGATGCGTTGCGGCTATATGAAGAAGCGCTTAATTCTGGAATTAACTATTTCGATACCGCTCCTGAGTTTGCAGGTTATGGCAAAGCCCAAAAGCAATTGGGACATTTGTTAAAAACCAGACGCAAAGAAGTTTTTCTTGTTACCAAATGTTTTGAACCCGATGGGGAATCTGCCCTAAAATTGTTAAAGCAAAACCTTAAGGAATTACAAACCGATTATGCCGACTTGGTTTTTGTTCATAGCGTTGGCGCAGATAAAATGATTCCAAAAGTTGTATTTGGGAGGAAAGGATGCTACGCGGCGTTGATGAAAGCCAAGTCCGATGGATTGACGAGGTTCGTTGGATTATCGGGGCATAATCGTCCCGCTCGTTTTGTAGAAGCTATAAAAAAATTTAAAGTAGACGTTCTGTTAAACGCGGTAAATTTTGTAGATCGTCACACTTATAATTTTGAGAACAATGTCTGGAGTCTTGCGAATAAGTTAAAGATAGGTTTAATTGCAATGAAGGTATTTGGCGGTCAATTACATGGATCGCAAAATAATTTGAGTCATCGTTTGATGCCTGAAAGATACTTGAAACAGGCTTTCAGGTATGCGCAAAGCTTACAAGGAGTGACTGCGGCGGTTGTTGGGATGGCTACCCAAGCTGAACTGCGCCAAAATATTGAATGGTCCAAAAACTTTAAAAAATTATCGAGAGGTGAAGCGGTACGGCTAATAAAGATCGGTGAGAAACTAGCGCCTGATTGGGGAACGCACTTTGGAAAAGTGGTATAAATCAGGAAGTATATTTCTAATTAGAAGATATGTTTAAATTGTTTAACATTTGCTCAAACTTTTCCATGTCGTATTCTTTTGTGCAGCTTTTTAACGTTTTCAAAAAAGCTTCTTCAGCGGTGGTTTTTGGCGTAAACATTTTCAAGCCCTCTTCAATCTTTGTGATATTGTTTAAGCTTGCCGCTTCCAGTAAATGGTTAAATAAATCCTTGGAAATCAAAACTTGCGAATAATCTATTTCTTCTGTTAAAGGAATTTCAGTTATAGTTCCGCTCTCTTCGTATTCAAACTCGACGTTAAGCAGATTTTGAACTCCGGCAAAAATTTGATCGGCCTGAAACGGTTTCGCTACAAATTCTGTACATCCTAGATTAGAGTATTGCTCTTTTTCGTTTTTAGACAAATAAGCGGAGATAACAATAAATTTTAAAGTTTCAGGGGGAAATTTCGCTTTTAATTGATTTATAGTTTCCGCTCCGTTCATAACCGGCATTCGAATGTCCATAAAAACTATATCAGGTTGATTTTCTTTATAAATAGAGATAGCGTCCTTTCCATTCGTCGCTTGAACGGATTTGATGCCGGCGTTGGATAGAAGGCTTTCTAAAACTTCTCTGTCTTCTTTAGTATCGTCGACAATAAGAGCCGTAGCTTCGTAACCATTTTTTAACCGGCTGATTTTTTTGTCTTGGTTGGATCGTTTTGGAATTTCTTTTTTAGCCGGCGGTAGATGGAGGGTAAAATAAAAACTGGCGCCCTTGCCAATAATAGAATCAAAAGTAATTTTACCGCCTAAAAGTTCTACATGCTTTTTGCAAATAGCCAGACCAAGGCCGGTCCCGCCTTTAGCCTCTCCTTCTGTTTCCTGACGAAATGGATCGAAGATTGTTGGTTGAATTTTCGAAGGTATTCCTTTGCCAGAATCTTTTACCATAAATTGATATTGATCGTTAGATTGCTTGATTACTTTAACAAGAACTCCTCCCTGTTGAGTAAACTTTATAGAGTTCTCAATCAAGTTTGAAAGAATTTGTCTCAACTTAATTTCGTCGCCATGGACTGGCAATGGATTTTCAATGCCTTCTATTTGAAGGTATATTTTTTTCTGATTGCAAAACTTTTGAAATCTGGTTTTTAATCCATTTAAAAGCTCTTCCAGACAAAAATCAACGGGGCTTATTTCCTCATCCTCCGTGTCCATTCTGGTTAGACTAAGAATATCATTGATTAAATTTAATAAGTTTTCTCCGTTTAGCGAAATAGTTTGGATGGCTTCTTTTTGTTCAGGCGTTAAGTTTTTATTACGCAATAATATTTGCGTATAACCGAGAATCGCATTCATTGGAGTTCTGATTTCGTGGCTCATGTTGGCTAGAAAAACGCTTTTAGCGCGATTTGAAGACTCGGCCTCCAATTTGGCTTTTTCGAGTTCTTCTTCTTTTTGTTTTCTTAAAGAGATATCTCTAACCGTTCCGGCAAATAATCTTCGCTCATCGGTCAAAATTTCAGCGATTGCCAATTCACAGGGAAATTCGCTTCCATTCATGCGCAATCCAATAACTTCGCGTCCAATTCCTATTATTTTTGCATTTCCGCTTTTTAAATAATTCTCCAAATATTGATCGTGCATGGAATGAAACGGTTCGGGCATTAACATTTTTATGTTTTTTCCTATGACTTGTCCGGAGGAATAGCCAAAAATATTTTCTGCGGCTGGATTAAACGAAATAATAGAACCCATTTCGTCAATGGTAATAAGGCCGTCTATCATATTTTCAACCAGCATCCCTACGATTCCTTCCTTCTGAAGGCGGGCGCGAGCTTGTTTGAACTGAAGGCTCAAGCTTTCCATAACATGAACTAGGCCGGGGTCGCATTTTTCAGTTTGATCGTTAAAAAACTCTAAAACAGCCAATACATTTCCATTTTCATTTTCAATGGGAACTGCAAATCCTGATTGTACTAATAGGTCGCCTGCCATCCTGTTTCTTGGGAAATTAGTCGCTTCCTTTATATTATCGAACCAAACGACCGTTTTGTTATTCCATGCTTCTCCGGGTAATCCTTCGCCTAGTTGGAATGAAGTCTTTTCCGTCACTTCTCTAAACTTTTTGTAGCGACTTGGGTTTTTAATATGCCAAAATTTGCTTGGCGCTAGACGATTATCGTTTTCTACGAGATAAGCGTGGCCAATGGGCCAATCGATGTAGTCGCATACAAGATCCAGGCATATTTGAAGCGCTTGATTGAAGTCAGTTTCATTTTGTATTTGGATAGCAATTTCTCTAAGAAGATCAATTTGCTTTGCGCGTTTATCGACTATGTTTTTTAGATTGGCGCTCCAATTTTCCAGCTCCTGCTTTTTTGCTACCAGCTTTTCTTCCGTTTCTTTCATTTTATTAAATACTTCTGAATTTCGTCTAATAGCCGGAAAAAGAAAAAACAAGCTGATTCCAATTAGCGAACCTGCCAGAAAAATAAACTTAATCGGTTCAATCAAACTGAGAAAATTTTGATTCTCCGCATATTGATTTTCGTATTGATTCACTATTTGGTTCATTTGAGCAAGAAATAACTCAAGTTGATCCAAAAGGATCGTAGCGATGTTTTGAAGCTCTTCCTTGGAGGATGAAGAAGAAATAAACTTTTTAGAAATAGTCTCTATTTTTGAAAAAACGGGATTTAATTCCGTAAAGAGTCTGCTAATTTTAGGGCTTGGTTTTTGGTTGATATTTAGATCAACGTTGCCTTGTTGGAGTCCATTATGAACGCGACTTAGAACCTCGATTATATTTTCTATTCTCGCAATTGTTTTTAATCTTTCTGCCTCTGACCTTGCGGTTTGAACTTGAAGAACAGCTTTGCCCAATTGTTGACTAAGCATTCTTTGCCGACCTGCGATATTAATTATATGAGCTCCGGTTTTTTGGATTTCGATAGAGCGATAAATGAAAAATTCGCTGAGAGAAACTAGAAGCAAAACAACCGATAAGAAAACTATAATCGCCTGTTTCAGCTTTTTATTCGACTCGGTATCCGGCGCGTCGGACTTTTGAAAATTATTGGCGTTCATTTAACAACTTCTAATTTATTTGATTGATATTAGTTTACCGAATGATAATTATTTTGCGAAGTTTTTTTAAAAAAATAAATAACATGGCAAAATCTAAATGACTCAGGTTATTTTTTGGCGATTAATATTTAGATTTTTTAGGGCAAAAAAAATTTGTTTTGGAGGGTGTAAGTGTAAATATAAATATTTATTGATTAAAGTAATTATTTCAAACGCTTCAAATTAATTCAGGTAAAATGAAAATTCACAATTGTTAAGATTTAGTTTCTAAGGCCAAACAAAATTTTAGCTTTACCGCTTAAAAATTTATGAAATTTACTTTTTACGATTTCCGGAAACCTTTTTTATAATTTGTCCTCGCGTTTTGGCAGATTCTAAATGTCGAAGTCCAATGCCAGATAAACAAGTCTGCTGGGCGTGATAAAATGATAATTTGAACTTTTCTCAGTAGTGTTAAATGGAAGAAAATAAAAAAGAAGAAGAGGAAAAAGTTGAGCTTGTAGACCGCAAAGAACAACTCCACGCTCTGCCGTTTGACAGAAAAAGCAATTCTGGCAAGCTGCTTTTAAAAAGATTTAAACAGAGGCATTCTTTTGAAGAAACTAGAGAAAAGAAAAATAAGGAGTCTGAAGTCTGATAAATCTTTGTAAAATTTCCGCATGTTTTTTTGATTTTGATGGTTTTGATGAAAATTACTAAAAGCCTGATTATCGCTTTTTTCATTTTTCCGTTTAACGTGATGGGAACCATTCCGGGATTTCTTATTTGGTTTGGTAAGGACGAGTTTTGTTTTTCATGCTTTTCATCCTTATTCGGCGGTATTTTATCAGTCTTGGGATTTGTGGGTATTTATAAAACAGTGTCGTTGTTTACTACCTATGGAGACGGTACCCCGGCTCCGTATGATCCCCCGAAAAAATTTGTCGCTAAAGGGCTCTATAGATATGTAAGGAATCCAATGATGATTGGAGTTTTTTTAGTTCTGCTTGGCGAATCTGTTTTTTTTAGATCTTACTTGGTTTTAATCTGGACGATGTTTTTTGTCGCGGTAAATTTAATTTATATTCCACTGTTTGAAGAGCCGGAATTAATAAACAGGTTTGGCGCTTCCTATTTAAAATATAAAAATAATGTTCCTCGTTGGCTGCCAAACAAACGCCCATACTCATGGAACCCTTAGGTTATATTAATTTTACTATTTTGGGCGATGATATATCGCTTCTGTTTTTAAATGGACTTCCAATTACTTTAAAGCTGTAATGAGCAAAGAAAAATTTTCCTTTTTTGATTGGATTGGTTTTGTCATTGGAATTATTGTTATTGGTTTTATTGTATTTATCCTGATTTGGCCTTTAATAGACCCAACCCCTAATCGTTCGGCCCCATTACAGGAAAACTTCAAAAAGTTTTCTGAAACGCCCAAAAAAGAATGAAATGAGAGCGTCCCTAATGGATAAAGTTGATTTAGATATAGCGGACCGACTTTTTCAGGCTCAGAAAAAGTTTAAAGAAGGAGATTTAAACGCTGCTGGTGAAATTTGTAAGCAAATTCTCGCTGTTTATCCGGATCTGGCAGATGCGCTCCACTTGTTAGGGGTGATAGATTATCGCTATAAAAACTTTGAAGAAGCCGCCATAAAAATTTTTAAGGCAATACAAAACAATCCACAAAACCCCTGCTTCTTTTATAGCTTAGGATTATCCTTAAAGGCTCAAGAAAGGTTGGAAGAAGCTTTTAATTTTTTTCAAAACGCTCTTGCTCTCAAATCTATCCAACCAGATAAAAGCCAAAAAAAACATTCAAAAAGCCAAAAAAACTTAGCGGTTGAAGCTTATCAACATTCAATAGATTCTGGACAAGACCCAAGTTATTTGGCGTTTCATTTTCATAAAGAAGGTAAGTTAGAAGAAGCTGAATACGTTTATAGTCAAATTTTAAAGGTATCGCCAGCAAATGATCTCGCTCTAAACGATTTAGGTAATGTTTTGTTGGAAATGGAACGATCGGAAGAAGCCTGTGATTGTTTTCGTAAAGCCATGAAAGTGAATCCAAATTTGGACAAAGCTCCT
The DNA here is from genome assembly GCA_964344185.1 of uncultured Nitrospinota bacterium. Taxonomy (GTDB): domain Bacteria; phylum Nitrospinota; class Nitrospinia; order Nitrospinales; family JAJDAT01; genus JAJDAT01. The sequence goes on from CAYFMN010000035.1 coordinate 47,276, forward strand.
TACAATTTGGCAAATGTTCTTTCGGACTTGGGACAAGCAGACGAATCAATAAAGTTATATCGACGCGCAATAAAAATTAACCCTGATTTGTTTGAAGCCCATTTCAATTTAGGCCTGTTATTAGAAAAATTGGAACTCCACGATCAGGCGATTGAGAGTTATCGGGAAGCTATCAGAGCATATCCAGAATATGCAAAAGCTCATTATAGGTTAGCGGGAATTTTCCAAAAGTTAGAAAAAACTTCTGAGGCGCTTAGTTATTATGAAAGCGCAATCGAATTAGACCCAAGTTATGCGGAGGCGCAATATTATTTAGCGGATTTAATAAAATCCGAGGGAGATATAGAAAAAGCAGTGGAATTATCTTCAAATGCTTTTGTGATAGGAGAAGAACATCGAATTTTGGAAGGAGGCGTTATTTTAGAGTCTCAAGGGGTAAACTTGTCCTACTCAAACGAGGAAGATTCAAGTATTGCGGCGGTTAAGGATAATTTTTTGACTGCCGCTCTTACGGGAAAAAACCTGGAAACGGCCCCTCCAGATTATGTGCGTTATTTTTTTGACGAATTTTCGAAAAGATTCGAACGGCATCTTGTTGATAATCTACAGTATAAGGCCCCGCGATTAATGCGCGAGGCTTGCGACTCTGTTTTGCCTGAAAACTATCGGTTTAAAAACGCTTTGGATTTAGGATGCGGTACGGGACTCTCTGGCGAATCATTCATCTCTATAACAGATCGTATTACGGGAATTGATTTGTCGTTGAAGATGATAGAAAAAGCAAAAAGAAAAGAGATCTATCAAGTATTACACGAGAGCGATATTTTAGAGTTTTTATCAGGAAGCGTTGAGAAATTTGATTTGATCGTTGCCGCAGACGTTTTAATTTATCTTGGAGATCCAGAGCCTTTGTTTAAAGGAATTCAAAATGTTGCGATGGATGGAGCTGTTTTTGTTCTGTCGACAGAAAATTGTGATAATGGAAGTTATCAAATTAAACAAACAGGGCGTTATGCGCACAGCAATTCCTTTTTGGAAGGTTTAGCTAAGAAAATGAAATTTGAAATGCTTTTAAGAGAGTCTGTAGAATTGCGCAAAGAAAAAGAAAAATGGGTTGATGGAAATATATTTGTATTTAAATACGTGAATTAATTTTATTGAAGAAAATACTTGCTTTGCTCATTAATTTAAAGGGACTGGGATTATACATTTTTTGTTGCGTGTCATTCTGAGTGCCTGACTGGTTTCACGCGTTCATTTATCAAGGAACTAACTCTCCAACGTCATCTCGACCAAAATAAAATTTTTGCCCTGAGGTTCTCGAAGGGTCAACGGTCCGTAGGAGCGTTGTTTCCTCTTAAATTCGAGTTAGTTCCTTAGAAGTTTGCCGAAGGATCGCCTCGATTCAATAAAATAAATTTCTTTGGTGTCAATAACTTAGTTTGTCAATAGAATAACCTATGTCTTTCAGCAATTTCCATATTACTACGCGAGCTTGGTTTGAAAATACTTTGGGAGATCCCACAGAAGCTCAAATCAAAGCTTGGCCATTTATCAAAAATGGAGATCATACGTTAATTGCGGCCCCTACAGGCAGCGGTAAAACCTTGGCGGCTTTTTATGCAGCTATTGACGATTTAATCACGCATGGTTTGAACAAAACTTTAGAAGCTCAAACCTATGTCGTTTATATTTCCCCACTTAAGGCGTTAAGCAACGATATTCACCGGAACTTGGAAGTCCCGCTTGCAGGTATTAAAGGAGAGCTTAGCCGATTAAATCTCCCGGAAATTGACATTACGATTGCTGTTAGAAGCGGCGATACAAGTCAAAGCGATCGCCAAAAAATGATTAAAAAACCGCCCCATATTTTAGTGACGACTCCAGAGTCTTTTTATCTATTACTGACTAGCGACAATGGCAGGAAAATATTAAAGAACGTTCAAACTCTGATCGTTGATGAAATACATGCCTTGTTAGGCGATAAGAGAGGTTCTCATTTAGCGTTATCGATTCAGCGATTAGAAGCTTTGGTGAACAATCCTCTGCAACGAATTGGACTTTCGGCAACCCAAAAACCAATAGAGACGGTCGCTAAATTTTTGGTGGGAAATCAAAATATTCACGATGGAAAGCCAAATTGTAAGCTTGTAGATACCGGTTTTAGACGAAAACTTGATTTAAGTTTGGAAGTTCCCCAATCTCCCCTTACTGCGGTGATGAGCAATGAAGCCTGGTCTGAGTTATATAAAAGATTAGTTGAACTGATTGGGCGCCATAGAACAACGCTTATATTTGTGAACACTCGCAGGTTAGCTGAACGCCTTGCTATGGCTCTTGCGGAGCAAATCGGAGATGAGAAAGTTTCTTCTCACCATGGCAGTATGAGCAAAGAACATCGGCATTCTGCCGAGCAAAGACTGAAGGTTGGGGAACTGAAAGTTTTGGTCGCTACGGCGTCCATGGAGTTGGGAATCGATGTCGGTTCTATTGATTTAGTTGTACAGTTTGCGTCGCCAAAAAGTATTGCGGCGTTTATTCAAAGGGTAGGGCGAAGCGGACATTGGGTCGGAGGCTCTCCAAAAGGAATATTGTTTCCCCTGACACGGGACGATTTGGTGGAGTGCGCCGCATTATTGGATTCTGTTCGCAGAGGAGAGCTGGATCGAATCAGACCTCCGGAAAAGCCGCTTGATATTCTAGCGCAGCAAATTGTAGCCGAAGTTTCAGGCGACGAATGGGATATTGGCGACCTGTACAAAGTCTTTTCAGGAGCGTTTCCATATAGAGGGCTGGAAGAAAGAGAGTTTTTTTCAATTGTCAAAATGTTAAGCGAAGGTTTCACGACTCGGCGTGGACGTAGAGGAGCTTTTTTATATTTAGATGCGATAAACAATAGAATAAAAGCTAGAAAAAACGCTCGGCTAACGGCGTTGACTAACGGCGGCGCTATTCCGGATATGTTTGACTATAATGTAGTTCTTGATCCAGAGAATATTATTGTGGGTTCGTTAAATGAAGATTTTGCGCTTGAATCTCTTCCAGGAGATATTTTTTCTTTAGGGAGTTATTGCTGGCAAATGCTTCGTATAGAAGGCCTCAATGTCCGGGTGCGGGACGCGAAAGGAATGCCTCCCACTATACCTTTTTGGTTTGGGGAAGGGCCGGGTAGGACTAGGGAGTTGTCTGAGGCCGTTTCGCGATTACGCTCTAAAATTAGTCGATTTCTGGAATCAGACGAACTGGAGAGATATGAAAGCGACGCCAATCATATAAAGCCAAAGGACCAGGCAATTGAATGGTTAATTAAAGAAGTCGGATTATCGGCTTATGCAGCCGAACAATTGGTTCTGTATTTACTCGCTGGAAAAAATGCTTTAGGAGCTATGCCGACCAGGGACAGAGTTATTTTAGAGAGGTTTTTTGACGATGTTGGCGATATGCACCTGGTTATTCACTCTCCTTTTGGGAGTCGCGTAAATAAGGGGTGGGGGTTAGCGTTGCGTAAAAGGTTTTGTAGAACGTTTAATTTTGAATTGCAAGCGGCGGCAAATGAAGACAGCATTGTGATTTCTTTGGGTTCCGTACATAGTTTTTCATTAGATGAAGTTTTTGGTTTTTTAAAAGAAAAAACGTTGCGAGATGTCCTTTCCCAAGCCCTTCTGGACGCTCCTATGTTTGAGGTGCGTTGGCGTTGGAACGCTACGAGAGCGTTAGCGATCCAACGAAATAAAGGCGGTAAAAGAGTTCCTCCTCAATTACAAAGAATGCAAGCCGAGGATCTGGTGGCTCAAGTTTTCCCAGATCAAATCGCTTGCTTGGAAAATATCCAAGGAGCGCGAGAAATACCAGACCATCCTCTTGTTCGTCAGACTGTTAACGATTGCTTGACCGAAGCGATGGACATTGAAGAGTTGGAAGAGGTGATTAGAAAGGTTGAAAAGGGAGAATTAGAATTAATAGCTAAAGATCTTCGCGAGCCTTCTCCATTCGCTCAGGAAATTATAAACGCTCGCCCTTATGCATTTTTGGACGACGCCCCATTTGAAGAAAGAAGGACCAATGCAATTCGCAATCGCCGATGGTTAGATCCTAAAGAAGCCTCGGAATTCGGTTCTCTTGATTTAGAGGCTGTTCGAAAGGTGAAAGAAGAGGCCTGGCCCTATGCTGGAAATTCGGATGAATTACATGACGCGCTTCTTCTTTTAGGTTTTATGACAGAACAAGAGGGACATAGAGGCGATGGAAAAAGTTCGTATGAAAACTTGTTTTTTGGTTTGATTGACTCGAATCGAGCCGCTAGATTTATCGCAAATAAAAAGACCTTATGGATTGCGGCAGAGAGGTTGCCTCAATTTAAAGTTTTGTTTGGCGAATTTAAAATAGATCGCGAACTTAAATTGCCTGAATGGTTGGATAGGGAAGATTGGTCTAAAGAATCCGCTTTGCGCGAAATTGTTCGCGGCAGATTAGAAGGTCTGGGACCGGTAACTGTCGAAAGACTGGCGCAAGATATTGGATTGCCGCCCGAAGATATTGAGCTTGCATTACTGGCTCTTGAAAACGAAGGATTTGTGTTTCGAGGTCGTTATACCCCAGGCTTTGAAAAAGAGGAGTGGTGCGAACGAAGATTACTCCAGCGTATTCATAGATACACTATCGATACGCATCGAAAATCTATTCAACCGGTTTCGCTCCAGGATTATATGCGGTTTTTGTTTGATCGAAATCAAATCAGCTCAGACCCATTGCCCACAGGCTTGGAGTCTTTGGAAAAAGCTTTGGATCGTCTTGAAGGAATTTCTATTCCCGTCGCTTCTTGGGAAGCTGATATTTTACCGGCAAGGATTGATCGCTATGATCCGAATTGGCTGGATATGTTGTGTATGAGCGGTAGGTTCGTGTGGGGAAGGTTTTACATAAAGACAGCGGTTAATGAAGGAAGGCGAACAGGAGCGATAAAAAGTACTCCTATAAATCTAATTTCTAGAAGCAATATGGATTTATGGCAGGCGTTAGTAGAAAACCGGGGAGAAGTATTATCTGTTAGCGCAGACGCTGATTTAATTAAAAGAGACTTGGGAAATCATGGGGCGAGTTTTTTTGACGATATTGTAAAGCGAACTCGTTTGCTCAAAACACAAGTGGAAAATGGTATCGCCGAACTCGTGGCCGGCGGACAAATTACCTCAGATAATTATACGGGCTTACGCGCTTTGCTTACGCCGGGCTCTCACAAATTAAATAGCCAACGTGCGCGTCGGTCGCGTACAAATTCATATGGAATTGAACGAGCCGGGCGGTGGTCTTTGATTATTAACGAAACCGAAGCGGCGCCGCTTGATAACGATCAAATCGAAAGATTAATCCTTATTTACCTGAATCGTTGGGGAGTTTTGTTTAAGCAAGCTTTGGAAAGGGAAGTTTTTGCTCCGCCTTGGAGAATATTAGTTCACGCTCTCCGCAGAATGGAATTAAAAGGAGTTCTTAGGGGAGGCCGTTTTGTTGCTGGAGCGGTTGGCGAGCAGTTTGCGTTGCCTGAAACAGTTGACCGATTACGGCAAATTTCTAAAGAAAAAAAACAATCGAAACTTGTGACCCTGTCGGCTGCCGATCCATTAAATTTACTCGGGGTAATACTTCCCGGAAAGAAATTGGCGAGAGTCATTGGGAACCGTGTCTTATATCGCGACGGTCTCCCTATCGCTCAATTGGAAGCTAAAGAGATAAAATATTTGGAAGAAATTGGGGACAATCATGTGGAAATCCAACAAGCTCTAATTCAAAGAAATTTCCCGCCTGCTTTGAGAGCTTATTTAGGCAAAACCTATCGTTAAGAGTTTAATTATTTTTCATAACTGTTCGGTAAAAAACTTTTCGATTGAGTTTTATTGTTGAGTATTGTTTGGTATAAAGATATTTAAGAGGGGCTAACTCCCTAGCGTCATCTCGACCAAAATAAAATCGTCGCCCTGAGAGCCTGACTCGTTTTACAAGTTTATTAATCAAAGACCAGGGCTTCATGATCCTCCTCAGTGCGTCAACAAAAAGTTTCAAAGAAAAAATGTTAAACAAAAGTTTGTTTTCTATAAATTGTTCCCATGATTTGTCATCCAGAAGCGATACGAAGTATCGGTGAAGCTTGCTATATTTCAGAAAGAACTTGTAGCGATAAAAAAAGGCTATACACTTTCTAGATTAAAACCAGTGGCGAGCTGGTAAATGTTTTAATCTAAACAAAGGAGTATAGCCTTGTCAGATATTATATCATCTAAGATCAGA
>CAYFMN010000036.1:0-53473 GCA_964344185.1 uncultured Nitrospinota bacterium
TATGCTTTCCCGAACTGATCTCAAAAAGATCAAGACCCGCCAGCTTGATAATTTCAGACCGGGTCTTAAACTTCGTAAAATCTCCCGCCTCGCCAATCAAACCCGCTACGCTTACCAAACCAACTCCTTTCAAACTCAAAAAGTATTGACTATAAGGAACTTGCGTTAAGTAACGTTCCATTTGTTTCTCGACTTCGCAAACAAAGTTTTCCGACATCTCAATCAGTGATAATATCTGTTTCTGTTCAAAAAGAACGCTCTCCAGGCCCTCTTTAATACCTACCGAATACTTGGCCCCATCATATAAGGCTTGAGCTCTAATCTTGCCTAACTTGCCGCGACTTATCCTGTTCAATTCATCGGAAAGATTCGCGACTCCAAGCTCCACAATATCCTCGGGGCTCGGATAATGTTTCAAAAGATAACGAGAACTTTTGTTCTTTATATTCTTCATCACATCTATAAACTCAGGGAATATCTGATACATCAAAGACTGAAGCTGATTCCAGTTCACCGTCGTTTTTTGCAGGCTCCGTTCCCGTGCATGAACCAAACTACGCAAATGCGCTACCGCACCCTCGGGAACAATCAAACTTAAACTATGACCCAATTCCATAATATCCGCTATCACTTTAGGATCCTTACGGTCTGTCTTATTCGGGGAATTACCTGAAAGCTCTTTTATCCGTTTCGTATGCATCGGATTCACTTGAACCAAACACACGGACTTCTTACGTAAATAATGAATCAATGGAAGTCCATAAGGGCCTGTCGACTCGATACCAACGATCACATCTCGTAAATTATTCTCCTTCTTCGAGACACATACATAATCCCAAAACTGACCAAAACCACTCCAACTATTGGAAAACTCGATAACCTTAAAATCACAACCGCCACGACCACGGCAATATCCCGTGTTCAGCTTCATCCCTATATCTACTGTCACAATTAACGTTTTCTCATTAATTCGTTTACGGTTCTTTAAACTGATTTTAGATGATATAATAGAGTCCAAGGCTATATTCCTTTCTTTAGATTGAAACATTTACCAGCCGCTAACTGGTTTTGATCTAGAAAGTTTATAGCCTTTTTTTATAGCTTCAAATACTTTCTGCAATATAGCAAGCTTCACCGAACCTTCGGTTCGCTTCAGGATGACGCACGAAGGGTACAGGTTGAAGCATTAAAGATGAAACCTAGATTCTTCGTCGCCCTTTCAGGACTCCTCCAGAATGACATCGAAATAAACTTTTTTCTTAGAAATAAATCCTTCATCTGAATACCCCGAAAGTCGATTCATTCTATTCAAAAGGATTCCTGTATTCATTCATAAATTCATAACAGCAATTCTTCATTTTACTTTCCGATACAAAAGTCATTGAATATTTGATCGAGGAGGTCTTCCTGGAAGGTTTTACCAAGGATCAATCCCAAACTATCCAGGGCAGAATTTATATCGACGGCTATAAATTCTTCTGAAAGGTTATTCAATAAGGTATCGCAAACTATTTTTAACGACTCAAAGGCCCGGCATAATTGATCTCGGTGTCGCTCTCGCACAACAATGTTATATTCTCCAGCAACCGCTTTATCGTTCACTACTTTTTTATATATTTCCTCTAATAACTCATTGATCCCAGATTGGTCTTTTGCGGATACTTTTAAGATTGGGGATTTTGAAAATTTTTCCGGAAATTGATTTACATCTAATTTATTTTCCAAATCCGATTTGTTGATTAAGGTAATCTTTGGCAATGTTCCTGTTTCCCTCATCACCAATTGGTCGTCATCGTCCAACGGATTAGAACCATCGAACACAGCCAACACTAAATCGGAGTTGTCTAAAATTTCGCGAGCGCGATTGATTCCTTCTTGCTCTATAGAATCGGGATTGGCTCTAAATCCCGCCGTATCGATAATGAAAGCGTGAATATCTTTGATCCTAATTCTCTCTTCGAGCGAGTCGCGCGTGGTGCCTGGAATGGGAGTGACAATGGCGCGATCTTCTTTCAATAACGTATTCAGTAAGCTCGATTTCCCTACGTTTGGTTTTCCTGTTAAAGCGATTTTTGCGCCTTCTCTAAATATCTTTCCTTGATCAAACGACCGAATTAAATTATCTAACTTTTCGCAAATCCCTTGAACTTTATCTATTAGTCGTCTTCTCGCTTCAAACTCCAACCCTTCTTCCGGAAAATCAATGGCGGTTTCCACTTGCGACAAAACTTCGAGTAGTTCCTGGTAAATCTCGTTTACGTTTTGAGACAGGTTACCGCGAAGTTGACTTAAAGCTATCTGAAGAGATTTTTCCGAACACGCATTTATAAGATCCGATATGGCTTCCGCTTGCGACAAATCCAGCCGACCATTCAGAAAAGCGCGTTTGGTAAATTCGCCCGGTTCGGCCAAACGCGCTCCCTGACGAGTAACTAATTGTAAAATTCGCGAGGTTACATATACGCCTCCATGCGACGAAATTTCGATAATATCTTCAGCCGTAAAACTTTTTGGAGCTTTAAACCAACTGACCAAAACTTCGTCTATATCGACATTGTTATCTGGATCGAAGATTCTTCCAAAATAGGCGGTTCTTGGTTGCCAAGAGTCGGGATGAACTAACGAACGAAACAATTTGTTCACAATCTCTTTTGATTGAGATCCGCTTAATCGCACTATCGCAATACCTCCTTCTCCGGGAGGAGTGGCAATAGCGGCTATGGTTTCGTTATTATTGTCCATTGGTTAGCCATTACAATCATAAAAAATGAAAAATTAAACCTAGATTCTTCGTCGCCATTATATGGCTCCTCCAGAATGACGCCGAATTAATGTTTTGGGTTAAAGCAAAAGTATTCCCTGCGCATAAACCAAAAAATCAGTTCCTTTACCAATTAACACGCGAAGCGAACCGAACATCCTAAAAATCTCTTAGACTTTTAAGAAGGTTTAAGAATCAATCGTCTTTGGCGACTTTGTAAATATAATACTGTTGAGCGATAGTTAAAAGGTTATTTATCGTCCAATAAATAACAAGGCCGGCGGGAAATGTAACGAATAAAAAGGTAAATACTATTGGCAACATCAACATAATTTTTTGTTGAACGGGGTCGCCAACAGAGGGGGTCATTTTTTGTTGCAGGAACATGGTCACGCCCATCATAACCGGAGTGACGTAATAGGGGTCCGCTACGGAAAGATCGGTAATCCATCCCATAAATGGGGCGCCACGCAGCTCGATAGAGAAAAACAACGCATGATAAAGAGAAATAAAAACAGGAATTTGTAAAAGCATCGGTAAACATCCTCCTAATGGATTCACTTGATGCTTTTTATACAGCTCGATCATTTCCTCGTTCATCTTTTGACGATCGTCTTTATGCCGCTCCTGAATTACTTTGACGTAGGGCTGGATCTTTTGCAGACCCTTCATCGACTTAAAACTCTTATGCGTGAGCGGAAAAAATATAATCTTGATAAGTATTGTTAGGAAAATAATGGCCCAACCATAATTACCAAAAACGCCATAGAAAAATGTTAGAACGCTTAATAGCGGTTTGACCAGAAATGCAAACTTGTTTCCTAACCAACCATAATCCATCAAGCGATGCAGCTTATGCCCAGATTCCTCTAATAAAAAAACCTCTTTGGTGCCGACATATAAAAAAATGGAAGAAGAAGCCGCCGACTTTACGGTTTGAAGAGAAAGCCCCACGTACAACTGATCGTCAATCTTACGGGTCGCGGCATAATCAACACCTTTATCTGGAACTAAAGCCGCCGCAAAATATTTGTTTTGGAAAGCGGTCCATTCCAATGTCCCTTTATGCTCTAAAACTCCAGAAACATCTTCTTTCTTGGTTTCCACCCGTTCATTATTAACAAAGGTAGTCGCCCCGGCAAAGACAAAGTAATCGGTATGAGAAGCCAACTCTCCGCCTAATCCCGGTCCCCATAAAACCGAATACGATAAGTTTTGATCGGATGTCGCCGAAACATCAATATCTACTTCCGCCAAAAATTTGTTGTAAGTAAAAGTAATTTTTTTTGTTACTTCTAATCCAGTTGGATGACTGAGTTTTAACGTAAGGGCAGCGGACTTATTAGTCTCGCTTAATTCTATATTTTCCGCAGAAGCTTCGTAAAAAGCATTCTGCATAATTTCGTTAACAGAATCGTCGTTCGAAATCAAAGTCAGAGGAAACTTGGCTCCATCAACCTGATTAACTACATTGATAGGCTCGCCTTCCGATTTGTATTTTTTCATCAAAACTTGCTTGATAACCCCGCCGCGATTCGACAAAATAAATTTACTCAATCCTGTATCCACCGTAATTTTCTTTTCTTTTCCAGAAAACACCATAGCGGGTTTAGAAGATTCTTGCTTGCTACCTTCTGAAACCGCTTCTTTTTTCGAAACAGTTTTTTCAGGAGAAGAGGAATTGACTGGAGCCTCTTTGGATTTTTTTACGCCGGATTGCTTTTTAGCTAATTTGCTTTGTTGCTGATTCTTTTTAGGAGGCTCTTCTAGTAAAGACAAGAAAAATCCCCAAAAAACGAAAAAGGCAAACGAAAGCACAAAGGCGAGTAAAGCCCTATTTTCCAATTCTAGCCTCCAAAATAATTACTTAACAGGATCATGCCCACCCTCGCAGTAAGGGTGACATCGTGACAATCTATAAAATATGCGGAGCAACGAGCGGAACAAACCATAACGATCAATCGTCTGAACAGCATACTCCGAACAACTTGGATAAAACCGGCAGGATGGTATTAACAAGGGAGAAACGTATGACTGATAAATCCGTAAAATTCTAATAGCGCTTCGATTTAGCATCGTTTTGATTTTAATGAGCCAACTTTGAAATAACAAACTCGATTCAAACAAATTTCTTTAGGAATTAGGCTTGTAAAATACGCGAAATTTTATTTTCCAGAATGGAAAAAGGCAGATCAACGGCTCCTTTGCCGGAAATGACGACAATATCTAGCGCGGGTTTAAATTTTGATTTGTTCAAACGAAAGACTTCTCGGATTTTCCTCTTAGCTCGATTCCGAGCCGGAGCGTTTCCAATTTTCTTTGACGCGATTATGCCCAATCGGCCCCAACCAAATTGATTATTAACCCAAAAAACGGTGCAAATGGAATTGACCCGTTTTTTTTCGCCTTGGTTCAGAACATTTTGGAACTCGCTTCTCCTTAATAATCTTTCTTTTTTTATGAACCGAAATTCGGACATTTCATTATAAGGCTAATCGTTTTCGACCTTTACGCCTTCTACGAGCTAAAACTTTACGACCGCCCGGCGTCGCTCTTCGGGCACGAAATCCGTGAGCTCTTTTTCTTTTTAAATTCTTGGGTTGAAACGTTCTTTTCATTATTTACTCAGACCTCTTTTAAACAAAACTATTGAAAAAGCTGACAAAACAAATGCTTTTAGTTGCGAAATGAAACCTTGATTATTTCACTGAGTATTTTTAATGTCAAGCACGAAGTTACGCTTACAACCTTTCGATTTCATTGTAGTAAACTAATATTCATTACATTTACAACCTTCAATATGATTGATATCATATTTCTAATTGAACAAAATACCATTTTTATCAAGAGTTAATTGTTATGACTGGGTTAGAAATATTAATGAGGGCGGCTAACGCTACTTTTGCATTTATTCTATTATGCTCATCCACCTTTGCCGAACCGGTTAACGAACCACTTGAGCCTCCTCCGGATATTCTGCGGTCGGGAAAAAAATATGCGGTTGAAAAAACCACAATCCCAAAGAAAACCAGTCAACAAAGCGAAAATAACGAATACATTCCAAAACCAACTCGCAAGCAATCTGGTTTTATTGTCAAAGACATAGCTAAATCGGGTTTTATTCTTAAGGGTTTTAATCCCAATACTATCCTGGGAAACGGTGAAATTGTATATGTAAAAAAGGGAAGGTTGGATAATCTAAAAGTTGGACAAAAATTAACGATCTTTTCGGCGAAAAGAAAGGTTTCCAAGCCTAAGATAGTTAATGAGGACATTTTAGACCTTGAGATGAAATCTTTCGACAGAACGACAGATTCTTATTATATGGCCGCCAATGATTTGGAAGTGAGTCTAACCAGGCCCTTCAAAAAATTACTTAAATTTGGAGAAAAAAACCTAGGCTATTTAGTAAAGCAACTTGGAACCATTGAAATATTGGAAAAAGGTAAATCTTCGTATAAAGCCATAATAAGAGAAGCTTTTGCTCCTATAAAAACGGGTGACAGATTGGCGCATACAATGGACCAAGATTTCACAACAATAAGAACAAAGAAGGTTGATTTCGTAAATTTTGAAGGCGTTATCACAGCCTTTAGTAAAGTCGGCGCCCTCGCCAGCAGAAACGATATTATTATGATTGATAAGGGCAGCGAAGACGGCTTGGTAACCGGCGATCGATTAGATATCTTTGTCAAACCTAAAAAAGTACAAAGTAAGGGACTAAAATTCTGGCGGAATAACGATTTAGATATGCCCAACGAAATAATCGGCAGGATCCAAATTCTTTCAACCAGAAAAACAACTTCTACCGCAATTATTTTATTTAATAAACGCGAAGTTTTGTTAGGTCAAAGAGTTAAATTTCCTAAACTGGCGTCTATTAAACCTAACACGACTTCTGAGGGAAAGTCGACAACCGTAACAATGCCGTAGTTCTTAAACATTACTAATCTCGATACTAAAAGAGAGGAAAAAATTGAACGATCATAATCACGTCGAAATAATGGAACAGTTTCCTTTTTTTGAGATTTTTTCGAAAGAAGAAAAAGAAACCATAGCCGCTTGCTCAAGTAACATCATTAAATTTCAAAATGGCGATCAGATCATTACTCAGGGAGACAATGACCATTCTATATTTATAATACTTGCCGGCAGCGCCAGGGTAACCCAAAACCAAGCTCCAAATTCAGCTATCAATACTTTGCGTTCCGGCGCAGTCATTGGCGAAATGGCTTTTTTGGCCCAAAAACCGCGAACCTCCAATGTAATCGCCCAAGGCGAAGTTATTTGTTTAAAATTAGACGGCGATTTACTTAGCGCTCTTGAACCACACATTGCCAGCAAATTTAAGGACCGGTTCATCCAAGTGTTAATTCGAAGAGTCGAAAAAAAAGACGAATTTATTTTAAAACTAAAAAAGGAATTAGAGTTGATTTACGAAAATGAAAAAAGGAAAGCCGCCCTCGCGCAAGCTAAAGCCCAAACTCAAAAGAAACCTCAAGATGATTTTGCCGATAACCAATCAGAGATTAAATCTCTAATAGGCGAGATCAACGATATCTTAAAAAACGATTAGATCAACTAAAGAAAGGATAAAAATGAAAAATTTACTTAAAGGAAGAGTATTTGCTTGTGTTTTCTGCGTCGTGTATTCGGCCCTAACTCTTGGAATCGCTATATTTGGGCAATAAACCTTTTATAATGACTAAAGGGAATTATACAACGCGATATATTTTTGAATTACCATTTCCCAACCAAAGTTTGACTCAACTTTTTGCCTTATTTTCTCCCCCATCTGTTTGCGGTTTTTTAAATTCATCAAATCGCAAACGCGATCCGCAATTTCCTTTGGCTCGTCTGAAACAATAAATCCCGTTTCAGACTCTATTACAATTTCCCTTGCAACCCCAACATTCGTTGAAATTACTGGAAGACCGGAAGCTGCCGCCTCTAAAATTGGTTGTCCAAAATTTTCATACAACGATGGATAGATAAAAATATCCGCATTAGAATAATAATCCCATAATTCATCTTTAGTTTTTGGGCCGACGAATTCGACTTTTATTTCGATCTCTAATTCTTTGGTTAATTCTTTTAACTCGTTTAGATATCCGCCTTTGGCCACACTTGCCGTCTCTTCCTCTCCGCCAACTATAGTCGCCAAAACGGGAAAATCCATCAACTTAATTGCTTGAAGCAAGAGTTCAACTCGCCTCACTCTTGCTAAGCGTCCAACGAACAACAAACGCAATGGGTTTCCATCTGTCTTTTTTTTTTCAGAAACACGAGGCAAATCAATTCCCATCGGAATGACGTGAATCTTTTTAAAATCGATTCCAAATTCAATAGCATCGTTTCGTTCAAATTCCGACGAAACAACAATTGCGTCGGCTCGACGAGCGACTGTTTTAAAAGTCAACTTATCATATATCTTGTATGGAGCTTGAGGAACTCCTTGTGGCAGGTATTTTTTATAACCTAATAAAGACCCATGCGTGTTGAGAACAAACGGCTTCTTTCTTAATCCTGAAAATAAAAAACCTAAATCACTTTGAAAATTTCGATAATTATGGGAATGCAATATATCAAATTTTTTAAGATGCCTGACCATACCAAGGCTAACGCAATACCGCATTAATTTGATTTGATTCTTACATCGGATCACGCTAACCGATTCAATCTTTTCTTTCGCAGGCAAATCAGAGCCTACGTCGCAATATGTTGTTAAGACTGGCGAAGCAATATTCAAAGCTTCTAATCTATTTGAAATCTGGAAAGCTTGGTTAACAGGTCCACAAACGTAGGGCAGGAAAGTTTCAATGGTTCTTAAAATTCGCAAGGGGAACTTAAAAAAAGGCGCTAAATGGTGGGCAAATAGAAAACTTTATTGCAATTTTCAAAGCTTTCCTCGACGAGACGCAACTTCTTCAAAGGATTCGGCATCCAAAGCTTTACGCAAATTTTCTTTCTCCGTATCGAGGATAGCGACATGTTGGGTTAACCTTCTAACCTGATTGGTCAAAGCGGAAATACGAATCGAAAAATGAAGGCAGATGACCATCAAAAAAATTAAGCCGAAAAAAAACAACGTAGAAGTAAATAAGGTGGCCCCTACCAAATCGGAAATCCATTTCAACAAATCCTCAAAAATCGAAAGGGTAAGCATAGAGACGCCCGTAACTAACCATCCTAATGAGTACTCTTCCGATAAATGCTTACGACGGACAAGCTCAAAAACGTAAGAAAGCAAAAAAACGCAAATCAGAATTGCGATGATTTTAATCTTAGGAGGCATCATTCGGTCTCAGGCTTCTTTCTTAATAAAGTTACCATAATAGAAAGACCCATTTTAAAAACATAGTACAGAGTTTTATGGCCTCGATGCATAGTTTTATTCTGAGCGTTTGGACGCATAGCGACGGGAACTTCCCTCACTTTAAAACCATGTCTATGAAGTAAAATAATAAAATCAGCGTCGGGATAATCTGGCGGATAGAAATCACTGGCGGCGAACTCAATTGCTTTACCCTTCGCAGCCTGAAAACCAGAGGTCGGGTCGGTAACCTTTCTTCTTACAATACGAGATGCAATAGCTCCAAAAAATAACATACCGGCTCTTTTTAGAAGTCCTGCTTTATATTCACAAGTTCCTAAAAACCGAGATCCTATAACAACGTCGGTATCAGGCTTTCTAACTTCTTCCAATAAAGTTTTAATAAATCGCGCGTCATGTTGTCCATCAGAATCCATTTGAACAACAATGGGAATTTTTCTTTGATGGGCATAAACAAACCCCGTTTGGAGCGCAACACCATATCCAGAGTTATATGGCAAAGTGATAACCTTAGCTCCTGCTTTAGCGGCAATTTCCGCAGTCCTATCCCCAGAGCCATCATTAATCACCAATACGGGTATTCCCGGAGCTTCTTTATAAATATCTTCCAATACCTTACCTATATTCAGTTCCTCATTAAAGGCAGGCATAATAATAAGTGTATCGCTAACAGGAGGCACGAAAGGCTTTTCCTCTTTTGAAGAACCCGGATTATCGACTGAAACAACAGATTGCCTAGGCTCAAGCGTTTTGGTTTTCATTTTTTAAAATTAACAACAAATTTATTTTATTTGGGAGGATTTTTTCCTTAACCAATATGAATACGGAAGAGAAAGGGGAAAATAAGGACTTTGTCCAATAATTTCGCCCCTCGACTTCTCATAAATATCTAAATCTAGAGATATCTTCGTTTTTTATCTTTGAGGCGTATACTTTTATTATAATCGAAGGTAAGAGCTATTATTTTATTTATCGCCAAAAATTTTAATTTACTTAAACGTCATTTTACCGGCCTATTGTATCCCAAATGTAAGTCACAGTAAATAGGACGATTATGGGATTTTTATTTGAAAAGATAGAAATATAACCAAATTATATTTTTATATGAAGAAGAATTCTGGCGGAAATCGAAAAATAATAAACTTAAATTAGAGAAGAATAAAGCTTAGCTTTTTTGGGTAGCGAGGTTCATGAGACATGGAATCAGCGCTAAGGTAAATAAAGCGCTCAAAAAAAGACCTGAAAGTATCACAACGCCTATCCCACGGTACATTTCAGTGCCTGCTCCAGGAATAACAACTAAAGGCAATAATCCAAATATACTTGTAAAAGTACTCATAAAAATCGGACGAATACGTGTGCGGACACTTTCCAAAAGCGCTTCTTGAATGGGTATTTTCCTCTCTCTCAAATTAATTAACGCTTGATAGATAATCAAAATAGCATTATTGACTACTACACCTATCAAAATAACAAATCCCAACATTGTTAAAATATCCAAAGGTTGGAACACAAATAGATTCAATAACCATAGTCCTAATATTCCCCCCACTCCAGCTAATGGGACACTAAGCATAATTATTAATGGGAAGCCCCAATGTTGAAATAAAACGGCTAGCAACAAATAAGTTATAATAATTGCCAATAGGAAGTTACCGGACATAGCTTGACGAGTTTTCTCTAATTTATCCGCATTGCCTGTGAGTCTTATGGAATAACCTCCTGAAAGCTCTCCTTTTTCCTTAAGAGGTTGGATAATTTCTTCTTTAACTATCCTAATTCCTTCTTCCAAAGGCATTTCAGTTGGAGGCACCACCTCCAAAGTAATTGACCGCTCTCTCTCATAATGCTGAATTTGCTCCGAACTCACTACTTCTTCCATCCGAGCAATACTATTTAATGGGACGGCGTTTCCTAATCGGGTGTGAACTATCATCTTGTCAATATCTTGAGTCTTTTCAACATCCTTCTCTCGACTTTCCAAAATCAGATCGATGCCGTCTCTAGGTAGATAGGGAACATTAACATTTTCTGGATTAAGATATACTTCATCCGCATAAACTCCATCAACCAAGGCGGCGACAGAGTAGCCAAGTTCAAATACATCCACGTTCATTTCGGCGATCTCCTGCCATCTTGGATATATCTGTATTTGTGGTTGCCCCAACTCCATTCCAGGAACAGGCCGAATCTGAGCTCCTGGCATCAATTCTTTCAGCTTAAAGAAAGCTTCTTTTGTCATTGAAGTCAGTTTTCTAAGGTCTGGTCCCATAATATTAATCTCAATACCTCTAGTGCCTCTCAAGGCGCTGGATAGAAGAGACAATTGACGTGTCACAGAAATTACGCCGGGTACTTTTGATAGTTGTTCTTTTAAAACTGGAATCAACTCTCTGGAACGTTCAGGGTCCTTGGCTTTCACGACGGTAAACAATCTTCCTCTACTTCCGATAAATAAAAAGTTACGAACCGCCGGACCTTTTAGATTTGCCTGTTCCTCTTCGCCGGGTTGAACTTCCCAATAAGGCCTATAAATTTTCTCCAGCTCTCGACCTAAAAGATGAGCTTGTTGGATATTATAACCTTGTGGCGGAATCATTAGACCTAATATAACGTTTTGGTCTCCTTCAGGAAGGTATTCCGTTTTAGGAACCATATTCCACGCGGCCAAAATAGGTAAAATGGTCAATCCTAATACGACTAACCACTGTAAGCTGGACGAACGAAACAAGGCTTTAAGCGACGCTACCACAAAATCATTAAATTTATTAGCTAATGGAACAACACCAAATAAATTTTGCGAAGCTTTTCTTAAAAACGACAGCGAATTAAACTCAGAAAACTTTTCATACTTCAAAAACTTCTGACTCAACACAGGAATAACCAAAATACTAACTATCATTGACAACGTTACCGATGCGCTAACTGCAACGGCTATATCTCTAAAAAGCTGTCCAACTTCCTCCTCGATAAAAAGAATCGGAATAAAAACAACAAGAGTCGTGAGTGTAGTGGCCAGAATAGCTCCCCAAACCTCGCTAGCGCCATCTAAAGCGGCCTTTCTCGATGATTTTCCCATTTGCATATGTCGATGAATATTTTCCAAAACAATGATAGAAGCGTCCACAACCATCCCGACGGCAAACGCCATACCCGCCAACATAATTACGTTAATCGTTCGTCCCATCAGAGTGATAATCAAAAATGATCCGACCACACTAATGGGAATAGCGATAGCTACTACAAGAGTGCTATAAAAACTTCGAAGAAAAAGAAGCAAAATTAAAATCGCAAACGTTCCTCCTAAAACCAAATTGATCTGAACCATTCGGATTGATCGCGAAATATACTCTGTTTTATCCGCAGTTTGAACCAATTGAACGCCCAAAGGACGAAGGAGGTTTTCATTAAGTTCGTCTCTTGCTCTCTTCAACTCTTCCATAACGGTAAGTATATTCGAACCCAATTCTCTTCTTGCATTTACGGCTATTCCAGGCAAACCATTGTGCCTTACATAGTCTCTCAACTCGTCATAATCAACCGTTACTTTGGCGACATCTCTTACGTAAACAGTTCGCCCGGCTTCTTGACGTAAAATAGCGTTCTTAATATCTTCGACGCTTGTAAACTCTCCTTGAGTTCGCACAATATATCTACGTTTTCCTTCGTCAAAATCGCCGCCGCTCAGGTTTTTATTTTGCTTCCTTAAAGCTTCTCGCAAATCGACAATGCTTAATCCTCTTTCCGCTAAGGCGGCTGGACTAAAAGTCACCCGGACCTCAAGCGGGCTTCCTCCTCGCACTTCGCTATCAGAAACTCCAGGTATCCTCTCAAACCGAGTTTTAATTTTATCTACCGCAAAATCGTAAAACTGATAAACGTTGACTTTATCTTCCCAACCAGGCAATGGCTGCAATACAAACCAGCCGATGGGTCTGTCGGAAACGTTAACCGTCTTAATTATGGGTTCGTCAACATCTTCTGGATATGATGAAACTTGTTGAAGGGCATTTGAAGTGCGAACAAGAATTTCCTGTAAATCGGCTCCCGTTCCAAATGTCAAGTAAACTTCTGCGCGACCTGTTTGAGATAAGCTTTTCATTTCAGTTAATCCTACGATTGACTTGAGATGCTTTTCCTGTTCTTCAACAATGTCGCGTTCAATCTCTTCTGGACTGGCTCCAGGCCAAGTCGTGGTTACCGTTAACTCAGGTTGGCTCACATCAGGAACTAGTTGAACTGGTATGCGAAAGAGGGACAACAAACCAAACATTAAGGTGAGGATGACGCCAACTGCAACGGTCACGCCATATTTAAGGGATTGTTCGATAAGTTTCATAACTCATTATGGAGTCGTTTGGATAACGGACACTTTACTTCCTGATCGTAATCTTTCATTACCTTGAACGACTACCCTATCCCCAACCTTAAATATATTTGGCTTTTTGGTATCGATAGCGACCATACTATTTATTTGGTCGCCAGGTATTACTTGAATTTTTTCAGCGGTAAGTTCATCTCCATTTTCATTCCTGATAACCCATATAAAAACTTCGTTTGGCGTTCTGACTAAAGCATCCTTTGAAACATAAAATTTATTAGGTCGTTTTTTAGAAGATTGAAGTTCAACTTTAACCGACATGCCTATGGCAATTTCAGCGTTTGGATTATCGACTTTGATACGAATGGGGAACGTACGGGAGGTTTTATCTCCGGAATAAATTTTCTCAATAACTTCTCCTTGAAACCTCAAGTCTTCTTCGTTTGAGTCTTGAGATTCTAAAGTAATCCATGCGGGAGCTTTATTTTGAATATGATCAAAATAAAATTGTGGTAAATTAACCTCAATCTTAACCGGGTTGATCGCAATCATTGTTATTCCTGGGTCCCCCTTTTCCAACCATTGCCCAACTTCTGTTTCTTTTTTAATGACAAAACCATCAAATGGCGCTCGGACTCTCGCCCTATCAATTTGATCCTCAATAATCAGGACTTTGGCTTCGGCAGCGGCTAAATTCGCTTTTTCCTGTTTAATCTTCTCAATGCGAGGACCTGCTTTAAACTCTTGCCACTGCGATTTCTTTTCATCAAATTGCGCTCTCGCCTCTTTGGTCAGGGCTTTGGCGTTGTCATAGTCGTTTACGCTCAAAACACCTTCTTCATAAAGTTTTTTAATTCGCTTATATTCATTCCATGTAAGTTGTAGTCGCGCGTGGGTTTGGCGGACTGAGGCCTGAGAGGCGGCAAGAACCTCTTCTCTTGTCCCGGCTAGTAATTCTTCAAGTTTATTGTAAATTCGTTTTTTCTCGGCTTTGGCTAGCTCTAACTCTAATTCTAGAGGGCGGGTACGAAGTTGAATTAGAAGGTCGTCTTTTTTAACAAAGTCTCCCTCGTTCACATAAATTTTGTCTACGCGACTGTCAATTTCTGCTTCTAAACTGGTAATTGCCCAAGGAATAACGGCGCCGGAAAGTTTAATTTTTTCAGTATTAACGAAATTTTGAATTTCGCTAATAGCTACAGGAACGATTTTTTCAGTTTTCAGATTAGCCACTTTCGAATTAGCTGCTTCTGAAAAGTCTACGGTGCGAACAAAGAAGCTAATTAGAAAAAAAGAAACCAAAAATAAAAAATATTGAGTTAGATACTTTGACATCAAATAATGACTTTTAAAAAGGAAATGAATACCTATATATTCGGCAAAAATTGCCGCATTCATTAGCCATAAAAAAAATAATCGACTAAAATTCAAATGATTAAGGTCAAACTAAAAAATACTAAGAGGCTTAATTAATTGCGGGAAAATAAAAAAAGAGAGAAAGGAAGAAAAGAGGAAGATTTCCTGATAAAAGGCCTTTACCAAGAACTGGGAAGGCCTTCTTTAAAAAATAGTTAAAATAGACTTAAACTGGCATAGAACCGTCTAATTTCAATTTTTCAATTCTATTTTTGTCGCTATTTTTCTTGGTGGCATCTATTACCATTTTTAAAGTATCTCTTAATCTTTTGGACAAAACCTTCAATATAGGCATTAAAGCATTTGGGTTAGTGCGAGATAATGTCTCAAATTGCTCTCGCGTAATCTCTTTAATTTGTACGTCACTTAAAGCGGTAACAGTTGCAGACCTTGGATTACCATCAATCAAACCCATTTCGCCGACGATATCGTTATCCTTTAAAACCCCGATTACTGTTTTTTCTCCACCGCTATTACTAACAGAAATTTCAACTTTACCCGATTCGATAATAAAAGCAGCATCACTAAAACTTCCCTCTTTAAAAAGAACTTGACCTTTTTTAAGTGTGTATTTTGAACTCATGACCTTTCCTTTCTTAACAAATCAGAAACTTTTTTAACTTTACCAATTTATTAAGCAAGTACCATGCCAAAAAAATATTTTTTAAGAATCCTTGATTTTAAAAGGATAAAAAGGACTTAAAAATTATTCTCAAATTAATAAAATAAAACCATGTCAAGATTTTGTCACAAAATGTATTTTTTTATAAACTTTTAAGGGTTCACAAACAAAGAAAAAAAGAAAAACTCATTAAAAATTAATAAATTTTAATATTTTATTCTCAAAAAGCCTAAATGGAAAATCCGCTTGCCAAAATATGATTTTAATTTGACGTTTTTTAACATTAAAAAAAAATTAATACAAAAAAATGTGATTTAGTTAACAAAAACTAGTCGTCAGACCTTCTATCTGCTCCCGGCATTTTGTACCCATCATTCAACTGTTTTAAAGTTTCTCGGAGTCTACACGTTAAAACTTTCATAATTGGCATTAGCGCATCAGGGTTCTTTTTTGAAAGAGAATCAAAGGTTTCCTTGTCTAAAACATGAACAATTGAATTTTCATGGGCAATTGCGGTAGCAGAACGAGGCAACCCATCAATTAAGCCCATTTCTCCAAAGATATCGTTCTCTTTTAGATACCCAATAGTCAATTTATCACCATCGTTCCAATCAGATATCTCAATTGTTCCAGATTCAATGATATAGGCACAATTACTTGGAGTACCTTGCAGAAAAATTACCTCTCCCTTTTCGTAAAATTTCTTAATAGCCATTCAACACCTCAATTTATCTTAAAGTATACACTGAAAAAGAAATGTGATCTTTTTAATAAATTATACAAAAAATGAACATCATGCAATACATTTTTCATATTGCTAAAAACTTAAAGCTTATCTTAGTTATCCTCAAGTTTTAGTTTTATAGAAAAAATCTTAGGTTTAGGAAGCATTAAGAGTTTCAAAGAAAGGCAACTTTATTAAGCTCTTAGGTATTTTCGGAAGTTTTCTTATAAAACTATATAAAATTTAACGCTTAACAATCATCAAATTCGAAAAACTCAAACCCAAAAACAAACATAAACATTAATATCAAATATTTCAACTAGTTACCACAAAAATCAGCCTTATTTTATTGACTTACGAAATAGGAAGAACATTTTAGCTTTAGCAAAAATGCAAATAAAATTGCGAACAACAAAATTGATCCACAGAATGAAAGAACATATTCTTCAATATAAACCGTTACTCCTAAATTAAAAATTAAAACCCCAAAGTATAAAGCTGGCCCCAAAAAAGCTTTAAAAGGAACTGAAAATCCTCTTTGGGACTTTTTAAAAATCTTGTCAAAAAAGTTGTCTAGGCGGGAAAAGGAGAAAAGAATTGCAGTACCAACGATAAACCAACCGGCAAAGTTGGTCAGCGGAATGTTAAAATATTCCCCCTCTTCTTTGTAAGTATAAATTTTTCCTAAAAACCATCGATCTCCTCGAAAAGCCACTGGGTCTATGATCACGTCCATTAACATAAACAAAGTTGCCCCAGTCAAAATTACCCGCCATGACCTAAATATCCCTTTATCTTGTACAACTTGAAGATTACGGCCTTTTCCAGTTAGGTTTGACCAGAAAAACAAGCTCATCGTTAAACTTACATAAGATAAAAAGGAGTAGGACAGCGAATCCATGAACGGAACGTTCGTAATCCATAATTCCTGGTTTCGCGTAGTATCAATATAAGAATAAAAACCGTAAGGGAAACCATTGCGAGTTGAGGAATATTCAGACAAAAAGGCAATTGCATAGGCTAAAACAGTAAAACAAAAAGTCTTGGGCCAACCCATATTTATAGAGCCAATTGCAAAATAAACAGCCAAAAAGACAAAAACGTAAGGCCGGAGCAATACTGTTCCCCAGAGAAGACTTAATATTTCCATTTACTTATTTAACTCTGAGCAAGTTAGGAATTTTTATCTACATATCCATTTTCTTGAAACCATTGTACAGCCTCTTTCAAAGCGGTTTCGGGAGGAGTTTGCGGAAGACCTAGTTCGTTTATGGCCTTGGAAGGATCAAAAAACATTTTATATTTAGCCATCTTTATGGCGCCAAGAGGAGCAACTGGCGGCTTGTGCGTGATGAAATCAGAAATTAGCTCGCTAACCCAACCGGAAGCATAAGCTAACCAGTAGGGTATTTTAATCGTAGGAGCCTTTAAACCAGTTATCTTTTCTAACGTCATAAGTATTTCCTGTAAAGACATATTTTGATTTCCCAAAATATAGCGTTCACCAGGTTTTCCTTTTTGCTCGGCCAGGATATGTCCCCGAGCGCAATCTTTAACGTGAATCAAATTTAAACCCGTTTCCAAATAAGCCGGCATTTTTCTACGCAAAAAATCGAGAACAATTCCTCCTGTCGGAGTCGGCTTAATATCCCTTCCCCCTATTGGAGCTGATGGATTGACAATAACAATCGGGATTTTGCTATTGAATTCGCGGGCCAAACGCTCGGCTTGAAACTTGGATAACTTATAATCATTACAAAGGCAAACTGGGTCTAAAGGAGTCTCTTCATTTCCGGGTTTGCCATTAGGCAAAATACCTATACACCCCACAGTACTCGTATAAACAACTCTATTCAGATTTTTTTTCAAAGCGGCATTTAATATTTTTTCCGTTCCACCGACATTAATGTCATAAATGGCTCGTTTATCCTTGTCCCAAAAGCTGTAATGAGCGGCTACATGATATAAGACATCACATTCGTCTAAAGCTTTTTCTAGAGAACCTTGATCTATTAAATCTCCAACTACAGGCTCGACTTCAAGCCCTTCAACATTCCGTAAGTCGGCGTCGGCCCTTACTAGAATTTTAACATCGCGCCCATCTGATAATAATTCCCGAACAATGGCGGAACCTAAAAAACCAGTCGCCCCAGTAACTAAAGTTTTCATCTTATTAGGAGGAGTTTATTAATCTCCAAAAATCAATTTCTTAATTTTCAAAGACAAGAAAAATTAAATATTATCGTTTGAGAGAGTCTCTAATAATTGCCATTTTTACCGGTTTGCTATCGCCTGGCCTTTAAGTTTAAGAGCCAGGCTCTTGGCAAATCTGAATTTTTAGAGGTTCCCTTGATTTTATTTCTTGAAATATCTTTAAAGCAAGGTTTTTATTTTTGCAGATTTTCGTAGAACGGATATAAGCTTTTTTCTCTTCTTTTTAACTTCTATCTTTAATAAAGCGTTGAGGATATCGGACTTTACTTCTTTAAATAATATTTTCCGCGGAGGAACGATCTTATTTAACTTTAAGATATGATAACCAAAAGACGTTTTGACAACCTTACTAATACCTCCTGGCTCTAAAGCCGCTATCGTATGAGCCAATTCAGGCAATGTTTGATTTAAATCAATGTCGCCTAACTCCCCACCTTTTCCTTTAGTATCTTCATCTTCGCTATTTTCTTTTGCTAATTTGGCAAACTCGGCTCCCTGCTCCAGTTTTTTCAAAATCCCATCTATTAGTTCTCGGGCTTGCAAATCTAAAATACTGGACATCCTTTCCGCTTTTTTACGATCATTTTCATCCTCTATTTGATCTAAAGGAGCCTTTATAGAATTTATAAAAATATGGCTAACATTAAATTTTTTTGGGGTAACGTAGCTTTCCTTATTAGCTTCATAAACTTTCTTTACTTGGTCTTCAGAAACCTCTACTTTAGGCGCAATATCCGTTCTAATTAAACTTTCTTCGACTAATTGCTTCTCAATTTTTTTGGAAAGTCTATCTAGCGTTAAATCCTGAAATGCCAACGCCGCCAAAAATGTTTTAGTGTCCGGAAATTTACTTTGAATATTCTCAATTTCTTTTTGAATCGTCTCTTTTCCAACTTGTATATTTTTTTTCTTCCCTTCCTGATAAAGCAATTCTTGATCGATAGCCTTGTTCAGGAGTTCCAATGCATAGTTTTTCTCCTCTTTTTCAGAAACTGTAAGTCCCTGACGCACTCTCGTTATTCTCCAAATTTTAACCTGATTAACTAGAAAGCTGGACTCAATATCTTCTCCATTTACTACTGCAATAATTTCGGGAACCGGTTTACCGCCTACTAAGAAATCTTTTTCCGCCGATTCCCCAATATTAAAAGCAATAATGAATGTTAGAAAAACAAAAAAAGTAACTTTGAATTTCATATCCAGGTTGTTAATTAAATTATAAAAAGTTAAAAATTAAATCTTTTGCATATTGTAGATAAATTTGAGCCCAAAAAGAAAAACTCCCGTGGAGAAAATTCTCCACGGGAGTTTCTAGTCAAACTATCAAAAATTTTACTTTTGAGGTCTCCAGCCCTTAGGAACCCCAACTATCGCCCAAGAGTTATCTCCTGGAGGATAACAATTCGTTTGCTTACAATTTGAAGAAAACGTTGAGTTGGTTTTTGGCATCCAACCCTTAGGAACACCTACAATGGCGCCAGAGTTATCCCCTGGAGGGAACTTAGGTCCATTAGAGTTTGTTGCAGGTTTTGTTTTTGGCATCCATGCTTTAGGAACGCCTACAATCGCTTTAGAATTATCGCCTTCAGGATAATGCTTAGCCATTGCAACTAATGGAGTCAATATAAAGCTCAAAGCTACCAAAATGGATGCAAATAATTTCGTTTTAGAAGTCATTTGCTTTCTCCTATTTCAGGTTAAATTTAATTTAAATTTACTAACTTAAATATACTCTTTTACCCCAATAATAACAATGGCAAAGAGCAATTATTCTTAGTAAAAAAAAACCCTGACCGACGGGAAAAGTCGGTCAGGGATTCAATCATTAACTTAGAACTGCACGTCAATCA
The DNA here is from genome assembly GCA_964344185.1 of uncultured Nitrospinota bacterium. Taxonomy (GTDB): domain Bacteria; phylum Nitrospinota; class Nitrospinia; order Nitrospinales; family JAJDAT01; genus JAJDAT01. The sequence continues at coordinate 20,243 of CAYFMN010000036.1, forward strand.
TAACATAAGCCCAGTCCGCATCATCGCCTGGGTTATTACCAGCGCCAGAACCTTGAGCTCTAGTAAATTGCATATTCAAATCTTTCACTAAATCATCAGCAAAGAAATGAGAATATCCGAAAACGATATTAGTACTTGGGCTGTAGTTATTGGTTAAAGTAATATCCAATTCTTCACCGATATGACTTTCACCAACGTTTCCAGCGGTATAAGTTCTATTTGCGCTATCAAACGCATCTTCAGCAGTCCAGAAAAAGTGAAGATGAGCGCCTAAATGCCAATCTGGTCGAGGATCAAACATACCTTTGACAGCGAAGTCCATCAAACCTAAACCGTTAACGTTATCAGCCTGAACGTTTGAACCACCAGATCCAGCGGTAGCGGTTCGAGACGTCGTACCCATATTTAAGAAATGATCCATGAAACCATAGAATTTGTGACCCGTGTCAAACAAGGTATCAAAGGACGCATTATCCTTACCGGAAATATCACTAGCATCGGTACCAGAAACATAGTCAAACCATAAGGTTACAACTGGCTTCATAGCGCCGCCAAAAGCTTTACCGGCACGCACACCAAACATATAAGCGTCTCGCTCCCAACCAGCTCCGTTGGCCTCAGAATCACCCCATTGGTAGTAAAATTCACCGCGATACTTAATTCCGCCTAAAACACCAGCTTGGCGAAAACCAGCGGTATAGATATCATTATCAGAAGCGCCAGCAGTACCTTCTAAGCTATCATCATTCAAGTAAGAGAATTGCAAAGAAAGGGCTCCACCCAAAATACCTTTAAACTTACCATAGAAAACATGTACGTCAGTATCGGTATCGTTATCAGAAGTATTGTTATCACTGCTGTTGGTCTCAATATTTCGGCTAAAGAAATACATCAAAGTATGGTTACCAGCAGAGTGGCTTAAACGCAAACCATCATGAGTTTGCTCGCCAGGCGTCCATAAAGTATCACCAAATAATCGATGTCCGTCCAAGATAAACTCTTGACGACCAAACTTTAAATCAACAGGAAGATTGTATAAATCCTTAATGGTGAAAAAACCTTGATGGAGACCAACGCTGGTATCCTGATCGTTAGGCGTTTCAGAACCATTACCCAGAACAGGGTCACCCCAAGTCCTGATAGCTTGCATTTGGATAAATGCGCTTGTCTTTTCGTCGATATCAGCAAGAGCGTTCAACCGAACTCGACCATCCACAACGGTATTACCGTCTGTTGAATCGTTAAAATCACGATCCTGATACTCCCAACGCGGTCTAATTTGACCACTGAACTTGATATCCGCGGCTTGGGCGATAGTCGAAGCCACAAAGATAAATGCGGCCGCTACACCAACTGCAGACAATAGTTTTTTGTTCATGCTACCTCCTCCATTGTTGTCCTTAATAGGGCTTTTAAGTAAGAAATCCAACAAACTATTAATTAGAATTAAATTGACGAATTAACCCTTATATATTCTCGCGAAACAGATCGACAGCCGCGTTACTCTAATCTAAAAACCACCTCCAATCTCCAACCTGCCATTAAACTCTAAAGCATCCAATGATATGTAAATATCGAACTTACTGTTTTTGATGTCAGCCCCCCCTTCTCAACGGTGGCCACATAAATATTCTTTCTACTTTCCTCAGGAAAGCTGGCAACCTGGAAAGCGGCCAAATAACCTTTTTGCTTTCTAGTCTCGGTTACCTTCTCAAATCCATCTTTTTTAATACCTAGAATCACTAAATTGCTATTATTCACCAAAACCAGGTTAGATAGCAACCCCCCTCCAAAGGTGTGATTCTTTGGAATCAAGATAAACCGCTTATCACCAAAGTTCTCTAACAACAACCGGCCTCGGAATCTTACCGGTTTGCCCTGCACTTCCAGACTAGAGACTTGCCTAACTACGCCAATGTCGATCAATCGCGGGTCGTGCCCATAATATTCATCCGATTTTATAAGCAAATTGCCCGTCGGAGAATATACCCGTAAATGATAATCCTTGTCAAGCATTAATGTTTCAATATTTTTATCAAAATTAACATCAGCTCTTGTAAGGCCATAGAGAATTACTTTTCTATTTCTTCCATAATCCGTATTTAATGTCCTTATGGGTCGATATTTTCCTTTTTCATACTTAACCAGACTAATGCCATCTTCAAATGGGTTCAGATAACCAGTACCCTGAACCAATAACTCTGGTTTATTTCCGAAAGGTTTAATAATTCGAAAATAATACTTAACATTATCCCACTTCTTCTTCAATTTTTTATTTTCTAACTCTAGAACAAATGAACCAAGCGTATCCCCAAATTTATTGGTAATAAATATTTCATCCTTACCATTATTATTTATATCGCCAACGTCAACCGATAAAAATTGATTCACCCTTTCCTTTGAAGCCACTTTAGCAATACGCTTCAAACCGTCTTTTTGGATTTGATAAATCATCACTCGATGGGAATCTACAATAATCGCTTCTTTCTTCCCATCGCCATTAATATCACCGATATCAAAATCAACAATTTCAAAAGGAAAAGTTTGTTTACCGACGAATTGAACATTTCCACTATCCGAATCAAAACTGGACTGAATCCTTTGTTCCCTGACAACGCTATTAGCTTTTGCTACCTTTGTTAAAGAACCTAACAAGACTCTGGCTTGCTTTACTTTAGTTCCATTATCAGTTGACAGTAGACTATAGTGAAACGCAGACTGCCCTTTCACTTTTTGAATTTGGGGAATAAAAACAAAATCAACCCCCGCTTTGCTTTTTAGCCGACTCAACACATCCGTTTTAACGAGATTCTTTCGGGCAACCCCATTTTCCAATAGCCAAAGCTCTAGATCAAAAGTTGGAATTTTAAACCTTGGATTACTTTTAAAGGCTTGCTCTAAATGCGAGACTAAAGCGTCAAGCTCATTCTCCGACTTAGCTTTGACCAGGGGAGCAATTAGAAGAGATATACTTTTAAATTTTGTTCGAACGCCATCGCCTTTAACAGGCTTGATTGATGGATCAGAAGATAAGCCTCGGGAAAAGTTGGCGCCAACATCAATTATTTCAACTTCCCCTAATCTGGTTTCCATTCGTCCCATCTTTTTTCCAGTGGATGGATGGGTTAACTCATCCCCGTAGCGGAACAAATGCAAATGATCGCCTACCTTAATAGGGTGGCCTTCTTTTAAATCAAGAATAACCTCCCCATCTTTAACAGCTATCACTAAACCTTCAACAAAAGGAAAGCTTTCTTCGATTTGCTCGACAACGCGATTTAACGCCTTTTCAGTTTGCCCAGCAAAAATTAAAACAGGGCTTATGAGCAAAAATCCTAAAACTATGAAATATCGAAAAATAGCCATTATTAATTAAATTTACAATCAAAGACCATTTCTAACAATTTTAAATTTAAACTTTATTTTAACAAATTTTAATCCAATTACACCTTTTTTTTATTTTTAATTGTATAAAATTTGAACTAAAGCTTCATCTCCTTCTCTCATTTCCGAAGAATCTTTAGGAAAAACCATCAAGCCGCTTGCAGACACCATTGATTTCAAAATACCCGATCCTTGCTCCTCATTCGGAGTCACTGTGGTTGTTCCATTCTCAGAACCTATACAACAACTTAAAAAATGAAGACGTCCAGGTTTTTTGGTTATAGTCTGCGTTAATCGCGCTTGAATGGTTTTTGGGGATAAATCCGAATAACCAAGAGTCTTCTTTATAGAGGGACGCACAAACTGTTCGAAAGAAACAAAAGAAGAGACAGGGTTCCCCGGCAACCCAAAAATAGGCTTACCTCCGATTTGGCCAAACGCCAATGGTTTCCCAGGTTTCATAGCCACCTTCCAAAAAGCCATTTCATGTCCCAGTTTTTTTAAACTGGCCTTAACCAAATCGTAATCGCCCACAGAAACCCCGCCTGAGGAAACGACTATGTCGCATTTGATAGCTGTTTCAAATTTTTCCAGTAGATCTTCTTCTGTATCGGGCGCAATTCCCAAATACACAGGAATCCCTCCTGCTGATCGGATTTGCGCGGCTAGCATGTAACCATTGCTATTATAGATACAAGAACCAGTAGGAGTTTCATCTAAATCCTTAATTTCGTCTCCCGTTGAAATTATAGCTACTGTTGGAGACTGGCTAACGTAAACCTGAGATCTACCAACTACAGCCATCATTCCAATATGAGCGGGTTCGATCAAACATCCTTTTGAAATTACCGTTTCATCAACGGCAACATCTTCCCCGGCCAATCTGATATTTTCACCAACGTCAGCTTTATCTTTAACCAGGATACTATCTCCCTTTTTCTCCGTGTCTTCTTGCATCAAAACAGCGTCGGCGCCTGGAGGAATAGGCGCTCCCGTCATTATTCTCGAAGCGTAACCAGACTTAACCTCAACCTTCCCGATAGATCCCGCCGCAATTTCGTCGGTAACTTTTAATTCAACCGGGTTTTCTGGAGTCGCTGTTTTTATGTCAGAAGCTATCAAAGCGTAACCGTCCATAGCTGAGTTATCCAAAGGGGGATTAGGCCGACGGGCTATTATATCTTCGCAAAGAACACGCCCTAAAGCCTGATCAATGGGAACCTTTTCGATCCCCTTAAAATGAATTTTGGAAAGAATGATTTCCAATGCCTCATGAACCTCTATCATTTCCAGCCCCCTCTTTTTAGGCTTTGTTTATTTAATTAATAAAGTTTGTAACGCTCATCCTAAGCCTAACCTTACCTAACCTACTTTATTTCTCGTTTCAAGCAGGCGGCCTCATACTCTTCAGGATGATTAACGTTGGAAAAACGGTATCTTTGTTCTTCAGGTATAGCTACATATTCAAATGGCAACTCACGAATAATTCTCGAAAGCGACAGTTCTCGGCTAGACATAGCTTCAAATAATGGAAAAATAAACTTAGGCTCATATATGGCGCACATTGGTTCAAAACCAAGACGACCCTTTTTTATAAAGCATGTTCCATATTTCAATGGATTCCGACTTTCTATTAGATACGAAAAATTTTCTTTATCTAACAACGGCAAATCGCAAGCGGTAATTAAAAAAGCTTTATCAGGAAAACGACTCATTAACGTAGCTAATCCCCCAACCGGCCCCAAGTCTATATGGTCGTCATTAACGCGCTCGCATTGAAGCTTTTCCGGTAAATTTCCCATATCCAAATCCGACCTTGACGACAATACAACTTTTTTACAAAAGTTTGATAAAATTTCCTTCATTCTTTGAGGTTCCGTTGTCCCATTATATTCTAAAGAAAACTTCGGACGCCCCATCCGACTGCTTTGTCCCCCAACAAAAACAGCTCCATAAACTTCGCTTGCGCAACTTTGAAAATGTTTTTTCACAAATTCATAAATAGAATCAATATCTCCCCGCTCAAAAGCCGGGAGCTTGGAATCAAATGAATTTGATATTTTACCTTGATGGATAATGGCCTTAATATTGGGGGTCTCAGGAGAAATCGGCATATCTCCATTTTTATCAAGAAACACGATCTTGTTAAAAGGAGACTGTTTATAACCTTCTATTAAAATACAATCGCACTGCTCCAGGGCATGAGTTATTGTGATCTTTTTAAAGTTATTGTCGCCAATAATCGCAAAGTGCCTTGGATCGTTAATCGCCACCATTTCGGCGCCTGCTTGAGCGCATTTATGCGTATCCTTTCCTTCTTTATCCATTACAAAACGATGCGAGTCGTGTTTGTAATATCCCACTCTAACGCTATCGTCTTTAAACTTTTTAATTAATTTTGACAATAAAGTAGTTTTGCCGACTCCCGAATAACCGCCAAAACATAAAAATGGAGTTTTGAATCTCTCCCAATAATTGTCCATATAAAACCTGAAGTAAGGAATATTAGAAAAAGGAATGTGGCCTTACAATAATTGCATTTTTCGCTATCTAAAAACTAACTTGAAAAATCTGAATTTGTTGAATTAATGAAGATTATTTCCGAAAGCGTAGTATCTGTCAACTGCCTTGATATATCCATCCTTTCAAAGCTTTAAATATTTTGGATTTTCATCCAAAGTTCTTTTTTTTCTTTATCATCTAAAACGCTAGAAGCGAAACGAGTTTTCTCATAGATTCGGATAACCTCCTCCACAACGCTAAACTTTTCTGGCGGAAGATTTTTAAGATTTTTTAAGAATTCTCGATGAGTCCATGCGGGTTTTTTGTAAAAACCATAACACTCTAATCGTGACATTAATTTTTGATAAATTAATATCGGAAAATCTCTCTTCCATTTGCGACTTAAATATGAAAATGAAAAAGCAAAGAAGAACTTGTACATCACAAAAAACCAAACCAAAACTAAAATCAATTTACCATGGTCTTTATATACCTGTTCTATTTCCTCCCAACTAGGGAGGTGAATTTTTTTGAATTGTTCTTTCAAATTTTTTCCTTCTGATCCAATAAAAGAGACTAGTCTCACTTGATCTTTAAAAGAATAACGGATTACATAACGTTGCCAATTTAACCGGAGCATATCCATGTATGAAGAAAGTAAATTAACTTTTTGAGGAACCGCCATCGGGTCTGGGGGAGTTGGATCATAAATTCTCCATCCATATCCAGGAATATAAGCCTCTACCCAAGAGTGCGCATGCTTTTGTCGAATAATCATATAATTGCCTAAATTATTCCATTCAGAACCTACAAAACCATTTACCAACTTGGTGGGAATGCCTTGCAAACGGAGTAAAATCGCCATAGCGGAAGCGAAATATTCACAATGACCTTTTTTACGAACAAATAAAAATTCATCTAACCCAGATAACTCTGTTTCCTTTACCATTTGCAGAGAATAACCAAAACCTGTCTTCAAATAATTTAAAATTCGATTAGCCTTTTGCAAACTAGAATCGCCAGCTTTGGTTAATGACTCCGCTAATTGTTGAATCTCAGGACTCAAAGAAGGCAATTGCAAAAAACGTTTTAAAACTTGATCGTCGTATCTATATGGCTCCGGATTAGCATAACTTGTCAATGGCGACTTCATTTCTGAAAATATCACCAGTTTTTTAGGACCATAAACTTGATCTATGGTTCTTAAAACAAAATTACGGTCCAATTCTAGTCCACGAAACGATCCATTCATATGTATGGGAATTCCGCTTGTAAAAATAACATCGGAATCAAACGGCTCCATAAAAACTTCCTGTTTAAACAGTTTGGAAGGAGATGAAGAAGAAAATAAATCCAAACCTAATTTCGGATTAGCCTTTTTCATTTGCCAATCTACTCCCGCTGTCGACCTCCAAGACTCTCCATCGTATAAATCCAAGGCAACTCCACGCCATAAAAACCTACCGTCGGGGCGAACTTTTTTCCCCTCTTTGGAGAACTCAACTCTCATCACGACATCTGTATTTTCTTTAATACTCCCGACCTCTCCTAAAGTAACCTTTTCCGAGAAACCAGTTAGTGGATGAGAGTTCGAACCTATAGAAAAAAATCCCAATTCCACTCTAGGGAAACTAACAAAAATTATTACGGTTAAAATCAAACTCCCAAACACCAACCCACCTGCAAGACTAAATAGAGGCCATTCAATTATTTCATCGCTACCTATTGATCGAAATCTGTTTGGAGCGGCGTGACTTCCGACTTTCCTAACTAACAAGTTATAAAGAATTAATACCCAGCACAGGATTAAATAAAACGTTAAAAATAAAACCCCAAAAGACAAACCTCTGGCATAAATTGCTCCTATTAATAAGTAAACAATTCCGATCAAATAGCCATAAAGATAATCATTTAATTCTGTCTTAAATACCAACTTAAGAAACATTATTAGAATCAAAAAAGAAACTAATACAGGGAGTATTGACAAATCTCCTAAAAAATAAAAAAAGACAAAAAACACAACTCCTATTTTCCATATTGACAGTTGAACGGGGGATTCTAAAGGAATTCGACCTTTAGATTCATAATAGAAGCAGATTGATAAAGCAAAATATAACCCCAGATAGATCACGCCGGGAAATACTTCGCTGAAAACCAAACAGGCTATTCCAATTGCGGCAAGAAAATAATTCAGGAATATGAAACTTTGTCTTAAATTTATGAAAAACAAGGAAACTTTTAAACTCTCTTTGAATTAGGAAGTTTTCAAATATTTAACCGTTTGACAATCATTGTCCTATTCTTTAAAATTTTTATCTACCCCTGTTTGCCAATCTAAACTTCCTTATACCCTGGCAAAACAATATCCAAACCTACGAGGAGATTTTATGCGAAATTTGGGCCGCTATATTTTCATATTATTTTTTTTAGCATTCTTAAATGTAAGCCAAGCGTATGCTGAAGAAATTGCGATAATGGACACAACCTTAGGAACCATTAAAATAAAGTTTTTTAAAGACAAAGCTCCAGGCCATGTCAAAAACTTTAGAAACCTGACAAATGCCGGCTTTTACAATGGAACTACCTTCCACAGAGTTATTCCTGGATTTATGATTCAAGGCGGCGATCCCAATAGCAAAGACGATGATCGAAGAAACGACGGAATCGGCGGTCCAGGCTACTCGATAAAAGCCGAATTCAATGATATACCTCATAAACGCGGTATCCTTTCAATGGCTCGTTCCCAAGATCCAAATAGCGCAGGATCGCAATTCTTTATTGTAGTAAAGGACTCTCTGTTTTTGGATCATAACTATACAGTTTTCGGTAAAGTCATTGAGGGGATGGAAGTAGCCGACCGCATTGTTTCTGTGGAACGCGATAGAAATGATAATCCGTTAAAAAAAATCGTTATTAGATCCATCAAAATGGAAAAAAAATAAACTTATCTTTAAGAGGAAAATATGACCGAAGAAGCAGGCCAAGAAATTGGCGTAATCGAAACTACAAAAGGGACTATCGAAGTTAAATTTTTTGAGGATAAAGCTCCTAATCATGTAGCTAACTTTCAAGAACTTGCGCAAAAAGGTTTTTACGATGGAACTAAATTTCATCGGGTAATCCCAGGTTTTATGATCCAAGGCGGCGACCCAAATTCAAAGGGAGACGACCGATCAATACATGGGACTGGAGGACCTGGTTATTCTATCGACGCAGAATTCAACGATGTTAAGCATCGAAGAGGTATTCTATCAATGGCCAGGGCGCAAGATCCAAATAGCGCAGGATCGCAATTCTTCATTATGGTAAAGGATTCATTTTTTCTCGATAACCAATACTCGGCTTTTGGAGAAGTTATTTCCGGGATGGATGTTGCAGATGAAATTGTTAATTCAAAACGAGACGCCAGGGATAACCCCATTGAACCTATTGTAGTAAACTCTATTACGATTGAAGTTCGTTGATTCAGGTAATTTCTAAAATTATACATTTATAAGATTTTGCTATCGTCGTTTCCTTATTTAAAGGAATCGGCGATAACAAACTTAGATTTTGATTGAAGTTCGATCAAGGTAAGTAAAGGTAAAATAATGGAAAAAGAACTTCGGGTTAACATTTATCAAATTGTAAAAACCCAGACACCGGAAGGAAGGACTTCTGACGACGGAGAAACAGGAGCGGATAACATCCGCGAAATAATCCTTAGCAATTGGGAAAAATACGAAAAAATAATCGTATATTTTGAAGGAATCGTCAAAATGTCGCGCGTATTTGTGGACGAAGCGTTCGCTAAGATTTTAGAAGAAAGATCTCTGGAAGAAATTAATGAAAAAATCTTCTTTCCTGACGCTAAAGAAGCAATTGTTAAAGATTTAAATTCCGCTTTAAAATTGAGGAAAAAAATTCTAAATTCGCAACGGGAAAGAGAAGAAATATAAAACTAGATTTTCTAAGTCAATCTTTATTTCAAAATTATTAAATTTTGAAATAATTTTTTAGGGTTTTTCCCTGGTTTTCCGCACAGTTTCAATAAATGCCTCGGCGAACTCTTCAATCGCTTCCGAACCAGAAGCGGTAACAATAGGGATATTGTATTCCGTGCTTAGACTTGCAATAGCGCTAACCACGTTTTCCTCTGCAATGATGACAGAATGCTTTTCCATAATTGGATCTGTATGCTTATTCTTTTCATAAGTGGCCATCACACCCTCCAAAAGCCCACACAAGGCCAAACAAGGCACGGCTGAACCAATGGCCCCAACCGCAAATCCATTTTTGTGCCGATCAGAAACTAGTAATTGGAGAATTTTATCTTCCCACAAATATTTCTTTGCCCCTTTGCCTCCTATCAACACAACGCCATGATAAATTCCTTTAATTTGGCGAGTCCCATGCCCCGCTTCGGTAACATAGCTATCTCCAGTAATACCTTCCATGCAGTCGACGAGCAAAAGATCGGGATAAATTCGGCCATTTTTCATACCAACCGCTTCTTTTAACTTTGATGAAGCGATATTAACTGTTGCGTCCTCTTTATCAAAAATTTTCAAAAGCGGATCTAACTGGCTTTCGTCAAAATAATCTTTTGGGATAACAATTAAAATGTTTCTTCCCGTCAAGCGACCCATGTCAATCTCCTAAAAGTTCGTGAACGCTTGCCGAAACTAAATAAATTTCGCAAACTAAAAACCGACATTCTATCATAAGGCATAAAGGTAAAATTCATTTTTTTCATAAATTAGACGTCCCCGGTTATTAAGATAATTTTTCAAAGCCTCTCTTTCCGACAACTTTAAAACTGAATCCTTCCCAAATATAAAATTAAAATCAAAAGCTAAATGAGTGAGCTCTTTTTTCTTCCATCTCTCAAGCAACAACTCTGGAGTTGGACCGCCTTTAAGAATTTTTTTTAACGTAAACCCCTCAAAAAAAGTATCGCTGAAAAACTTTTTATCACAAAGAAAACCATAATTTCTTAAATAAACCAACATTACTTGGTCCGTATTTGACAAGCGACTATTTATCTCCTTGTAAATAGGATAAGCCGATATTCTGGATTCTAAATAATCGTCTTTTGATTGGGCTCCAATTAATACAGGTAACGGGTTGCGATTTAACCACTCCTTAAAAATTATTGAGCCATTAAAAAATATTCCGGAAACAAAAACTAAAATCATCAGAAATCGAAGAGGCTTTATTGAGCTTGAGTAAGCGGTTTCTAAGGCAAAAGACAATAACAGACTTAGAAAAATAAAAGGAACCGTTAGAAGCCGAACATATTGCGACATAAAGAACCAGGAAATAAAAAGAATACAAAATATCAAAGAACTGATGAAAAAACCTAAAGGAGCCGCCTTTCTTCCTTGAATAAACACTGTTCCTAAAAAAGGAAAGGACAACAAATACAATATTCCAATTTTGCCATCGTAAAATAAGCTGCCTTTTTCGCTATGAAATGTTAAATTCCAAGGAGACATCAAAAAATCTTTAAAACTTCTTCCCATACCAAACGACTGATAGTATTCAAATTGCATTGCGGACCGCATTGCATCCCAATTAATGCCATTTCCTCCAAACAACTGAATGAAATAAGGCGCAAAAGGATTGCTTCCGGTAAAAATTAAATTACGCGTCCACCAAGGGGCCAAAATAATAAATACCATTAGAATGAATAGAGAAGAATAAGCGAACGTTTTCTTTAAAGAATGTCCTTTTAGTAAAACAATTCCTAAAAAAGCAATGGAAAGAATCACTACAGAAGTTAGCTTTGTAGCGACGGCTATTCCCGAAAAAAAACTCATTAAAATAAACCAACCATTCTTTTTCTCCTCTTGCCATCTTGCCCACGCATACACCGCCATCAGAATAAAGCCCGCCACTTGAAAATCGACATAAGCTAAAAACGAAACTTCCCAAAAAGTCGGCGTTGAAAAAAAAATAAGGCAGGGAATCCAAATCAATTCACCTGAAAAATAGCGTTTATAAAAGAACGCAATCCCACCAACAGCCATAATCGAAATTCCAAAACCAACTAATTGGGCCAAAGTCTCTCCCTCAATAGCTAACGCTAACAAATAAAGCATTTCAAACTGCAATGGGAAAAAAGAATAAATATTGTTTGGGAGAGAAACTAAGCCTCCAGCTTGCAGATAGGCCTTTGGAACCGCTAGATGATAGACTAGAGCGTCTATTCCTGTGGATGGGGCTAAAGCTAAGGTAAGAGCAAAAAGAAAAAATATTAAAAAAACTAAGCCGCAAAATAGATCAAAAAAATTTTTTCCAAATCCACTTTTAATATTTTTTAAGAGCCTATGCGACCATAACGCTTTAAAGCATTCAAATAATTTTTGCTTATTAAGAAAAAAAGGGACAAATACACAACCCAAAATTAAATAAGGATTAAGTATCTGGCAACTCGCCAAAATGAATATAACAATTGAAAAAAAACAAGCGCCAAGCCCGACGCTCCAAAATTCGCACTCCCAAGGATCTAATCTACCTAGATCCAAGCGAACTAAAATCCAATGTCCAATTAGAAAAAAAGAAAGAAATAAGCCTAAAAAGAAAATAATTACCATTCAGGCGGGTGGGGAATAAAGCATTTCAGGATTGAAAATAGCTTTAATAATTGGCATTTTTACTGGTTTGCTATCGCATCCAGCCCTTGAACTTAAGGGCCAGACTCCTGGCAAATCTGAATTTTTAGAGGTTCCCTTATTATTACAATGTTAAAGCCAATTTCAGCAGATTTAATTTAATACTGAGAACTCTGCAACAGCTTCTTCATAATCGTCAAACCAATAAGCATCCGGATTGCGCTTAAAGGCAATGAACTTGGCGGTATCTTCATTTTTTGCAGCTCTATGATATTTGAAGAAAATTTGATCCTCTGATAAACCAGCGATTTCAATCTTTCCTGTGGAATGTGACATAACTAATCGAGCTCTTTTAGCTAAACCAGAGCACGACATCCTTGCTTTTTCAAATATTTTATAGGTTTCCTCAATTGGGGTAACATACGATTTATTTCCTAATGTAGGTCGACACTGAAATACATAATATGGCGGCACCCCAATATAAGACATTTTTTTAAATAATTCGGTCAAAACTTCCGCATTATCATTGACTCCTTTAATCATAGGAGTTTGATTAACAACTATAGCTCCAGCTTTAACCAAAAAGTTAATGCCTTTAATAGCTTCTTTTGTTAATTCAACGGGATGATTGAAATGCGCCATAATATAAATTCTCTTTTCTGACGTGCTATATTTTTCAATCATCTTAAAAAGCGATTCATCCTCAAAAATCCTAAAAGGGTTAAATGCCGGAATTTTCGTTCCAATTCGAATTATTTTGACATGATCAACTTCGCGAATTTGCCTAATAATAGGCTCCAATTTACCAGTGGACATAATTAAAGGATCTCCACCAGTCAGCAAGACATTTGAAATTTCTTTATGATCACGAATGTATTTAAGACCTTCTGAAATATCTTTCGTTACCTCTTCATTATCATCCATAAAAAGCCGCTTTCTAAAACAAAAACGGCAATAAGCAGCGCATACCTCATTAACCAATAAAAGAGCAGTTGAATCATATTTATGCTCCAACCCTTTAACCTTGGTGTAAGCTTCTTCGCCAGAAGCGTCAAGTTGCCCAAACTCTTCTATCTCTTGAACATTTGGAACAATTAATCGGCGAATTGGGTCATTTGGATCATCCCAATTAATTAAAGATTGATAGTAATCATTGGAACGAAATATAAATTTGTCCGTTACCGTTTTGAGACCATCAATTTGTTCGCTTGGAATCTCGGTAACTTGTTCTATTTTAGTTAAATACTTAACTTTAGTTTTGGGTTTAGGCGCCGAGGAAATTGAAAAACTCTTTTCAGAATGGCCATTATTATGTCCGTTTTCATTTCCATTACCGTTTTTTTCTCTTTTAGACTCATTATCCAAGTCTTTATTTTGACTTGTAAATATTGAAAACGACATAAATAACTCCTTTATAAATACAACCCCTAGAGAAGAGCCATTACCGTAACCGAAGATTTATTACAGGAATTAAAAGAATAACTGAAATTCTCTTTTATAAATAGGGTCTCTTTCTCTTAATATAGACAAGAAACAATCTATAAAAGAAAACACATCCAAAAAAATACTGAAGAATTGTAATGAGGTTTTAAGGATACTTTTTAACCACCCTAAAATCAAGCTAAATCAGCGCCAACAAAAATAACCTTTTAGTTTTCAATTAGATATCAGAGTAGAGTTTGTAGGTTTAAAAATAGTAGGTTTTTGCCAAACTGTAGCGAAGAGGGAAATTTGATTAAAGTTCTCAAATTTTTTATTGACAGACAAAGCAGATAAACTATAATTCAACCTTTCAATTTTTAATATAGTTTTCCTATAGGGTTTTAAGGCATTTCATCAATCGAGAAATGCTAAATAAAAGGTTGTTTCGTAGTTAGTTTATCATTATTAATAAGGAGAAAGGTTAAATGAAAAAGTCCTTCATTTGTTTGGTAGCTGTTCTCTTCACCTTGTCGGTGGCTAGTTCTGCTTTTGCATCTAAATGTCCTCAACCGAGGAAAACTAAATCGGCTCCTGCTAGTGTCGCTAAAAAAGATATCCCAGGAAGCGCAGATGCAGCTCATGGTAAAGAGCTTTATTCGAAAAAAGCAAAGCCAATGGCTTGTAAAAACTGTCATGGCGACAAAGGCGATGGCGCTGGAAAATTAGGAAAAGCCTTGAAACCAGCTCCAAGAAACTTTACCTGTGCAGCCACTATGAAAAAAGTTTCCGCAGGTCAAATGTTCCATATCATTAAAAATGGTTCTGCTGGCACCGGAATGGTAGCTCATAAGAAAACTTTGAAAGATAAAGATATCTGGGATATCGTTAAGTATATTCGAACAGAATTAATGAAGTAATTCCAGTTTCTATTTCTTAAATAAAAAGGCAAGGCGTTTAACGCCTTGCCTTTTTTATTTGTCCTCATCCTGAATTATTATCTACAACTTATTATTTACTTCCCCAAAAAAACATCTGTTTTTTTAGTTAATTTAGAATATTTTGAAGCTGAAAAATGGGATTTAAAATATTACTAGCAAGGAATGATTTCTTAAGGCAAATAACATTTTTAGCTTAAGATTAATTTTCAATTATAACTATTAATCTTCTTCTATTATCTTTAAAGTTGATCGAAGACGCGAGGCAAGAATCCTTAGGAAAGGCATTAAAGCCCGTGGGTTTCTCTTAGCTAAAGAGTTAAACATCTCCAAGGTAAATTCGCTAACAGTGCAGTTTTCTAAAGCTGTTACGGTTGTTGAACGCGGCAATCCATCTATTAATCCCATCTCACCAATAAAAGCTTTTTCTTCTAAAATCGCCATCACTCTTTTTTCGCCGTTAGCGCAAGTTTTACTTACCTCCATTCTTCCGGATTCTAGAATATAGGCAGAGCCGGAAGGTTCGCCTTCTTCGATGATGTTATCGCCTTTTTTAATATTTATCTGCTTCACGTTAACCTAATTTCGCTCTTAGGCTTGAGTTTTCTGCCTTTAAAGCTTCTATTTCGCGTCTTAAGTTCTCATTATCACGATTCAAGGCTTCAACGGCATCTTCTCTATACGATGATTCTAATAGGTTTCTGACCCGGGATAGAACAACTGGCACGCTAATAGGTTTTTCCAGGAAATCTCGCGCTCCAGCATTATAAGAGAGAAAACAGGTTTCAGGATCTGTTCTAGCCGTCATCACAAGGATTGGAAGAGTCCCATCTCGAAACCCTTTTAAATTGTCCAGTTCTTTTAATTGATCCATTACTTGAAACCCATCCATGTGGGGCATCATAATATCTAATAAAATCAAGTCAGGGAGGAATGATTTATAAATGTCACAAACTTCCCTTGGATCTAAAGTACTTTTAATTGCCGAAAATCCTCCATGCTTTAAAGCCCTTTCTACAAGAACCAGATGGGTTCGTTCGTCATCTACAATAAGGATCTTTGAATCCAATACCATTTTCTCGATGTCCATTAAACCATAACCTTCCCTAAAAAATGGGGATATTTGGTAGCCTTCTGAAATCGCTAATAAGCATTTTGTAAAAAAATATAATAAAGATAAATAATGCTTTAACGATCAAAAAAAACAACTAGATTGTCTAGCTTTTAGACTCGCTTATTTTAACATTTACGCTGTCCAGCCGCAAATACAAGGACTCTATAATTTAATCCTATCAGCTTTAATTATTTAATATCTAAATTCTAAAATCGAAACGTTTTTTTTAAATTAAACAAACATTTATAAGCTAAACCACCTATTGCTTGATTTCAAAAAATAGAAAACTATTAAGAAAAATGGTGCGAAGGGCGGGAATCGAACCCGCACGATGTTTCCATCGCAGGATTTTTAATCCTACTATGCTAAAACTTTAGTATATATGTAATTTAGTATAGTTAAATAGTCGTCTGCGTTACCGTGGGAAACAGCAGAGCCTCTCCTGAGGAGTATCAACATTCAGGGGTCCACTAATTTTTTTCTTTTAGTCATTTCTTTTCCCGCTCAAATCGCTTTAAAGCCTGCCGTGCTGTAATGATCGGTACGCCTTCTGCTTTTTTTAAAGACAGCAAATCGGATTTATCACCACTAACGATAAAGTTTGCTTGAGCCTCAATAGCTGTCGCTAAAATAATGTTATCGTCAGGGTCGGATGAAAGATCTATGCTAGGGAGCGTTTCAATAATAACGGCCAAAGCATCAATATGATTAAGGAGATCTGCGGTCTGATCGGGAGGAATTCTTACTTTTATCTTTTTATAATCGAGGACACGACTTAATTCTTCGAGTTGGGCCTTTGAAGTTATCAATTCAAATTTTCCCTCAAGCCAAAGACGCAAAAGCAAACCCGGCGGTCCTGTTTCGGCCAATAAACCGGAAATGAGAATATTTGTATCAAGAACGATGCGCACGCGCCCAAGTCACAGCTTCATTTGCAAGGTTTTCTGCGCCTTCTTCGCCAAGATCGGCGTTTTGTTCCTGAATATCCATGACAGTTTGCCGGAGAATTTCACGCCGCACGGCATCATTGGCAAACTTTGAAAGATCGCCTTTTTTCCCCCCTTTACGGGCAAGAAAGGAGCGCACAGCCCGGTCAGTTTCTTCCGGTATGGTTAAATTCCAGCGTGTCATTTTTCAACCTCACAATCGGCGTTTATGCACTTATACACTTATTTTATCGCATATCAGATAATTTAGCAAGAAATCCAACTTTAATTGGAAAAACGTCCATGCTCTAGAGATGGATGGTGCGAAGGGCGGGAATCGAACCCGCACGATGTTTCCATCGCAGGATTTTAAGTCCTGTGCGTCTACCAGTTCCGCCACCCTCGCATAAAATTAAGGCAGGAATTTATTAAACCCTAAGATGATTGCCTTAACGGCGACTTTGGTTTATTTTGGGGGAATGTTATCAAGTTTTTCACAAAAATCAACCTTGTTTAATCAAGAAACTAAATCTTTAAAAAATTAAATCGATTTTCTAATCTTAATAAAAAAACACTGCGCTAATGAAGTTTCCCTTACGGCACTTAGAAAAACTATTAGACCCAAATATTAACTTAGATGATTTCGAAACTACAGACGAAAACCTCGAACTTCTTATTGAAACACTAAGAGAATTGGAAAAGTGTAGAAAGTGCAAAAATTATTTAAAAAACAATTTCAAATTAGAGCTATTTCTATCTTCTAATACGTTTGATAATCTTTTACAAATTCGCGAAATTGATACGGTAGAGACCCCTACTAAATCAGGAGACGTTGAACGCGTTTCTCTAAAAGACTCACGCCAAGACGACGCTCCAGTCTCTGTATCAGATCTAAACGCCACTTTAAGAGAGTTGAATAGGGACCTATTAAGAATCAAAGAAATCACTCAAAAGGAATTCCAAAAATTTAATATAGCTCAAGACTTATCGGAAGACTCTATTGAAAAGTCCTGGCAAATCATAGTTTCCCTGAAAAACATGAAGGGCAACTGGCTTGAAAACATCTTAAATATTCCAAAAGCAAATAGCGCAAAACAAAAGCTAAAAGAGATATTTCCTAACTTAAAAATCGCATTTGATGAAAAGC
This sequence comes from uncultured Nitrospinota bacterium, assembly GCA_964344185.1. Lineage (GTDB taxonomy): Bacteria > Nitrospinota > Nitrospinia > Nitrospinales > JAJDAT01 > JAJDAT01. The sequence continues at coordinate 38,269 of CAYFMN010000036.1, forward strand.
AATTAGACCAGATTCAAAAAGAACTGGCTTTCTTTCATCAATGCTTAGATTTAAATCGAAAATGGAATCCAATAGGATTAAATCTAATTTCTTGTTTTAAGCAAGGAACTTTGGATATGCTTATTGAAAACATCCAGGAAATGGGAAGTACAGTATGGACATCTGTCTATAATGGACAAAAGTTACCTAAGTCCCTTGAAATTGCAGGAATACATTTTGGGGACATTAGAACCATCTTCGAAAACTCTAAGCTCGCTCCCCTTAAAGAAACTCCAAACTAATAACCAAATCGCGTACGACTTCCTTTTTCTTCTATATTATATCCTTCGTCTTTATCGAGCAAAAGATGCTTTAAATTCATAACCTTTTGGACTTCTCTCATAGCCGCTTTACCGTCTTCTTTGAGCCGGTTATATCTCATATCTAATCTAACTAGATTGGTAAATAAGGGCAAAAATTTTGCCAACATAATCGCTCCTTCATCTCCAATCTCGTTATCAGATAAATTCAAATTTTTTAAAGAAAGAAGATTATCCGAGACCGCGATATGTTTGCATCCTTCATCCATTATCCGATTATAGAAGAGGTTTAGGGAAGTCAGATTCGTAAGATACTTGGATTTTGAGATATGTCGAGCGCCTTTAGGACCGCATAAATTGTTTCCAAATTCGAGGCTATTTATTTCTGAAAGAAACTCGCAATGGGATACATCTTTTGCCCCAATTTCTTCTAAATGCATTGCTGTCAAATCTAATGTCTTACCGTCTTTGCTAAGCTGAGCTGTAAATAACTTTTCGGATTCGGACTTTGACATGTACCGCGGCTGTTCGGCGGAAAAATATGTCATAAATTTAATCTCCTAAAAATTCAAAAACATAAGAGCGATGTAAAGCTATTAAATAAATTTAACGCTATTAAAAAATTAAATAAAAATAAATCGTGATAATAATTAATGCCGATTTAAAGTTATTGTTTGATTTTTTTCTGAAATCTTTTTATGATGATATACTAAAATCGTTATAGAGTCACCATTTTATATAAAAAGGAGTTTGTGCATGGCTGGCGCTCGATCAGACCTGGAAATGAGCTTAGGGAATAACGTCATTGTTACGCAAATGACTCAAGCCATTAACTGGGCAAGAAAATATTCTTTCTTTATTTATCCATTTATTACCGCTTGTTGCGGTATGGAATTTATGTCTGTCGCAGGACCTCGGTACGATTTAGACCGTTTTGGCGCCGCTTTCCCCCGGTTTTCTCCCAGGCAAGCAGATTTGCTAATGGTGGTTGGAACTATCAGTCATAAGCAAGCGCCAATTTTGACAAAAGTTTATAATCAAATGACAGAGCCAAAATGGGTTGTGGCTTATGGAGTTTGCACTGTTTCTGGCGGTTTTTATGATAACTACTCAACGGTAATGGGAATTGATACTCTGATTCCTGTAGATGTCTACATTCCTGGCTGCCCACCACGACCGGAAATGGTAATTGACGCTCTAATCAAATTACAAGATAAAGTACAAAATGAAACTTTAGCCGACCACGTTAAAGGTCCGGCCATGATTACGCCTGCATCCAGTATATAACAGGCAATTCAAAAAAGTTTTTTGATTTTTATTGAACTCCAAGCGAATTACTTTTCGCTTGGAGTTCTTTTTTTATTGAAGCAATCATTTTCTTTCCAGAAGTTATTTCAATTTCCGTCATTCCCTCCAACCTCAGCATCTTTTCAATATTATCTAACTTTCTATTTACGTAATTTTTGAAATCTTCCGGATTTGCAGGGGTTAAATTAAGCTCCCCATTTTCTAAAAAAAAACGATTTTTCAAAAATTGGAAATATAAAGATAAACGTTCAGCATTTTCTGTGACACGTTTTTCATATTTTAGAATTGTTAAAGCTTCATTTTTTCGATCAATAACATATCCTAAACTCGTATTATCAATTCTATCAAACTGCTGGTTTAATAAGTCAAAAGCTCTTTTAGCTATTTCTTTAGGCGATTTTATTGTCGGTAAATTTAAATTTTGGACCGCAGCCAAATCAAGTATTAAAGACTTCACTCCAGTTTGCTCGCTAAGGTAAGCGGCTTCTAATGGGTATTGACGAACAATTAAAGACGCCGCCTCAAGAACCGGCTCCATTTGCTTTATTGCCTTTGCGACACTTTCTAAGGTGTCAGGCTCAAAAGGCTCGCTAAATTGAAAAACTTGTTGAGGCGTTCCTTTTATATTTCTTAAATCACGTTCATAAAATCGATTTAATATTTTTCCAAAATCAGGTTTAAAAAAACCTTCAAAAACGTTTTCAAAATAGGGAAAGTTTAAAAGTAAAAAACGAGGATCAGAGCGAATATTTAGTCCATAGGCTTCTAATTCATTGGGATGTCCCATAAAGGACTGAGTTAAATGAAGAATTTCATGGAACTGAGTTTCTTGATTAAATATCTCTTTATCAATAATAATAGTTCTAGGGAATAATCTAACAGTGTCAAATGTTGCATGAGCAAATTGATTTACTTGCAGCAGGGGACTAACGTAAGTTTGTAATATATATTGTCGAAGTGGGATTTTTTCAGCCTGTGGCAAAAACTTTGCCATGCGAACCATTAAACTAGTCATTCTTTTAGCTGCGTCATCGATTAACGTTTCTGGTTTATGGCATTTTTCACAGCCAAAAGATTGAAAACCAGGAATAGAAAATAATGTCGGCTTGTCGCCAGGAAATAACGCGATCTTTTTTTCAAAACGATCAGATGGAGGTTGATTGGAAAAAATGGGCTGATGGAACTTTAATAGTCGAGCGATTTCTTCCAAACCTTTTGTTTCAGCAGCAAATATATTTTTTTCTCCGCTTAACCAAAAGAAACAAAAAAGGCCAATAACCAAAGCTTTAAAAACACCTTGGTTATTGGCCTTAGAATATTTTTGTATCAAGAAACAATTCACCAATTATTTAGCCAAAATATTCAAACGTTGCCATACGCTCACTACCTTTCGCCCATTTCTATCTTCTTTCAATCCATCCCAAACTGCAAAAGCAACTAAGATTGAATCCTGCCTGGTTAAGTTTATATCCCATTTACCTATCGGAACCATGTCTCGTAAGAAAACTACCGTCCACTCCCCGTCTTTCCATTGACCAGATCCAACAACATGTTGATTATCAGCAGGCTGTGGGGTGACAGTGCCAAAACCTTCCGCATTTAACTCTGTGACGGCAGTTTCTTGAGGTCTGTTCAAAGCGGCTGCCGGACTGGAGAATTGTCCTCCAAAAACAAGCGCGTCCATATCAACATCACCGTGATACTCTTCATCTTCAGCTTTCTCCAGCGCTTTTTCCAAACCGGAACGCCAATGCCAAATATTTACTGGTTTTCCACGATTACCCATTCCCCAAAATGGCTCGTTATGGCCGTGAGTATGCAGCGTAACCGAACCAAGGGCAAACTGCATTGCTGCTTGGTCTAAATACTGATCTCCCAATGTTTGATCTTCATCAGGAGTCGGATCTTTCCATCTCAAACGCACCGCAAGCTGCTCTCCATTATTAACAGAAGAAAAGTTAATCATTTCAACAGCGCCACGCCTTGCAGAAAGCGGCCTCAAAACGATGTTGGTAGATTCAACTCCTTCCCAAACGGGGCTATCAATTTCTGTATTTAATTCAAAATTAACTTTCTTCGAATAAACATCTGTTTCAAATGCGGCTTTCTTTGGCTCGTTGATAAATCGAGAACGTATAAAATTTGTTAAGTCCCAACGATCTTGTTCAGAAAGATGGGCATATGATTCCATAGGGGTGCCATCCAAACCTGTAGAAAGAGTACGATAGATCGATTTCGCATCATAACCAGCCTTCATATAAGCCGGATTAGTTATATCATGAACAAATACGGCATGTTTCCATGCATCCATCAAAGATTCAGCTAATTTTCCGTCGCCTTTTCCTGACTTTCCGTGACAGTTCACGCATTTATGTTTCAAAAATAAATCCTGTCCTCTTGTAACGGATTCAGGAGAAACGGGAGGAGGTTCTGACATTTCAACAGCTTTGCCTGGCTCCTGAGTTTTAAACCTAGGGGAAAAGCTTTTTATCATATTCACCAAAGCCCAAGTATCTTGCGGCGAAAGCGCCGCCGACCAATTGGGCATAGAAGTTCCAGGAATACCTTTGATAATTGTCCGATAAATATCTTCGTCGCGAGGTAGAGTTCCTGTTGGAGTTGAGCGAAATTTAAAAATTCCCGATCTAAAATCACGCGGCCAGGGATATAAGAAACTCATCGCAGGGCCTCCTCCATTGCCATCCTTGCCATGACAAAATACGCACATGTGCATATATATAGCTTTGCCTCTGGCCAGCAAGGCTTTACCTGGAGTCAATTGACTCCTACCTAGATCCTCGCCCACCAAATCATGAGCGCCCATCGTCCGAAAAGGATTTTTTTCGTCAACTTCTTCTTTTAAGTACTCATCTCCAGGTTTTCTGTCTTTATCAAATTGGATCATTCCATCCGGTTTTGGAGCCAGATTATCCAAATCGTGTTTTTTCTCGCCTAAACTATGACTTAAAACCAATTGAGGTTGAACTAAACACAAAGAACAAAAGATTATCGACCAAAATAATGCGCTTTTATTTTTTTTGGAAAACAACACGAATTTCAAATGATTCATTGCGGCTACCTCGCAAATAAAACGATTTTTTGCAAACAAAACAAAAGACCGTCCGTTTATTTTTCTTTTCGAACCAATTTAACTCCCTGATCTAAATCGCTCGAATCTTTTAAATTAAAATAATCTTCGGCCTGACCTAAACCAAAATACCAAGCAAAATCTAAACCTCTCTCATCACTTGCCCACAAATAATAACTCCCCTTGGCTGTAAACTCTTTTGATAAACCAATATGCTCTTCATCCTTGCTTAAACTTGGTAAATTGGAATCCCAAATAGCTCTTACTTCTTTCATCGTTGGGAGTCTCCAATCCGAATATCCAGCAAATTTTTGGCTATTTTTTCGTTCTGCGTAATCTAAGGCGTCATACCAGTTTAAGCCTGATTTTAGGTCATGATACGAATCTTCTTTTTGCCACATAAGACCGGTTTTTAAGTCGGAAACCGTACCATTTTTATTGTCAATAAAACGACCTTGCGCTGAACCCGCAATAGCAAGCTGTCCGGAAAAAATAATAAACCAAAATAATATTAAAACCGCCCTTACCACCATATTTCCCCCAAAAATTATCGCCAACAGTAAGGCAATCGATCAATATTCGACCTAACAAAAAAACCTTTTTATTTTTAAAAGTATAAAATCAAAATCTAAACTTGTTATTTACCTATTATACAGAAACGACAATAAGGTAAAAACGATTATTCGAAGAAATAATTTTCTGATTTGGTTTGTGAATATCTCAAAAAAATATTTAAGGCTAAATAATGATTTGAAATAAAATTTTATATTTCTATTTCGAAATTATGCCCCAAAACAAATTTGCGTTATTAATTTCGGTAGGTTTACAATCCTCGCAACAATTCAGGATATATTTTAAAACTTTACTCAAAAAAACTATGGACACTGTTCACGCTCCCGCTTTAAACGCAAACAATTTACCTTGGTTCAACGTACACAAGCCTCTTGATTTAGAAGACCTAAAAGGCAAGGTAACCATACTCGATTTTTGGACTTTTTGTTGTATTAATTGTATCCATATCATTCCTACTTTAAAAAATTTAGAGAAACGATTTCCAAAGTCTTTAGCGGTTATTGGAGTCCACAGTCCTAAATTCCCTGGCGAAAAAAATACGGAAAACGTTCGCAAAGCTATCGAAAGATATGAAATAGAACACCCAATCGTGCACGACTCAGATTTTTCCATATGGAAACAATATGCAGTCCGAGCTTGGCCGACATTAATTTTTATTTCTCCAGATGGCTATATTCTTGGACAACTTCCTGGCGAACCAGATCCTAAGATGCTGGAAATGTGGATGCAACAGTTATTAGAAGATTTTGAGAAAAAAGGAGTTTTAGAAGGAAACGCGGCGGATCTTTTAAAACCACCTGAGAATAATCAAAATGAAGGAAACTTAAAGTTCCCCGGTAAAACCTCCTATAGTCCCGAAGATAATGAATTTGCCATAGCAGACTCAAATCATAATCAAATTGTCATCGCAAACCGGCAGGGTAAAATTACTCGCAGAATAGGAACCGGAAATATCGGAAAAAAAGATGGAAACTTGAGCGAATCCGAATTCTATCGCCCACAAGGATTGCATTTTGAAAACGGCGCTATCTGGGTTGCGGATACAGAAAACCATTTAATACGCCATATAAACTTAAAATCTGAAGTTGTATCGACAGTCGCAGGAACAGGAATCCAAGGCGGTCCTTTACAAGGTCAATCGATTGCCACATCGGCGGCTCTTAGTTCGCCTTGGGACGTTCAGCTAGTTGGCGATCAACTTTATTTTGCCAACGCTGGCTCTCATCAAATTGGCGCGCTTGACCTCAAACAAAAAATCATTTCCAAGTTTGCGGGAACCGGTCAAGAAGCTCTTGTAAATGGCCTCCGGTCGGAGGGAGCATTTGCTCAACCAAGCGGATTAAGTTATGGTGAAGATAAACTCTTTTTAGCCGATAGCGAAACCAGCGCGATTAGAAGCGTTCGAATTGATAAAGCCGGTTTTATTGCAACCTATGTCGGAACTGGCTTGTTTGATTTTGGCGATAAAGACGGTCGCGGTAAAGAAGCTCTTCTACAACATCCATTAGGAGTATTTTACTCTAAGGGGAAAATATATATTGCAGACTCCTATAACGATAAAATTAAAACACTAGACCTAAAGACTCAGGAAATCGCAGTTGTTAAAGCGTCGGCTAATATTATTTGCAACGACGCTAGTTGTACAAAGTTATGGGAACCTGCGGGGGTCATTGAAGTTGGGAATTCGCTTTACGTTTCAGATACTAATAACCATCGAATTCTAAAAATTGATCTAATAACAGAAAAAACTGAAATATTTATAAGCTAAGTAAAAAATCGTTAAAGAACTTTAAACCTTCGAGTTAACATAAATCTATGAATGAAATTAAAAACGCCATAGTCAATTTCGTAGAAGCATTACCGCCGCTACTTCAACTAATACTTGGCATGACGATAGCTATCGGCTCGGTAAAAATGATTATAGTTGTTGCGGATATTATTGAAGCCAGGAAAGAAAAAAAAGATTCCTGAAAATATGTCATAAGTTTATTTGCATTAGGTAAAGCAATTAAATGAACTGGAAAAAAGATCACTCTGTTAGAAACCCTGTCGTTGCAGGCCGTTTTTATTCTTCCGACCCTGTTCGATTGGTTGAAGAAATAAAAACCTATACAAATAAATCTTTCGATAAAGAACCCGCCTTAGGGGTTATTTCGCCGCATGCCGGTTTTATATACTCGGGCGAAGTTGCGGGTTCCGTGTATTCATCGATTAAAATCCCCGAAACCGTTATTTTATTGGGCCCTAACCATACAGGAGAGGGCCCTACCGCATCAATTATGGCTAAAGGTTCTTGGGAATCTCCTTTTGGAGCTATTGAAATTGACGAACAATTAGCGCAAATTCTAATAAACTTATGCCCTTTGCTTAAAATAGACACACAAGCTCATCTCAGAGAACACTCCCTTGAAACGCAATTGCCTTTCCTTCAATTCTTTCGAAAAGACTTTAAAATACTTCCCATCTGCTTAAAGCGTATCGGACTTGCTCAATCAATCCAAGTCGGACAGGCCATCGCCGACTCAATTAAACAATATGGCAAAGAAGTTTTAATTATCGCAAGTTCTGACATGTCACATTTTGAATCTCACGACAACACCGTCAAAAAAGATCGCCTGGCCATCGATCATATTTTGGATCTAGATCCTAAGGGGCTTTATACAACAGTTCGAGAAAAAAGAATTACCATGTGCGGAATTATCCCTGCAGTATGCATGTTAACTGCTTGCGGTGAAATGGGATCAAAAAAAGCGAACTTGATTCAGTATAAAACTTCCGGAGAAGTTAACGGCGATATGGAGCGCGTTGTCGGTTATGCGGGAATAACTATTAAATAAATCGACCGCACAAAATAAAGATTAAGAGAATCTCTAATAATTGGCGCTTTTATCGGTTTAATATCGACTAGCGCGAATTTAAGGGCAAGACTCCTTGCAAATCTGAAGATTCCCTTAATTTAATCTTGCCTCTGTTGTAGAGGATCTGCGGGTACGTTTTGCAGAAGACTTGGAAGATTTTTTGACGGAAGATTTTTTTGACTTAAAAGAATTAACAAAAGAAAATTTGATCACTTCATCCATCGACTTCACTGGATAAAATTCTAAATTTTTTTTTATTTTTGCGGGAACTTCTGGCAAATCTTTTTCGTTATCTTGGGGAATTATAATTCGTTTTAACTTAGCTTGATTTGCCGCTAATGTTTTCTCTTTCAAACCGCCGATTGGCAATACTCTGCCAGTTAAAGTCACTTCGCCAGTCATTCCTAAATCTTTTCGAACAGGGTTTTTAGTAAGAGCCGAAATAAGCGCTACAGCCATGGTGATACCGGCTGAAGGACCGTCTTTGGGTATTGCGCCTTCTGGCACATGAATGTGGATATCTAACTTTTGATAAAAAGTCTGCGTTAATCCCAACTCTTTAGCTCTGGACCTAACATAACTCATAGCAGCATGAGCGGATTCCTTCATAACATCGCCTAGCTTACCGGTAAGAGACAACTGGCCTTTTCCCGGGGTGACGATAACTTCAATCGATAATAACTCTCCCCCAAATTCAGTCCATGCCAGACCTGTTGCCACTCCAATATCCTGTGCAATTTCATCTTGATTCTTTTTGAACTTTTCAACTCCCAGATATTTAGATATCGTCGAAGGAGTGATTGAAATTTTTATTTTCTTCCCTGTTTCAACAACTTTCTTTGCCAGTTTTCGACATACTCCCGCTATTTCTCTTTCCAAGTTTCTAACGCCAGCTTCGCGAGTATAGTCTTGGATTATTTTTTCTATTGAGCTTTTGGAAAAAACAATATTACTTTTGGGCAATCCATGTTCTTCAATCTTCTTTGGAATCAAAAACTTTTCGGCAATAGATAATTTTTCATCTCCAGTATAACCAGGCAAATGAATGACTTCCATCCGATCTTTTAAAGGTTGAGGAATTGCGTGCAAAACATTTGCGGTGCAGATGAAAAAAACTTCCGAAAGATCGTAATCTACTTCAAGGTAATGATCGTTAAAATTCGCGTTTTGTTCGGGGTCTAAAACCTCCAACATTGCGGAAGATGGATCGCCTCTAAAATCAGAATTCATTTTATCGATTTCATCTAACATAAAAACCGGATTCGTAGTTCCAGCTTTTTTCATTCCTTGAATAATTTTTCCGGGCAATGCTCCGATATAAGTTCTTCTATGTCCGCGAATTTCAGCTTCGTCTCTAATACCGCCCAAGGATACTCGAACAAACTTCCTTTTCATCGCTTTGGCGATAGATTTGCCCAAGGAAGTTTTTCCAACGCCTGGAGGGCCGACTAAGCAGATAATTGGTCCCCGGATTTTCTTAACCAATTTGAGAACTGCGAGATGTTCGATAATCCTTTCTTTTACTTTCTCTAAACCGTAATGGTCTTCGTCTAATGTTTTTTTAGATCCTTTAATATCGATATCTAAGGTTCCAGGTTTTTTCCATGGTAAATCTATCAACCATTCCAAATAATTGCGAACTACCGTCGCCTCAGCGGACATTGGTTGCATCAACTCAAGGCGCTTTAGTTCTTTATCAGCCTTTGCGCCGATGGTTTTAGGCATTTTCGCTTTTTTAATTTTTTGGCGAAGTTCGTCTAAATCGGTTTTAAATTCGTCTCGCTTGCCAAGTTCTTTCTGAATCGCTTTGATTTGCTCATTCAAATAAAACTCTTTTTGACTCCGCTCCATTTGTTTTTTAACCCGACCATGAACTCTCTTTTCAATTTTCAAAACCTCCATTTCAGATTTCATGGCGCTTAAGATTTTATTTAATCTTTCGCTGGGATCGAGGATTTCCAAAATTTCTTGTTTTTCTTCCGTCTGAAAAACCATATAAGAGGCTATGGTGTCCACATATCGATTTGGCTCGGTAATATTATTAGTTGAAGAAATAGCTTCTAACGGAATTTTTTGATTGAGTTTTACATATTCCTCAAACATGCCTCCCATGGTGCGCATTAAAGCTTTTACATCTGGGGTCACCTTGGTTTCTTCGTCGATTCGCTCGACTTCTACTTCGAAAAAATTTGGATTTTTTAGGTAGCTTAAAGTTCGACCTCTTTGAACGCCTTCAACTAAGACTTTCATCGTTCCATCGGTCAACTTCAATATCTGAAGGATGTTGGCAATACAACCTACTTCGTATATCTCGCTCGGAGTAGGAGAATTTGCGTTTGGGTTTTTTTGAGTGGCCAGGAAAATATGTTTTTGCTCGGCCATAGAGAATTCTAAGGCTCGAATGGACTTTCCTCGTCCAACAAAGAGGGGAATGACCATAAAGGGGAATACAACTATGTCCCTTAAGGGCAATAGGGGTAAGGCGATCTTTTCAGAACTCATCAGCTAGCTTGCTTTTTATTGGAGTAAACCATTAGAGGATTTTCGCCTTTAGAAAAAACTTCTTCATTAAAAATCACTTCTTCTATATCGTCTCTGGATGGAAGATCAAACATAATATCAAGCATAGATTCCTCCAAAATAGACCTTAATCCTCTAGCTCCAGTCTTCCTCTTATAGGTTTTTTCAGCAACAGCTCGAATTGCGCCTTCAGTGAACTTTAACATAACACGCTCAAATTCAAACATTTTTTGATACTGTTTGACTAGAGCGTTTTTGGGTTCTGTCAAAACTTTCATCAATGAAGGAACATCCAACTCATCTAAAGTGGCCGTTATAGAAAATCGACCGACAAATTCTGGTATCAAACCATACTTCAACAAATCTTCGGGTTGAACCTGAGATAAAACTTCGCTAGCTGTCCCTTGTTCCTTTGACCTTAATTCTTGACCAAAACCAAGAGTCTTTTTGCCAATACGATTGCGTATCACTCGATCTAAATCGACAAAAGCGCCGCCGCAAATAAACAAAATATTTGTAGTGTTAACCTGTAGAAACTCTTGATGGGGATGTTTACGTCCTCCCTGTGGAGGAACGCTTGCGTTAGTGCCTTCAATTATTTTTAACAAGGCTTGTTGAACGCCTTCGCCAGAAACATCGCGCGTTATAGACGGGTTTTCTGACTTACGACTAATTTTATCGATTTCATCAATATAAATTATACCTCGTTCGGCTTTTTCAACGTCGTAATCTGCGCTTTGCAATAATTTGAGAATTATGTTCTCAACATCTTCGCCAACATACCCGGCTTCGGTTAACGTTGTTGCGTCAACAATTGTAAAAGGAACGTCTAAAATTTTGGCCAACGTTTGCGCCATTAACGTTTTACCAGACCCCGTTGGACCAATTAAAAGAACGTTACTCTTTTGAAGTTCTAACCCCTCTAAATCAATATTTGAATCGATTCTCTTATAATGGTTATGAACAGCAACGGATAAAATCCTTTTGCATTGTTCCTGACCAATAATAAACTGATTCAGATGATCGTAAATATCTTTAGGCTTAGGTAGATGTTTGAAGTCCTCTTTTTTCTCCTGCGCCCACTCTTCGACCATTATTTCGTTACAAAGCTCAATACATTCGTCGCATATATAGACCGTAGGTCCAGCTATGAGCTTTTTTACTTCTTCTTGGCTTTTCCCGCAAAAGGAACATCTAAAATTTCCACTATTGGCGCTTTTTTTTGCCATAAACTTTCCTCAAAAAATGGAGGGTTTAAGCGGTTAATTACTAATCGCCTTTTGAATCGCCAGATTCATTAGTTTTATTTTTTTCTTCATCCCTCTTTTCAATCACATGGTCGATCAAGCCATAAGTTTTGGCTTCATTTCCTGTCATGTAATTATCCCGTTCAGTATCCTTATGAATTTGCTCAGGATTTTGCCCGGTATGCTTAGCCAATATTCCATCCAAAACCTTTCTAATTTTCGAAATCTCTTGCGCTTGGATCTCAATATCCGAATGTTGCCCCTGAAAACCGCCAGAAGGTTGATGAATCATTACCCTTGAGTTCGGCAATGCAAATCTTTTCCCAGCTGCTCCGGTAGCTAAAAGTAAGGCTCCCATACTTGCAGCTTGCCCACAACAGATTGTCTGAACATCGGGCTTAATGTATTGCATAGTATCATATATTGCTAATCCTGAACTAACATGACCGCCTGGACTATTAATATATAAATAAATATCTTGATCAGGCTCATCGGACTCTAAAAATAGCAATTGAGCAATAATCAAATTGGAAACGTGGTCGTCAATAGCCGTACCTAAAAAAATGATTCGATCTTTTAATAACCGGGAATAAATATCATAAGACCGTTCGCCGCGGCTGGTTTGCTCAACAACGATCGGGATTAGCTGATTGGAAATCGGGTTCATGATTCTCTCTTTCGATGTATGAATGAATTTGCTAATGAGATAAGGAGCTAAAACTGGAGAGTAAACTTATAACCAATTGAAACAAAAGGATAATTTACAATCTTCAATTATCTGCAATTCCTATATCCCTGTCAACAATTTCTTCGTTAACCTTTATCTTTTCTAAAACAAGATCTAAAGTTTTTTCTCGGACCATTTTTACTTGAAGTCTCGCTAAGGTACCATTTTGACTCCATTCTTTCTTTAATCTTTTTACGTCTTGTCCGCCAACCATTCCCATAATATTGTTAACTTCCTGATCTAGTTGTTCAGCGTCTACTTTAACCTCAAGATCTTCCGCTAGTTTTCCAACAATCAGTTCTTCTTGCAAAATCTTAATAGCATTTTTTCGATATTTTTCGTCGTCATCAGCGGATATAGGATCGCCTTCGCGAATCGTTTCACCGCCCGTAGCCGATGCATTCGCTTTGTTTATCATAAACCGAATTTGTTCAGAAATTAAGGCTTCGGGTAAATTAATTGGATTTAATTCAACTAACTTGTCTCCAAGCTGCTTCTTCGTAGCTCGGCTAGCGGTTTTACGAGACTCATTTTCCAATCTACTACGAATCTGATTTTTCATTTGGTCTAAGGTATCAAACTTATTTTCCGGGTCGGCATTTTTTGCAAAATCATCATTTAGTTCTGGAAGTTCTTTTTCTTGAATCCCTTTAATAGAAACTTCAAAATCTGTTTCTTTTCCCGCCAGATCCTTACTATTGTATTCGTCCGGGAATATGATTTTAATTGTTTTGTTGTCTCCAGGCTCTAGCCCAATAAGTTGCTCTTCAAAACCTGGAACAAATCGGTTCATCCCAACCTCAAGCACATAATCTTTTGCATCTCCACCGGCAAAAGGTTTGCCATTCAAATAACCGGTAAAATCTAGCTTTACAAAATCGCCATTTTTAATTGCGCGATCTGTAACTTGAACGCTTTTTGCGCTTTTAGAACGAAAAGCTTCTACTACCGAGTCAACATCCTCTTCTGTTACCCGAGGAATTTTCATATCCACTTCAATTCCAGAGTAATCGCTTACTTCAAACTCGGGAAAAACTTCAACATCCGCCGACACTTCGACATCGGTATCCTCTTCGGCTTCCACATTAAGAAGCTTAGGAGCTCCTACAGCCTTAATTCCTTTTTCATCCATAGCTTCAAAAAGCTTTTCGGAAATTAGTTGAGTGAGGACTTCCCGCTTAGCCTCTGGCCCAAGAGTCTTTTCCAACATGGACTTAGGAATTTTTCCTTTTCTAAAACCTGGAATCTTAGCGTCGCGCCCAACTCTATCGATGTAAGCCTTAACCTTGTTTTTATATATGTCTCTAGGGATAATGATTTTGATTTTTTTGTTACAGGAATCAATATCCTGAATTTCTATATCCATGTTCAAAAATTAAGTTATAAGGTTCATGCGAGAGGGGGGAGTCGAACCCCCACGTCAAAGACACTGGATCCTAAATCCAGCGCGTCTACCAGTTCCGCCACCCTCGCGATCAGAAATCAATTGACGTTGGCTTCTGCCTATAAACCTTTAATAAAAAAGGCTAATGACAAAAACTACCGTTTTATATTTCGGGAAAAACTAACAATTTAGAGCCAGGATTTTTTCAGTAATTAATATTACCATATTAGAGGTTCGTTAGAAAAAGCAATTTAGACGCCTAAGTTTTGACGTCCTAAAGATAAAAAAAAATCTTTTAAACAGACCTAGATGGATGCGATAAAACCAAAAGACATTTTCCTAAAAGGGAAGATACAAAGAAAATTCAGAGAGGATTAAACATTATAATTTTAAACCAAAAATAATCTTAAAATCCAAATTATTTTTGAGATGCCTGATATTCCCCATACCTTAAATCCACGGTTAGAGAATAATCTTTATTCCGCTGAAAGTTTTTCCTAAATTGCTTATATAGTTCACTGACTTGCCGATAATATCCTGAATCCATTAAACGAGTTTGACCGTTTTTAGCCAAGTCGTTCCAAACTTCGTCAACTAACCCGATTCTTTTTACGGGTTCTGGAGATAAAGCAATTGGTATAAAGTTTTTCACTTGAACCTTAAACTCAGACCAAGTTTTTATACCAATGATGTTCTTTTTTAGGAATGAGAAGAAATCAAACCAATCTTCATCTTTAAGAGGTAATTGGCATAGTTGAATATTTCTGAATTGAAAACGCGAAACCTCGGTGTTTAAAAAGGAAGCCCTGCCAAGAAAAACGTTTTCAAATCTAATATTCTCGGGCGTTTCCGCTTTAATAGAACTGAAATCAACCAAACTTTCCTTACTAAAGAAGGTATCTATAAAATTTACCTTACCGCTTCCTAAAAAAGAAACTTTACAAAAATTAGGCCCTGTAGAACCTGTAAATTGAGAATCTGAAAAATCTGCTCCTGCAAGGAATATAGCTTCCGAGAAGTTTGCGGCGCCAGAAAAAATAACTCCTGAAAAGTCCGCTTTATCCTTAAACTCTTTACCAGAAAAATCAACATCTCCTACCGTAAGGCCTGACAACGAATCTCTTGCCTGGAGTTTTTCCCATAATTTTTCAGTGTCTGTTGCGCTTGACGATTGTGTTTTACTTCAGCCGCAACAGGAGTC
>CAYFMN010000037.1:0-2026 GCA_964344185.1 uncultured Nitrospinota bacterium
GAATTGAATATTTTAATTTCCGTTCCGTCGCCAAAACCGGAAGCGGGATCAAACGTCAGCCAGTAATAAGCGTTCTGAGAATTAAGCGTTTCTGTTACAGAACCGCTATTGATATCCGTCCAAGCCGACGTGTTGGTTTTTTTAGGTTCGGAATCGCAAAGAGAAACATACTCGTTTTGATTTGACTGAGTCCCTGCAAACGCGGTTGTTGGCGGAGTAAAGTTTGTTGTGTATCGTCTGACGCCCTTTGACCACCTTAATTCGTCGATATGTCCTGTGCCCGGTTGACCCAAGTCGCTTCTATCGCCAATACGGCATTTAGGAGTGACAAACGAACCCATGTCGGCATGACAAGTTTTTGTGCCTTTTGAAACGCCGTCAATATATAACTCCATGGATGTACCGGTTCTGGTATACGCTACGTGGTACCAAGTATTTGTAGAGAACGTTCCCAGGCCTGTCCAACTGAGAGTTAAGTTGGTTATTGTAGGATGGCCAAAATAAAACAAAAATGAATTTCCATCCCCGTCGAAATTAAAAAGACAATCGTCCGCATAAAACGAGCCTAACGTCCCAAAACTTACAAACGCTCCGTTATTATCCAATACGGATGGCGATCTATACCAAAGTTCCAGCGTAAAATCGTCCGTGCCTAAATTAAAATTAGTACTGGAAGAATTGGATTCAATATAATCGCCGGTACCGTCTAGTAACAATGAGGAACCGCCGAACTTTGACTGTGCGGTATCCAGTTGAGCGTTACCGTAAGCAGTAAAAGCATGACCTGCGGTTCCTGAGTCGGTCATAATTGTGGACGTATCGGAGCCGTCAAAATGAAATAGTAAATTCGTGTTAGGGTCGCTTATTGCATTTAACTGAACAACTCCGGCATTAAATTCAGACATGCGGATAATATAGTTATAATTGCTTGTTGTTTCCGTTGCCGTTGTGGTCAACTCTAAATTGGTTGAATCAGTTCTCGTATCTATGTCATACCAGGTGGCGCCAGAATCAAAACTAATACGGCCTTTTTCACAGTTTGTGGGCCAAACGCCGGAAACCAAAGTTACTGTAGCGTCGCCGTTAGTAACGCTCGCTTGTCCCGTTGCGGGTAAAGAATTCGTCCACTCTTGTTGTATGTAGTTTGATTCTGTTGTGTAATCTTTATCAGAATTAAGCCCCGTTCCGGCGTCGGTTCCTTTATAAAGCTTGTTGGTATTGTCGTGTTGATAACCGCTTGAGTTTGCTTCGTCCGCTCCTTGTTCATTTGCGTTGCCGAAGGAGTCGCTCCATGATTTTTCCATCAACATCGATCCAGCGTGGTTCTCTTGAATTTCATCAAACGCCAGAAACAAATTACTCGTTATCGTATTCAATTTCTCGTCGGATGGGGCCAAATTCGTGATTTGAAAATTAGTTCCGTCATAGACAAGAGTGACCAAGGCGTTAACGGGTATATCGCCGGAATTTAGATCGGAGCCGTCAATTTTTTTGATTACTTTAACTCCCAGTCCATTTACGTTAAGAGTCGCAGCTCCTGTGTTTGCCGCGTGCGCTTTCATGTTAACGAAGAGACCGGCGGAGAGCGACGCTGGAACTGGATTGAGAACAACGTCGTAAGCCGCGCCGGTCCCTGTCGATACGGCGTGCCAAAAAGAACCGGATTGGATGTTTGCCGAGGAAGCGGTAGTTTGAGCCGCCAGTTCCGCCGCCGCTTGCGCTGTTTCCGCCGCCAGTTTTGCGGTTTCGGCGTCGTTTTTATAAGTGGAAGCGAGGTCGCGAGCCGCTTCGGCAGCGGCTTGCGCAATTTCGGCAGCCGCCTTTGCCGTTTCCGCAGGAATTGAGGGATCGGGGATAAAGGACCAAACTCCGGAAAGATTTTTTAAAAAACCCTCCGCCGAAGGCGAAAGGTTGAAAGCGTGCGGTTCTGCAATACCGTCTTTAAATTTATCGTCGTCCCTTTGCAATAGAGCGAGGTTGGTCAAAACGGAGTCTAATGTTGTCTTAAGGTTATTAAACTCGGTAT
>CAYFMN010000037.1:2036-26279 GCA_964344185.1 uncultured Nitrospinota bacterium
TCGGTATTTAAATTAGTGTCGGTAAAACTGGTTGTGGGCGTATAAGAAGGCGGTTGACTCATAGTGATATTCCTATTGTTAAGCGATATGCTGTAAAGTTTTTTTCGTTTTTTATTAAGCTTGGTTTTTGTTCAGACTGCGTGTTGTTTGTCTAATCGAAAAAGAATCGTTGACGAGCGACTCGTTTCGCCCGGTGATTGTTCAAGGAACTAAACTAAATCAAGTTGTCAGTCTGAGCGACTGACGGGTTTTGCTCGTTAATTAATTGAGGAACTAAAAGCATAAAATATAAAAATGTCACATTGAGCGCCCGACTCGTTTCACGCGTTAATTGATAAAGGACTAAGGTTTCAAGACTCCCTTTGCGTGTCATCCAGAGGCGATACGTTAGTATCGGCGAAGGATCTCGCTTCGATCTAATAAAATAAACTCCTTGTCCTTAGGAGGCTCAAGCTTGTCCTGAGGCACTCGAAGGAAAGTGCGACTTCCTTTTTTTTAGTTCCTTTTAAATAAAAGCTCAGTCCCTTAGGAGCCTGTCGAATCACAACTTCTTCATTTATAACTTAAGCTTTAGCGAGTAGACCCCATGACCTTAGGTATTGGTTTTTTCCCTCGACAGTTTGGTAGTGGTAGTGGATTGAATTTTAACCAAAATTATCTTTTAGGTTAGAAATAACATTGTTTGATTTAGTCTACAAAATTCGCTCTATGGGATTGTTTTATTCTTTGGGCGGTCTTGTATTTGACTAAACTTTTAAATGGATATGTCAGCGTGATCGCTACAAATGTTGATCCTTGTTTTTTAATCGTGTGAAGGAATAGAAATTTGTAATTTTATATATGGTTGTCTAAAGACGAACAATCATTTAATTTTTTCGAGCTCCTGACTAATGGTTTGGTTTTGTGGGTCAATCTTCAAAATTTTATGTAAAGTTTCTTTTGCCTCTTTATTTTTTCCTAGTTTTAAATAGACGCTTACCATGCCAATTAATGTTTCTGTCTGATTTGGAAATAATGTGTTTGAAATTAAGAGTTGAGATAAAGATTCATCGTATCGTTTTTCAGAAAATAATAGACGAGCAAGGTATAATCGATTGCGAAAATAATTAGGTGAATAGGCGATTGCTTTCTTAAAAAAATCTTCCGCTTTCTTCAAATTTTTTAAATTGAAATATGATTTACCTAATAATGCATATACTTCATCACTTTTTGGATAACCTCTTTTAATCGCTAAATTTATAAATTTTATCGATTCGTTATAGTCCTTTTTTAGAAAATATAAGTTTGCTAATTGCCACATGACTTTTTGCGGTTGTGACGAGATTTCTAAATAACGATTTAAAAATAATTCCGCTTGGTTAAATCTTTTCAAGTTTTTGTTCACTATACCTTTAATATAGAAGTTATGACCTAAACGTTCTAATAATTCTGCAATTCGGCTATTAGATTGATTTAGGTTTTCTAAAAATGCTTTATTTTTAGTGTTTATACGACGTAGGCTATCGTCAGAAGTAGTAATTTTTTCTTCTGCAATAAAGTTGAAAACGATGGTTGCAGCTGCATTATGTCCAGCAGGAGTCCAATGAATTTTGTTGGGAAAGTTGAGTGGAATCATACTTAAATTTTGAATATTTTTCAGAGGGCTTAGCAACTCCAGCCAATATAAGTTGGGGTTTTTTGTGGTTTGAAATGGTTTTATTTGCTTGAAATTAATATCTAGTTCTAAAATTTCTTTTTGAGATGGGATTGATAAAAATAAAACTTTTGCCTTTGATTTTTCCGCCAATTTTAAGAAGTTCTCTAAAGCAATACTATAAATCGCAGTTTTAGACTGGTGAAAAGTTAAGTTTGGTATTTCTCCATAATCTGTTTTCCAATTAATGAAATCATCGCTTTTTAAATTCCAATTCTGTATAAAGGATTCTAAATTCAACTTATTAGGTTTTTGTGTAACCTCCTTTGGATAAACCAGAAGCGTTCTAACTTTTTTTTCTAAAGTTCTTACCAAATGTGAGCGGGAGAAAAAGAAATCATAAAAAGGTATATTTTGGATGAAGTTTAATGTCACAGCAGCTTTAGCGTTTAACCTCTCATTAAAATCCAGACCGCTGATTTTAACTTCAACCTGATTTGGAGATAATCTTTTTAGAGCTAATTCATTGGCTTCTAGCTCCGAAAAATCCATTACGTTTAATTCGCCAGTATGAAAATAAATAATAATTAAATCAGGTTGGTATTTATAGCCTTCGTTTTTGAAATAAGTGAAAAAGTCTGCAAGTTCCCAGGTACTCTTACCTGCGTTAATGACTTCGAATTTGCTTTTCGACCCTCTGTCATTAAGTTTTTTATCTAAATAATAAGCGAAAGTTTCATCGTTATTTACGCCAGATGCGTCAAAAATCGAACCTCCAATACATAAAATTCTATAAACATCCTTGGGTTTTTCATAGTTTACTTCGCGAAAATTCCTCAGGCTTTTGGAGTTTGTTTTTATATGAAATGGAAACTCCCCAAACAGTTGATCAGATTCTATATTTGCGCGAAAAGCCGTTGGCATACCAAAGGCAGAAGTTGTATGATTTTCGAATGTTTGCATGGGAGAAAAAAATCGAAAATATCCTTCTAAAATTCCCAGTGTTATTATTAGAAATAAAATTAAAAGAAAAATTGGTTTTTTCATAAAGGTAACTCTAGCGTTTCATCCACTAAATGTAGTTTTAATCATACTTTTATTAGTTGGGGATTGTAGTTAGATATAATTGATTTGATTAGACAGTTTAACGAAAAATTAGAATCGTCATAAATAGGAAAAACGAATAGTTGTTTAATTGGCAATATTTAATCTAAACTCCAACATGAAGTAGATTATACATTTTCGTTAGAGTATAAAGTGTTTATTGTTTTGCTAGCAATCCCCATGATCGAAGATATTGATCTTTTCCCCCAACAGTTTGGTAGCGGCATCGGAGATCCTGGCCGGAAGCTTGTCCGCTAAGATCGACGGTTCCTCGTAAAATTCTAACATCTCCGCTCAATGGCAACCCCTGTTGAACCATTGAAACAGTTGTCCATTCGGTTCCGCCATTACGCGTGACGGAAAAAGTCCCTGGCCCGTCGGCGTCGGAATGCTCTGCATATGTCCATAGATAAGCCTCGGTTGGAGCAAAACCAGGATCGTAAGTTTTGGATTGTAAATCCATTGGAGCGCGGTCGGAGTCGTAATTCAAACGATATTGCGATAGGGAAGGGGTTTGGCTATTAGAACTGGAGTAAAGCGTAACCCCGCGAATGATTGAGTTAACAGAGGCCGACCATCCTCCAGTTTCTTCCCATTGCGTATCGGTAATAGCGGCAAGATTCGTTCCCGTCATGCGGTTGCCTGTTTGCGTTGACATCGCTTGGGATATAGCGTGTAGCATATCGTTGACTGTGGCGGAGGCCCCGGTGTACGTTGCGCTGTTACCGCTGTCGCTGTTATATTCCCACGTTCCGCTATTATTTTTGGCGATAACTCGCCAGACGCTATCGGTGGGATTGAATATCTTGATTTCCGTTCCGGCGCCAAAACTACCTGCGGGATCAAACGCCAGCCAGTAATAAGCGTTTTGGGAATTAAGCGTTTCCGTAATCGAACCGCTATTGATATCCGTCCAAGCCGACGTGTTGGTTTTTCTTACGTAATTATCGGCAATTGATACGTAATGACCAAACGGATTTGAGGCGTAAAATTGGCCGTCCAACGCGCGATTCCTTTACTGATTCTTAACTCGTCAAGGTATCCATGGTAGTTGTCGAGTGGAACTGAGTCGCCAATTAAAAGGCCTGGAGTAGTTCCCGGGTCGGGAACATAAAAGGCAAGCGAAGATGTCCATGTAGAAGCTTGGACGCCATCCTTAAATGTATAGAAATTGTTTCCGCTACGCACAAGCGCAAAATGGTTAAACTGCGTTGTGCTGATGGCTCCAAACGATTGTCCAGAAGCAATATCCCAGCTTCCTCCACCGGTACTATCGCCGTAAAAAAGGACGTTGCCGCCGTTAATATCTAGAAAAAAAGAAATATTAGAACCTGTGCCGCGATATTCGAGAATCGAATCTTGACTAGTGAAACCCGATGCGCGAGCCCAAAAATCGATTGTGAAATCGCCAGACCCAAATTGCCAATCGGTCGAGTCAGGAGCCGTTAAACCGCCTTCGGTTCCGTCAAAAAATCCGCTAGAGCCGCCGAACTTGGATTGACTTGTATTGATTTTCGTAGTTCCATTAACTGTTATAGTGTGCGCAGAAAGACTGGAGTCTATAAAGTTGGTCGAGTTATTGGCCCCGTCCATGTGCAATAGCAATTTTGTAAATGAATCTGGTTTTTTACCGCTCAATTGTGCGTTTCCAGAATCAAAATCGCTCATACGTATAATGTAATCATAGGAGCCGTCGGCGGGAGAACTTTCAAGTTTCAGTTGCGTATCGGAGTCTCTTACTGTTATTTCGTACCAAGTCGAACCGCTATCAAAACTTATGCGAGAATTTCCGCAGTTTGCAGGGAAAGTACCGGTGGAAAGTTTTGCGCGTTTTTCGGTTGAAATTACGTCCACATGAGTTCTAAAAGCAAAGTCGTAACTGCTATGTAAAGTCCAGCTACTACCATCTGCGCTATAATAACCGCTGCCGTTTGCATAAGTATTCGTATTGTTGTCGTTATGCCAACCGATGTTGTTCGACTCGCTGGCGGCGTAAGAAGCGGTGACGACAATGGCGTATTTGGTTCCAGAAGTTAAGCTTGGTTTTGTGGCAAAAGTAAAATCGTACCATCCTGTGGATGATCCAATGGAGCCAACGCTTAAAGTTTCGCTAGAGGATAAAATAGTGGTTGTGGGCAAATCGGAACTTGTTGACCGAATTTCTGCCGTAAAAGTCGCTCCGCTGTCTGGGCTTCCATTCTTTTTAAGAGCTAACGATATCTTATGAAGGTCCCCTGTTAAGCCAGCCGTAAATGTCATGGCTCTATAGAGACCGCCAGAATTATTATTTACAGGTTCGTTTGCGGTTGTAGTTGTACTTGATTGATCCATAGTGGTCGTGGTTATGCTTGTATCCGAGTAATCTGCCTGACTGGTTCCCTGGTTCGCGTTTGTCCACTCTTGTTGAATGTAATTTGATTCAGTCGTGTAATTTTTATCTGAGTTTAAGCCGGTACCCGCGTCGGTTCCTTTATAAAACTTGTTCGTTGCATCGTGCTGGAAGTCTGAAGAATTTACTTCGTCCGCCCCTTGTTCATTGGCGTTGGCAAACGAATCGCTCCAGGCCTTTTCCATTAATAATGAGCCGCCGTGATTTTCCTGAATCTTTTCAAACAAGCTGAACATATGGCTTTTCATTATTTTCAGTTCGCCGACGGAAAGGGTTGAATTGATTAACTGAAAATTTGTTCCGTCGTAAACCAGAGTGATCAAAGCGTCCGCTAGAATTTCTCCGGCTTGAAGGTCGGCTCCGGTTGATTTTTTGATCGCTTTAGCTCCCAAACTGTTAACGTTTAAAGTGGCCGCTCCCGTGTTTTTGACATGAGTTTTCATATGTACGAACAATCCGGAAGTGATAGCGGTAGGAGCGGGAGATAGAGTAATTTCATATGCAGAACCGGACCCCGTTGAAACGGCGTGCCAATAACTTCCCGATTGAACGTTATTAGCGGATGGAATAGACAGGTTGGCCGCCTCCGCCGCCGCTTGCGCAGCCTCTGCGGCTAACTTGGATGTTTGCGCGTTATCCCGATGCGCTTCCGCCACAGTTTGCGCAGCTTCCGCCGCCGCTTGCGCTATTTCTGCCGCCGCTTGCGCAGTGCGAGCGGGATTAAGCGGGTCGGGCAAAAAAGTCCAGGCTCCGGATTTGTATTTAAGGAAACCGGATGTTTCTGGGTCTAGATTAAAGATGTGCGATATCCCGGTACCGTCTTTGATTTTCCCGTCGTTTCGTTGTATTAAGGCGAGATTTTCCAGAATGGAATCGATGGTTTCTTTTAGATTGTTGAATTCGGTATCGTAGTCTTCGAGACCGAAGTAAGTTGTTATGTTATAAGGAGGCGGTTGAGCCATAATATAGACTCCTATATATGAGGAACGGATTCTATCGTCAGAATTATTTTAAAATTGAGAATTTGATTGGTAGAGTTTTATCGCAAATTAGTTTTAATTGTTTTAACTATCGTCTGGAGTTACTACTATTTCGGGAAGACGTATTCTATTTCTATTTCCTTTGGACTTTTTTTTATTTCTGGGTTTAGTAGGAGTTTTTTCTTGTTTAGGTTTTGTGTCGGCGTTCGGGCTTTTATCGATATTTATTGGGGGAGTTTGTTTTTGAGAGCTTGAATTAGCAGAGGTAGAATCGTTAGGAAATTTGGATTCTAACTTATTATTAAAAAGCGATTTGGTACTGCCTTTAATGTTATCAGTTCCGATTTTTTCGGCTTCTTTTTTATTTAATAGGTCTTCTTTTTTCAGAATATTATTTTCATTAGTTCTTATAGCAGCATCCGACCCTGCGCCATTTATCAAGTTGCCAAAAAATTCTCTGACTGGGTCCAGCTTATTGCCCTTTGGTTGGAATATTTCAGCCTTACCTCCTAAATGTTTAAAAATAATTGGAGCGAGGTTGGTTGCGGTCGCAAAAGTAGCTCTGCTCTCTGCTTTGGCTTTAGCGTCTTCTATTGACAAGTTTTTAAACTGTTTTAGAGTCTCGTCATATACTCTAGTATAAGTTTGAGAAGAGCTTATAATTATATCTTTAGGTAACGATACTAACTTAGTCGCAATGTCAAATGGAGCCTCAATTGCCATTTCTGCTACAAAAGAGAAAGTTCCGGACAAAGCTTTTAGAAAACCATTTTTCTCAAGTCTCTTGCCGTTGAGTTCTTGGATTTCGTTTATTACTGCTTTAGCTCGATTAAAAGTTTTTTCGCGAAGATTCTTTGACGTTTTTCCCCAAAAGGAGTTCTTAAATCTCTCTTCTCCTCCTAAGTTTTTAAGCGTGAAGTCTAAAATGTTTAGGCCTTTTTCGGGCAACCCCATCGTTGCTTTTACTACAGATAGTCCTATATCGCCCAAAACGTCAGAGAAAGTTGGTTCCTCATCGGTTCCAAAGACATCTATTTTTTCTTTTTGGGTTTTAAGCGTTTTTGGAGGACGATTCTCTAGTTTATCAGATTTGTCTCTACCTATTGGTTTTGAATCTCGGTCGAAGTCGCTGTCCAGCGCTTTGTTTGATAGCTTTCTGACTAATAAATTTGGATCGATATCGTCTTTCTGAATTTTGTGTGGTCGTTTTTTAATTAAGGATTTTGGATCAAGATTGAGATTGCCTGTTCTATCAAGCAAAGTTTGTGTCGGCGAATTTGAATTGGGTTGGCCGCCGGTTAAACCTGAAAGTATATCGGATAACGGGTTAGGGCTTGTTTGATTTGGGTTGAATTCATCAAGCGCAGATTTAGCGAGTTGACTTAAATTTCCGGCTATCGATTCAAGCCCAGTAGAAGGCTGAATAGGATTAAAAGCTTCTTTTAATCCTAATAGTGCGCTTGCATTTTGCAATAAGTCAGGAGTGTTTCCCGCCGACGGTTGTTGAAAATTAAACGAAACCGGAGGAGTGGCTTTTGAAGAACCATCGAAGAGGAAGTCCGTATTTTTTAAATTAGCGCCAAAACCTTTAGCGGTAGAAGATATATCTTCTAAAGGCGATGGATTATTTTGCCCGAAAAGTCCAAAAAGTCCTTTTAAGTTTGCAGAACTCAAACCGCCCAAATTTCCGGATTTAGTTTTTCCCGTAGCCCCTAAGCTAGACGGCAAATCTAATTCAGATTTAAAACGAAACGAGTCATTATTGGACAATCCAAATCCTCCGGTTGATTCGGGTTTGTCCTTCAATGATTGACCGAATGATGGCGGCGAGAAGCTTGGAAGTGAATCGCCAAAATTAAAGCGGTTTCGTTTTGGCGTTCTATTCCCCTTAGACAAATCTTGAAAAGTTCCAGCGGTATTAGAATTGGAAAAATCTTTAGGCTCGTCGTTCCCTCCGAAATTAAAAGAGAAAGATGGGCCGTCATTTTTGGATTTATTTTGAAAAAACATGACGCAATTCCTTTTTATATTTTTCCTTGCTTAGTAACCGAAGGATGAAGCAAAGACTAAGCAAGTCTTTCACGATAAAGGATTTCTAGGTAATTTAATTAGGTTTTATAACTATCTTCCAAACTCTCTTTTAATCAAGATAGCGGTTCGCAAAGGCTTTAGAAGGTTGGTTCGATCATCTTTCGAAGAAAAATTTCTTGTTTGACCGCTGGCGGAAAATTGCCCCGGTTTATTTCGAAATATGCCGCTACCAGCTAATGCGCTGGGGTTTCTAAACGACGATCTCAATTTATGAACCTGGTCTCCAAAAAGGTTTTGAATGTCTCTCAATTTTGACGCGGCGGTTTCTGCGGTAACTGGCAGTCCCAACTGTTTTTCAAAAAGCCGATTAACGTTGCCGAGTTTTTCTTCATTTGTTGGAGCAGGAAAATTTAATGGAATGACCCTGGGCGAAGGCGATGTGTTTATAGGAGCCGTTCCTATTGACTGAGTAACAGAGCCAGGAGGAGAGGCTGGACCTTGTCCATCGAAATTAGCGGCGTTATTTAATAAAGCCAAATCTGCAGGAAGCAATTCGGAAACTCGCGTTTCTGGAAAATCAGCCTGGAATAAACCGTTTAGCGCGCTCCCTCCAAACGAGATAGGATTACCGCCGCTCGTAAATTGATCTAATATGCTCATAATTTAAATCTCTCAATATCTTTGAAAAGCTTTTTAGGTTATTGTTTACTAAAAATATTGACTTTTGGCATTTTGAATTACTAAATAAGTTAATAAGTAATTAACTTATTTCCACTTAATTTCTTTTTCTTGCGGAGCTTTGCTCTTTTCTTAGTTTTTTCTTTTGAGTAGTTGGGGAGTTATTACCTTGATCACTTAGCTCATTCTTTCTCCTCTCCCTTCTCTTTTCTTCCATTTTTTTTCTCTCTGCCCTCTTTTTTTCCCTTTTCTTTATTTCTTCTCTTCTCTTTTCCTTTTTCATTCGTTTACGAACACGATTGTTTGATCCGGTATTGATTTCGCTTTCTGCCTTTTTCTTAGTAAACTTTTTAGGGAGATTTTCTAAAACTTCTGTAAGTTTTTTTGTTCCGAGGTTTTCAGTATCGGCTTCTTGTGTTGTTAAAGCATCTGTGACGGAGCCTATTGCCGCTTTTTGTCCTACGCTTAAGCCTTTGGTTTCTCCGAGCCTCTCTATATGTTTGATTTTTCCGGCTGTTTTAATGGCTTTCTTTGCGCCTTTGATAAGTTTGGATAGACTCCCCAAACCTAACAGTTCTTCTCCAATTAACTTTCCAACCTGACCTCCTGAGTTTTTGTCAAACTCTGCCGCTATAGCTAAATTATCTTGTGCTTCTTTATCTATCTCGCTAGTATCTAAACCCAGGAAATGCCGAAGAGTTTGCTCCCCCCCTGTAAGCGCTCCTTGAGAAACAGATCCAACAGCGTCCCAAACGTTATCTGAGAATGTATCTCCTATTTGAGCTTTCTTTAATCTTGGGTTTTGATCGGAATCAAATCGGTTGCCTCTAATTTTTAATGCCTCTAGGGCTTGCCTTTTCTGAGATTTACTTAATGTTGGAGAGGAAAGGATTTGATCTGGAAGAGTTTTCAGCGCTGCATCGGGATCTTTTTCAAGAGCTTTTGTCAATGATTCCAAATAAGATTGAAAACTATTTGAATCGAGACCTTTGGAAGAAGGAGCCAGGTTCTTTGCAGGCGAAATTGATGGCTCATCATTTCCTTCTTTTGCGAGATCCAAATCTAAACGAGAATTAGCGGAAGGTTTTCCAAATGGAATTTTACCAAGTTCAGAAGGATTGAGCTTAGAACTCTCTGGACCTGCTGGGGGTATTTCATCCAATTTGTTTTTAATTTTTGACACAAATTGTTTTTGTTGTGAAGTGAGCCCTGGAATATCTGGGTCTTGCGTTTTTATTTTTAAAGAAGAGGTTCCTTCGTTAGAGTTTAAAGGAACCGTCTTAGGAAGTTTTATTGATGACCTTCGGTTTAATTTGCCTGCGCTTGAACCGCTCAAATTATCGTTATTACCTAAAGCGAGTTGAGGCGTGGGCGGTTTTTGGTTTTCTGCAAAAAGAAAAGTTAGATCCTTTTGAGGCTTTGATGTTATCTCAAATTCGTTTTTATTCTGCTGATCAGGAGCAATTCTTAAACTTTGTCTATTAAAAGTAGCCATAATTTATAAACTTTCTTATTTTGTTAAAGTGCGAAAGTAGGGTAGGGATATGATTTAGCGCTAGAAGTCTAAGGGTTTGTTAAAGTTGAAACCCGGCGTAAAAAAAATGGAATAAACTATCTCAGTCTTTTTCCTTCACCCGATATCGGACTTTTCCCGGATTTTGGACTTGGCGCGTTGGTTTTGGGTAATTTCCCGAACTTATCCAGATTTCCGGTAATCTCGGAGCCAATTTGCAAGACGGTGTCTAAGCCGTCCAAGAAACCATTCGACTTTGGCGTCGTTGGAATTCCCGCCACTTCCGCAAAGTTTTGATCGACTTTAGCGCGTCTTCTTTGCGCGTTTCCAACTTCGCTAAAGCGTGTGGCGAAATTGGAATTGTTGATCGCATTTTGTAAATCGAGTCTACTATGAGCAAGAGACCGAGCTAACAAGGCGTTGTTACTAGCCGCTTTGCTGGCGCTCTTTGCTTGAGTCTGGCCGTCTTCGATGGTGAACGTATTCGAAACTTTACCGCCGATATCTCCTATGTCGCTTTTGCTTGCGTTAGCTTTTTGGAGCAAATCGCTTAACGTACCCTCGGTATTAGCGACTTGATCGTCGAGCAACTGTTTTTGCTTATCGGGAGCAAATTGATTGATGTTCTCCTCTAAGGTTTTTCTTCTTTCTTCGTCAAACAATTTAGACCGTTCGATGGATTCCCTTAGAGCCTGGTTTTGCCTGTTTATCGCGTCGGTCTGACTTCTACGGGCGGCTTTAGCCTTTTGAGCGCTATTGACGGTAGAAACTACGGTCGAAGCGACTAACAAAGCTGTAGCTGGATCGCACATTGGAACTGCTCCTAAAACCTGACTAAAATATTAAGAAGGCTGTTTCAAGTTTCAATTGTTAGGAATACCTTTTAACTCGGAACTGCCAACTTTTAATGGTTGATATAAATCTTTATTGACGGATGGTTAAAAAGAAGTTTATGGGGTGAGTTAAAGCAATTACCGCCCCATAGCTTCAGTTGTATCGGTAGACCCTTCCCAAACAGTTCCGGCATTAGGAACGCCTCCATTTGGGTCTAACCCTGGAGCTTTTGAAAAACCTCCGGCAACTTGAGAACCTATTTTTAACGCTGTCGAGAGATTGCCAAGGAAGCCGTTTGTTTTTGGCGTTTTTACCATTCCCGCCGCGCTGATTACCTTTTGGTCGGCGTTAGCGCGTCTTCTTTGCGCGTTTACAATTTCGCTAAAGCGTGTTGCAAAATTTGCATTATCTATGGTGTTGAGCAAAGCCAGATTATTGTGGGATAAGGTTCTTGCTAATAACCGGTTTTTGTTAGCGGCCTTGCTCGCGGTTTTAGCCTGAGCTTGACCATCCTCAATAGTGAAGGTATTTGATATTTTGCCGCCAATACCGCTGCCATTATTTTTACTGGCATTAGCTTTTCCAAGCAATTCGCTTAATGTCCCTTCAGTATTAACGACTTCCTCATCGAGCAGTTGCTTTTGTCTTTCCGGGTCAAATTGCTTGATATTTTCGTCTAAGTTTTTTTTTCTTTCTTCGTCGAACAGTTTTGAGCGTTCGATAGATTCCCTTAGAGCTTGGTTTTGTCTGTTGATAGCGTCGGTTTGACTTCTCCGCGCGGCTTTCGCTTGCTTTGCGCCATTAATAGAAGAAGTCACGGTAGACGCCACCGCCAGGGCAGCGGCTATTGTTGGATCGCACATAATTGTTTTCCTAATGATTTATGAATTGATGCTAAAAACTTGCTCATTTCCTGCTCCAGTGGAGTTTTCTTCATCTTGTTGAAATCCTCTACCTGAAAATTTACCGCCGCCGCCAAAATTTAGTTTAGGAGCAATTTCGGAGAAAAGGCTTGCCGCGTTATCGAAAAAGCTTCCGAGCGGACGACCCGCTTGCGAGCTTTTACCTTGAGCGATAGCCGACGCCAACGAATTTTGCGCGTCGGCAAGCAATCCGGTAATGTCTTCGCCGGCTTGAGCTCGGGCAATAAGTCCGGCTTTTGTCCGTTGACGAGCCGCTCGCGCTTCGTTTTCTGCCGCTATTGCGCGTTGGCTGATATCGTTCACTCCTCGGTTAAACCGATCGGTTATTTCAGCTTTGTTGTCGATCTGAGCGCGACCTCCTAACAGACCTTGTCTGGCTAATTGAAATTTGGAAGCTCTTCTGGCGTCGTCGCGTTGTTGGTTGAGTTCAGGTAAGAATAAGTTAAAAGTGTCTTCGCGAACTCTTGCGAACGCCGCGTTAGGATCGGCCCCGCGAGCGGGCAGGTCAATGCGAGTCGTAAAATCTTCTCTTTTCGGTCTCGTTCGTCCTTTTGTTTGCTCTAAATCTCGCTGTTGGTCGTTAAACCGTTTAATTAAAAGTTGTCGATCAAAACCTTCATCCTCGTTACGTTTGAATTTTTGGAATTCTTGAGGAGTCATTAATTCAAAAAAATCTTGATCAGACTGAGGCGGACGGGCCGCTGGAACAGGTTGACCAAATTTTTTATTAAACTCTTCTGTCGCTTTATCAAATCCCTTTTGATCAAATCGCGTTGGCGGTAGTCCGCCGCTTCCGTCAAAAAAGAAATTGATTTTTTGAATATTGTCTTGTATTTCTTGCCGTCGCGCCTCTTCGCGCTCTTGTTGTTCTCTAGCTAATTTGTTTGATTCTTCTACCGCTGCGTTATTTCCGCCGCCGCCACCGCCGCCGCACATAAGCATGCTCCTTTCTAGTCAAAACGTTTAATCTATAAAAGATAGGTAAGTGATTATTTGAATTAGCCTCTAGCTGCAATATTTGCAACAGAGCTGACTTGTTTAAACTTTTCTTTTTTTGATTTTTTGTCTAAAGGCATAATATACATAGCCGCGCCTTTAAATAAATCTAGGACTTTTTTTCTCATAGCTTCATCCTTCAGTCTTTCTGTTTCGCCTTCAGGATCTTCGTCCATTCGTTTTTGTCTTTTTTGCAGTAGGTTGTCGATACTCTTGACCTTTTGAGCCATTAATCGATTTCTTCTCTCTTGCGCTTCAGGAGGTAAGTTGGAGTCTTTTAATTGTCCTGTTTCTGGGTCAACTCCGACTCTAGGAAGCGAGACAGTCATTCCAGGAATATCGACTCCCTCTAATTCGTTTGGAGGATTTCTAAAACTTGCAGCCCCGCCTTTTTTTAAGTCTTCAACAGAATGTGTCTTATTAAATTCGTCGAGAGTGGTTTGAAGATCAAGGTCGCCAGGGGGTCTAAATCTAATATCTATATCTTCATTAATTTGGGGCGTTTTATTTGCCTTTGGCAATAAAAATTCAACAGCAGCTGTCATCGCATTGGTAATAGGTCCGGGGGAGATCGGGGGAATTTGATTAAAAGCTGCGCCTAATTTTCTAGCGATTGGAATTTCTGTAGGATTTTCAATTAATTTAGACTTTTGAACTAAAGCCGCAACGTCATTATCTTTTTTGAGTTTTTTTAATCTATTTATATTTCTTTCAGCCCTTGCTTGATCCTCTGGCAATTTACTGGGATCTAATGTAGCGCGCATTTTTTTTGCAAAAATCTCTGCTTGAGAAGGACCAAAGCCTTCCATTGCAAAGGTTCCTACATTTCCCTCAGGAGATAATTGATTTTGAGGCTCTACATTAAGTTTTAACTTCAGACGTGGATCTCTTCTTTGATTATTTATGGGCATCGTATTAAATTCCTTTTAGTTATGGACTAATCGCGTTGACCAATGTCGGATCGAATATGTTTAGTTTGATTTTGCCAATTATTTGACTACCGTGAACATATGAAAGTCTTCGCCGTTTTGTCCTCTTTTATGTAGAGTGCACTCTTTTTTCATTCCGATCTTTTCTAACCAAAAATGAGATTCTTTGTGGAAATCCACTGAAAGCGCTTCAACGCGGTGAATATTGCAAACCTCAAGAATATTTTTCATAAGAGTTCTGCTATGTCTTGTGATTTCGCCCCAGGCCCGATTACATAATTTGTCTGTTCCAAAAAGCCACGCGGTCCCATTCTTCGGGTGGTGATAAGCGATACCTCCAATAGCGACAGGAACATCCTTGTGATAACAGGTCCAGGCAATCCCCGGATGACGATAAGCTTCAATACCGATCTCTTCGCAGATTTCGCGCTTGCTTTTTCCTTCGATCCAGCGGTTAGCCGTCAATTCTCTATAATCCACGTCGCGTAGATTAAGAGAGACATACAAAGCCTCTTGGGCGGTCATTTCAACGATCATTTTTTATATCTTTAAGTATTATTTTGTTCGTGGTCCCCGCTTTAGTGCAACCGCGCTTTGCCTGCGGTGGCTTCGCGGCTAGCCTATGCCCAAAGTTTCGTAATACAATTGCAGAGCCGCAAGTTCAAAATCTTCGTCGGCGCTGTGCCGGACAATGGGGGATATGTTTGTGGTTCCAACTTCGATTGGAGTTAATCCTCCGACTCTGGTGTCGCCCGTCATATCTTGGGTTTCGGTTTCCAGAGTGGGGTCGTTGGGGTCGTATTGGAACGAGATTTGAACCGTACCGCTGACAACAGCGTCCATCCCCGTGTATTGTTTGTTGACGCCGGGTTTTTTTGTGTCCGTATAGGGTAGTTGAATAACGGAATCTATTGCGGTTCCATCGTCGGTGTGAACGTCTTCATCTACTCGATAAACAGTATCCCCAGAACGAAGATAAAGATCGCCGTCCAACTCGGTCATAGCGTCGATATTAAACGGATAGCTGTATTCGCTCCAGGCGCTGATCTGAGCGGCTTTACTCAACTTAAACATAAAAACGGTAGAGCCAATAGCGCACCAGAACTCTCCCTCTTTGTGATAAAAAAGCGAAATAGGTTCTTCCGCAGGCGGTAACAACGCTTTAACGTCTTCGTCGATAGGACTGCCCACGTCAAAGTCGCTTAGCGATTCCGTCAATTGCAATTCCGAAATAGACCGAATGCCAGAATCGGAAAGGAAAAACAAATCGCTGGAAAGAGGGGCAATACTGCCGTGATATCGCGTCGAAGCTCCTGGAATACCCTGTTGCCGAACAAATAATTTAGGATCGGGATCGACAGTCCACAATTGCGCTCCATTAACGTGGAAGACGACAAGGCTCTTTTTAAATTCACCCAACGCTTCCGGGTCCTCGTTGCCTTGTTGAAACCGGTTAGTGGCGATAAAGCCCGCGTCGCTCGCCGTAGTCCAATCGCGTGGATTCGCCGTTGCGGAATACCGAACAACACCCTGACCTGAGGGACCGATGGCGAAAACCTTTTCCGCTAGCTTCACCATCGATTTTGTATTGGGGCAATTAGTGTCCGTAATCCGAGTGGGCGAAGAGCCGTCCAAATAATGATGCTTGATATCGCCATTTTCGTATTCGATGACGACATAAGGATAACCGTCTACCACGTCCATAGAGTGCGTTGTTTTGACCGCGGTCGTTACGCTTCCATGATCGACTAAATTGGCGACGCATAAAGAGTGCGAGTGGGTTATGCTGCCGTCTTCATAGAAAGTATTGAGTTTGCCGTTGGCGGCAAACAAACCTTTTGTTCCGGATTCCAAATCGGTGATTTTTACGGAGCCGGGTCGTTTGCGTAGCGATTTACCGGTAGTAACGAAAGCGTTTTTAAGCTCCAATAAGCGGTTAGCCTCGGAGACTGAGGGATTTTTCCTTTTATCTTTACCGATACTAAAATCGTTGTAAGTTACGCTTTTAGTCATATATAAATCTCATTTTGAAAAATGTTATTCCCTGGAGAATAAGAGTTTCAACCTTGTCAGGCTGAGGCTCTCGAAGCCTGAGGCTTTATTACAAGTTTATAGTGGGGACTCTATGACTACGATTTAGCCTGTAATCCCCATGAGTGGAGAAACTGATCTTTCCCTTGCGCAGTTTGATAGCGGCATCTCAAATCCTGTCCTGAAGGTTGCGATCCGAGATCGACCGTACCGCGCATGATACGGACATCGCCAAATGCTAATCCCTGTTGCGTCATAGGAACGACTTCCCAGGAAGCTCCACTGTTGCGACTGACCGAGAAAGTGCCTGCTCCGTCAGAGTCGGAGTGTTCGGCGCGCGCCCAAACGTAAGCTTCTGAAGGAACAAACCCAGGATCGTAAGCCTTACTTTTAAGATCCATCGCGCCGCGTTCGGAATCATAATTCAAGCGGTATTGTGAAACGGAGGGACCTTGCAAACTATTATTACTATAGAGAGTTATTCCACGAATGATTGAACTGGTAGAGGTTGACCATCCTCCCGTTTCTTCCCATTGAGCATCGGTAATAGCGGCAAGGTCAGCTCCGGTCATGCGGTTAGCGCCTTGCGCTGAAATTGCTTCAGAGATGGCATACAATATATCGTTTACAGTGGAGGCAACCCAAGTCTCGACAGCGTCGTCAGCGGCATTATTGTTGTATTCCCAAGTTCCGGAATTATTACGCGCAATATTTCTCCAAGCGGTGCCTGTTACATTGAAGATTTTGATTTCTGTTCCGTCCCCGAAACTAGAAGCGGGATCAAACGCTAACCAATAATAAACGTTCTGGGAATTTAGAGTTTCGGTAACTGAGGATGAATTAATATCAGACCAGGCAGAGCAATCTACTTTTTGGCTCTCAGGATCGCATACGGATACATACTCATTTATCGAGTAAGCGTTTGTGACCTTTAAATTTAATCTAAACGCAAAGTCGCAATCAGGAAAACTGGAGGCATCTTCAAACGTTATTCCAGCGTGAGTATTGTTAGACTGATTCGATTTACCGGCTTTACCTCCGGCATAAGAGCTTGAGGTGTTTCTTCCCATTCTCTGCAAGCTATCCACGTAGGCGCTGCTATGACCGCTTGTCGCGATAAGTTTAGCGACATATTTTGTTCCCGCGTTTAATGTGATTTCGTTAGCTCCAGAAAACGTATACTCGACAAAATCGTAGGATACCGGATATGTAGAGGTCGCCACATCGTCGCTTGTGGCTAGAACAGGACCAGTTGGTAAATCTCCCGAGTCCGAGGCATAGATCCAGGTTTGAGATGTGTAAGAATTTGTCGAATATTTTTCAACTAACCATTTAAAACTGGCGAGCGTTCCGGTTTGGTTAGGCGTAAAACTTTGAATGCCAAAATACTCTGAAGTGTAAGACGTAAAGGTATTGTGAGCGGTATTATAGCTATTGTCTCCCACTGAAATATCGGTAACAGTGGTTGGAGTTCCCAAATCTGTGTTCATTAATGTCGCTGCGCCGTTAGAAAAATCCGTTAATCGGATAACGTAGTCGTAATTTCCGGTAGTTTCAGCGGCGTTGGAACTCAATGTTATTTGAGTATTGCTATCTCTGGCGGCAACATTATACCAAGTAGAACCGCCATCAAAGCTAATCCGTGAATTAGCTGCATTGGTCGGCCATGTTCCGCTCGAAAGTGTGACCGTTGCGCTGGCATTGGCGACGGAAGCCTGCGAAGTACTTTGATTAGAGTTTGTCCATTCCTGTTGGATATAGTTTGATTCTGTATTGTAATCTTTATCGGAATTCAAACCAGTTCCGGGATCAACCCCTTTATAAAGAGTATTAGCTGCGTCGTGTTCGTAACCGGAGGAGTTTGCTTCGTCGGCTCCTTGTTCGTTAGAGTTTGAAAACGAATCAGACCAACCCGTTTCCATATTTATAAAGCCGCCGTGGCTTTCTTGAATTTCTTCGAAGGCCAACATAAGATTGCTGGTAACAACTTCCAGTTGTTCTTGGTCCACCTTGGGATTGAGTAATTGAAAATTAGTTCCGTCAAAATGAAAATGGCAGATCGCCCCAG
Source organism: uncultured Nitrospinota bacterium (assembly GCA_964344185.1). Lineage (GTDB taxonomy): Bacteria > Nitrospinota > Nitrospinia > Nitrospinales > JAJDAT01 > JAJDAT01. The sequence continues at coordinate 20,146 of CAYFMN010000037.1, forward strand.
TTAAAATGTCCCCGGATTTAAGATCGGAGCCGTTGGTTTTCCTAATCGTCTTTGCTCCCAATCCGTTAACATCCAGAGTCGCTGGACCGGTATTTTGAACATGAGCGGTCATATAGATAGTTTGTCCGGCTGTTAAAACAGAAGGAGCTGGATTAAGCGTTACTTGATAGGCGGCTCCAAATCCCGTGGAAGTAGCTTGCCAAACGCTTCCGTTACGAATATTTTGAATATCTGCGGTGGCGTTTGTAGAAGCTGTGTGTAAAAATCCAACATCGACGTCGATCTTTTCAAAAGTATCTTGAATTCTTAAGACATCTTCGCTTAATTTATTGCTTGGGTTAGGCAACGGATATTCTTGATGGGTAGTTTTTTCGTCGATCATTTGTGATCCTTATATATTTTTCAATCGCCCTTGGATATAGCGATGAGGTTTTTTGAAATTAAATAATTTTCGATATCTAAATAAACTTTGAGAGTTTATTTGCAAACGCGAAGAGTAGGGGAATATATCTTTTTTCATCAGCGCTAAGTTTTATTCCTTTAAAATAGCTATATCTCGCCTTTACCAAGCGAAAAACAAGCAGAGGTAAGATCTTTTAGAAAAGTTTTAATCTCTACTTTCAATCCGTTTAAATCTGCAGCCCCATCAATTTTTGAATCGATTTCGCTATAAGCCGAGTTGATATCTGGATATTTTTGAAGTAAAGCTTGTAATCCCGCTTTTCTTTCTTTTTGTTGCTTTTGAATACGATGTGGAGTTTTCATTATCTACCTAAGCGTAATTTAGATTTGTTGTGTATTGTTCGCAGTAAGCGTTTTCCTGCTCGTTGGTGTCTTCGACTGATAATCCAATTTCAATTGTTACGTCTTGTCCTTCCGAGCCGGCCTTATCTAAAAACCATTCGGTTTCTATTTCGTTAGAAACGCCGGTTTCTTCGACAAATTGAAGCGCCATTAATTCCATATTTTCCGCCGAACCTGTGGGAACAATAGACGCTCTTGGAATTAAATCGAGTCGTTGTAACGTCGCGCCGCTAAAGGTGGCGGGAATTGCCATGTCTATGGTGATTTCTCCGGATGTCGAATTGCTTGTGACTTTTGGAGCGTATGTTGTGCCGTCTGCGTTTTCCAAATATTTACCTGTGGAAAGCTTGATTAAAACGGTATCTCCAACGCCATATTTGATTTCTTCGCTAGCGGTAATGCCATTAATAATAAAGGCCGATGCTGTACCCGAAGTGGATGGATGAGATGTTGTAACAGGGCATTTTGTCCACAAATCCATAGACTCAATGTCTCTTTGAGGTTTGCTCGTTAATATGGATCTATGGCGAGCCACTAAGGCGCCCGTATTTAAAGTAGCTAATGCGGTTGATCCGGGATTGGGAGTTGAAGAATCGTTTTCTTCTGTTGTATTGGGATGAGCTTGACCGTCAATCGTGGCGTATTCAAGTCGAACTCGACCTTCGCCACCGGCTCCACCGCTGTTTAAAGCGGTCCCGCCGGAAGCCGTTATTAGATTTGAAGATGTAAACGTCAAAGTATTTGCTTTAATTAAGACTGTGCCGCCCGCTCCAGAGCCCGCTCCATATCCGTTAGTGCCTGCATCGTAGCCATTTGCCGTAATAATTCCGCCAATGTTTGCAGTTTCAGCGAGAATATAAACTATTCCTCCTCCAGAGCCTCCATTAATACTTGAAAACCCTTCAGCGCCACCGCCGCCGCCCATATACAATTTGGAAAGATTTACGTCTCCAATAGAAGAGCCACCAGTGGTATTTGGTCCGTTTGCTCCTGCGGTAGCATGGCCGCCTCCCGCTCCCGCTCGGTTTCCACTATTATGTCCACCGCCGCCTCCCACGCCATTTGCATTTGGATAATTGGTGGAATTACTTGGCCCAGATCCTATTCCAACTTCGCCTTCTCCTTGTTGGCCATGGTAATAACCACTTTGTGTGCCGCCTCTATAACCGTAACCTTTTACATCTAATTCCCCGGACGTTAGGTTAAAGGATTCGCTGCATGCAAAAATCAAAACGCCGCCTTTGGTTCCATTCCATCCGCTACAACTTAATTTCGCGGAAGCGTTATTTATAGTGACAGTAGTGTATTGAGGGATTCTTTGCACGGTCACTTTTTGATTGGCAAACGTGGTTCCGCCATAACTTTTAGAAATGGTTCCTTCAACGTTAATGACTCCAGTAGCGGTTGAAGCGACTGTCAATATTTCATAATTGCCAACATCGGCGCTATCTCCCACAGCTCCTTGCTTATTCATGAGTAAAACTAAATCTCCCGCAGCGAAACCTTCTTCATCCGGAGAGATTACGTTGATCGCATTGCCTGTTGGGTTTTGCGAAACGACTCTTTCAACTGCGTCTGGATGATCTATTCGTAATGAACCTACAATAGTCGTATCTATATAGATTGTACCGGCAGACACAAGATTTATGCTACCGTCTCTTCCATCTCCGGCTCTGGCTAATGATGAGAATGGCAGTTTCTTTTTACCTACCTTTCTTAATAACCCATCTCTCATTACGGCGGACCCGATAGGATAAGTATTCTCCAGATTGTCTTCCATCGTCAAAGTAAGACTGGTAATGGAAGCGATCTTTGCGATTTCGTTCTTGGTTTTATCGGTGGCGTGCAACAAGTCTACCGACATTCCTACCGATAATCCCACGACAGAAGTAACAACAACGTCTTTTTGGCCGGCAGTAGATTCAGAAGTAGTTTTTGTAGAAGTTCCGTCCGTATACAATCCATTATTAAAGAAGTCCAATGGAGAGTCGGTAATATTAGAAAGGGCTTCTAGTTCTGCAATTCGCCGAGAGTTTGCCGAAACTGCCGAAAGGTCTATAGCTTTTTCTGCGGGATTGATCAATTGAAAGTTTGTTCCGTCATAAAATAAGAAACAAGCGGCTCCAGATAAAATATCACCGGTTTCCAAATCGTTTCCGTCGGTTTTCTTAATCGCTTTTACGCCTAACCCATCAATGTCAAGCGTTGCCGACCCGGTATTTCCAGCGTGAGCGGTCATATGAATAACTTGCCCGACTGTTAAAGCGGTTAAAGTAGGTGTAAGCGCCAGTTCATAAGCAGGTTCCGTCCCTGTTGAAGCGGCATGTAAGTAGGCTCCAGATTGAGCGTTTTCTTTAACGTCGGCTAAATCTGTGGTAAGCGTTGCCGTTTTCACATTTAAGGCGTTTACGTCTGTATCAATTTGATTTAGAGAATCCTTGATTCTGGTAACGTCGTCGCCTAGTTTGTTGCTTCGATGAGGTAACGGATATTCTTGATGGGTAGTTTTTTCGTCGATCATTTAGTAATTCCTTGAACGATCAGTTTGATCGTTGATGAATAAGTTTTATATATCGAACCGTTGATCCGCTATTGAAGGATTGAACGCTTCTTTGGTGCGTTTGAAGTTGTCCGGTTTTCTTATGTATCTTTTGTTATAGCTGTTTTTAGATTTTGCCCGGTTTAATTGAACGTTGTAATCGCGAAGATACTCCTGCCAATCGTTATGTCTATAGTGGTTCTTCGCTTTAGCCAAAGCGAGTAATGAAACCAATCCGTCTCCGGGAACTGTGAGTCGATCATTGTCGAATTCAAAGCGTTCCAACCGAATCAACCCTTCAATTCGAATAGCGGTTCCGATTTCGTCCATAATCGGCCAAATTTCTATTTGATCGCGCAATTCATACCGGGTAGGTTTGTCGTAATCAACTTCCGAGTTTAGATGCCTGATTTCTATGCCCTCGGTCATGTCGCGGTAGTCTGGCGGGTTGATCGAATCTGCGGACCTCGAACTAATATTCAATATCCTGTTAGGCGCCATATCGTCAGGGTAATCGAGATATTGTTGTTCGATACCCGGTTCCAAAATCCAGATTTTGCGCAATTGTTTCCAGTCGACTTCTTTATAGAGATCCTCTTGAGCTTCCTGGATAAAGTCGTTGAGGATTTTGGTTTGTGGACCCGATTTTGAAGACTGAGCTCCAAAACCGAGTCGAACGCGCAATTTATCGCGCATTTCCTGAAGAGTTTTATTTGGAGTAAGAGCCATGATTTACTATGCCGGTTGAGGTTCCGTCATGCCCCAGAGTTCTCGGAGCGTTTCCGCCAATTCAGTCTTGGTTGCGTCCGCAGAATATTCGATATCAAATTTATGCAACTCTTCGATAATCGCGCTTTTGGTCAATTTAGACGGATTGATTGTGTATTCGATTTTTGGGATTGGGTTGTCAGATGGGACTTCTGAAATAAGTTCGTCCATATCGTCAATTCCTTTTTCAAAGTCCGCTTGAAAAGGTTCGCCGAAAGCTTTTGCCACCCAGGGTTGACTGGTTACGGGGTCTTCGCCATAAAGGTCGAAAAGTCGTTGGTATTCGTCGCTTCTATCGAGTTTTACTTCGGAGATATTTTTTAACTTAAAATTTGGATCCAATCGTACTTTGTCGCCGCCGAACATCAAACGCAAAATTCTAATTTCGTGAGCGTATACTCTTTTGGGGATAATGTTCATTACGTTTCTTTCGACTAAAACGACCAGTTCTTTTGTTTTGATATTTTTTTTCATAAAAAATCCTTTGGGGAAGAGGCTCCAAAAGGAGCCTCCTCGGTTTCATTGGCCAAAATGGACGGTTAAGCGATGTAACCAACCCAATGGGCGTTTCTTTGATTCATGGTCAAAGCGCCTTTCCAGGACCATCCATAATAGAAATCTTCGCTCATGTGAGTGGAGCGAGGTTTTCTTTGGATCATGTCGTGGCCTTCAATTGGTCGTAATTGAAGGTGTCGCATGTTTAAGAAGTAACAACGCTTAGACCAGGGAATAGTTGGTGAATATTGAGTATCGAGATCTTCGAAAACAGGGTTCCACTTAATTTCAACGCCGTTATAATGCAAACCGGTGCTGGAGCCTTCGCCGGTAGCGTGATCGATCTCGCGAGGTTTAGCTCCGTCAAAGGTGATTTGCGTGAAGCCGGAGTCTTTATACCATTTGCTCAACGCTTCGATAAAATCTCGACCCGCCATAATGAAATTAGGAGTTGTTTTGGCATAACGGTGGCAGTCTCTCCAACCCGTTTCCATACCGGAACCAATCGTTCCAGTGGTAGCGGTCGTGGTCAACGCGACGCCGGAATCGTTGTTTTGCCACCAGGAATTAGAGGCGGCAATACCGGCAACCGTTCCGCTTGATGGAGTAGTGGATACCAAATAGTCCAATCCCGGAACCGCTTCGGTGTCTTGCGTGCCGTCCAGCAACATAGCTTGATCGAATTTCTCGATCGCGCCCTCTTTCAAGACTGCCGCGTCTTCTTCCATCAAATTGTAGAGTTGAACCAACTCTGCGTCTTGAATGTTTTTGCCGTGACCGTTCGGATGAATGTTAATTCCCGCCTGGATCATTTCGTCGATACTGCGAGAGTAACCGTCGAAACAACTTCCCCATGGGTAAGAAGCCTTCATCGTGGTGTTTCGTTTGTTGTATTTCAACTCCGAAGAACCGCGAGTCCATTGGAAGTTGGACTGATAGCGATACCGAACGTTAATAACGGCGTTCTCTTTACCGCCGCCCATAGATTTTTTGCCTTTTAATAGTTCGGCAACCCAGGGGCGGCTTTGGTGGATTTGATCCACTGGATTATTTTTAAAATACATCTCAAGGGCGTAGTTGCCCGCAATTTGAACTTCTTCTGCTGTAAATGGCATATGAATGATCCTTCCATAAAGGGGCCGCCGCGCGTCGCTTTCAATATTTATTTCGAGGCTCTATAAGACGCTTGATTGCGGTTTTGCCTTGCTCGCAGCTTTTATTTGCAGGCGAGCTCTATGCAAACTATATGATCTAATGAGCCAAAAATATTTTAGCGCGCGCGTCGGCGCTATTGCCGAGAAGTCCTATAAGAAGGTTCCTCGACTAACCGCCCCAGTGTTCGGCAAGACCCTGCTTCATATAGTCGATCGGGTTCTTGGCGTTAATTTTACCGCCGGTTGCGCCGGTGGTGCGTAGTGGGGCAGGGGTATTAATTTTGGGTCTATTCGCCGCTCCAGCCTGACCGAGAATTTCGTACTGGCTTTGGAACAACTGCGGCCACAAACTCGGCTGATGATCCACAAATTGC
>CAYFMN010000037.1:26294-52244 GCA_964344185.1 uncultured Nitrospinota bacterium
ATCATCTGAGAAATTTGGTTTAAAGCCTGTTCCTGGGCCGACTCCATTTCAGTCTGTTGCCTCTCCTGCATCATTTGTTGTTGCATTTGGGCTTCCTGAACTTGAGCCGCTCTCCTGTTTTGAGCGAGCTCCGTGGCGAACTCGTTGGTAATTTCTCCGTTCATAACCGATTGTCGAAGATCGTCAAAACCCTCAAGCATATCGACGCCGGCCACCGGTACACCCAGCTCTCTGGACAAATTGGCGGTCAGGCCCTGCAAATAGTTCAAAACGGCGTGTTTGTCTTCGGCTCCTCCCAACTTGAGCGCTCGAACGACTTCCATCGTTTCCGCAAACTCGTTTTGGTCGATGCCGGTTCCCTGGACGATTTCTTTAATAGCCTGGTTTTGTCCATGGATTTCGGTAAGGTGCGCTTCTAAATCACGCGACCGGTTAGCCAAATCTTGAAACCGTTTTTGAGCTTTTTCGCCAAGCCCTTCGGGCATCTTGTAAGGGTCTTCAGAAGACGGATCTTCCTCTTCGGCTTCTTCGTCCCACTCTTCGTCGTCGGAGCTTTCTTCGTCTTCTTCCATTCCCAATTGCTCTTTTAACTCGGAGATAGGATCGATTTCTTCTTCGTCGGTCGACGAGTCCGACTCATACTCTACGTCGTCATCCATAGAGGTTGGCGAATCCTCTTCTACGCCGTCAATTGGGGGCGAGTCCAATTCGTTCACGCCTTCTTCGTTGTATTCCATAAGGTATCCTTAGGTATATTTTGCGGTAGGAGAAATAAAGAACCGCGTAAAAAATAATTTCCTGTATCTTTTAATTGTTGTTTAGAGGGGCAGATTCTTTCGTTTTGTTCTAAATTTAATTAATGCTAGTGAGTAAAAGTTTTAGTCCAGAGCCCTTTTTGATTCCATTAGTTTGAGCGATAGCATCGGCCGCTTGAGAAATACTTCTTGCGATTTCTTCTTGGGTATTATTTCCATAGATGTCTTTTGATTTCGGATCAACGGTTCGATATCCGAACTGTTAAGCGGGGTAAAAGACGGTAGATTAAACTCGTCAGAATTACCGCCTTTAGTTTGCGGTTTTATAAACGAACTGGTTTGAGGCGTTTGCAAAAATCCTCGAGTGGAGGATTGATTTTGTTCGAAAACTTTTTGCAAAGGATTCTCAAACCCCTTAGTAAGGTCAGGCATTTGCTCTGTGTCCGTTCTATCTAATAAACCGAAAGTCATAAAAACCGTCCTTTACCCGCTTATTTATAAAAACATGGTTGGATCGACAACCGTTTGCTCGGCTTCCGCAAACGTTTTTTCCGCCATGGCTTGATTTTTTAAAGCCTCGGATTGAGTTCTCTCAATTTCAGCCTGAGTTTTTTGAATCTCGGCTTGAGTTTTTTCAATCTGAGCTTTTGCATTTTCCGCTTCCAAAGCTTGCGCGGCTTGCTGTTGTTGCAGGGCTTGTTGTTGCAAAGCCTGTTGTTGTAGAGCCTGTTGCTGTAAGGTCGCCGCTTGTTGCGGATCTTGTCCCGCTTGAGCCGCTTGTGGGTTTTGCTGAGCCTGTGGATTTTGCTGCGTTTGTGGACCTTGTTGCGCCGCTTGCGGATTTTGAGTCGATTGTTGCGGATCTTGCCCAGGGAAGAATTCGCGAATGTCTAAAGTTTCGTCAAACCGACGCAATCCTTCCTGTTGCAACTTCATCAGCGACTCCGCTAAATCGTTTTGACCCGCCGCCCGCAATTGCGATATTTTTTCCAAAACGTTAGAAATTTCTGGAAAAAAGCGAATCCAGTTTTCCTGTTCCTGTGCTTTGTTCGGCTTGCCGCTGGAACCGGCTCGCACGTTTACATAAACGCGGCGGAAAATCTTTTCTTTATCGAATTGAGGCCAAATAGATCCGGTACCCGCTATTTCTTCAACTTGTTCGGGAGTCATCACCTGCATATCGACTTCCAACATGTATTCGCCGATTTCGGTGAACATATCGTCGATACCGTCGTTATCCGTCGAGGCTCTTTCCTGAACTCCTTGTAATAACTGATTAGCTTCGGTAGCGGTTTTTGCCCTGCGAATAAACCCGGAAGGGGCCTCGCCGCCTTGCGTTATTTGATCCCAGTCTTCTTTGATGAAAGAAGTGTCGCCCAGAGCAGGATCGACAAGGATGTTGGGACCCGGCGCAAAATCGTTGGAAAGCGGCTGCCCCTCGGTGCCGTATACTTCGATCAACTCGTTGATATCCGGATCTTGCATCCGCGATAACTCGTCTTCGTCGAAGCGGCCCTTTCGCACCAAGCTGAACGGACGAATTTTGGAACGCATTTCTTTAAACTTGGTGCGAGTGTCGTTGAGTTCGTCCTGCAACTCTTGTAATAGTTCGACCGTACAGGTTCCCCAAAAATTTTCGTCCAGCGAGTCTAATTGCAGACCGAAGAAGGGGAAAAACCGTTTTCCCATAACGTCCGGAATGTACGGTTCTCTCAGGAATCGTTTAGTTCCTTCCGCTATCGTATAAACGTGTTTGTCTATACGGTTCCATATTTCCCACACCTCGACGGTTTTCCGCTCGTTTTTCATTTCCGCTTGCTTGCCGGAATAAGTTTGATCCATTGTGGACAAATTGTCCGAACTGGGATTGAAGCCGAAACGCGAACGAAAATCGTCTTTGCTCATCCAAACGCGTTGCGCCATCCAGGGCGCTTCGGCGTAGTCTTCAAAGTTTTGGACAGTGTGAAACGGCAACAAAAGATCGGTAGGAGAGACCGTTTCGAAAACCCATCCTTGAAATTTAAAAACCTCGCTTTCGGAGTTAACGCTATCGACCAACCGTTTTAGTTGATCCTTTTTAACGTCCTTATCGGAGCCAGATCCTTTTTCAAGTTCCTCGTCCAACGCTTTCGCCCTTCGAATATTATCCTGAGCGTCGTCCATGCGTTGCGTCATGAGCGGGTCGGTCTCGTCCTCTTGTTGGAAGATCGCTTTAATCCATGCGATCATTCCGGTTTTTGTCGCTCGCACCATTTGTTTCCCGCGCCGTTTCATTTTGGCTTCGGAGATTTGACGATTCAGTAAATTTTCGCAAGTTCGAGCGAACCGTCTTATAGCGTCGGTTCCTTCATTGACCACCTGCGGGTGCGGGGTTACCGACAATTGCGGATTCCTTGCGTAAATTCTGGAAACGTCTATTTTGATTTGCCCGAATAGGAAATTAGCGCGCACAAGTTGGCCGGAGCCGTCGTCGTGCTGACGGCCTTCGACGTATTTGCGATTGCGCGTAATGCGCCTGTGCGCTTCCTCGGCGTCCGACTTGGCGTCTTGAATGCGTTTTAGCCAATCAGATACGCGAGCCCGCTCAGACTCGGACGCTTTCGGCAAATCTTTTTCGGTGACGGCGTCCATTTAGCAAGCGATCCGCGCCTTAATAGTTCCAGAAGTGTATGCCGTGCAGTTAGCGCGCATGTATTTTTTCAAAGTAACTTGAACAAATTCAGATTCGCTAACGGTCACCAAATCCGACCAGGTTGAGTTGTCGTCGGAACCCTGGATTTTGACGGTGCCAACAAAAGTACCGGTAACGACAGCCATAGCTTCTCTGCGAGGGAAAAACGGCTCGTGGTCCATGGTTACAGACACGCCGGCTTCAACTGCGGTGAAATCGTCGCCGCCAGCGGCGTCGGTTAGTTTAATTACTTTTGTGTTGCTCATTTAAAATCTCCTGATAAAGTTGAGATATGTTTCCCATGTCGTATGGAGAGCCTTGAGTCGCTTGAATCTCCAGGCGAACATGAGAAATCTCGTTTAAAGTTCGCTCGTTCATTTGTTTCTTCTTCCGTTAACCCAATGAACGTTAGCGGCGAAGGAACTGGTTTATCTGTTGGTTGACCAAAAACTGAAACTTGAATGGCCAGGTTATCTTTGTGTAATCCTAAGCGGTTTACTTGCTTCGCGCGTTAAGTAACAAAGGTGCAGGGCTTTATGTTTAATCTTGCGTGTCATCCAGAACCGATATTTTAATATCGGTGAAGGATCTCGCCTCGATTCAATAAAATGAACTCCTTGTCCTTGGAGGCTTAGCCCGTCAAAATATCGAAGAGTCGTCTTAATTCGATAAATTTTCAAAATCGATACTTCGATTTACGTTTATCAACATCGCCTAAATCGTCGAACGTTCCGGGAATAGGGCGGCTCTTCTTAGAAGAAGACTTGGCCTTTTTATACATCCGGTGCCTGGATACAATGCTGTAGCGGCATTCGTCGCCAGCGTGATCCTCCATAGTGGAGTCAATATCTTCCGGATTGGTTTCGTCGTGCAATAACTCCGGAAAAGTCCGGATAAAATGGCGACACGTTCGAAAAACAAAAAACTTCTTTTCGACCAGCTGCTGGTCCAATATTGTCCAACCATTGATTCGAGAATTTGGACCTCCCATTGAAGGCGTCCATAAAACGCCGGCGCGTTCGAATTCCTCCACAATGGTTTTTTCCTGTCCGTTGCCGTTCCAGATAGAACGGTCGGCGGGGTTGTTGCGGAAAACCACGCCCGCTTTAACTTCAGATTCTTCAAGTTTTAAAATCTTTTTAGCTACCTGGGTTGGCGTTTCTCTTGAGCCAACGTTAGCTTCTCCTCCATACCCATATAATTCGCGATACCTGTAAATTACCCCGTCCGGAGTTTGACAATACCAACCGACGGAATAAGGTCGAGCGGAACCCCAATCTAAAGCGCGCCAGCGAGGCCATTCCAGCGGAAGCGAAAAAGGTTCAATGATATGAACCTCTGGATTCCAACTCGTAAAATATTGACCTTCCGGAATATCCCAACGACCGTCGAGCAATTTGCGGCGTATTTTGTCCGATTGCTTAAGCAGTTGTATTTCATATTCTTCTCCCAAATGTGGGTTGTCAGTGAGTTTCGCCGGAATAAAAGCTCTGGAAACGGATATCTTTTTTCCGTTAACCGTTCGAGAATCTATAAAGTTTGTTGGTCTACCGTCGTTAGCGATATCCCAACGCGATTTCACCCAGGCGTGTCCGGGGCCGCCGGGATTGGTTGTCGCCCGGGTATAACATTTAATATCGGGATTAGAAGACCGTTTACGAGTCTCCATCCTGTCAAACCAGAAAGAAGTAGGCCAATGCGTTAGTTCATCCCAACCAATCCAGTGATATTCCTGGCCGTTATAGCGCTGGAAGTCTTTTTTTTTGACATATAGCCAAAAAGAATGCGCGCTCCCGAAGGGAAACGCCAAACGTGCTTTGTCTCGCTGTATTTACCGCCGAAGTGCGGATACAATTCGTTAGACCGTTCGATCAGGTCCGCAAGATCCGAGAAATGCTCGCGAAAAATAATGGCCGTATAACGGTTCCAGGCAAGCGCATTTTGATCGATGCCCAAAGCGTCGACAAGAAGGCACTCGGATTTTCCGCCGCCAGCCGCGCCGCCGTACAACACTTCGTCCTGATTAGCCGCAAGAAACAGAGCTTGTTTTGCGGTAGGTTCCCATAAAAGTTCTTCCAAGTTTGTCGTCATTTTTTCTTAGCGGGTATTTTTAAGATTTTTACCGTAAGCGCCTCTTCGTCCGGACCGGAAACTTCGACCGCTTTACGTTTTGGATAAATGTAAGAAGCGAGTTCGCATAAAAGACGCGCTCTAACGGTTTCGGAAACGTTTTCGTCAGTAGCCATATCCGCCATTTCTTCTAAGGGGTTTATTCCTTTTTTTTCAAGGACAGCAATGGCCTCAAGCGTATTTTTATTTTTAGAGCCTTTGGGCCGTCCTTTTGGGTTACCGCTTTGTCCTGGTTTAAATGGCATTTCTTAATCTGGTATTTCTAGTGGTTAAGTTTTTATATTTAATGCATTGTCACTGAGCGTCAAGCTAGCTTCACCAGTTAATTGAAAAAGGAACTAAAAGCAATAAATCAAAAATGTCACAGTGAGGTTCTCGAACTGCGACTTCCTTATTTTAGTTCCTTAGGAGTCTCTCGAAGGGTACTTCCTCTTATCTTTAGATAAATAGTTAAAGGTCTTTTGGAAAAATTACTTGGTTCGCTGTAAGAGATTATTTTTCCGTCATCCTAGAGCCCTTCCGAAGGAAGGGCGAAGGATTTAGGTAAAAAATTGTCATACTGAGGCTCTCGAAGTAGGACCACAACTTTCTTAAGCATGTTCCTCAATGCTTTCAGGATTACGTATTTGCTGTTTTTTTTCTTGATCCGCGTTTTTATTTTTTCCGACGTTTCCCGCCAGGATGTTGCAAATCCTTAAAACGATATCAAGGATCTGGTTGTCGTGGCGAGAAGGAGTGATAGCCGTGATAACGGTTAAGGCTGCTACGAGTTGCGCTAAGGAAGCGGCATATTGTTGAATCATTAAAATGATTTGATCTGATGTCATTTTGAATCCCGTTTGATATATCGGATTAGTAAAACTATTAATGATTTAAATTTACTATAAATTTTAAATTCGCGTAACAGAAGGATCGATAACGATATCTGTCATGTTATTTTCGTGAGAAAAAACATAACGAAATTGTGAAGTGAATGGCGAGTGACTAATTTATAAGGGGTTAAAAGGAGGGTAAGGAAAGGTTGTTCGGAGAAGGGATGAGTGTCGTTAAGATTTCTAACGTGATTTTGGTTAGGGATTTCTATAGAAATGATCGTAGAAAAATCTTATATGACGATAGCTAACGATTATTTCTTAATAAACCTAAATGCAAAGTATTTGGGTTTTTAAATAGCGATCATTACGTGGGGGGAACTTGATAGACGCCCAGAGTTAATACATCGTATGAGTTTGAAAAGCTATCAAAGTAAAAAATATGATTATCGCCATTGTCGTCTTTGAATAATATTTCTTCATCGCCAAGAGGACCGCTTTTATTTCGCGAACAATAGCTGGCGACATTTTGAAATAATTCAAAGGTTGTAATATTTGAAAAAGTTTTTGAGAAAAGAGGAAACCGAATAAAATATCGGCATGGGCTGTTAGGGTCAAAGTCGCTTTTTAGATGCTTAGGGTGGGGAGAAACGATTCCCACCATGGGCGAATTTTTGTGGCGTCTTCAATAAATCTCCACAAAGTCGATGCGATGGTATTCCCAAATTTTTACTTGTTCGTTTATTTCAACTGATTCGTGATAGTCGATTAATTTATTTTTCATTATGTTATTCAAAACCCTGAGAAAGGGTTTTAATAAATTCATTTAAAAGTTGACGTTCTTTCTGGCTTAATTCGCAGATATTTTCTGATTTGGCGGCGAAACGTACGGCCTCTTCTTTTAATTTTGGACCGCACTTTTCCATAGCTCCCGAGAGGCTAATAAGAGGTTGTTCCGGTAAATTTAACGCTTTTGCAATATTGATTATAGTTCGCGGTTTTGGAGAATAGTTAATATCGTTCTCTATATTACGAACTTCATTGACTTCTATATCGGCTTTTTTTGCCAATAAATCTGCCGAAAGTTTTTCATCCAGTCGTTTTAGTTTTATTAATTTGCCAAAAGCGTTATGCAATTCTTGACTTTCATCCCAAATATTATTATTCGGTTCTATAGGAGGATTAACTAACGTCAATGGGTTTTGCGCTAATTCTCCAGCCGCAATGTCATAACCTTCTTCGTCTTTTACTTTTTTTAAAAACCAACTTTTAGATTTATTAAATTTCATGATAAATATCTCCCCTTACCTCATTCAGTTATCTTCCATAAAGCGTAGGGCTTGATCTGGCGTCATTTCAAAATACATTAGATTTGAGTCGGTTTTTTTACCTAGTTTTGTCATTTTTAACTTGTGCTCGTACCATCCCTCAGATTGAGGTAACGATTCTAGTCCGATTCGACCATGGAAACCTTCATCAAAACTGAGTTGAATAGCGGTTTCAATCATGATCGTTCCAATGCCTTTATATTTTGGTTTTGTCGCCAAGCCCGTATTCCAAGGAGCGGTTTCAAGGAATTCTATATAAACAAGAGGCTTATTTTTTTGCGAGTCTAATTTGCCAACTTTTGTCATGTTTGCAATCATTAAACCTTGAGTCTCTCCATTGCATTCTATAGCAAATGAAGGAAAAGCTAATAAACCTTTAATTTGATCGATCTTATGTCTCCAATTCCAATGAGAACTTTGAGGTAATTCTTCCTTAGGTAATGTTTTTGTTTTACTGTTTCGAAAAGCGATCCAGAGTTCCTCAAAATCGTTAAGATGGTTTTCCAATATTGGATTTACGAGTAAAGCCTCTTCAAGCGTTTCTCTCTCATTATTAAATAGAAAAATTTCTGTTTGATCGGGCATTATATAACTAAGAATTCTGACTTTTCTTTCTTTTCGAAATCTTCAAAATATAACTTTTCTCCATTTTCCAACTTGGAATCAATCACTTGGTAAATTCTCAAAGCTTGTTTAACAACAGCTGTTTTGCTCAAATCTTTCTTTAAGCACAGTTCTTCCAAGACCTCCATTTCAGCAGGAGAAAGGTTGATCGTCATAGTGCGTTTACTGCTCATAAGTTCCTCCCTTATCCTTTCTACTACCAAAGCTTATCACTGACTAGCTGAAATATCAATAAAAATTAGCTAAAAAACATTTATTTATTACATGTTTTTTGTTTGACTTGGTTGACGTTAGAGGTTTTACAGATTTGCCAACCTGAAATGATAGTAAAGAGATGATGTATTAGGACGGTTTAATAGGATCTCTAGTTCGAATAATCGGTTCGTTGTGTTTTAAGGAATTACTATGAAGAAATAATAATAGCTATGATTTGGAGAATATCTATAATCGAAATATTCGTTGACACCCCAATATATTGGCTATACAATTGAAAAATAATCAATATATTGTGATTTTTTATAAAAATCCTACCTGACTTAAGATAATAATTTTTTTGGATACGGAAAAAATATTAATTTTTGTATTTATTCGACAATTGAGCTTCCAATTATAAGAACTCTTCTGTTTTATTAGATCAATCGTAAGAAATCATCGAATTGAAATTGAGTAGTTAAATTATGTTTATAGAAAACTTTGGGTTTGCTGGTTATAGAAGTTTTGGAGAAATGCAATATTTTGATTCCCTTAAAAAGTTAAACCTCTTTATCGGAAAAAATAATTGTGGTAAGTCGAATGTATTAAAGTTTTTATTAGAGAAATATAACCTGATTTTCTCAAACGATTCAAAGGCACAATTAGATTATTTGGAAACCCATCAAGGGATTTATGGTTCTGGTTTTGAAATTTCAATTAAATTTTCTCAAGCATCAAAAGCCTATAAATTGATCCAAAATCGATTGAGTGATGATCGTCAAAATACGTTAGCTTTAGGACAGATATTTGAAGATATTTGTCAGGTATCTAACTCTCAAACAGCTTGTTTTACTTATATTATTAGCAATGGAAAGTTTGTGTTAGATGAACGAGATAATGAGGAGCTTATTAGGATAGTAACTCAAAATAATACTTCAAAGTATTGGTATAAAGTTTGGGGGGATTTGGTTCGAATGACAGGTGGTCATATATCTACTTGGATTATTGATACTCTTCATCATATTAGTTCGGCAATAAAGTCTACAATACAAGTTGAACTTATTCCTGCCATACGTGAAATCGGTACTCCAGATAATAATTTGTACAATTTTAGTGGTCAAGGAATAATCGATAAGCTTTCTGCTTTGCAAAATCCAACTTTAGAAAAACAAGTGGATAAAAAACTTTTTTTGAAAATAAATAAATTTCTTTGCGACGTAATTTCTAATGATTCTGCTCAATTAGAAGTTCCAAACGACAAACAAGAACTTCTTGTGCACATGGATGGGAAAACTCTTCCTATAGAAAGTTTAGGCACAGGAGTTCATGAGGTTGTGATAATGGCTGCCGCCTGTACTTTGTTAAAAGAGCATGTGGTTTGCATTGAAGAACCTGAGTTACATCTTCACCCATACATGGAGCGAAAATTAATTCGTTATCTTATTAAAGAGACTAATAACCAATATTTTATTACCACTCACTCCGCTCATATTCTAGATACTCCAGAAGCATCAATTTTTCATATCCGTTATATAGATGGCCAGTCAGTTGTTGATCCGGTTTACAACGATAAACAGAAATCTATAATTTGTTCCGATTTAGGTTATCGCGCTAGCGACTTGCTACAAGCAAATTCTATTATTTGGGTAGAAGGGCCTTCAGATCGTATATATTTAAACCATTGGATAAGGTGTTTAGATGATGGCCTTATTGAAGGATTACACTATTCTATTATGTTTTATGGCGGAAGATTATTATCTCATTTGTCAGCGGAAGATAGTGATGTGAATGACTTTATATCTTTGCGACGTATGAATCGAAACATAGCAATTCTTATAGATAGCGATAAGTCGTCCCCAAAGAGCCGTATTAACGAAACAAAAAAAAGAGTTCGAGATGAATTTGATAAAGGACCTGGGTTTGCCTGGATAACGAAGGGCCGGGAGATCGAAAACTATATTGAGGTAGATATACTTGAGCAGGCGATAAACAAACTTTACCCCAACGCAAAAAAAAATAAAGAAAATGAAAATAACGAATTTCGAAAATCTTTATCCTATCAAAATAATGGCAACAAAGATTTTAAGATTAATAAAGTAAAACTTGCTCACGAAGTAGTTTCGACTTTTGATTTAAACCTGGATATTTTAGATTTAAAAAAGCAAATTAATAAGCTCGTAGAGTTTATTCGAACGTCCAACGAGAACTAACTTTTTATTGGGTTAGTAAACCGAATCGACTTTGTGAGGTTATTCGATAACTTCCCTAATATCTTCATTCTCCAGGACTTTCTTATCTGCTCCGTGGAGGGCGACATGGAGCATGGCTTTGGCGAGTTGGTTCGAACTGATGCAGATTTGAGGGAAACGGTCTTTAGCAAACGTATAAACGAATTCATAAAGTTTATACATCAATTCTTTTTTTAATTTTTTTTCATTTGTTGGATGAATGTAGCTTGCTCTAAAAGCGTAAGCGTCCTTAAATTTTAGTTTCATCAATTCTTCTTCGGCTCTTCCTTTCCATTTTGCAAACGGGAAAAAACTTTTCGAGTTAGCGCCCTGAGCGCTGAATAAACAGAAAACCGTTTTGTCGCTCTCTATAGTTTTGGCTAACTCGACTACGGACGTGTAAGTGATTTTAATAAACTCTTCTTTTAAAACTTCTCCCTGGTAAACGCCCACACAAAAGAAGCAAACATCGTGGTCGATAATTTCTTCCCGTATCTTTGAGAAATCCACAAAGTCGGTGTGGATGATTTCTTTAACTCCTTCTATAGATATAGAAGGTTTTCTCGTAACCACAGTGATTTCTTTTATCTTTGGATGATTGAGGCATTCCTGCAAAACCTCTTCGCCCACCATCCCAGTCGCTCCCAATATCAACGCTTTCATCGAATCAATTCCTTTTTATCCTGCTCCACAGTTTTTCAAAAAAGGTTGGATCGAGGAGGGGGATGGACCGAAGTGCCAGGTTTTCTTTAATATGTTCCGGTTGTTTCATGCCAATGAGGGCCGAGGCGATACCCGGCGCGCTCCGGATGATTTGCAACGCTCTCTGTTTATCGCTTGTGTAGCCTTCTCCAATATGATTTCGCCAGGATTGAGGCAATGTGTTGATGTTTCCCTGCGCAATAGACCCGCTGACTACGGGATAGATTTTTAGCTTTTGCGCCGCCAGGATTGCGGGAAGCATTTCTCCGAGAGTGTATTGGGTATCTTCTCGAAACGATTCCGGCATATTTAAGTTGAGCGGTAACTGGATAAAACGAAAGTGATCCTGACCGTCTCCCGCCGCTATCTTCGCCATTTCTTTAGCTCTCTTTAAGGAAGTGTGCTTCGAATTATTTTCTGGTAGTCGAAAAGTATTCCAGGTAGCCATTCCGTAATATCGGATTTTGCCGTCTTTAACCGCCTCTTCCAGCATCTCGAATGCCGACTCAAGTTGTTCATAATAAGTTTCGCCGTCAACGGAGTTGAGTTGGGTCTCAGGATTGTGTATATAATAAAGGTCTATGGTTTCCACTCCCAAGTTTTTTCTACTTTGGTCTAATTGATCGGCAAGATATTCCGGATGCATACAGTGGCAGTCCGCAGCCAAGTCTCCCATGCCGATACTAAAGTTTGGGTTGTTAACGTAATTTTCCTGAAACCATTTGCCGCGGCCTGGATGAGGTAAAAAGCCGCCCTTCGTGCAAACTATAATTTCATCGCGTTTGTACCTTTCGCTTTCGATCAGAGTTTTGATACCCACGCCAACGCTACGCTCGGCGTGTTGTCGTCGATAGTTGATAGCCGAGTCGATTACGTTCACGCCGCCTTCGACAGATTGAATGGTTGCTTCCCAGACTAACCGGTCGGTGACGCGATCAGGGTTTCCTAAATAAGTTCCCAATCCGATACTGGACCACCACAAACCGTCGATTTCTTTAAAATGACTTTCGAGGCATCGACTCGCCATTTTTTTTCGATAGTTATTAGTTCCCTCCGAAGTCGCAAACCCCTTATAAATCATCTTAATCCCTAGGCAATGTTATTTTTAAGCGTTTAGTTTAATACAACTTTTATTTATTGGATAAACTTTGTTAATTTGAAAAACATCCAGGTAAAAACACAGGAGGCGACTGTGAAAAAATAAGCGTAAAAACGCGGCCAGGAACCGCTATACGGTTCGAATTGCATATTCCATTTATTATAAATATAAATTGAGTCGCCAAAAAAATACGAAAATGCCGTTACAAACGATATAAAAAATGGAATCAAGATAAGGGTGGCGATAATATCGAATCCAACAAAAAAATACTTTACGAAAACCATAACGAAGCAAATACCAAAACCTGTTCCTTGAACGGTATCAAGTTTCATTTTTTGAGGCCCGTATTCCGATAACCAACTTTGGTAAGTCGCTTCGTCGATTCCCATTCGCCTGTATATCTGGTTAAGTGTATAACCTCTTGATTGAAGCGTTTTTATCTTTTTCAAAAATTTTGTGATTTCTTCCGGTTTTTCCGTTTCCATTTTACAAGCCGATTTCAAAAATTATGACTCCATAATTACACACTTTTATGATTACGGCTATTGGGAATCCAACTTGTTTATACGATCTATTTTATTTTCAAAAATCTATAATTTTTGAAAAATATAAGGTTAGAGGCACTCTAGCAACAAAAGCCTAAATCTAATTGTGAGCTTATTAGGAATTGAGTTTAAAGGAGGAGTTAAAGAGGAAGGTGAAATGGATTCGAATTTTAAAAACCTGATTGGAGGCGGCGCCCCAGACGCCGGGGTTACCCTTATTTGGTGCGACAAACTCAACGGAATTATAGGAAGGTCTCATTTAAAAGAGATATGATGCGGTTTAAGCTCTGGAATTCCACAAACTACGATACAGCCTTTTCCCCAGGTCTAAATGGTTGGGCGCCCCTCGATGAACGATGTAAGCTTTGATAAAAGTTTGCACCGCTTCTAACCACTCCCTAAAATTTTCGTCCTCTTCGGAGGCTTCGACCATATCGATAAAATTCATTCCCCCATATCGAAGTATCTGCGCTATATCCTCGATATCGTATTTGTTAAAAATCGCAAAGCCGATCTCTACCTTTATTAACTCCAGATCAACCGCTTCTTTATCTTTGTTAAGGAGGTTAAGGGTAATAAACGCCTCGCAAGCCGATAAAAAGCAAGCGCTGATAGCGGCTTCCTTGATGGATAACTTATCGGGAGTTTTCCAGTGGTCGGTGTCTAAAATTATTTTTCGAGCCGCGTCTATTAAAATCAGTTGAATGGCTTTGGTAAGGTCAATGGGTTTATCTGGGTTGAGAGTTTGTCCGTAATCTAATATGTAATTTGAAAATGTTTTGCCGGGCATAAAAAAGGAAGGTTAGATATTGGATGGATAATAGCTGAGGAAAACCAGTTGGCTAGATTGTAACCTTTTCAGAGCAAAATGCTAAGTAAATTATTGCTTAAAAGCTAATTTAGATTTTATTGGCCAGATAAAGCCTGAATTATCGAGGGTTGAAGTAAAAAATATAAATTGTGTTTCCAATCGCATGAATAGGGTTTTTAAGTTTTTCTTTCCATACGGAACCAAAGCCAAAAGCTTTAGGAACTGATATGAGACGAATAAGATAATTGGCGCTAACCGCATAATACCCAGGGTTAGGGCCGTTTTGTTTTTCTTCAGCCGAAACAGGTATAGCGGGTATTTTATAATATGGCGGAAATGCGCTTCCTTGATACATTAGTTTAATTTTGTTAATTTTGTTTTTATCGACATAAGTTTTTAATCTTTTTAAATCCTGTCCCCAATCGATATTAGAATTATCTAAATAGTTAATACCGTTTTTAGGACCTCCTGCCGCCTCGTTAAAATACGTTAAATAATCGGGATAAACTTTAACCGAGGAAAAAACATACCATAGCGTTAATGTCGCTACTATCGAAAATTTGAATTTACTTTTAAGCGACGTCGATTCAGAAATTTCCAAATAGTTTACTATTCGGCTTACGAATACGAAAATAAAAGGGTAGATTGGTAAAAACCTCCTCACTCCCGAATGCTCCGGATCTAAAAAATGGGAGGAAAATATAACTAGAATAGGAACGATCAGGCTCAATTCGTTGAATAGATTATCGCGGTTTTTAAATAAAACAAGCAATGACAAAATGATAAAAGCTAAAGTAGGAATAGGGGTTTTTGCCAGAAACGCAATGAATGGGTACAGCGCGGAAGTTTCATAAAAGAAAAATCCCATCATATAATTCAGCTTTGGCTTTTGATTAAAGTAGATGCTATCAACTTGATCCAAGCCTTTTTTATAAAGCTCAAGGGCGTTCAAGTTAAAACCAAACGCAATAAATATCACGACCATTATAATTATTAGAGGGACGCAAAAATGTATAAAAAAAGATTTTAAATTTGCATGCGTTTTTTCAACATTTGAAGGAATCAGTAAGTTTTTAAGTTTATATTCTCTCTCAGTAAAAACTTTAGCGAGTAATATCGCAAAAAATATGGGAAACAAGAGCAATGCGGAATATTTCGAAACAAGAGAGATTCCCAAAAATAAGCTCGTCAAACAAAGCTTCTTAAACGACGGACCGGATAAGTAACTCCAATAATAATAGCAAGCGATGAAAATGAAGACGGTAAATCCGAAATCCGTGTCGACAAGCCTGGAGTGAGCCAAGATATTGGGGCTAAAAACATATAGAGTTAGCGCGAATAATCCCGGTAAAATGCCGTAAAGCTCTTTAGCCCACAAAAAGACAAAGACGCCCAATAAGCACGAAAGCAATACAAACGGCAATCTACCTAGAAATACGATTTGATCGACATTATGTTCCGGCTGAAATAAAAACTTTGAGCTAAATTCAAACAATTGATCCCTGGTAAAGTTTGAATGAGGGTTTTCTGGAGTTTTGATTTTTAAAAATAATAAGGGTAAAGCCGCTAAAGACTTCAAAAGCGGAGGATGATCCGCTCCAAAGTTAAAGTCGTTTTTTACAAGAGCAAGATAACCGGAAGTTAAGTTATTAGGCTCGTCGAAAGTAGGGGTTTTGATCCATAGGCTTGAAACGGCTTGGAAAACTAGAATCAATAGAAGAATGGAAACGATTACACGAGTATTACAATTTGAAGTGCTTAAAGTTTTGAGTTTCATTATACTCACGCCAACCTAATTAAAGCGGTATCGATCTCTCTTGCAAAACCAACGGGATTGAGTTTATAGAAGAGTTGGCTTTTTCCAAAATTAAGGAGGACCAAAGTTAAAAATATAGATAGTGTGTCCAATAATTTTGATAGGATTATAAAGCTTGTCTTTCCAGCCGACGCCGTAACCAAACGCCTTTGGTATGGACGTTAGCCGGATAAGATAATGAGCGCTGATTGCATAGAAACCGGATTGCGGCCCAAGCTGGAGTTCTTCTTTTGTCAAAGGTTCCGTTGGTATTTTATAATATTTGGGATCGGCGGTTCCTTCGTACATCAACTTTATTTTATCGATTCCCTCTTTTTCCATATAAGGTTTTAGTCTCTTTAAGTCCTGTCCCCAATCAATATTAGAATTTCCAACATAATTGATGCCGTTCTGAGGACCTCCAATAGCTTCGTTGAAATAAGTTAAATAATCTGGATAGATTCTAACCGATGAAACCATATACCATAACGTTAGTATTGTCATCGTTGCAAACGCCAATTTTTTTTTGAGCGTAGAAAAATCTGAAGATCTTATATAGTTTGTCAGCTTTGCGACAAAAACAAAAATAAAAGGATAAATAGGAAGAAATCTCCTCACCCCGGTATGATCCACGTCGGTAAAAGTCGACGCAAAAACAATAGCGGCTGGAAGAATTAAGCATAATTCGTTAAAAAGGTTTTTGCGTTTATAGAGCAAAACCGTTAAAGAAAAAACGATAAAGATTTGTGTGGGCACGGGAGTTTTTACTAAAAATGCGACTATTGGGTAAAACTTTGACGGTTCGTAGAAAAAGTACCCTAGCATGTAATATAGACGCGGCCCCTTATCTCCAAAGTAAGTTCCTTTAAGATGGTTAACGCCTTCCTTATAAAGAGTCAAGAAGTTAGAGTTCATTCCATAGGCGAAAAAAATAATTAATAGAATAATTACTATTGGAATTCCAAAGTGCATAAAAAAAGTTTGAAAATTTGATCTTTTGTTTTTCTCGCTTTGCGGAACGATAAGATCTTTAAACTTAATTTCTCTTTCGGTTAAAAATTTTGCGCATAAAATAACGAAAAATATTGGAAACAGGATTATGGAGGAAAACTTTGATACCAGGGCCAATCCTAAAAACAAACTCGCAAGGTAGAGACTTCTAAACGTTGGTTTGTTTAAGTAGCTCCAAAAATAAAAGCAGGGTATAAATATGAAGCAAGCAATGCCAATGTCTGTGGTGACGAGCCTTGAATAGGCTAATATATTAGGGCTGAATACATAAAGTAATAGCGCAAACAGTCCGGCTTTTTCTCCGTACAGTTCTTTCGCCCATAGGAAAACGTAAACACCCAACAAACAAGATAAGAAGACCATAGGCAAGCGAGCTAAAAAGATTAGAAGGTCAACGTTGTGTTGCGGCTGGTATAAAAACTTCGATCCCAATACAAACATTGTTTCTTTAAGCAATTCGGGATAGTTTTCCGGAATTTTAAGGTCGAAAAATAAGAGAGGAAAAGCGGCTAACGATTTTAAAAAAGGAGGTTGGTCCGCTCCATAGCGGTAATCGTTTAGCGCATAAGAAAGGTAACCAGAAGTTAGATGATAAGGTTCGTCGTAAGTCGGAGTTTTAATCCACAAACTTGTGACGGATTGAAAAATTAGAATCAAAAGAAGGCCGCATAGAATTGCCAAATTGTTGTAACTTCTCGGATTTGAAGCCTTTGATTTCATTTTAGGGAAATTAAATGTTTTCGCCAAAGAATAACAGGCAACCGTCGGGATCTTTAACGTGGAATTCGCGCATTCCATAAGGTTGATTGAAAGGAGAGCGCACGCGGCCTTTTGGCAAAATATCGAGTTTGGGTTTGAGGTTATCGTATAGTTTATCTATTTGCCGAACCCAAAGATAAATGGAGATGTTGTTGGCGGTGGCTTGCAGGGCTTGAGCGTCGTTTGTTTTAATAAAGTGGATAGCCGCTTCGCCGTGAACCACAATGGCGAATGTCTTATCGTCGGAAACCATGCGACGTTCGAAGCCCAAGACGTCGGCGTAAAAATCGACGGTCGCTTTGATATCCTTAACCGGCACAATGGAAACTGCGTCTTCAATGATGGGAGAATCGGACATAGAAAAAGAATATCAAAAATTATTGGGGCTTGCAGCGTTTAAGTTTGGCGGCGCCTTTTAAAATTAGCGATTAACCAAAAAATAAATACGATATAAAAATTGCCATAGTTACGCCCGCCGCATCCGCTAGCAGGCCACAAGTAATTGCGTAACGGGAGTGACGTATTTTTACGGAACCTAAGTAAAGGGCGACAACGTATAAAGTCGTTTCTGTGCTTCCTTGCATGACGCAAGCGAGCCTGCCGACAAAGGAATCCGCTCCAAAAGTTTGCATAGCGTCCACCATCATGCCGCGAGCCCCGCTTCCACTAAGGGGCTTCATTAACGCGGTTGGTAACGCCTCGACAAACCGCAAATCGAATCCCAGAGCCGAAACCAATCCACGAAACATATCCAGGAGCAAATCCAACGCGCCGCTGGCGCGAAAAACCCCAATAGCCGCCAACATTGCAATCAAAAATGGAATGATTGTGATAGCTACTTGAAACCCTTCCTTGGCTCCTTCGATAAAAGCGTCGTAAACATTTTCTCTCTTTCGAACAGCCGCTAAAATAAACGCAACGATTACCGAAAATAAAAGAAAATTACTTAACCTCGCCGATTGAGCCTGCATTGATTGTTTATCGAGTCCGGAAAAATAGAACGCGATAGATAATACGACCATCGCAAGACCGCCTAGATAGCCAAAAACGATGCGGTCAAATAGATCAATCTTTTGATAAAGAGAAACCGCAAGCAATCCAACTAAAGTCGAGGCGAAGGTGGCGATTAATATTGGAATAAAAACATCGGCTGGGTTAACGGCCCCCTGTTGAGCGCGATAAGCGAAAATAGTAACGGGCAATAGCGTGACTGAAGAAGTGTTAAGAACCAGGAAAAGAATTTGCGCGTCGGATGCGGTTTCCTTTTGAGGGTTTAAAGTTTGGAGTTCGTTCATCGCTTTAAGGCCCAATGGAGTCGCCGCATTATCCAGTCCTAAAGCGTTGGCCGACATATTCATTACTATGGAACCCAAAGCCGGATGGTTAGATGGAACGCTTGGGAATAATTTTTTAAATAAAGGAGTTAAGAATCGGGTTATCAGAACTAGAATACCGCCTCTCTCTCCAATCCTCATAATACCTAACCACAGCGTCATAACCCCCACTAACCCCAGACTAATTTCAAATCCGGTTTTAGCCATTTCAAAGAGCGAACCCATCATTTGAACAAAAATATCAGGCTCATCCATGAAAACCATTTTTCCGAGGCCCACAATGAAGGAAACCAGGAAAAAGGAGATCCAAATAGCGTTTAGCATATTTAATTTTGCGGTTTATTTATAAACGGTGAGAGGAAAAGTTGTAGCTACTCAATCCATATTAACTGAAAGAAATTAGATTCTCAAAGGTTGAGTAATTTTTAAATTTAAAAATTTTCGCATGCCATAATTATTGATATATAATCAAGCGCAGTGCGCTATCTATTTTTTAAAAGTCTGTTTATTAATTGTGTCGTGAATTTAAGAGAAAATTATGGCAGAAAATAATAATCCTGAAATAAAAGTTTATAAGAAGAAAAAAGAGAATAAAAAGAATAAAGTTGAAATAAAAGTTAAGAAAAGAAGTAAGTTAAATGATAAAGAGACAATTAAAAAACTTATTGAGGATTATGGTTTAAAAAATCAACCCGCAGATTATATTTTAAAAGGACCTAAATGTAATTTGTATGGGGTTTTGGGAGATAAAAAGTTATGTTGGAAATATTTGAATATTAATTTTTATCATTACGGACGAAAAGCTGGTTGGAAGTGGACAAAGAACTCTAGAGGCACTAATAAAAATAAAAAACTAAAGATGATTATCGAAAGTCCAAGAAATGTTGGAGCTACTAGCAAATATAATACGGGTAAAAAAGTAATAATTCCGTTTGGGAAGGGGCTTGGAGACGTTGGCTTTGGGTTTATTTCTGGTAACAGTATTTCTGGAAATTGCGGAACTTTCAATCGTGGCGTGCGCCAAATAGCTCATTTAATCCTAGGATTTGATTTCACAGAGATTAAATCCGTAACTATCCCATTTGATTCGAGTAATTTTTTGACAATCTGTAAAAAAGGCGTAATTGATCCCAATTGGAAGGGAAATGTAAGAATGGTAAATAAAGATTTCAATGCGCTTGGATGTATAAAGTTTAATAATCATTCATTTAACCGATATTGTGCTGATGGTACATTTTGGGACGCATCAACAAATACGCTTAACTTTCATCAACACAGCCAATATATCTGGTGCGTTTTAAAAGAAGTTAATATGTACTTCAAAATTTTTCAGGTTACAAATTGTTATAGCGATAAGAAGTTCTTAAATTATTATGTTATTTCTATTGGAATTTTACGAAAATATCTCAAATATTTTCCGCGTAAACTTTGGGGAAAATTGCGGAAGGGTGTAAAAAAGGAATTCATCAGTTCTTTATTGCCTACATGCCCAAGTAATAATGAGTGGTCTTCGTGGCTTTTAATCAAAGGGGATGATTTACCAACCGCTGTTATGAAAAATATTGTAAAGGGAAAACTACCGCCTTTTAAGCCAACAAATAAAAAATAAAATTCCTTCAAAAAAACAAAAACAAACGATTGAGCAAATCGTCTGAGTTCCGATACTTATCTTTCGTGGGTTAGAAAAGGCAATCTCTAAGCGCTCTAAATGTTTCCGAATTTTCTAAAATCTCTCCTGCAACGCCCCGCAATTTATCGACGCTATCCTTTGGTAATTTAAAAGAAGTAGGAATATTAAAATACCAGTCGCGACCCTTGCCAAAATATGTTTCATTGTCCGCTATTTGATCAAAGCCAACGTATATAGGGTAAAGATCGAGAGGCCGTAAACTTTCATCTGTCATTTTATCGGGCTTTGGAGGACAGTTTTTGAACGCGTTTCCAGGGTCGCTCCACAAACTACGACGATCTTTTTGCCATTGATTGAATTGTTTTTTTACGCGTTCAATAGTGCTAAAGGTGTAATTGCCCATTGGTACGCCAGTAGCTGTTGAAAGAACTTTTATTAAACCGGGTGGACTTTGTTTTAGTTCAAAGTTTTCTTCTGGAGACGTCATAGCGTCGACAATAATGATAACCAGCTTTTTTATCTTACGCTGGTTAATTTTTTTTGGGATGCTATACGGGTGATTATTGGAAATAAGAGCGGTTAAAGGGTCGCTAAGTCCAATATTGTCAGAAAGGCCGCCGTCGAGAAGGTGAATATAAGGACGTTTTTTTGCGTCTCGATAACTCCATGTTTTGCGCGCTCGGATGTTGCGTCGCGGATTGTCGACAAAATCTTTATCCATTTCCGCAACCTGTATCCAGACGGGTTTAGGGTATTCACATTTATCGGCGTAGTTATTGATTTGCAGAGGTGGGAAGGCAACGGGGAAATCCGAAGAAGCGGCGACGGCGCGAGCTACTTTAAATTTATCCAAGTCGGAACATATAAAGTCGAATTGACTTTGTACAAAAGTAAAAGGGGTTCCCGTCATCATGTCCGTAGAGTTTATAGCGATATAAGGACGTCCTTTTTCTTTCAAATCTGCGAACGTTTTATTCTCAAAAATTTCTTCGTTGTAAAACTCCTCCGCCATATCGATTCGACCAAAAGTAGGGGAGGCCAACCGCACCCAGTTGTAAGGATGGAATAAAAGGCTCGTAATCTTTCCTTGAACATTGCGATATAAAAAATGTTTTTCGAAACCATCCTCTTTGTCGAACAAACGTTCGCGGAACAATCCATAATAAGCGGAAGTGAAGCTCCCGCCGGAGACAGAAGAAATAACATCGACCTCGTCGAGAAGAGACTTTCTTTTTCCTTCCCATTCAATAGTCGTTTCTCGAAGCTTTTCCATAACGCCGTATGATAGAGCCGCCGCTCGCGTGCCGCCTCCGGAAAAAGCGAGAATGATGAATAAGCTATCGCTATTACCATTTTTCTCAAGAGTATTAAAACGATAACCCGTTTTTGAATTTCTTTCTTTAATAGGAACGTTTTGAGGATAGGTCGTGCAAGCGGAAATTAGGAAAGAAACTGTCAAAAAAAATAAGAAGCCGATATTACGAAGAAGGACCAAGAGCCTGTTCCAATTACGCATCGCTTTTCTCCTTCGTTGTTTCCAGAGGAACAAAATTGATTTGCATTGGCGCATCAGGATCGGTGTTTTCAACCATTATGATTAGTTTTTCGGGACGGTAATCGACTTCGCCTTCAAGTTCTATTTGGTGGTGACCGGCTTCAACCATAAGCGTTATATTGGTGAACCCTGAAGATTCGCCATCAATGCTGACTTGGCGATGTGTGGGATATCGTACAATGATATATTCCATGAGGTTTCCTTTCTCGTCGCAGAGACCGGCGCATAAAAATACAAGTCGAAAAAAGAGAAAACTACCGACTGGAAATTTTTGTTCTAAGCAAAAGGTAAGCTTGGTTTACGCCAAGCGACAGGAATAGAAAAGCGTTTACGGGGGAGAAGTCGCAAATCGACTTCGCAACGCTTAATATTTTGCGGCGGAATTCAAATAAATTGAGCTATAAAACTAATAAACTATATACCTGAAGGCGATCAATCTGCCTTTAGGGGGTTAGGCGCTAATACATATGGAATAAATAGGGCGTTGCTACGTTGGAGTTACTCGCTAGAAGCTTTGGTAAGAATTGGGAACAATCTATTTCTACCCGCTTTTTTAGCGTCATATAGACGTTCGTCGGCAACCTTGAGGCAATCTTCCATGAACTGTTCTTCTTCATACTCGCTTACGCCAAGACTTATGGTTACGCAAAGTTGTTCGCCTTCGTATTCAAATTCAAACGCTTCTATCTTTTCGCGAATTTTTTCGCCAACAATGATCCCGCCCTCCAACTCAGTGTCAGGCAGTAAGATAAGGAATTCTTCTCCGCCCCAACGAAAATTAATATCCGTTTTTCGCGAGGTTTGGCTCAGTATTTTAGCCACTTCGACTAAAACGTAGTCGCCTACGTTATGACCGTAAGTATCGTTAATATTTTTGAAATGGTCAATGTCGCCCAAGATAATAGAGAAGGGGACTTTGGTTCGTTGATAACGATCAATTTCATATTTAAACTTTTCTTCGCACGTCCTCCTGTTTAAAAGGTTTGTAAGAGGATCAGTTTGGGAAGCCAATTTTAATTTTTCGTAAGACCGCTCTAACTCTTCCGTTCGTTTAGTTACCTTGTCCTCTAATTTTCGGTTGGCTTCGTTCAGTTTTATGTTAAGCGCTTTTAAATCTTCTTTATCGCGGGCTAACTCAGCTTGTAATAGTTTAACCCTCCATAACTCTTCTTTTAAATTATCAGAGAGACTACCGGCCCAGCCCGCCAGGATTAAAAAGCCGCCCCACATAGTGAGATCAATATTTAGCTCGTATTGATTTTCCAGGGCTAGATAGGCGCTTTTATTAGCCAAAATAAAAACCCAAACCATAAGCACGGTAAAAAATGCGTAAAGAATAGCAAGCCGCTTTCCAAGCAGATAACCCGCGATCATTATGGGAATGTAATAGAAGTTAAGAATGGATATTTTAAACTGGACGAAAAAATGAACAAGAGTCACAGAGACTAATATAAGAAGAATAAAGAGATCTTCAATATTTTTATGTAAATAGTTAACCAGTCTTGTCATCATCGAAAAATATTTGTATCTTTAAAAAATTAAACTATTGGCGTTTCAAAATTAGCTGAAATCTTGTTGAATATTATAGCGTAATGGTGTTTGGGTGTCCATAAATGGTTGACGTTATTCCGATTGCCCTTGAAAAATGGGGAATAAGAGGGAAAGATTTTTTATCTTATTTGCGCCGAGTTGTAAGGTTTTTCCTGCATTTGCATTATTAGTTATGAGGTTTTTCAGGCGCTACAAAGTTTTGAGTCCAACGAGCGGCGCCCTTGGAAATTTGAAACTCGTCTATGTTCCCAATCCATTCAGGATTACCGCTTCCGTTATCTCCAATGCGAAACGTTGTGATGGCGACGGGGCTAATCGTAACGGAAGTTTTTCTAACGCCCACTACTTGTCCGTCCAAAAAGATTTTTATAACGTTGTTAGCGCTATCGTTGACGATTGCGAAATGCTGCCATTTATTAGGTTTTATAGAAACTTTGCTTGCCACTGTGTCGAAGCTTCCTCCTTTATTCCAATTAAAAGTAAGGATTCCGATAAAGGAAACGAAGCAGTGGTATTCAATACCGGTGGAAATGTTGTAATTAGCGGTTCCTCCGTCTTTTGAAAAAAGCATCCGGTTTGCGGTGGTTCCAATCGCCTCGTTGTAATAAATCCAACCTTCTATGGTGAAGCTATCGCTTCCGAATTGAAAGTCCGCATGGTTAGTTATTGAAAGATAATCGCCAACCCCGTCAAAGTTAGCGCTGGCCCCGCCAAATTTGTTTCGCGATGCGTCAATCTGAGCGTTGCCATTAGCCGTTACTGTATGCGCGCTGGAGCTATCGTCTTTAAATAGAGTCGAACCGTCGTTTCCATCAAAATGTAATACGAGTTTTGTGTTCGCGTCGTTTTTAGGTTCGGCTGTTCCCAGCAATACCCATTGATCTCCATCACACCCGATAAAAGCCTTACTTCCTCGATCATATAAAATGGAACCTTCAATAGCATCGTCGCAAGCGCCCGTTTCATGCGCTAAGCTTGTTGCGGGCATGGTCGACAAAAACAACAAAAAAGTTAAAGAAAGTAACCAGTTATTTATTGATGGGTTTTGATTATGGTTTTTAAATATATTTTTCATATTAAAAGTTTTAGCTTGTTAAAAATAAGAGTTAGAAGAATAAAAGCTCTAAAATAAACCAGATAAAAAAACTGACTCAGTCCTCGTATAGATGAGTAAAAAGAGACGGATTTATTTAAAGACGATTGATAGGTTTACCCTGCAATTTTCATTAATGCGACGGCGCCATTTTTATAAACCTTTCCATAAAAACAAAGCCCCTTACTAATTAAAGGGAAATGAAGGTAGGTAAAACTCTAACTAGCCTTTATTCAACAGGTATTCGTCTAAATAAGGGAGGATGTGGGTAGAAAACCACTGGCGCTTGATTGAAAGACTTTTCTTAGGAAATTTCTAATTCTTGAAATTAATTGCATCATTTAAATTTGGTAAAAACTGCCTAAAGCTGACTTCAACAAAGTAGAAAATAAATTTTTGTATGAGGTAGAAGTAAAAAACTTCAATAAGTTATGAACTGGTTCGCAGATCATTATTATCTTTGGTAGTCTTCTATTTATTTTTTTCGAGCGATTGCCTTATAATATTTAGGAGTATTTCCTGATTTAAAAATTAGCGCCCATTGCCCTGGGCAATCCTCTCCTGACTTTTGTGGAGCCTCTTCAAATTCTTTAGGGCTTGGCTTCGATGTTGAATAATGTACGGAAGTTTTAATTATCGCTGAGATTGCATTATTTTTTAAAATTGAATTCCGTTTTTGATTTTGGTTTTTCAGCTGGTTTGTATCCTTAATTAAAGAAGGCGTTGTCCTTCTCATTATCTACTTTGGATAAAGGAGAATTGACCATGAAACATAAAACCCATCATTACGCAAAAGATACGGAACACGTTGAGGAAGAAATTGGAGCGTATATGACGTCTCCCGTTCTGTCTATCGATTCCAAAGCAAATGTCAACGACGTAACTCAACTAATGGAAGATAAAAACGTGGGATCGTTGCTTGTTACCGAAGGGTTAGAGTACATCGGAATCGTTACCGAAAGAGACTTGACGCGAAAAGTTTTGAGACAAAACCTGGATACTGAAACAACCAAAGTTACCGATATAATGAGCAGTCCTATTATGACTTTGGACGGAGGTCGACCCGTTACGGAAGCGAACCAATTTATGGCCGATAAAAAAATCAGGCATCTGGCGGTGACCGACGAAGGTAAAATCGTGGGGATGTTATCCGTAAAAGATCTTGTATCTTTTTTCGCAAACCCTCGTATGCGACATTAAATTAGGAAAACAGATCAAAAGAACGTTAACGGTGTTTAAAATCATTCCTTCTGCGCGTCATCCCGAGCGCACAGACTGTGTCATAAAGTTTTTATAAGTTTTTTTTCATTTAAAAACCGGATTGT
>CAYFMN010000038.1:0-9896 GCA_964344185.1 uncultured Nitrospinota bacterium
TCAGCTTGCCTCTTAATTCGAAACCAAAGTTGCACTTACAACTTGAATCCGCCGGGTTATAATAAAAGACATTGATATTTTTTTGATCGACATTTCATTTTTCCCTTCCCACTTACTTGAAGAACGGTCTTTTTAGTAGCGACTAATAACCTTTCTCCATTAATATTTTGTAGCTAAGTCATTATTAAAGCTCCATATTGAATGAGAGGATTAGTATTTTATTTAGAATAGGTATGTAGATATGAACCCGATTGTGTTTTCTTTTTTCAATCTAATGTTAACCTCATTGTTGTTCGTTTCTCAGATTGAGGCGCAGGTTCACTCAGAGTTTCCCCAAGAACCCACTTTAAAACAAAAAGCGGAAATTTATTTATATAGGAATGAATTTTCTCAATCGATTTTTTATTACAAAAAAGCGATAGATAAAGATAAATCGGATTCATATTTATTTCGAGGATTGGCGCAAGCTTTTCATCGGTCAGGAAAAATTAAACAAGGAACAGGCTTTTTTAACGAATATTTGCAGGGGGCTCCTGCCAATGTTCTTTACGGTTTAGGTTACTTGTATTATTTAATAAAAGATAAGGAGCAAGCCCAGACATTTTTAAGGGAAGCCATAAAAATGGACCCACAGCATTCCTTGGCAATGAATAATTTGGGAGCAATTTTGTCGGAGGAAAGCTCTTTTGAAGAAGCTTTGGGTTTGGTTAAAGAGGCGATTTCTATAAATCCCAAAGAAGGAATGTTTTATAGAAACCTGCAAGTAATCTATTCCAAAATGGGTAAAGGAAAAGTATTCGAAAGCGAGTACGAAGCGGCGCTTAAAGGAGAGTCTTCAGATATTGCCATAGGTTATGGAAAAGCTTTTGCGACCTACTTACGGCAACAAGGATTTAAATACTTTAGTCAGGGAAATGCCGAAAAATCTGTGAAGGCTTTCGAAAGGGTTGTGGAAATCTATCGGGCGATTAAGCATCCAGGGGGAGAGTTGGCTGCATTATTTGGTCTAGGAACTTTATATGAAGAATTAGGTGATGATGAAAAAGCGTTTGAAATATATCGCGAAATTTTAGAAATTAACCCCAATCATATCCAAGCTAAACAGAAGCTAGAACTACGTAAAAAAATACCTTAAGGATGTTTTTTTTATTGAACTTTTTGATTTTTTGTCGAGTAAAATTCCTTAGAAGGAAGCTTAATTTGTAAATGTTTTAAGGATATTTGTAATAGCTGAGTTTTGAATGGTTTTGTAATTAATTTGAATAACTACACCTATAGATCTATTTAAACAGGTTTGGCTTAAAAAAAATCTGATAGTTTTTGCTTCTTTTGAATTTTGATTATGGCGATCAAGTTTCCCTTAATTTACAAGAACCTCATGCAAGTTTTAGATCAAACTTGTTGAGGTTATCCTAATTTTAGAATGATATTTAGGTACTGTGAATCTTCATATTTTTTTTGGGTTTTTATCTATTAAATGAATTGAAGTTTAATTAGAGGTAATTAGTTGTAAAAAAAGTTAGCGCTCGGAAATAGTTTTTTATTTTTGTTTACGGATGTTGAAGAAAAAAATACATGTGAGATTTTATATTTATGGTATTAGGAGCGAGAAAATTAATTTTAAAATATTACAGTTATTTTTGAAAAGCAACGTTTCAAAAATTACTTTATTAAACTACGACTAGGCTGAAATACTTGTTTTAAGGCGGCTTGGTTTTGTTCTAAATTCGAATTTCTTTCGATATTGGTTATATGTTTATTTTTGATCCATTGACACAAGGATTAGAGCTTCTTTCTCAAAGAGAGTTACAAAAGGCCGAACGTTTGTTTCTTGCGGTAATAAACGACCCGTACTCTGACTCAGAAGAAAACCAATTAGCCAGAAAATATTTAAATGAGATTCGTTCCTGTCAAAATGGGGCGATAACGCTTGATTTTGAAGAATATAAAGATTTAGCCGTTGCCAATGCAAGTTCGTTAGAGGTTGTCTTTGGTTTTTTAAGCGATTTATATTTTTCCGCTATAGAAACTTATAGCGATTTTGATCAAGAGATACCTGGGCGATTACCCGTAGTAATCAATCGCTTAAAAAGAGAAAAAATTCGAGATGTCATCGCCCGCGACGAGCTTTACAAGCAAATTAATGAAAAAGGGGCTAAGCAGGTTCAACAACAAATTAAAAAAGGGAAAAAAACTGGAAAGTTTTCTAAAAATTTTGATCTATATCGATGGAAAACCGTCTTTAGAAAATTTGTTGAATATATAAACCCCATACTATTAGAGCGACACCTAGAACTTTTAGAATATGTTTTAGAAACAGGCGAAGTGGAGCTTTTGGATGATCCAAAAATTTCTGTCCTAACTCCAAAGCATAGGTGGATTATTGAATCTACTTTAAAGAGTAAATGGTTTTTATTGAGAAGTTATTTTTTTAAAGCTAAATCTGAAATTAAAGAGCAGTTTAATAAAAAAGAAGGCACACGGAAATATTGGGAAGAAGTTAAGCTAAAGAAAATTAAGATATTTGAGGAATGCGGATTTGATGAAAGGAATATTCAAAAGTTTCTTTATAGCGATAAGTTGAATTATAAAACATTAGAAGAGATTCACAGCTATGCAAAAGGTATGAACTTGGATTTAATTCCAAGAGACGTGAGTTTAGCTCTACGTGGAGTTGAAAAATCTAAGGGACATATAAAAGAGCGCGCTGGCCATTTAATAGGGGAGAGAAAAGGATTCCAAGAAAGGCTGACGAGCTTTGGGTTTTCTGCTGAAAACTCTTATAAGATTGCTCGACAAGCTAAACGCGCTAATGGTTGCCAGATATCCGATACATTTGAGAAATCTATTCAAGTTGCTCGCGATGAGGTTTATTGGTATCGTGTGCCGCCTCATTTTCCAAAGTTTAGAAGTGATTTAGAAGAACAATGCAAAAAACATTTAAGTACGGTAAAAATTCATTTGTTCGAAAGGGGCAGGCTTAATAAACTGCTGTTACTTTCTGGTAAGCATTTGATTCGTAACTTTTTGGTCAGAGTTTATGGCGAAGATGTTGTTTCGTTGCATTGTTATTTTCGGCTTGAAACGATTCGCCAATTTTACAAGCTGAAATGGTTCCAATATCACACGGATCAATTTCCAAGCGTTTCGGAATTGATAAAGATAAGTCGAAAGGAATTTCAACCAATGGTGTTGGAAGGATTTAAGTCCTTTATAAAAAAGAAACGTTTGGAAATACCAACCATCCAACTTGATGATTTAATTAAGAACCGATCAGAAACCGATTGGGAAGATCCCTATACCACTTCTGAAGAAAAAGCCTTGCTGAAGTTTTGGTTTTTAATGGATCATGGAGTAAATATTACTCAAGCCGTGATTAACAAAGGGGTGTTAGAAAAATCTTTCGATTTTATTAGCTATTTAAAACTTCAAGAATCGGAATGTAATAGTTGATATTGGCGAGATTGCATTTCTTTTAACGGCATCAAATCACCCTTTTTGGAAGCAGCGGCAATTCCTCTTTTATAAACTTCTAATGCCTCGTCTTTCTTAGAAAGTTTTTCAAGAGTTTTTCCAAGTAAATTATAAGCGACAGAATAATCGGGAAAATGTTCCACAAGAGTTTGAAAATGGGATAGGGCTTTTTCATGCAACCCCTGGTCTGAGTATATGGAACCTAGACCAAAGTTCGCTACTTGGTCGTTTTCGTCTATTTCTAGCACTTGTAGAAACATACCCATTTTTTCTTCCTGATCTTTTCGTTTTCTCTCTTCCTCTTTTTCTTTCTTTTTTTTGTCCATTTTTGCTGAAATCAATTTATCAAACTCGATAGCCGTGGCTTCGGCTTTTTCTTTTTCGGCGTCTTCTATACGGCCCTGCTGCATATAATAAATGGACAAATTAGAATGAGCCATAATTTCCATTGGATCGATTTCGGCCAACTTTTTCATTAACGATATAGCTTCGTCTAATTTATTTTGCTTTGAGAGCAAAACCCCAAGAGCTTCGTAAGCGGCGGCATATTTGGGGTCAAGTTCTATAGCTTCGCGCAATAGCGCAATTGGCTTATCCAGGTTTTCTTCGTCCTTAAAATAGCCTAGAGCTTCTTTGTGTAATTTGCGAGCGTGGTCTTCCCGTGTTGCGGTTTGGAAAAATGGTAAAAGCGCTGTTTTTACCTTGAACGGTTGCGAATCGATTTCAATATTCAAATCGATATCTGGGCTTCTGTGTTCTTTTTGCATATAGGCCAAAGCTATGATTTTTCCAAGCGTATAGGAGTATATAGAGCTCTTAATATGGCCTATTTTTTTTTTCTCCAAAGAAATTTCACCGTTGTAAGGAGGTAAGGTCTCTCCTTCAAAAATCAGTCCCATGAGCGCGTATGCAGGAGAACCATAAGTTTTGATTCGAGCAATGACTTCTTGTCCTATATAACAGCCTTTGCTATAGCTAACTGACGAGTGCTCCAAGCCTGTTTCTGGCAAGACGTTGGAGTTATCCATATCTTTGCCATATAAAGGGATTCCCGCTTCAATGCGAAGCGTTTCGCGTGCATTTTCGCTAATAAGGCAGGCATTGGCGTTTTCTAAAAATTCCTGAATATGAATTTTTAGATTATTTGGAATGCAGAGAATAAATCCTTCTTCACTGGTGAGGCTTTTGTTGACGATGAATCCTTTATGTCCATTGAAATTAAAAGAATTAACATCATTAGGTTTTTGAGGAATAGGAAAGGATTCAGTCAACGTTTCCAGTATTAAGCCGCTTTTAGGACCTTGAACGGCCAACAGGCAGTCGATTTCTTCCGGAGGAGTCAATGTAACGTCTTCGCGGAATATAAAAGAGTCTAAATGCTTAACCAATAATTCTTTTTGAACTGTTTCAGTTAATATCAGTACAGAGAAATCCTCTGTCTTGTGAATGGAAAAGGCTGCTATTAGTTTTCCCTTACGATCGCAAATAGAGCTGTTTTGCCCTTTACCAGCGGAGAGTTTTTCGACATCGTTGGTAGTTTGTGTCTGAAGGTAGCTAAAAATATCTTTGCCAACGCAGGAAACGACAGACCAGTTGCTTAAATAAAAATATCCACAATGAGAGCGGACCTGAGTTATTTCTTGAGTAATGTCGGAAACAATTTCCATCAGTTATAAAGACGCCATAAGGGATTAAGGGAGTTAAATTACAGAAAAAGATTCCCCACACCCGCAAGTAGAGGTAGCGTTTGGATTTTTGAAGACAAAGCCTTTACCTTGTAAACCGCCTTCATAATCCAAGAGCATTCCTTTTAGATAAATCATACTTTTGACGTCGATAAATACTTTAAAATCATCTTTTTCAATCACGTTATCGCCTTTTTCTTCAGGCGTGAAGGAAAGATCGTAAGAAAGGCCAGAGCAACCGCCGCCTTTAACGCTCAATCGTAAACCGACGCCAGGTTTATCTTCTTTTTCTACCAGTTTTTTCACTTCTTCATAAGCAAGTGGTGAAATTTTTACAAATTCTGTTGTGGTAGTCATTCTTAATCTCCAGATAAAAGTTCAATTTTTAATAGTTTAGATTCAAATTATCAGTTTAAGATTCTATAAATTATATTAGAATCTACTAGAAACGGTCAAATTCATTTGCTTTAAAGCAGCGGGTTCCTTTAATCTTATTTTAATTTTTGATAAAAAGAGGTTGAAAATTTACTTTACAAGATTTTAGGGCGCTAAGGGATTAAAATAGTTATTTTTTAGGGTTAACTTAAAACTTTTCATGCTATTTTGAATCCAATAACTTAAAGAAGTAGTGATTGAATAGTTCAATTTAAAGTATACGAAGGAGAAACAATACAATATGATTAGCGTTCCAGATATAATCGCCTTAGTCCAGGCAAAAATCCCCGATGCTGAAGTGAATTGTTTAGATAAAACAGGAATGAGCGACCATTTTATCATTCATGTTTCCTCAAAGACTTTTGCCGACATAGGTATTATGGATAGACATCGAATGGTGCAAGACTCTTTAAATCCAGCGATGCAAGATGGCAGACTTCATGCCGCAGAGATAAAAACGGAAGTTCCAAGCGATTAAAAGGCTTTTGCTTTTTTAATATATTTTTTATGGAAAATTTGGACGATTGGTTGATTTCGCATTCTTTTAACAAAACAATGACCATTCGATCAACACAATTAAAACTTATTAAAACTAACTTAATTTTAACAAATTTTGGAGTTAAACAATGTCAGCTATTGAAGATCAAATTAAAGAAGAAATTGCGGAGCATAAAGTTTTGATTTATGGAAAAGGAACCAAGACCATGCCTCGATGCGGTTTTACCGCCGAAACCGTTCAGTTTTTTGCGAAGTATGGTTACCCATTTGAAGTTATCGACGTTTTGGAAAATATGGAAAAGCGCGAAATATTGAGCAAAATGACTAACTGGCCGACTTTACCAAAAGTTTTTATCGATGGGAAGTTTTACGGCGATACCGACATTTTGGATGAAATGGAAGCTAAAGGCGAAGTTAAACCATTATTGGAAACCGCTTTTGGCGATAAATAATTTAGTTTTATATATTTGAATCTTTTTTCTTATAGGCCCCACTTTTAGTGGGGCTAGTTATTTGAGGAGTTATGTCCGATTTACTTGAAGTAGGCGACCGCGCCCCTAATTTTGAATTGCCCGCTATTTATGGTTATAAACAGGGTTATACCAGCCCATCTGCAGAAGAGAATGTAAAGATTTGTTTAAAAGACTTTGAAGATAAGGCCTGGGTAGCATTAGTATTTTATAAATATGATAGCACCCCAGAAGACACTCGCTTAATGGTGGGCCTTAATGAAGGACTACGGCGTTTTAAAACCCGTGAAGTGGAAATATTAGGGTGCAGTTGGAATGGGTTAAACTCCCATCAGCAGTTTATTGAGGTTTACCAATTTGGTATGACGCTATTGGCCGACGAATATAAAGAAGTTACGGAGAAGTATGGCGTTATTAAGGAAGAAGACGATATGGGGCAAATGGTAAAATATATCGAGAGAAGCTGTTTTGTTATTGATAAAACAGGATGTATTCGTGGCGTTTGGCGCGGTATAGACGACCATCGCGGGTTTGGAAAAGAGTTGTGGGAATTTATTAAAGCCGAGAAAAAATAATCCAAATTTCTTTGTAAATTAGTAAGCCCGTCCTTAAAAAAGGACGGGCTTTTTTGTTTATAGAAATTAAGGCTTGAGAAGAGCCTTAGCGTTTACAGTAAGAGTGATATCGCTTTGCCCAGGCGCCGCGACAGGAGCGGCCATATCCGCCATTGCCATTGCGCGACCACGCATTGGTATGGGCCTATAGCCACCGTTATCAATTGAAACGTGTAACAGGGCTGATTTTGTTTTTCCTAGAGCTTTTGCGGTGCGCTGCGCTTTAACCTGAAGCTTTTTAAGGGCGACTTCAAGGAGTTTATTACGTGTTTCTTCTATAAGATCTGGAGAAACGCTATAGTTTAATCCGTTCATAGTAAGGCCTGTTTTCTGAATTCTTCCAACTAGCGCTAAAAGATCGTCTGCATTTTTACTTTTTATTTGAATGCTATGCGAGCCGCGCCATATTTTTTTAGATGGCAACGATTTTTTATGACGATGCGGGTCATATTGATATACGTTGTAGCCTTGCGTTGACGCTAGAACTGTTTCCACGCTTTGCGCCATCTCTAACGCTGTTTTCATATGTTTGTTAATTTCGTTTTGTAGTATTCTTGGATCGATATTTTCAGATTCGTAACGAAGGGTAGCTGTTAAAAGATCCTGCTGCACTTCGACTCGTTCTGTTGCGGAAAGATCTACGAGAGTTTGGCCTTCAGGAATATCGAGAAGGGTTTTATAATCTTGAGCCCAAGATGGCGCAGTTAAGAGCATTAGCGAAGCGACAACTATTAATATGCGCATAATAAGCCTCTTTTAATTTGTGATGAAATTGTCTGTTAAAATTATATTTTAGAAGAAAATTATAAAATAGGCATTGAAAATATTATAAAGCAGTTAATTGCCTAAGAGGTTGGCGGAAAAGTTGATTTATAAAAAAAGCCCGTCCTTAAAAAAGGACGGGCTTTTTTAAAATCCTCAAAAAAACTTAAACGTCTAATTCTTGAAAAAAGGCGGCTCGTTCTCGGATAAACTTAAATCGATGATGCGCTTCTTTGCCCATGAGTCGGTTAAATATTTCATTTGCAGAAGGATCGTCGCCTATTTCTACTCGGATTAGAGAACGTTTATCCTTATCCATTGTTGTAGACTTTAAGTCGGAAGCGGGCATTTCTCCTAATCCTTTAAAACGACCAATTTCGTGTTTATGACCGTTTAACTGCTCTACTATTTTATCTTTCTCTTCATTATCTATAGCGTAAAATGTTTTTTTTCCGGAATCTATTCTGTATAAAGGAGGTTGGGCTATATAGAGATGGCCTTTTCGAATCAGTTCGGGCAAGTACCGGAAAAAGAACGTTAGCAGTAGAGTGCAAATATGAGCGCCGTCTACGTCGGCGTCGGTCATAATGATAATTTTTCCATATCGGAGTTTTGAGTAATCAAATTTAGGCTCGATGCCCGTTCCGATAGCAGAAATAATATTTCCAATTTCAACATTTTGTAACGCCTTACCGGTTCCA
The DNA here is from genome assembly GCA_964344185.1 of uncultured Nitrospinota bacterium. GTDB lineage: Bacteria > Nitrospinota > Nitrospinia > Nitrospinales > JAJDAT01 > JAJDAT01. The sequence continues at coordinate 8,640 of CAYFMN010000038.1, forward strand.
GCGGTTTCTACGTTAAGGATTTTGCCGCGTAGCGGCAAGATAGCTTGAGTTTTACGGTCACGCGCTTGTTTGCTTGAACCTCCGGCGGACTCTCCTTCGCAAATAAAGAGTTCAGAGTTATCTCTATTGGTAGACGAACAATCGGAAAGTTTTCCTGGTAAGTTTAATCTATGAGAAACGGCTGTTTTTCTGTTTACCGCGTCTTTAGCTTGTCTTGAAGCTATGCGCGCTTGAGCGGCTAATACGACTCTATTCGCAATGCGGTCGCCTAAGGTCTGGTTTTCATGAAGAAAATGTTCGAACGAATGTTTTACTACCGAATCGACCTGATTGGCGATGTCGGAGTTTAGTCGTCCCTTTGTTTGACCTTGGAATTCAACGTCTCCTTGTAAGTAGACATTTATTATAGCAATTATTCCTTCGCGAACGTCGTCGTTTGTGATCCCTGGAACGCCTTTAGGAAGTAGTTTCCTTCTATCTATATACGCTCGCAGCGCTTTAGTTAAGCCGTTACGAAAGCCATTTTCATGAGTTCCTCCATCGATCGTCCGAATGGCGTTTGCAAAAGAATGAATAGAAGATTCTGTTCTGGAAGTCCAAAGAAAGGCAATTTCAAGCTTAAGTTCTTTGTCTTCTTTTTCTACGTAAAAAGGATCGGGGGTAATAGTGGATTTGTCGCCTACTACTTTTTTAATGTAATCTTTAATTCCTTCTTCGAAATGGAAAGTATGACGGTTGCCGTTCTCTTCAACCTGTATGGTCAAGCCTTTATTTAAGAAAGATTTTGATTCCGCTTGTTCCAAAATCCAATTTGGATTGAATTGAATTTTTGGGAAAATTTTGGGATCTGGCTTAAAGCGAATGGTTGTTCCTTTTTGGCGAATTGGCTTTCCTTTTTTTAATTTCGAAGTGGGGTTGCCCCGCGAGAATGTTTGAGTCCACTCAAAACCGTCCCTGCATGAAGTTGCCGTTAACGATTCGGAAAGCGCGCAAACCACTGCCATACCAACCCCATGAAGCCCTCCAGAAACTTTATAAGCGTTTTCGTCAAATTTACCGCCGGAATGGAGCGTGGTGAATAAAACTTCTAAAGCGCTTTTTCCTGTTTTTTGAAATTTGTCGACGGGAACCCCGCGACCATTATCTTGAATAGAAACTTCGTTATCTTTAAGCAAAGATATTTTAATTGTATTGCAATATCCGTTTAAAGATTCATCTACGGCGTTATCTAGAATTTCCCAAATCAAATGGTGAAGG
>CAYFMN010000038.1:9957-36224 GCA_964344185.1 uncultured Nitrospinota bacterium
CCAAACCTTCTAGTACTTGAATATCTTTTGCTTGGTAGGTTGTCATAAATTAATTATATGATTAAGTTTTATTTGGTTTCAGCTTTTATGAATTTTTTTATGCCGGCAAGTTTCTTTCGCTTGGAAACGATAGTTCCCAGCCCGCCGCGATTATAAACAGGAAGTGAAGTGATAGAAATATCTTTTTGGCCGCCATCTTCAAAAATCAATGTCGCTTTATCTTTTTCATTAACCGGAACCAAGCCTACTAAAGTGGAATCCCCTATATTCATCAATTTGACTCCCTTGCCAACGCCAGAAAGCACAGAGACTTGATCAATAGGAGTGACTAATCCTTTCCCTTTCTCCGTCGCCATAAATAGAAACTTGGAGTCGACAACTTCCAGGGAAACCATGCGGTCCTCGCCTTTAAGGCTAAAAACTTTTTTACCAGCTTTGGTTGTGACCCCAAGGTTAGATATTGGAAACTGAAATCCATATCCCGTGTTGCTAGCTGCGATGAGCATAGGAATTGATTCGGATTTTTCAGAAAAGTCCAAAGCGTATTGGCCTTTATCGGTGGATCTAGATTCTTGAGGGGGTTGATTGGAATCATTGTCTTGACTTTCAGGTAAAGTCAAAAATTGAATAACCTTTTCACCATCTTTAAATTTAAAGAGATTTTGAATCGGATCTCCAAAACCGCCACGAGTATAAGGTAAGTTAAAAGTTTTTTGAACATATGCCATTCCTGCGGAAGTAAAGAAATAAACCAAATCTTTGGCGTCGGCTTTTATCATTCCTAGCAAGCTATCATTTTCTTTAAATTTAAGGGAAGAAGGTTCCACAAAGTTTTTAAATTTTCTTAACCAACCATTTTTGCTAATGACCAAATAGGCTTCTTCATTTTCAATAAAGTCTTCTTCGTTAACCGCTACTTGTTCTATCGTTTTAATTTTAGTTTTTCGCTTGTCGCCAAAAGTTTTATTAACTTCTTCTAATTCAGTTTTTACTTCCGTCCATATTTTTTTTGGCGATTTTAAAATTCCTTCTATTTTCTTTTTCTCTTTGGTTTTTTGTTTCATCTCATTCAAGATTTTATCGATTTCCATCGATACTAACTTATAGAGCGGGATTTCTAGCACGGCGTCCGTTTGCTTGTCGTCTATCTTAAACGCTTTTTTCAGTTTTTCGCTCGCTTCTTTGCGTGATTTAGATTGCCGGATAAGTCGCAATGCCTTATCCAAATTGTCAAATATCAGAACAAACCCTTCTAAGATATGTAGACGTTTTTCTAAAATTTCTAAATCGTGCTTAAGTCTTCGGACCACAACGTCTTTACGGAAATCAAGGAAATATTTGCAGATTTCTAATAGAGAAAGCCTGGAAGGTTCGCCTGTCGGTTTAAGGCAAGTAAAGTTCAATTGGAAGTTGTATTCCAAGTCTGTATGTTTGAAGAGATACGCCAAAGTTTTTTCATGATCCGCTCCAGATTTAGTTTCCATTACAACGCGAACTCTTTCGTCGCTTTCATCTCGAACGTCAAGCAAAGACGGTATTTTTTTTGAAATTATGATGTCGGCAATTTTTTCAATCAGCCTTGATTTATTAACTCCGTATGGAATCGAAGATATAACAATTAGCGATTTTCCTCGGGGCAATGTTTCCACAGTCCATTCGCCTCGAATTTTAACCGCTCCAGAACCCTCTTCGTAAGCTTTGTGGAGCTCTTGCTTGGAATTTAAGATAATCCCGCCTGTTGGAAAATCTGGACCTTTGATGTTTTTCATCAATCGCGAAATTCCAATATTAGGATCGTCTATTAAATCTACAAGGGCTTTAGAGACTTCATTTAAATTATGAGGAGGAAACGAACACGCCATCCCAACAGCAATTCCAGACGAGCCGTTAATTAACAGGTTTGGCACTCTAGAAGGCAATACTTTAGGTTCTTCTATTGTGTTGTCATAATTAGGTTGGAAGTCGACCGTATTTTTTTTGATGTCACTTAACAGGAAACTAGATATTGACATCAGTTTTCCTTCTGTATACCGATATGCCGCCGGTGCGTCTCCGTCTAGAGAACCGAAGTTGCCTTTACCGTCGACAAGTTGGTATCGCATGGAAAAATCTTGAGCCATCCTAACCATAGAGTCATATGTTGAGCTATCTCCGTGGGGATGATACTTACCGAGAACCTCTCCAATAATTTTTGCTGATTTTACATGTTTGGCTGCAGCGTTAAGTCCCATAGAGTTCATTGCATATAAAATTCTGCGATGAATGGGTTTCAACCCGTCACGCACATCAGGCAGAGATCTAGAAACAATTGTCGATAGAGCATAGGTCAGGAACCGGTTTTCCAGCTCTATTTGAATGTCAGATGTGATTTCCTTAGCCATACGGGAATAAACGCGAGGGGACGACCTTAAGCGATTAGATAAATAATCGTTTTACAATCGTTAAATCCTTGAAACTTAAAACTCTTATTGTTAGGTTAAAAATAGAATGAATCAGAAGGAAAATCTTGAATTGAGTTTGGAATTTGGCTCTATAAGTATAAAATAGAGCGGATAAAGTAAATACTAACTATTATCATTATATGGCGTATTATTTTTTTTTCAATACAATATATGGTTTTACTTTGAATCTTTTTTTGTAGTTATCTCATCTTAAGCGAAGAAATACTTTTAAAATTTAAGATAAAAAATAATTTGCGAATAAATTAGGAGAATACAATGTCTAGCGACGCTTTGCGTGAAGAAATAATTAAGGTTTTAAAGACAGTTAAAGATCCGGACTTAAATCGGGATATTGTTAGCTTGGGTTTCGTAAAAAATATGGAGCTTGACGGCGGTAAAGTTAAGTTTGACGTCGAGTTAACAACACCTGCTTGTCCAGTTAAAGATGAATTAAAAAATGAATGCGAAACTAAGGTCAAAGCTGTTGAAGGCGTTTCAGAAGTTAATGTTAACATGACGGCGGTAGTGAGATCGACTGAAAGACAGCAACCTGTTTTGCCAGGGGTCAAAAATATAATTGCCGTAGCTAGTGGTAAAGGCGGGGTAGGTAAGTCGACTGTCGCTGCAAATTTGGCCTTGGCTCTTCAGGTGACGGGAGCGACTGTTGGTTTGATGGACGCAGATATTTATGGTCCTAGCGTTCCACAGATGTTGGGAGTTCCAATAGCTCCACCCAAGGGAGGTCCGGATAATAAGATTTATCCTTTAGAAAAGCATGGAATTAAATTGATCTCTGCAGCTTTTCTTGCAAAGGAAGGTCAACCGTTGATGTTGCGTGGACCCATGTTGGGTGGAATTATTCAGCAATTCTTACAAAATGTTGATTGGGGAGAGTTAGATTATTTGGTGATAGATCTTCCACCAGGCACTGGCGACGTGCAGATGACTCTGACACAGAGGGCTCCAATTTCCGGGGCTGTTGTTGTAACCACTCCACAAGAGGTTAGTCTAATAGACGCCGAAAAAGGAGTGAAGATGTTTTTTCAAGTTAAAGTTCCTGTCCTTGGTATTGTTGAAAATATGAGTTATTTTGTGTGTGATGGTTGCGATAAAAAACATTATATTTTCAAAAATGGCGGCGGTAAAATCTTGGCTGAAAAACTAAATGTGCCTTTTATTAACGATATCCCTCTTGTGCCTAATATCGCAAATTGCGGCGACTCAGGCAATCCAATTGTGGTGGCCGATCCCGAATCGCCGGCAAGTAAAGCATACAAAGAACTCGCCGGTAAGGTTGCGGCTCAATTAAGTATTAATCAAGCCCAAGAAGATAAAGTCGAGACTTCTTTTGAGTTGGCCTGGGAAGGTTAAAAATTCGCTAGCAATTATAACTGTTTATTTTATTATTGCCTTTTCCTTCCTTCTAAATATTTAGAAGGAAGGCATTTGGCGTACAGCTAATTTTAGAAAAGATACTATGACTGAAAAAGACGAACATGGGCAAGGAGGATTTTTGCCCAAAAAAGTTTATCAAATTGATCCAAAAACCTTAGGGATCATTTGGAATGACAACAAAGAGTGTTCTTATCCAGTTAAACTGCTGCGAGAAAAATGCCCTTGCGCTAATTGTATCGATGAATGGACTGGAGAAAATAAAATAGTTCCAGGTTCTATTCCTGATTCCATAAAGCCTCTCAAGTTGAATTCTGTGGGGAGATACGCAATTCAGTTTTATTGGAGCGACGGTCACGATACCGGTCTTTATACTTATGATTTGTTGCGTCGGCTTTGCTAAAGGCGATTGTTAGACTTCCATTAAGAATTAAGACTTTTCTAATAAAATCAACGCTTTCAAAACTTAAAATTTCATTCGGATAACTTAGATCTTACTTTAACGCCTTCTTGAGAATCTATTGAAAGTTTGATATAAAACTCATGAGTAAACTCCTATCAAAGTTGGTAGGTTGCTTCCTATAAAAAATCTTCTCCTTTAGTTTTCTTGTTTCTCCCCATGACCGAGAAATATTGGAAATGCGGTCCTTAAATTAAACTTTTACGTATTTAGCGCATTTACTGAATCGGTAAATAATCATATTGAGGCATTGAAAATTAGCCAATGACTAGGTCGGTTATTTCTGATTTTTTTAGTTCAAAGCAGAAACAATTTCCGATTATAAAAAAATGAAATCGGTTCTCTTATTTAAAACATTATTTTCTCGATATCGGGCTTATTTTAATAAGACGTTATTTTTGCTTTTAGTAGAGTTTGTTTTTGACATGTTGTCTATTTTCGCTGTTGCTCCTGTAATGGATTTTTTGCTCAAAAGAAACGAGGAAGACTATAGTCAAATCACTCAATTTTTTATCAAGATTTTTTCCAGCTTTGGATTACCTATTACCTTATTAACTTTCCTCGGCGCTTTTTTCTTTTTTCAAGTGTTGAAAGGCGGTTTTTTTATTTTTGCTCGGTTTTGCATATTAGATTTGAAATATGCAATTTTAAAAAATTTGATTACGGATTCATTTGAAAAGTTTTTTAAGGCAAGGTGGTTATATTTTACGAGTACTAATCAAGGTAAATTGGTAAACACTTTTACCCGTGAAATATTAGTTGTTGGAGAAGCTTTTTTAGCGATGGCCCTGGTTTTATCAGGCGCAGTGCGTTTAGTTGTTTTTATTGGAGTTCCGTTTTATATCTGTTGGCAAGCCGCGCTTGCTGCGCTTTTGACTGGTTTGTTGTTCTCGGTTCCGCTTGCTATGTTAGGTCCCTTAAACTATAGATTGGGTATGCTCAGCACTTCTACGGCTAATCACTTAACCGCGATTGTTACGGAATGTCTTACGTCAATGAAGGTTATTTTGGGATTTGGCGAAGGGAAAAAAACTTTAAACATGTTGAGCGATAGTTTTGATTCGCATAAAAAAGCGGCTCTGAAGTCGCAAACATTACAAACGGCAACTCCTTTAATTTATGAACCACTTGGATTAATAGCGGTTTTTGGAGCCGTATTAACGGCTCAGAGACACTCGGTTCCTTTTTCGGATATAGCGGTAATGCTTTGGGCTTTCATGAAGGCGATGCCTCAAATTGGACAGATAATTGAGCGAAGAAACTCTTTGGAAAATTTTTTCCCAAGTTTTGAGCAAGTTTGGGGTATACAAGAACAAGCAAAAAGTTTTGTGCAGCCTTCTGGTGGAATAATTTTTCCTGGTTTAAAAAATGATATTTACTTTGATAAGGTTGATTTTTCATATACAACTGGCGACTTAGCCTTAAAGGGAATAAATTTAAAAATAGATCGGGGCAAAATGGTTGCGGTTGTTGGCAAGTCTGGCTCTGGAAAGTCTACGCTCATTGATATGGTTATGGGTTTTAACCCTCCTTCAACAGGAAAAATATTAATTGATGGAAACTCTTTAGACCAATTTGATGTTGTTTCATGGAGGCAAAAAATTGGTTATGTACCTCAAGAAACAGTTTTATTTAATTTAAGTATTCGCGATAACTTGTTATGGGCTACCGAGACAACAAGCGAGTCGGAGATATGGGAAGCTTGTAAATTGGCTAACGCCGATGAGTTTATTAATGGTTTTAAAGATGGTTTAGATACTATTGTCGGAGATCGGGGAGTGCGACTATCTGGCGGACAAGCTCAGCGAATCGCATTGGCTAGAGCGATTTTGCGAAAACCAGACCTACTTATTCTCGATGAAGCTACCAGTGCTTTAGATACCGAAGCTGAAAGGTCGATTCAAACCGCTATCGAGAAAATTGCTAAGCAAACTACTGTATTAGCGGTTGCCCATAGGCTTTCCACCGTAGCTAAAGCCGATTATATTTATCTTCTTGAAGACGGCGATATTGAAGAAGAAGGAACTTATGACAACTTAATAAGTCTTGAGGGTAAGTTCCAAAAAATGGTTGAGATGCAAAAATTGGCGTAAAAAGCTAAAGAGCAATTTTGAAAAAATTTGTAGAAAAATGCGTAGTTTATGTTAAAAATAGAAAATTAACGATTTTTAGGATGGTTTTAAAATTAAAGCTGTATTAATAATTGTAGCTCCAGGGTTTGAAGAAATTGAAACCATTACGGTGGTTGATATCTTGCGTCGTTCAGGCGCTAGAGTGACTTTAGCCGGAACGGAACCTGGGCCGCTAAAAGGTTCTCGCGATGTGGTTATTGTTCCAGATGTTTTGTTAGAAGAAACGATAGAAAAGGAATTTGATCTTATCGTTTTGCCTGGCGGGCAACCTGGAACTACGAACTTGCTAAATAATCCAAATGTGATAAACCTGGTAAAGAAAGCCAGCGAGAATCGAAAAAAGATTGGAGCTATTTGTGCCGCGCCGTTAGTGTTGGATTCTGTAAATTTATTACGGGAAAAAAACTTTACAAGCCATCCAAGCGTTGAGAATGAATTTCATAAGGGGCGATACTCTCATGAAAGAGTGGTTATTGACGATAACCTTATTACAAGTAGAAGCCCTGGAACCGCTATGGAATTTGCCTTTGCCTTAGTAGAGGAGCTTTTTGGGAAAGATAGGTTGGAAACGGTTAATAAAGGCGTAATGGCGAATTTATAATTTTGAAAAAAATTCAAATCTATTTTTGGGTTACAGCGTCTAAAGGTTAGATTTGATTTTTATTTTATATAAAACTCAATAATTTTAATTCTATTTTAGAGTTTTGGAATGTTTGTTAATATTTCTCGAAATAAATTACTTATAAATAAAAATAGATTGCCTGATAAAAAAGTTAAAGCGAAGAAAAAAGAACCTAGATGTAATCATTGCGGAGGATTGGTCCGGTTTGACGGAGAAGTTTCTTCATGCATCATGTGTTCTCGAGAAAAGGGACATGCATGTTCAGGATGTTCTTTTGCGACTCAATTTGAAGTGGATCGAAATAAAAAATTAGCCTGAGTTTTTTAGCCTAAAAATTTATTCGTATCTTTCTTTGTATCGTTCGTATACTTTTTCTTCGATAAAGAATTCTACAAGGTTTTTATCAAGTTCTTCATGTTCGCTCATTGACCTTAGAATTCTATAGACGTTGGAAAGAGGCATTGCTTTTTTATAAGGTCTATCAGAGGCTGTTAAGGCCTCTGCGATGTCGGTTACGGCCATCATCAGTCCTTCAAAAGGAATTTCGCTTCCTTTTAATCCCAAAGGATATCCTTTCCCATTAATGAATTCATGGTGTGCTCCTGCAAAGTTTGGGATGTTCTTTAATCTCTTCGTGAATGGAATTCGATTGAGCATTTTCAGCGTTACGGTTGCGTGATGCTGCATGATTTTTCTTTCTTTTTCCGTAATACTACCTTTTCTTATAGATAAGTTTTCCAGCTCATTTTCTGTTAAGAGATTAGTTGGGTCGCCGTTTTCGTCGATATAAGTCATTTCACTAATTTCTTTCAGTCGATTTAACTTATCGTCTTCTAAAAACTCTCCTGGTTCGTTGCACTTAATTACAAAAGCTTTTATTTCTTCCAACTCTTGAATTTTTATTCCTCCTTCTTCAGTTGATTTATTTATCTCACCCGAAGAAGCTCCAGATTCCAACAATTCAATTTTTCGCTCCAAATTTTCCTTTTTGTGTTTTTCGATTAAATAGTTGAATCTCATTTTTATAAAATGTACTCGATCAAAAATTGTTTGAAGCTTTTTACCTTTCTCAATAATTTCGACGGGAGTTGTGACTTTACCGATATCATGCATCCAAGCGGCGATTTTTAATTCGTATAATTGTTCTGGGGTGAAGTTAACGTCCTTGAAATATCCGGTATTTGTCTCGTTTAGTATTTCTGCCATCGTAATCGTCATATTAGCCACTCGTTTGATATGGCCGCCGGTTACAGGCGATTTTTCGTCGATTGCGGTAGCCATTACTTCAACAAAAGCTTCAAACAGCTTTTCCATATCTAGAATTAATTTAACGTTAGTAATGGCTACAGCCGCTTGCGAAGCCAGAGATTCGGTTAAACCTTCTAAATCGGGAGAAAATGGAGTGACTTCGCCAGTTCTTGGGTTTTGCGCATTGAGTAATTGTAAAACGCCTATAACGTCGTTTTCGTGATTACGCATAGGCACTACAAGCATCGATTTGGAGCGATAACCTGAGGTTTGATCAAATTTCTTTGGTCCCGTAAAGTCAAATAGGTCAGAGTGGTAAACATCCGGAATATTGACGGAAATGCCTTTCATCGCAACATAAGCAGAAACATTTGATTCTTTTAGTTCTACCGGAGGAAAAGGGATTTTATCTCCTGACTTTCCACCCATTCTAATATTTAGAGATTCTGTTTGAACGATTTTAAACCTTAAGGTGTTGTCTTCGAGGATATAAAGCGTACCGGCGTCGGCATTAGCAAAACTTCGCGCTTGGTCCACTATCATTTCTAATAGGGCATTTAGGTTTCTTTCCCCTGAAAGCGCTCTTCCAATATCGGATAGTTGGCGAATTTGCGCAATCATCCTATCTGCGTAACCTTTTACTTCGTTTACTACGCTAACTAAGAGAGAGTTTAAATGAGCGTCTTGAGAAAGATTTACGCTTTCGGGGCTTAAGTTGTTTGGTTTGGTGAAATCGTTCATTAACCAGGATTTATTTAATAGAGATTTTCTTAATATAAAACAACGTATTAAAAATTAAAACCTTAAAAAAAAAATAACGACTTCCAGAGTTTAATTTTTGTGTTATTTAGGAGGTATTTAATTAAAATTTTAATTAATTATTATAGTATATTTGGGGCAAAAAATTTATTAAAAAACTTCTTAAGTTTAAAGAATTAAACTGAAAGGTAGAGTTGTTTTAAGAGCCAAAATGAAGTCTTTTGGTCTTTGTTTTCGGATTTCGGATTTTGCATGCAAAAAAATATAGCACTGATTTGGCGGTTAAGTTGTCTTAAATAAACTACAATTTACAAGGAAAAGTTAGGAAAAATCAGTGGTTTTGAGTTGTTTAGATTAGTTTTTCGTATTTTAAATATTACCATCCAATAATAATGGCTCTCTTGATTCCCATATTCTTTTTCCACAAACATTAATAAATGCCGGGTTTTCAGATTCAAATAACGCTAAATGTGATAAATAAAGATTGTTAGCGTCTGTTGGGCTATCTCCATATTTTTCTTTTTCTTCTTGCATTATTCCGGTTTCAAACTTTTTAATTCCTTCGCTAGCTGGAACATTTTCAAAATAGGAGGCCAACAAGGGATTATTTTCTTTACTGATAGCCTTTGCATTTTTTCTTAAAAGTAATTTGATCGCGCGCGAGGAGTGGGAAGGAAATAAACCGGCTCGGATACAAGCGCGGTGGGATTTTCCTTTTTCCAAAGTCCATTTTTCAATCGCTTCTTTTGAATGTCCCATTGCTCCATAGCTGCAAATTTGGTGTTTAAGCAAATAAAAGGTGGAGTAAGAAACTATCGTTTTAATTTTAAATTTACTCTCAAGTTTTGGTAATGGGTCGAAAGAAATACGATTTGAATGTTCTATTTGCTCTTTAGTAGATTCTTTAATCGGGAAACCAACCTCTCCCAGCGCTGTAGCGTAAAACAGATATTCGTATTCTTCTCCTCCAATTTTTTTTATATCTTCAAGGCAACTATCGGAAGTAATATCTCCAAAAATAGTGTGATTGGCGCCTTCAATTTTTAAATCGGGATCTTCTTTACCGAACCAGTTAGCTACGATGTTCGCTTTTTCTCCAAATTTTTTTCTGACAGCTTTGATTGCGGCGGTTCCCATTACGCCGCTTCCTCCAATAATTAAATAACTTCCCATTTGTTTCCTCCAAAGGGCTGATTCAATTTGTATAGATTATTTTGAGTAATTATGGTCGGACAAACTAGTTTTTGCGCTAGCTTTAAATGATGTTTAAGAGCCTCCAACGCTTTCTTGGATATCCCAATAGGGGACTTGGGAGAGTTCGCTTTCCGCCTGAGTTAAATCTTTATTGGATTTTGTAAAGGATGAGAGTTTATTGAACAACGATTTAACTTCCGTCTTAAAAGCTTCTGAATTGCTCTGGGATTGATTTTCTAAATATAATTTTACGTAAGATGATACTAATGTTTTTGAGTAATTTAAAGTTTCTTTTATGGAAGCGTAGTCTAATTTACGATATTCGTGCTCTAAAGCAAACTTATAGAAAGTAAACCATGTATCGATTTCTTTTTTTGGTTTTCCAAGAATTTTTAATTGTGCGCGGTATTTTTCTTCGCTCATTAGTTTTAGATCGTCTCTAACAATCATTGCTAAGTCGTTTAATGGAATTCCATTGAGGGTCGTGCAAAGATGAGTTAAATGTTCGATCAGCTTATTTATTTCTCGATCCAGTTTGAGGCCGATAACAGATTGCTCGCTAAGCTCTTTAGATTTTTCGAATAAATTCCAAAACCCGCCATTATATTGAGCTTTTTCCTTATGGTTAATTATAAGTTTTATTTCGCTTAAACACTCCTTTTCATTTGCAGAAGCTTGATTTGCAAATGATACAGTGAATATTAGCAAAAATGGACTTAATATTATTCTTAAGAGTTTAAAGCTTCTCATTGGGTTATTGGCCGCTAAAATGGGGGCGCGTAGTCCTTCCACTGATATGGGATTGAGAACCGCTAACATTCGATGAGTATCTAGGTTGGCCGCTTATATGGGTTTGAATTCCGCTTACATGCGGTATTGAAGCTCCGCTTACTTGGGCTTTAAGGCCGCTTACGTGCGGCGAAGGAGCTGGAGAAGAAACTTCTTCTTGAGTTGATTGGGGTTTGCTAATTTGCTTTTCTTCAGGGGGATTAGTAATTGTCGTTGTTGGAGATGCGACTGGTTTTGGCGAATCTTGAGTTTTTGGAGTTGGAGTTTTTTTGTCCGAACATCCAAATGCAGCCATTAAAAAGGAAATTATTAAAATGTAACAATAGTTTTTCATTATTGTGGAAAAGTCTTTTAAATAGGTTTGCTGTAAAGTTTATAAGGGTTAGTTATTATTACAGTTTTGAAAAACTTTGTCGCTAGTAAATTAACTTTTGGGAACCTCTAAAAATTGAGATTTGCAAAGAGACTAGCCCGTGATAACTAGGGCTAGTCGATAGCAAGCCAATAAAAATATGAATTATTAGAGATCCCTTTTTTAAATCCCCGGCAAATTTGTATTTCCCATTTTTAGAATTGTCTTAAATTCCTTCTGTGTTAAAGGCAAAACGGAAAGTCTGGATTGTTTCACTAAAGCGATATCTAGTAAACTTTTTTCACTTTTTATCTGTTCTAAAGAAACTTGGTTTTTAAGCGGTTTGACGGGTTTTAGGTCTACAACGACCCAGCGCTCGTCAGAAGTGGTGGGGTCTTGATAAAATTCTTTAACTATTTTAGCCACTCCCATTATTTTTTTGTCTGAAACGCTGTGATAAAAAAAAGCATAATCGCCTTTTTTCATGGCTTTTAAATTATTTCGAGCTTGGTAGTTTCTGACCCCGTCCCAATAGGTGCCTTTATCCTGAACGAATTCATCCCAGCTATATTTTGTAGGTTCTTGCTTAACTAACCAAAAATTCATCGGAAAATCAGAAATGAAAAATAGAGGTTCAATTTGGAAAGAATTTGAGCCTCATTATAAACAATAATCGTTTAAATAGAAGAAGTAATTTGGGTAAAACGTTTTAAAAAGCTAAATTCAAAATTTATTAATTATTATAAAAGAATCTGATTGACGAAAATACTTTAGCTAAATATAATCAATAAGTTAAATTCAAAAAATTACAAGGTATCATAGAGACATGAGTTCTGAACTATTTTTGTTGGTTTAGGTCCTGTTTATTATTGGCCTTTAACAATGGTTTTCTAGTAATCCCAGTGGGAGTTATTGTGTGATGTTTCGTAAAGAGATTAAAGTATTAGATTGTACCATACGGGACGGCGGTTTGATGAATGCTCATCAATTTAGCGACGATATGGTAAGGAGAGTTTTCCGGGCCTGTACAGCGGCTGGCGTTGATTATATGGAGATGGGATATAAAGCCGATGAATCGCAATTTAGCAGAAAAGACTTTGGCCCAATGAAGTTTTGTTCTGAAAAAGATATCGACAATATCATAGGCAAAGAAGAAAAAAAATGTAAAGTTTCTGTTATGGTTGATATCGGAAGAGTTGATCCAAAAGATATTATTCCAAAAGGCGAAAGTCATGTTGATATGATGCGTGTCGCATCATATGTTAAAGATATTGATAAAGCCATAAACTTGGTTAATCTTATCAAGGGTAAAGGATATAAAACCACCATTAATATAATGGCCGTATCGCATGCTAGAGAACAAGACTTAGACGAAGCTTTAGAGCAAATCGAAAATGAAAGCGGAGTGGATGTCGTATATTTAGTTGATAGCTTTGGCGCTCTTTACTCTGAGCAGATTGCTTACTTGGCTAAGAAGTATAAGGGAATATTAAAGACGAGAGAGATAGGAATCCACGCTCATAACAATCAACAATTAGCGTTTGCAAATACTATTGAAGCCATTATTAATAACGTTAATTATTTAGACGGCACCATATACGGTATTGGAAGAGCGGCTGGAAATTGTCCTTTAGAATTGCTTTTAGGTTTCCTAAAGAATCCAAAGTTTGATTTAAGGCCTATCTTAGAGGTTTTAGAAGTGGATTTTGTAAAATTAAGGGAAGAAGTTGAATGGGGATATACAATCCCTTACATGATTACCGGTGTTTTGGACAATCATCCTCGCTCGGCAATGGCCCTAAGAAATTCAGAGAATAGGGACGAGTATCTTAAATTTTACGAAAAGCTGACTGCCGAGTCTAACGTTTAGCCGCAATGAGTTTTGAGCGGTTTGACTTGTCCCGCTTTGAGCGGGAGCCTGCCTTAGGGATATTGAGAGGAATCAAACCGGAACAATTAGATAAGATTTTTGAAACAATAATTGCTTCCGGTTTGAAATATGTAGAAATAACCTTAAACACGCCTAACGCTCTTTTACTAATTGAAGAGGCGATTAGTAAATACGGTCAATTTGTTTGTATTGGCGCTGGGACTGTGCTTTCCGCCGAAGAGGCAAAAAAAGCGTTTAACTCTGGTTCAAAATTTATTGTCGCCCCGACTTTAAATGATGAAGTAGCAAACTATTGTTCTGAAAAGAATGTTCCCTACTTTCCTGGAGCTTTAACTCCAACTGAAATTGAGCGCTGTTGGCAAGCTGGAGCGACTATGGTCAAAGTTTTCCCTGCTTCTAGGTTTGGTTCTGATTACTTTAAAGAGATCAAAGGACCGTTTAATGAGATTAAACTGATGGCTGTAGGAGGCGTAAGGGCTGAAAATATAATGGATTATCTAAAGGCAGGAGCTTCGGCTTTGGCTTTAGGAGGTTCGATTTTTTCTATTGCGAGATTGGAGTCTGGAGATTTTTTAAAGATTGCCCAAGATTTAAAAGAATTTTTAGCTGAAGTAAATAAATATTTCCAAGAAGAAAATTGATGTTACAATAAATCAGGGGCAAACAAATTTAGGAGGAGAAGTGGCTTACGATTTTCTAAAAAATTTCATGATTTTTGAAGATGAAGAAAAATTTAACCGACTATGTCAGGCATTGGAAGACGTAATTCGAGACTTAGAAGATTCAGACGGAAAATTTTCTGAAGTTGAGATCATGCAAGCGTTGGATATGGTTGGTTTCAATCAATTTCGAGACTCTTGGGAAGAGTTTAAGAAGATGGATTTACAACGGGATTTTTCAATGATGGATATTGGAAGGCCAAAATCAAAAAAGTTTTTAAATTAAGTTAGTATCCTACCTATTTAGTCGGTTTTTTTATTAAATATCCTTATTGTATAAAACGCTCCAAACGCTAAGGCTGCGATAATAAATCCTTGACCTATGCTTGTTTCCAGAGTGGGATAAATTCCTAGCCAATCAATCTCTGGGATGAAATCTATGGCTGTCAAAGGCAAGCCTCCTCCAACTTGAATCGCGTGTAGTCCTTTGCCGGTAAAAATAAAGGCCATGAAGTAAAGAAAAATTCCTGTCAGCCCAAAAAACCAATTTACCGGAATTCTCATTCCCATTTTATTTATCCCATAAAATACGGCGAATAGAACGACGCAACCTACTACGAAGCCGGGAATTATTCCGCCAGTTGAATCACCGGAATAGGTATAAAGAGCTTGGTAAAAGAGGACAGTTTCAAAACCCTCCCTATAAACGGATAGAAAGGCAAGAGTAGCCAGAGTGAATCCGCTTCCAGATCTGACAGCTTCTTGCATCTTACCAGCGACAAACTTTTGAAATTTTTCTGCGCCTATTTTAGATATAAGCCAATAGCTAATGTAAAAAAGCATTGCTGCGGCTATTAACATTATCGCTCCTTCTAAAATTTCTTGATTTGCCGCGCTAATTCCTAAAATTTCATGGACCACATAAGCGGTAAGTAAGCTTGCTAAAATGCCAATGCCAGCTCCGAGATATATAGTTTTTACCTGGTTTTCGTTCCGGGATTTAATTAAAAAAGTTATTAGAGCTGATAGAATAAGAATAGTTTCAAAGCCTTCTCTAACAATAATAGAAAAGGATTGAATGAAAATTCCCGCTCCTTCAGGTTTAGCGGTAAATACTTTGATCGCTTGGTCAAGGTCTGTATTTATTTTCTCAACAAGAGAATTAATTTCGGCTTTATTAGCTTTTCGTTTTATTTCTCCTCGCAGTCTGCCAAAATTTGCTTGTAACCTTAAGCCCAGATTTTTTTCTTTTGCGATTAATGCGGCTTCAATCGTCTCATAAACTAAATACGCGTCAAAAGCAGAATCTCCGGCGGACTCTATATTTCCTGCGCTAAAGCTTTTAGAGCTTTCCGCTACCAGGCTCTTGATTTGAGAGACTGTATCATGAATAGAGGCTTTGATTTCAGATTCGCTTGGAGCAGAAGAAATATCGGGTAGTTTTACGTCTGTATTAGAAAAAGTTCGAATGTAGTAAGCGACATCCCATATATCGTCTTCCGATAAGACATCCGCCCAGGCAATCATGGCGGTATTGGCTATTCCCACGTTAATAACTTCAAAGTTGTCATAAGGAGTGGAGTGTTCATTTCCCGTAATTTCTGGATCAGCTAAAACTGCGGGTTTTGGATTTAGTTCGGCTGCACTTGGGCCATCGCCTTGACCTGTGGCGCCATGGCAATGGGAACAATTTGTCCTAAAAATGTTTTCTCCATTTTCTAAAGAGATAGGGCGTTTCGGAGACTTTTTTATTTTAATTCCGAATTCTTTTAATATTTGATTTTGGATGGATGTAGAAAGTATTTTTATTTTGGAGATGTCTAATTTTTGTTGGATATTTGATTTTAGTTTTTCAAGTTGGCTTTTTATAACATTCGCTTTTTCTGGATCCTTGAATTGAGTTGACAGAGGATCGAATTTATCGGAAACCATTTGCAGGAAGGCTTGGCTTTCTTCATATTCTACCTCGTTGATAACTTGCCCATTATCAACGGCTAATTCGTATTCTTTGGATACGATAGCCAGCATCATTACCAGCTTTTTGATTTTTAATTCTGTTTTTTGTTCCTTTTCTACAGCTTGAGCCAAGGATGGCAGTTGCAAAACCCCAAAGCAAATAGTTAAGGTGAACAGTATGAAAAAATAAAACCCGCGTTGCAAAGAGGTTGGTTGTATAGAAAACATAATGTGAATTTTATCGGTTAAGGTAACTATGAAGAAATTGGGGAGGAAACTTAGACAACCTCTATTAATATCATCTCTTTTTTGTAGGCGGCAAGGTCTAACAAATGAGCGTTATTTTTTTGAGGTTATCAACTTTTAGTATTCCTGCAATTTGAGAATTGTTATCAATATTAGAGTAGGACCTTATATTTGTCAATTTTAACTTTTTAGTTTTTCTGATTATTTGGTTAAAATATCAATAAATTAAGATCCTAATTTTTCTAATAAATAATTATTTTGAATAAAATCTCTTTTGGAGCGATGAATGAGTAGCGAAAGTTACCAAAAATTAACAAGCCGATTAGAAGAATTAACCAGCCTGAATGGTATTGCAGGTATTCTACATTGGGATCAAGAAGTTATCATGCCTCCTGGCGGAGTTGAGTTTCGCGCTAAGCAGATGTCCACGCTAGCTGGAATTTTACATGAGAAGTCTACGGATCCGGAGATAGGAGACTGGCTGTGCGATATAGAAGCGCGCGCTACCAACGAGTTTGATTGTTACCAAGCGGCTAATATTAGAGAGGCCAGGAGAGATTATGAAAGAGAAATCAAAGTTCCTAAAAAATTAGCTCAAGAGATGGCGGAGTTAAGCGCCACGGGTAGACAAATTTGGGTCAAGGCCCGCCAAGAAAACCGTTTTATCGATTTTGCTCCTAGTATTAAAAGATGGATTGATTTAAGAAAGGAATGGGCCTTCTATGTAGATCCCGATAAATCAGCGTACGACACTAATATAGACGTTTATGAAAGAGGCGGTTCAACGGCTAAATTTGAAGACATTTTTGAAAAAGTTAAAAAAGAATTAATACCGCTTGTTAGGGAGATTCAAGAAAATGGTAAAAAACCTGACGACTCTTTTTTGAATGGAGAGTTTCCTACTGAAAAGCAAAAAGAGCTAGGTCTGCAAATTAGTCAAGATATTGGGTTTGCTTTTGACAAAGGTCGTATAGACGCTTCGGTTCATCCATTTTGCGGCGGTTCTCATCCAACCGACGTTCGTATAACGACGAGATATCGCAGCGATAACTTTGTGGAATCATTGTATGCCGTGATTCATGAAACGGGTCATGGGCTTTATGAGCAGGGTAGAATGGAGCGTGATCGAGATTTACCTGTTTCAGAGCATCTATCGATGGGTATTCACGAATCGCAGTCGCTTTTTTGGGAGAGAATGATTGCTCAAAGCCAAAGCTTTTGTCATTACTATCTTCCAAAGTTTAAAGAAGCTTTTCCCGAAAAACTTAAGGACGTTTCGGCAAGAGCTTTTTACGAAGGAATTAATCTTTCTGTACCTTCTATGATTAGGGTTGAGGCGGATGAAGTTACGTATCCCTTGCACATTATTTTAAGATTTGAGATTGAAAAAGGTTTGTTCGATGGTTCTATATCTCCCGATGATTTGCCTGGAATATGGAATGATAAAATGAATACCTATTTGGGAATTAAACCAAATACGGACATGGAAGGAGTTTTACAGGATATTCACTGGAGTATGGGGAGTTTTGGTTATTTCCCATCTTATACTCTAGGCGCAATGTATGCTTGCCAGTTTTTCAATACGTTAAAAATTCAAGATTCCGGTATTGAAGAGAAAATTAAAGCCGGAAAATTTATAGATATCAAGAAATGGTTGAACGAGAATATTCACCAAAAAGGTAGGCTTTACTCTATAGATGAGTTAGTAATACAAGTAACGGGAGAATCTTTAAATCCCGATCATTTTATTAAATACTTAATAGATAAATATACGGATATATATAAATTGTAAAATAATTAAGACCCTTTGTTTTTTTTAATTTTGAAGATCGATAACTTTAAAATGGCTAAAAAAAATAAAAGAAACCCCAAATTAAACGAGTGGATTATAAACTGCGATGTTTGTGGCGAAACAATTGTGCGCGGTCAATGGTTTTGCAAGCGTTGCGGACCTCCCGAAACAACTCCGAAGTCATTACCAAAGGGAATAACAGGGATGCAAGCTTTTTTAAGAATCTCTTTATTACTTGTATTATTTTTTTCTTTTGCTGTTTATAAATTAGATCAAGATTTCGTTGAAAGGAAAGAAAAGGTTCATTCCTCTCAAAAAATAAAGTTAGAATCTCACGAAGAAGAATTAAAGCCGGTTCATTCAGTGGGAGTTCGAATGGCGAATGTTCGACGCAAACCTAATGGAGAGATTGTGATGGTTTTGCATGAGGGAGAAAAATTAGAAGTAATACGAAATAGTAAAGGTTGGCTAGAGATCAATGCTCACGGTAAATCTGGTTGGATCTCTGAAAATCTTGTTAAAACTACGTTTGAATAGATTGTCTCCTTATTTTTGTGAGTTTTCTTTTATAAAGACATTCCAATTAAAAATTAATTTTAGTTCTAAAGATATAATTTGGTAAACTGATTTATTATATAAAACCACATCAACTGTTTTTTAATTTTTAAGGCGATAGACATTGTCTAAAACAGATAAATTTAAATTTTATTCAGGTTCGGAAAAAGTCAAAAATGGTCAAGGCGAAGCAACGCTTTATGGACAAAACCAAGTTTTAGAAATGTTGGCGACCGGTCAGTCATTAAAGGCTACTTTAGAAACATTAATTCAAAAGGTTGAATCGGAAATAGAGCAAGTGCGCGGTTCTATTTTTACATTAGACAGCTCGGGAAAGTTTTTTCTAACGGCTGCCGCCCCAAGTTTGCCAGAAGAAGTGTTTAATGCGTTTGACGGTTTTGAAGTCAATGAAAATGTTGGCTCTTGTGGTCCTGCCGTTACTTACAATAAAACTATCATAATTGAAAATATCGGAATTGATCCTCAATGGAAGGGGTATGAAGACTTTGTCGCAAAAAATCAACTTGGAGCTTGTTGGTCCACGCCAATACGGAATGTTGAAGGAAAAGTATTAGGCACTTTTTGCTGTTTTTTTTATGAACCAAGAAAACCTACCGAAGAGGAAATGCAAAAAGTCCTTTTTGCCGCTTATTTAGCCGGTATCGCTATACAAATGAAAATGGGAGAGATGGCGATTCGCGAAAGCGAAGAACGAAATAAAAGAAGTTTAGACCAATTACGTTCCATGATGGAGGGAACCGCTTCGGATACCGGCGATAAATTTTTCCAATCTTTAGTTTTTAACCTGGCTAAATCTCTAAAAGTAAACTTTGCTTGTTTAGGTCTTCTAGAAGGGCGAAAAAATAAAATTTTAACTTTTTGGAATAAAGATAGATTTAAATCCGATATTGAATACGATATTTCCGGTACTCCTTGTGAAAAAGTTGTTAATGAAAATGAAATACAAGTTTATTCAAGAGATGTGCAGAAACATTTCCCGGAAGACAAAATTTTGGTCGAACTTGAAATTGATAGTTACTTGGGAGTCCCTTTAGTTAATGAGTCGAAACAGGTTATAGGTAATTTGGTGGTTATGGATACAAAACCGATGCAAGATCCAGCCGCCTCAAAAATGATTTTAGCTATTTTTGCGGCTAGGGTTGAAGCAGAACTAGCTCGTAAATATGCAGAAGAAGCTCTATTAAAAAGCAAAGAGGAACTTGAGCAATCTAGCCAAGCAAAATCCGAATTCCTTGCTAGAATGAGCCATGAGCTTCGAACTCCTATGAATTCGATTTTGGGCTTTGCTCAATTATTATCGATTAATTCGAAAGAACAATTATCGGAAAATCAAAAAGATTGTATTGATGAAATTGAAAAAGCCGGAAACCACATACTCTCCCTTATAAACGAAGTTTTGGACTTAAGTAAAATTGAGGCGGGACAAATGACGATTGTTTCCGTTTCAGTGGAACTGTTTTCTTTAATTAAAGAAATAACTGTTTTAATGGAGCCTTTAGCAAAAAAGTATGATGTTCAATTATTAAATGAATGCGACTTAATGAAAGAAACGCCGTTGACCTTATTTGCAGATCAGATGCGGTTGAAACAAGTTATGTTAAATTTGATATCAAATGGTATAAAATACAATCGAAGAGGGGGAACTGTTCGAATTTTTTGCACTAAAGAAGAATCTGGGAAAATCCGAATTCATGTCAAGGATACTGGAAAAGGAATCATTGCAAATAAATTAGAGAAGCTGTATGAACCTTTTGACCGTCTTGGAGAGGAGAGCTCAGAAGTGGAAGGCTCGGGAATCGGGCTTGTTATAACCAAGAAGCTTGTGGAATTGATGAATGGACAAATGCTTGTGGAAAGTGAGCTTGGAGTAGGGAGTTGTTTCTCTATTGAGTTGCCGGTTGGAAACAGGAAAGAACCTGATGAACAAAAACAGGTCATAGAGTCTGATAGACCTGAAAATGCGAACCCAACGGTTTTGTATATAGAAGATAATCCCGCTAATTTGGCGTTGGTCAAGAGAATTTTGTTATTACGAGACAAAGTACAATTATTGACCGCTCCAGAAGCGCGTCTGGGGCTTGAGTTGGCGCGAGCGCATAAACCAAATTTGATTTTAATGGATATCAACCTACCGGGAATGAATGGCATCGAAGCTCTTAAGCGTCTAAAGACGTTTGAGGAAACCAAAAATATACCCGCCATAGCAATCAGCGCTTATATAACTCAAGACGATATAGATAAAGCAATGTCAGCTGGATTTTTAAAGTATCTTACTAAGCCGATCAAAGTCGATGAGTTTTTGGAAACCATCGATGATATTTTAGCTAACGAAAAATTAGAATAGAGCGATGAAACGAATGATCTAATGGAGGGATTAAAGTTTTAACGCCAATTCTATTTTAGTTATAGCTTTGGTTAGATTTAGCGAGGGAAGAAGCTATAATTTTCTTAGCGTGTTGTTTTTTCTTTGGAATTTGACTAGATTGCGCAACCGTTATTGCCTTTTCGGTTTCACCCAATACATATAACTTTTGAATAGAACTTTGCATAAAAGCGTCTCTATACGCTTTTTTTACTGGAGGCCCCCCAGGAGACTTGAAAGATAATGGGTTTACGGGCTTCCCAAACTTTTTAAGTTGAAAGTCTAAATGAGGACCTGTAGAAGCTCCAGTGGTTCCAACATATCCAATAATTTGTCCTTGACTGACTTTTTTTCCTCGCTTAATTCCCCTGCCAAATCTTGATAGGTGGGAATAAGCTGTTCTGTAAACTCCGTAATGAGTTAACGCTACGTATTTCCCTGCTCGTCCGTTGCGTCCTACAGATGCGACAATTCCATCGGCCAATGCGACAACCGGCGTTCCAATAGGAGCGGCGTAATCAACGCCTAAGTGAGGCAAATATTTTTTATAGACTGGATGGAATCTGCGGTAAGTATATGGTGAAGAGATTCGGCGATATTTTAATGGAGCCTTTAGAAACTGTTTTACTAAAGGTTTGCCTTCAGAAGTATAATATCTTGCGCGGCCGTCGGGAGTTTTGAAGTAAATTGCGTCAAATGTTTTTTTACGAGTTTGAAGAACTGCCGCTAAAACTTTCCCATCCTTAACAAACTTTCCTTTGCGCGACTTAGTTTCGACTAAGAATTTAAATTTATCTCCCTTTCTAATATCTTTAAAAAAGTTGACGTCCCAGGCAAATATTTCCGTAAGATCCAATGCGTTATTATAGGAGCCTCCAGATTCAAGCACATCCGTTATTAGACTATTTTGGATAGCCCCTTTGACAATTTTAAAGCCTGTATCGAATTCATACTCTATAATTTTAGCTTTATAGGATAGTTCATTTTTGCTAAGGCGGTAGTATTGTGAGTCGTTGAAATAATATTCAAAGTATCTAAATTCTCCATTCGGAGATAATTCGATTTTATAATTTTTGTCTAATTGAAGTTTGTTAAGGTTTAAAACCTTTTTGGAAGCTTTTACCATTTTTAAAGCTTCATTAAACCTTATTTTCGCTTTACCCATTATTTTAGAGAAACTGTCATTCTTTGAAATAGCGCCTGTTATGATTATTGGTTTTGGTTTAGGGGGTGGAAGTTTTTTAGGTTTAGGTTTTATTGGAGCTTTTTTCGCTTGCGGCTTGGACTTCTTAAGGTCATTTGCTAATGGAACGAATGGGCGGGAATCCTTTGGAGGTAGCGCAGCTTTTTGTATTTTATTAACGGGTTTTGTAACGGTCGCTTTATGAACGGGAGCAAAGGAATAAACCAAAAGGATTCCAGCCACAAAAGTAGAAATGGCTAAAATAGCCGCTGGCCATTTTGTTTTTACGATTTCTTTTTCTTTTTCGATATGTTCTTCGGACGAAAGCTTAGTCGGTTTTTTATCCATTATGAAGTAGAGTTCTCCGCAAATGTAGCGCAAATCATTTGTCGTACGTTATCCAAAACCGTGTCTTTTTGTTTTTTATCTAAACCTTTTATCTCAACGGGCCTTAAAAATATTATTTTTACGGTTCCTGGTTTTACACCAAAGCTTCCTTGTCTCATCACTTCGCCAGTCCCTATAATTACCGTTGGCACTATAGCGACTTCGGATCGAATGGCTAACAAGTGACTTCCCTTTTTAAACTCTGCAATTGTTCCATCTTGAGAACGGGTTCCCTCTGGAAAAATAACAGCCGACGCGCCGTTTTTGATTCTGTCCAAAGCGTCGTTAAATGCTTGAAGCGATTGCTTTCGATTGCCTCTACGAACTTTAACATAGTTTGCGGCGGACATTGCCCAGCCAACAAACGGTATAAAAAACAAACTCGCTTTAGCCATCCATCGCAGTTGAACTGGTAAAAAACCTGCTAGCGTAAAAATATCGAAAAAGCTTTGGTGGTTTGCAACAAATAACTGGGCGCGTTGTGGGTTGACATTTTCTAATCCTTGTAATTCCACTTGAACGCCGCAGGCTTTACAAATCCAACAAGCCCATAAGCTATTTATTTTATGACTAGTTTTTCCTGAATAATCTGTAAAGCGGGCAATAACGGAAAACGTTCCAAGGATAATGGAAAGGACCGTTATTGTGACCCAAAACCTTGTTGCGTTAAAAAATGAATTGAAAAAACTCAAAGATGGCCCCAGAGCTATATAACTTTCTGGGTTTAATGAATATTTACTTAAATTTAAACAAATTTAAACAAATAGTTGAAATCCCCTGTATTTAAACAAATTTTTGGTGGTTTTGCAAGAGGATAGGCTTTGTATTTATTAGAAATCTAAGGCTAAAAACGTTTGAAGTTTAGGGTGTTTTAATTTGATGAAGATTCAATTTTTTGTAGTTCATGTTTCGAGCTATTGTTGTTTTGGGAACCGTTTTGAAGTCCTTCTATTAATCTATTTAATTCTTCCGCTAAAATTAAAAGTCCTTGGGAAATACTATTGGTTTGCTGTGTTGAAGCGGAATAGTGATGTATGCCTTGTTCAATTTCCTTCAGGGCTTCAAAAACCTGACTAGTGGCAAATTCTTGCTGTTGAGTGGAAAATGAGATCGTAGTAGCCGCGTCATTTGCAGAGCGCGCTCCATTGACTAAACCTTCAAACTGGTTGAGAGTTTGGGCCGCAAGGTCGTTAACGGTTTTAATCTTTTTTGTGCCATTTTCCGAAGAGACAACCAGTTTGTTAATAGAGGCTTGCACTTCTTCTATACGGCTTTCGATGTCTAAAGTAGATTTCATAACGTTATCTGCAAGGTTTCTAATTTCTACCGCTACAACGCCAAACCTTTTACCAGTTTCTCCAGCGCTGGCCGCTTCGATCGCTGCATTAAACGCAATTAGTTTGGTTTGGTCTGCAATGTGACTAATAATCTCCATAACGGAGCCAATTTCTTGCGATTTTCTTCCTAATTCCACTATTTCCATCAAGTTGTCTTCATTATCCCGGGTAATGTCGTCCATTCTCTCTTTCAAAGATTCCAATGCGTGAACGCCTTTTTCAGAATAGGTAACGGCCGTTGAAGAGGTATCGACAACTTTTGTAGAATTGTCGGCTATTTGACTGGATGTGGTGGCAAGTTGTTTAAGCGTTGCCGAAATTTCCGAAATAGAAGTAGATTGGTCTGCGGCGATGCCCACTTGTTCTAAAATTGCCGCAGAAATTTCGTTAGAAGAGGTTGTAAGGGTTTTAGAGGTATTGACAATAGAACTGATTTGATTATCGAACGATTGCCTGATGTTATTTGCCATACTTTTGAAGTTTTTACACAAGGCTCCCACTTCGTCTCGGGTATGAATATCAATATCTACGTCCGTTTTTCCTTGGGAAATGTTATCTGCGGCCTCTGTTAACTGAATTAGAGGCCTGGTAATTTTATTACTGAAGAAATACGAAAGCATAACTCCCAGCAAAAGCATGGCAAGGCAAATATATAGGGTAGTAGTTTCATTTTTTGAAATATTTTCGTAAAAATTACTTAAAGATAATCCTAAAATTATGTTTCCATATTTGGTTTTGTTGTAAACTATAGGAGTTACTATAAAAAAGTTTGCTCCAATTTCAAAAATTTCCTTAGTCTTTAACGTTTCTGAAATATCTAAACTAATATCTCCTGGGTTAAAAGTGGATACTGGTTCATTATTTTCATCAAATATACCTATATAAGCTAATCGAGAATCTTGTTTTGCCCAATTAATTGCGCTTGCAATAATTGAGAGATCCAATACTTCTAAACTAATTCCAGAAGTTAACGCAATCATTTCGCTCATTGTGGTTATATGATTGTTTAAATTGGTCAAAGCTTGAGATCTATACGTTTTGGGGTAATAACTAAAGTTAAAAAACGTGAATAGAAGAATTAATAAAGAAAAAAGTCCGACCAACTTTAGGCGAATGGGAATACGCAAGGTTGAACCAAACATGGGATGCCTTTGATTAAATGATAATATTTTATAAAAAATTATTAAGTGTTACTTTGAGGATGTATAGCAGTTTGAGATCGTGATAAAGTTAAACAATTAGTAGAATTACCCAGTGTATTTATAGCTTATTCAATCATATATTTTAACGTTTTATTTGATTTTATTCCAAAAAAGGTAGCGTTTTATTTTCGGGATTGACGAGAAATAATATTTGCATAATATTAACAATCAAGAGAATTTCAAATTTTTTGAGAATTTCTAGCTATAATTATTCATTATTTTAGAGTTTTTACCATGGCCCAATTGATGGAAGATATTAAGGAGTTTATTAAGGACTACTTAACGCGCTATAAAGATGAAACAAATCTGGAAGAGATTAAAAACGATTACTTGAATTCGTTTGATGAAAATGAATCTCCCTCTCTAGAACCATTTTATGCTGCGTGGAATAAATTAAGGGAAGAAAATGTAATCGTGGCAGTTCCAGGCGAGGAAAAAACCTACCGATTGAAAGAATAGTAAAACCAAGTCAACTTTTCTCAAAATCTCAACCAAACATTGAAGGCTTTTTTAGCTTTTCCTGTATTTTTCCAAATCTAATCGATTTTTATTGTTTAACGCCAAAGACGACAAGATTAGCAAGGATTTAGAGATTTATACTTGGCGATTAAATGAAAATTGCTTTATATGTATGTTTTTTCCTTTAAATTCGTGTTCTAATCGTGCAAAATCCTCGATTCAGTCAAGCGTTTTTAGAGGTTATCAGGAGAATATTAAATGACGAAATGGGTTTACACATTTGGGGCGGAAAAAACTGAAGGTAACGCCAAAATGCGCGACCTTCTTGGCGGTAAAGGAGCTAACCTGGCCGAGATGGCCTCGTTGAAACTGCCTGTTCCCCCTGGATTCACCATAACGACAGAAGTTTGCACTTATTACTATAAACACGATAAATCTTATCCTCCCGAACTAAATGGGATGGTGGAAACTGCCCTGGCTGGCGTTGAAAAAGCTATGGATATGGGGTTTGGAGATAAAGAAAACCCTCTATTGGTATCGGTACGATCTGGAGCTAGAGTATCTATGCCTGGAATGATGGATACCGTCCTAAATCTTGGGTTAAATGATGAGACTGTCGAGGGCTTGGCGAAACAATCTAACGATGACCGTTTTGCATGGGATTCCTACCGCCGCTTTGTTCAAATGTATGGAGACGTTGTTTTGGGCGTTGACCATCATGATTTTGAGGAAGTTATAGCGACATATAAAGATGATAACGGAATTACGGAGGATACGGAGGTAAGCGCGCAGGGATGGCAGGACATTGTAGGACAATTTAAGGCCACC
>CAYFMN010000038.1:36255-51774 GCA_964344185.1 uncultured Nitrospinota bacterium
ACTTTGGGGAGCGATTGGCGCGGGATTTGGCTCCTGGATGGTTCCTCGCGCGATTAAATATAGACAAATTAACGATATCTCTGCCGATTGGGGAACTGCTGTTAATGTGCAATCAATGGTATTTGGAAATATGGGCGATGATTGCGCAACGGGTGTCGCTTTTACCAGAGACCCTTCGACGGGGGAAAACTATTTTTATGGCGAGTATTTGATCAACGCTCAGGGCGAAGATGTGGTCGCGGGAATTCGAACTCCACAGTCGCTTACAAAAAAGGGCCGCGAAATGGAAGGAAGTGATTTGCCTTCTATGGAAGAGTCTATGCCCAAAGTATTCGAACAACTAGTCGATTTAAGAAACAAGCTTGAATCTCATTTTAGGGATATTCAAGATTTAGAATTTACGGTGCAGAAGGGGGAACTCTTCATGCTCCAGACGCGAACTGGAAAACGTTCCGCCAGAGCTGCTTTAAAAATTGCCGTTGATATGGTTAATGAAGGGCGGATAGATAAAAAGGAAGCGTTATTAAGAGTTGATCCTTCTTCTTTAGATCAATTATTACATCCAACTCTGGACCCTAAAGCTGAACGAAATGTTATCGCCAAAGGCTTGCCCGCTTCTCCGGGCGCAGCTTCCGGTAAAGTTGTATTCACTTCGGACGATGCGGAAGCGAAGAAACTCGTTGGCGAATCCGTTATTCTTTGTAGACAAGAAACCAGTCCAGAAGATATTCATGGAATGCATGCCGCCGTTGGTATCTTAACCTCAAGAGGCGGTATGACAAGTCACGCTGCGGTTGTCGCTCGCGGTATGGGGAAATGCTGCGTGGCGGGAGCGGGCGATTTACATATTGACGTCAAATCCCTAATAATTAATGTAAACGGCAACCAGATAAAAGAAGGCGATGTTTTGACAATTGACGGTTCTACCGGAGAAGTTATTTTGGGAGAGGTTCCAACCGTTAAGCCCGAAATGTCAGGCGATTTTGGCACCCTTATGAAATGGGCGGATGAATATAGGCGAATGAAAGTTCGAACCAATGCGGAAACCGAACTAGACGCTAAAACAGCCGTTGATTTTGGCGCCGAAGGCATTGGCCTGTGCCGGACTGAACATATGTTTTTCGATCATACGCGAATTCAAAACGTGCGGGAAATGATCTTCGCGACTAACGAGTCCGAGCGTCGCGCTGCTTTGGAAAAACTTTTACCAGAACAACGCAAGGACTTTACGGAGCTTTTCAAAATAATGAAAGGCATGCCAATCACTGTGCGTTTGCTGGACCCGCCGTTGCATGAGTTTTTGCCGCATGACGAAGAAGATATAAAACATTTTTCTGAAGCCGCCAAAATTGACGAAGAGCAAGTTAGAATTCGGCTTGGGGATTTAGCAGAGATGAACCCGATGTTAGGTCATCGCGGTTGTCGTCTTGGCATAACTTATCCAGAAATATATGAAATGCAAGCTCGCGCTATTTTTGAAGCGGCGATTGAAATAGCCGGTCAAGGACAAACCGTTATTCCAGAAATTATGATTCCACTGGTGGCTACTCGCAAAGAGCTGGAAATGATGAGGGAAGTAGTCGTTGGCGCCGCCGAGGCGGTGTTTAAAGAAAAAAGTAAAAAAGTTGAATACATTGTGGGAACCATGATTGAATTACCGCGAGCAGCTTTAACCGCCGACAAAATTGCGGAAGCCGCAGACTTTTTTAGTTTTGGAACAAACGATTTAACGCAAACAACATTAGGTATGAGTCGCGACGACGTGGCAAGTTTTTTGCCAGACTATGCAGAGAAAGGCATCTTTGAAAAAGATCCGTTTGCTTCGTTAGATACTGAAGGCGTTGGTGCGTTAATCGAAATCGCTCGCGAACGCGGGCGCAAAACAAATCCGAATATCAAACTCGGAATTTGCGGAGAGCATGGAGGAGATCCCGCTTCAATTGTATTTTGCGAAGGAGTAGGGTTGGACTATGTATCTTGTTCTCCTTATCGAGTTCCAATTGCCCGTCTAGCCGCCGCCCAAGCGGCTATTAATAATAAAGATAATTAGATTATTGATAGACTAAGTAGATCAATTTGCAGTTAGGTGTTCCCGCAAAATCTTCTTGTAGTTCCTTTAAAATGCGTTCTGGCAAAGGTTCAATCTCGTTTAAAGAAATCGTACCCAGTAAATTTAAACTAGCCGTTTTGTTTGGCGGTTTGTTTAAAAAAAGGGAACAAAATATTCTTGTTTAACCTTAGCCACGTAACAAAGGAAACAACACAAAACGTTAAAAAAGCGCCGATAAAGACTTGAACTCCCACCGAGCTTTTTGGCGCTGTTTCTTTTATCTGGTCAAATCTAACTATCGGCCGTTTAAAGCGAAAAGAAAACTTTTCTTGCCGCCAGGTTTCTAAATTTAGCACAAGGTTGACGCCAAAACTTTGAACGGAAAACTTCGGGGACCAAGGTTAAAAGGAAATCCGGCTATCCAGAGGAGGTAGATTGGGATCTTACATTACTGGAAGGCTATTTTGCTTTTCGCCGGAATTCCTCAATTCGGTGGGTCTATTTCGGTTATGAACCAATTTTTTTTTAGCATGCAAACCATTACCTCGCTCCTTTTGTAAAAATCGCCGATCAGTACTTTGATTCTACAGTTCATTTGCGTCGCTGGAGTTGAGGGAAAGAGAGTGCCAAATCCAATTGAAGAAAAGATTAAGGCCATGTTATCCGACGTATTGCTCCGTTCCATTCATGAACGGTCAATTCAAACGAAGTTGATTCGGTTTCAAGTGTGGTTAAAGGAAATGTGATGGACGTTGGATTCAATCCTTCCAGCAAAATAGAGGTAGCATTTGGCAGATTTGGTTTCAAATAAGCCATTTTTATTTTTTGCTGGTAGGCGGGATCCAGTTCAACTTTCGTTTGCAAAACGTTGCGACTTTTTTCAGGATAATGAACCATTAATTCGATTGGGTAAGACGCTGCCAATTTTTTCCCCAAACCAATCCATTGACTTTCCGTTTTGAGCAAGCCGTAATCTGCCGTGAATGCGACGACCGGGAGCGCTAGAACGAAGATGTTTATCCATTTCCATTTGCCGAGCCACCCAAGCCGCATGGGGTGTTTTTGAAATTCGGGCTTGAATTGTTTCGTAGTGCTCACCGTTCGCTTCAAGAAAATCCAGACTCCCGATACGGTAAGCAGACACAAAGCCAACCCGAATCCGAACCAGATCAGTTTTGTTGGCAGTCCCCCAAAATTCCCGAAATGCAGTGGGTCCGCCATGTGGGAAAAACGCCAGAAAGCGTTAAGGTCTTTTGCACGCTGTGCGATCAACACCTTTCCCGTATAGGGGTTAAGCGAGATATGGCTGGCCCGGTTGCGAGTGAGCAAGGCATTGGTTTGTCCAGAAAAATGGATGGCGCCCAACGGTGGCTGTTCCCAATAGATGGTCCGGATTTGCAAGTCGGGCATGGAGCTTTGAGCTTGATCTAAAAGGGGCTTCATAGGAAGAGGACCTGTTATTGATTGTAACATTTTGAGATCAGATTCAGTCAAGCGCGAGTTGTTTTCACCATATAGAGGCAGGCCGGTTCGCCAGAGCAAATCTTCCCCCAGGTACCAGACACCGGTAAAAGAAATCACTGTTATAAACCAAAGGCTCCAAACTGATACCAGACGATGTAAACCTCCCAAAATGATACGCAAATCTTTGTTTCTGCGAGGGAGCTTAAAAAAAGCACTGGCGAATTGCTTGAAGATCAGCAAACCACTCGCCATAGAACCTATCAGCAAGAAAGAAACCAAAGACACTAGAAAAAAACCCAGCGGATAAGAAAACAAACTAAAGTGTAACAAGCGCATGAACCGTGGAAAATCCATTGAGCCGCGGTCTCCATTTATGCGACCAGATCCTGGATCGACAAAAACTGTGGATCTTTGGCCGTTGGGAGAGTAAATGGTAACTCGCGAGGCAAATGTTAGACCAGCCCAGGGAACCAGTTCCTCTGGAGTTAGCTCCAGGGATTCTATTCGGCTAAGAGGGTACTCTTCCCGCACTGCATTCCAAATCTTGGCAAAGTCAACGGGATCGTTATAGGGTGAAGCCCGGACCCGCGAGTCCGTTAGCCAGTCAATTTCATGGCTGACGGTAGCGAGAGCTCCTGTTGCCAGCACTAATAAAGTGAGAACGGAAAGCTTGAGTCCAAGCAGAGAATGCAGTAGAAACGCGAGAGGCTTTCCTGCGTTGCGATTTTGGGTCGGAGGTAGGGTGCTCCCGCTTTTCAAATCAGCGTTACTGGAAATCCCCATCTTTTCAGAAACGGTATTTCACCTGGCCGTGAAAGGTGCGGGGATTTTCAAGAAAGACAGTCTCGGAAAAAGCGGTAGCGAAGATTTGTTGATCAGCAAGGTTTTCTACCCAAAAAGATACATCCCATTTGGGCAACGGTTGGTATATCCAACCCAAATCAACTCGGGTGTAGGATGGAAGTTTAAAAGTATTTGCGTTATTGGCCTGCCTGCGCGGGATGTGCGTGAGATTGCCATTGACGCTAAATTTATCCAGTAGTCCTCCCTCGAAATCGTACCGGCCTTGTAGGGCAACCGTGTATCGGGGGATATTGCGAAATGTGTTGCCTTGATTTCCGTCGTTATCCTTGGTGATTTCGGTGTCCGTGTAACCAAAGGAGGCTATTAAATTAAGGTTGTCTAGAGGCTGGCTTTGAAGAGACGCTTCCATTCCTTTGCTTACCAATTCGCCGACCGCGATTGAAAAACTCGGATTGGCGGGGTCTGTTGTGGCGACGTTTTCCTTGGTGATGTGAAAGTAGCTGATGTTGAAAGTCGCTCGACCATCTAGAAATGTGGATTTGATACCCCCTTCATATTGGATTCCGGTTTCAGGGTCGAACGGGGTGCCGCCCTGCGTGGTTCCGCCCTGCGGGACAAAGGACTCCATACGGTTGAAAAACAGGGAAACCGGTTCCCAGGGTTGATACACGATTCCGGCCTGTGAGGTCCAGGATCTGTCGGTACGGTCGTTTGGAGCAAGTTCGCCGCCTACAGGGGCGAAGGAGGTGTTCTGATCAAGGTAGGCATGCCGAAAACCTCCAACCAGTTTGAGGTTATCAAGAATCGCAATACGGTCCTGCAGGAAAACTCCATAGTTATTGATTGTCTGGAGAAACTTTCTCGTCGGCCCATCGGCTAAAGAGCTCAAGCCATAGACCGGGTTGAACAAGTCGAGAGAACCTATTGTGGCGCCAACGGTATTGAAATCTCCTGTCTGTCGACGGTAATCGGCGCCAAATAAAAAGTCGTGTTTAATGGGTCCCGTATTGAAATTAGCCGTGACATCTACGAGATAAAAAAAGTCGTTCCCGGTATCGCCCGTCGATATAAAAGCGCTTCGGCTGAGAGTGCGTTGGTCTGTAGCAAACGAGCTCGGGAATACCTCCTGAAATTTCCTGAAGCTTCGTGTCCAGGAAAAATTGGCCCGAGCCACCAACCAGTCGTTGAACCGGTGCTCAAGACGAGACATGACATTGTGGTTGCTTCGAAGGGTACCAAAGAAATCGGGTTCTGCGATCTGAACTCCGGGATTGTATTGACCGTTTATATTATCTAGAACCAGACCGCTTGCCGGCTGACCATTATAAAAGGTACTAAAGCGATCTTGGGAGAAGGTGTATTCCGCAGTAAACCGCGTATCTGGGGTGAAATCCACCGAGATCACGGGCGCCACAAAAATGTGTTCCCGGTCCCAAAATTCGATAAACGATTCTTTGTCCTCGTAGACAGCGTTAAATCGAAATTTAACTTTTTTATTTTCGGTAAGCGGCGCCGACACATCGCCAAACAGTCGGTGTTCCTTGAACGAAGCAATTTGCACTCCCGCTTCTGCGAAAAAATAATCCAGGGGCTGTTTGGTGACTATATTCACCGTCGCTCCAGGTTCCATCTGCCCATACATCACCGAGCCAGGCCCTTTGAGCACTTCGACTCTTTCTACATTCTGTGTGTCGCGAGCGTGGTTAAATCCCGTGCCGCCCCTCTGGCCGTTGACGACAAAGGTGCCGGAGAATCCGCGAAAAAGAACGCTGTCTCCAAATGACGCCATGCTGCCTCCATCAGAAATTGCGCCTGGAGATAGACGTAACACTTCCCCAATATTGTTGCTGCGAGTGTCTTTCAAAATATTTTGGTTATACACTTCGATATTTTGTGGAACATCTCGAGCTAAAGCTCCCGAACGCGAAGCAGAAATGGCCCGCTTGCTCATGTAACCGAGGGTGTCTTGTTCTACCACATTGATAGGCGACAATTCGATTGCCTTTGTCAGCATCTTTACCAGTGTTACGTTTTTATCGCCGGTGAATTGATAGGTTATCCCGGCACCTTTAAGCAGTTGTCGTAATGCCTCTTCGCGGGAGAAATTACCCGAAACCCCTGGAGACCGTAGACCTTTAACTAATGCGCTGTCATACACCAGCGTCAGGCCGTTCTGGTCGGCAAATTTATTAAGAACCGAGGCCATCGATCCGGGCGGAATGTTATAAACCTGGCTTCCTTGGTCTTCGGCCCGCGCCTGCAGGACAAAAAGAAAGTTAAGACAAACGGCAATTAAGATCGTTAAAATAAATTGAGAATTTAAATACTTCTTCTCCACACGCTTTAAGTTCATTAATCCGCTCCGACTGAAGATGTATAAACGGGTTTACGGAAATTGGCTATTTTTGAGTTATAATCCAATCCCTTTGATTAGACGAAAAAAGGACCAAAAAGAGGAGGTTTGAAAAAAAATAGGCAGGTCTGAAAAATAATTCAGATTTGAAGAAATTTATTGATATAAAAAGATCATCAGGTCGCCCAAACTTCGCGACTTTAGGTCAAAGGAAGATTCCAGGGCCTGCACGACTTTTATGGGATCGTTGACGGGAAACACGCCATTTACCTTAAGATCGCCCAGCGATTCTCCGAGAATTTCAATCCGCCCGTTATGATAACGGCTTAATTCGGAAATGACTTCCTCCAGAGGTTGGTTTTCAAAAATGAGCTTACCGCGGCTCCAGGCATTCACGTTTTCAGGAAGTACCTCTCGAATACCCTGCAAGCCGGTTTTTGGACTGAACGAGGTTTGTTGAGAGGGTTTTAGAATATTGCTGTCTAAATTGTCTCCATTTTGATTGAGATAAGCAACTTCAACGCGATTTTCGAGAACGGTGACGGTGACTTTATTTTCTTCGCGACGCACTACAAAAGCGGTGCCCAAAGCAGTTGCGCTGCCTCCGGCGGCCTTGACTTCAAAGGGACGTTTTTCGTCGTGGGCAACGTGAAACTCCGCTTCCCCTTTTAATAAATACACTGTCCGGCGTTTATCAGAAAAATCCAGATCGATTGCCGAGTCGGTATTCAGATGGACTTTAGAGCCGTCCGGCAAGTTGACTAATCTGATTTCACCAATCGACGTGGCGGAATCGGCGGTCCATTGGACCAGAAAGTTATTTCCCGGAAATATAAGAAAAAGCGCTAGGCAGGCCGCAATGAGGGCCGGTCGTTTCCAAAAAGCTCTTATTTGGATAGCCGATATGAGAGGGCGAACCTCTGGGGCGCGCTCCTGTTGAGATTTTGAGGTCTCTTTTTCTGCAGAAACGGTTTTTACTTCTAAATGGTCCATATCAGACCAGAGGTTTTGAGTCTGTTCCCAAGCTTTGCGATGCAGGGGGTCGGCGCCGAGCCAGCGTTGGAAAGCCTTTTGTTCTTCAGGCGTCAGAGGCCGGGAATCCCGGCGAACGGTCCAACCCACGGCCATTTGAAAAACTTTCTCGGGGATATTTTCCACTTTTTTCCGCTTAGACACTTTGCCTCATTGTTTAGGCTTTCATTAAATTATAGACGAATATTAGTCGATTATGAGGAGGCTTAGAGAGAAAAAAATCCGTCACTCCAATTCATTCATCCGTTTCATGCAATGATACAAAGCTTTTCGCAGATGCTTTTCAACCATGTTGCGGCTGATGCCCAGGCGTTTTGCAATTTCTTCCTGATCTAAAAGCTCAATTTTCCGCATAGTAAAGGCTTGTTTACATTTGGGAGGGAGTTCGTTAATCGCCTGTTGCAGAGCGCTAAGTCTTTCGCGACCGATTAACCCAGAATCTAAAGGCGCTTCCTTTGCGGGGGCCGATTCGGGAAGGTTTCCCGGAACGATAACACGCGAATCCCTTCGTTCTTTTCTTATTCGGTCGATTAACAAGTTATTGGCGATTCGGTATAGAAAGGCGCGTGGATGTTTGATGGGATTTTTAGGAACGCGGGTAACGGCACGCATCCAGGTTTCGTGTAAAATTTCGTCGGCGGTGGAGGGACAACCGACTTTGCGGATAAGAAAAGCCTTCAGTTCGTCGTAATAAATTTCGACCGCAGAGGCTAATGTAGAGCTTTCTTTATTCATAAATTTTTTACAATAAGCTCTAAAATTTTCAATTTAGGAATGTGTTTAAAGCGACTCATGCCTCTAAAATGAAAATAATTATCAAAATCGTTATTATTTGTTTTTTGAGGGCTATCGTCAAGATAATTTTTAAGTTGCTTTTAAAAGTTGACAGAAAAAAATGTGTTTTATATATTGTTATTTTTGATTTTGAGTTTTATTTTCATAAAATTCCTAAAAGCCTAATTTTCTTTTAACTATTTGGGTTGTATGTGACTACCAAAAACCAAAAAGAGCTGGTACATCAATTATTTATCACTAATCACTAGTCTCTGTGCAGGTTTTTGGCTCGTATGTTAAAGTGTGAAGATACAGCGGTAGAAGTTGCTCAAGAATCTTATCTTCGCATGTTAAGTTATTCTAATCAGACGGAAATATCGAATCCTCAAGCCTATCTTTTCCAGGTTGCCGCAAATCTGGCTCGCACTCATCTCAAAAAAAAACAAAAGCAGTTTAAATGCTCAAGTGATACTGGTATGTTGGAGAATGTGGAATGTCCTGCACAAGATACTGAACGTTTAGCAATTGCGATAAGCTTATCTGCAAAGGTGGTTCGTTTAAGTAATTACCTTGTTTTGATCCTTCCGAAAAGTTAAATGAGAGTTCCCTAAATTTAAATCGCAATAAGGTCAGTCCTTGGATCGCTTTAAATTTCATTATTTTGGCGTTCGACATTATTTTTTCAAAAAGTTAATTTTCAAAGGTCAGGGTATTTGTATTTCACAAGTCTAACATTCAGCACGACGCTAATTTGAAATTTGTAAAATAATTGGAGGAAATGTGAATAAGGCTTGTAGAACATCAAACTGCGCCAATCTATATAGAGGCTTGACCGAAATATGCATAGATCGCTTAAGTAATTTAACTTTTGTCATTTTTATCATTTTTTTCATGATTAACGTCCCTTTGCAAACATTTGCGGTTGAATCAGATCAAATTAAATCATTCAACATACCGGCTCAAGATTTACAGTCGGCTTTAATCCAGTTTTCCAAACAAAGCGGAATACAACTTTTATATCCTACGGAAATTACCGCCGGAATAAAAACCAAAGGAGTGCAAGGTAAATTTGCATCTCGGGAAGCGTTGGGTCTTCTTCTTTCAAAAACCAACCTTGTATATAAATTCACAGCCTCTAATACCGTTACTGTTCAGAAGTCAAAAGGACTCCTTGAAAGCAATGGAAAAAGCGCTTTACGTATCGATCCGATTGTAGTTTCCGCGACGGGAAGTAAAGAGTTATTGTCTTCTGTCCCTGGTTCTTTAACCATAATCGATTCTGTAGACATACAGCGGCAGGAAGAGGTATCTAAAAGCTTGGCTGATATTTTGGCGAAGTCGGCGCCAGGGTTTGGACCTAGTAGTTTAACCAGAACCAATACGGCTCAAACCTTGCGAGGTCGCAGTATTCTTGTATTGATCGATGGGGTGCCTCAAAACACGTCGCGTAGCGTTTCACGCGATTTATTTAATATTGACCCTTCCGCAATCGACCATAGTTTACCATAGCGAAAGTTGCATCGCGAAGTTGCGACGGTTATTTTTCCATTTCTTGACAGTTGTTTTGATTTATATATAATAAAAATCATTATCATTATTGTTTAGCTTATCCTATAATGCAGAATTTTAATATCGGTAAACAAACTGAGGAAATTTATCGCGAACATCAACCGTGGTTGATAAGATGGTTGCAAAAACGCCTTGGTTGTTTTGATACTTCCGCCGATTTGGCGCAGGACACTTTTGTACGCCTGCTCAACCGACCGCGAGATGTTATCTGCAAAGGCGCTGAAAACAATCAGGTTCGCGCCTATCTGAGCGCCATTGCCCGCGGCATATGTATTGATCATTGGCGTCGCAAAGATATTGAGAGAGCTTGGCTGGAGGTATTGAAGACACAGCCCGAAAACGTAGAACCCTCGCCTGAACATCTTCTATTGGTGATTGAAACGCTGTTGTCGTTCAAAAACTTGTTGAAACAGTTACCCAAGCGCGTTGCGGACGCTTTTGTGATGTCGCAAATTCAAGGCCTCACTTATAAAGAGATTGCCGTAGAGTTGAAGGTTTCCGAACGCACGGTTAAAAAATACATGGCTCGCGCAATGCTGCATTGTTCGCTTAATTTGCCAAAGCTTAAGCGAGCGCATTATTGTGAAAAATTTGATGAGGTCTAATTTGATATGAGCGCCGAACCCGGTTCAGAACCAAAGGATTTGGACGCTTTATCGGCGGCGGCCGACTGGTTTGCTATTCTGCAATCGGATAATGTCACGGAAGAGGAGAAGCAAGGTTGGCGGGCCTGGGTAAAGGCCAGTCCTGAAAATGGCGCCGCTTGGCGGAATATTCAGTCCGTGCAGGAGCAATGCGACCAGGTGCGAGAGCTCGATGATAACCGGCAGGCGCTGACAAAAGCTTTAAAGACAGAGGGCGCCAGCCGCAAGTTTGCGCGAAGTGTTGGTGGTTTGACGGCGATCCTTTTGCTGGCGTTCGCCTTAAGTTACTTGCCGCTTCAAAAAATGTATCAAGTTGCTATAGCGGATTTTCAAACGGGCACAGGCGAACGATTGACCCTGACCCTTGAGGACGGTACCCAACTGTGGCTTAATGCGATCACTGCGGTTAACGTTGATTACACTGCCGACCGCCGCCTCATTACTTTGCTGGAGGGCGAGGTGTTGGTCGATACGGGCAAAGATGATCGGCCTCTGGCTGTTCGCGTCGCTCAGGGCGATTTACATCCGATGGGTACGCGTTTTGCCGTACGTACGTTAAAGGATAGAACCAGAGTGGCGGTCTATGAAGGCGTCGTGGAAATTCGTATGGCCGGTCTGACCAAAGAGATTGTTCCCGCCGGACGGCAGTCAAGCTTTAATAAAAAGGTTGTCGCTCCGCTAAAACCCGCAAAACAGACCGACATCGCCTGGGTTAAAAATCGTCTGGTTGCCGATAACATGCCGCTCGGAGTTTTTGTTGAAGAGTTGCAGCGTTTTCACTCCAGCCATCTCCATCTCGACCCAGCGGTCGCTAATTTGAGCGTTATGGGCACCTTCCCAACCGACAATCCGAACCATGTCCTGACCATGCTGTCGCAAATCTTGCCCGTGAAAGTTGAAAAAACATTGCCATTGTGGATTTCCATCAAGCCTCATGACTCTCAGTCGTTAATTAAGGACTAGGATTTATGGTCACCTTCGCATGTCATTCAGACGAACTCCGCAGGAGTGAGGAAGAATCTCGCTTCGATCTAATAAAATTAACTCCTCTTTTTCCTGGATTGTTTCCCCCAGGTCCTTAAAAAAATTCCATTTTTTTAAAAAAATGTTCCCCTTTTTGCCGAGCTGTTCGGACTATTAATGAAATAGACGGTATATAGCACAGCGCTTATTGACCATTATCAGGGGAGCAAAATGAAACAAACTCGTGCAAACAATTCAAAACTCAGGGCATTCGCTTTAGGGTCTGTGGTATGGGCTTTATTGGCGGTATTGGGAGTCGTCCTTATGAGCGTTCCCGCGATGTCGCAACCAAACGCAGGGCAAAAAGCCAGTATCAATTTTAATATTCCCGCGACCTCGCTGGCGGAGGCGTTGAATCGTTTTGCGGAGCAGAGTAAACTTTTGATTGGCGGCGACGCCTCCTTGACAAAAGACAAACAAAGCCAGGGTTTACAGGGCCAATTCACGACAGAGCAGGCGCTGAACAAGTTACTTGACGGAAGCGATATTGGTTATCGGATTGATTCGGGTAATACCGTTACTCTGATGTCGGCAAAAAGCAATAACACGCAACTAAAACAATTGAGCGAAATCCAGGTAAAAGGAGTGATGGAAGCCAAAGAATCGGCTTTTGGTCCGGTAGACGGTTACGTCGCCAACCAGAGCGCCACTGGCAGTAAAACCGATACTCCCATTGTTGAAACGCCGCGTTCGATTTCTATCTTATCGGCGGATAAGATAAGGGATCAGCGTATGGATACTGTAAACGACGCTTTTCGGTATACGCCAGGCGTATTTGGAGAAGTTAGAGGCGCGTCCCAAAGAAAGAGGTCAGTGCTAAACCTCCGGGGCTTCACTACTGATAGTAACTTTATGGTCCGGGATGGAGCTTTTGATTTTGCAAACGGCGACGATAATGCCGAGCCGGACCCTTATTTGTTGGAAAGGGTCGAAGTGTTGAAGGGACCGGCTTCCGTGTTATATGGCGCGGCGTCTCCTGGAGGTATTGTCAATACGGTCACCAAGCGTCCTACCGAAACATACTTTGCGGAGGTAGAGCTCAACGCGGGATCATTCGACCAGTACGGTGGAAAATTTGATGTTGGGGGCCCCATTGATAAAGAAAAGGAATTTTTGTTCAGGCTAACAGGCGTAGCCAATGATGGCAACGCACAATTCGATTTTACGGAAAACAGGAGGTTGTTTATTGCGCCTGCATTTACATGGCAAATAGGCCCTGACACGAGTCTTACATTTTTATCTCATTTTCAAAAGGACAATATCTATTCGGAAGTGTTTGTCCCGGCCGCAACATTCCTGTTTTCCAATCCAAATGGAAAGATTGGTTCAAATTTTCTAACAGGCGAACCAGATCATAATTCTTTTGGCAGGGAAGGGTTTGCGCTTGCATACCTTTTTGACCACAAATGGAAAAACGGCCTTAAATTTCACCATATATTTAGATACACAAAAGGTACCTATTTTGAAAAGGGCATGTTCTCACAAGGTCTGCAATCGGATAATATCACTTTAAACCGTCTCGCATTTTTAAATGATGATGATTTCTACTCTGTGATAACGGACAATAAT
Source organism: uncultured Nitrospinota bacterium (assembly GCA_964344185.1). Lineage (GTDB taxonomy): Bacteria > Nitrospinota > Nitrospinia > Nitrospinales > JAJDAT01 > JAJDAT01. Next base: position 49,538 of record CAYFMN010000038.1, read on the forward strand.
GTGCAATTTGATTATCAAATTGGAGAGTCTGCGCATAAATTACTTGCTGGGGTTGATTATAAGACCACAGCCGCGTTTAGAATTTTTCGTAATTCACCCACAACCCCTACCTTAAATGTATTCAATCCGAACTATGGTCAGGCTTTATCGGGGTTTGGTGTAACTGCCCGGCGGGAAATCGCGAGAGATCAGGTTGGCGTATACGCTCAAGATCAAATTAAGATAAATAGATGGGTTGTAACCGGAGGGGTTCGTCATGACTGGGCTCAAACCGCAACGGACAACGAATTGACGGATTCTTTAACCAAGTTTAAAGATACGGCATTGACCGGTCAAACAGGACTTACTTATCTTTTTGAAAACGGTCTGGCTCCCTATATGAGTTATGCAAGTTCGTTTGAATTGCAAGGCGGCACGGATTTTTCGGGAAATCAATTTGAACCCACGAGGGGAACGCAGTATGAGCTCGGCGTTAAGTATCAGCCTCCAAGTTTCAAGGCTCTCGCTACTGTCTCGGTTTTTGAGTTGACGCAGAGTAATGTTACGACGCCCGATCTGGAAAACCAGGGTTTCAGTGTACAAACAGGCGAAGTGCGCTCGCGCGGCGTTGAGGTGGAAGCCAATGCGGAGTTGCGCGAAAACGTAAATTTATACGCAAGCTATAGTTATACTGATATTGAAGTGACTGAGAGTAATAGCTCAAACCTGGGAAAACGGCCGGTACTTGCGCCCGACCATCTGGCGTCGCTCTCTGCCGACTATAAAGTGGAACCGGGTTCGTTTTTGTCCGGGTTGGGTTTGGGGGCAGGCATACGCTATGTAGGCGAATCGGCGGGCGACTCTACCAATTCGTTTGAGGTCCCAGATTTTACCCTGGTTGACGCCGCCGCGCATTACGATTTCAAGGGGGATTATAAAGGTATGCGCCTTTCTGTCAACGTAAGTAATCTTTTCGATAAAGAATATTTATCGGGATGCGGAAATGCAGGTTCCTGCTTTATTGGTTCCGAGCGTGTAGTGACAAGCTCAATCAGATACCGCTGGTAGTCTCATGACGATTCGCGAAATGCTGGTTCGTTTTCACCGCTGGGCGGGACTGGGCATGGCTTTGTTTCTCATCATCGCTGGGTTAACTGGAAGCGTTATTGCTTTTTACCACGAACTGGACGAAGCGCTGAACCCGGACCTGTTTCATGTAAAGAGACAGGGGGAAGCAAAACCTCTGTCCCCTCTTTCCATTGCAGACAAACTCGAACGGGAAGATCCAGAAGTTCTTGTGGTTTCCATTCCTTTTGAGTTGGAACCGGGGCATTCCTATGGCTTTATCGTCCGCCCCCGCATTAATGCAACTACGGGCAAACCGTTCGATATCGATTACGATAAGGTTTTTATCGATCCCTTTACCGGCGAAACTTTAGGGCAACGCCTGCGGGGGGAATGCTGTTTTGAGCGTAAAAACCTTGTGCCCTTTCTCTACAAAATGCACTTCAGTCTGCATTTGCCGGATCGATGGGGCTGGTGGTTTATGGGTATTGTCGCTATTGTCTGGATCTTCGATTGTTTCGTCGGAGCCTATCTTACTTTTCCAAATGACAAGCCATTTCTTTTGAAATGGAAACCGGCCTGGAAGGTCAAACAAGACGCCGGACTCTACCGCGTCAACTTCGACCTGCATCGAGCCGGTGGATTGTGGTTTTGGGGGCTTCTTTTAATGCTGGCGGTGAGCGGCTTGTATCTCAATTTGGGCAAAGAGGTTTTCAAGCCCATCGTATCTTTTTTCTCTTCTTATATCCCGACTCCCTTTGACCTGCGAGAAGCGCGACCTCTGGATAAACCGATCATGCCCAATGTGACCTTCCGCGATATTCGTCCCAAAGCGGAAGCAGAAGCTCTCAAACGCGGTTGGGCTCCCAAAGGCTTCGCCTTCTATAACAATTTGTATGGAGTTTATATAGTGCGGTTTGGACCGGACCATCCGACTGGGATAGGTCGTGGAACAAACTTTCTTTATTACGACGGTATTGACAGCCGGTATTTGGGAGTGCGTATACTTGGCGAGGGGACTGCCGGGGATTTGTTCATGCAGACGATGTTTCCTTTGCATTCGGGTCTGATAGCGGGACTGCCCGGACAAATTATCATCAGCGTGACCGGTTTGATAGTTGCCATGTTGTCTTTAACCGGAGTCGTAATCTGGTGGAAGAAGCGGGCGCCGCAAATAAAACGCAGGCAGATAG
>CAYFMN010000039.1:0-2274 GCA_964344185.1 uncultured Nitrospinota bacterium
TCAGCTTGCCTCTTAATTCGAAACCAAAGTTGCACTTACAACTTGAATCCGCCGGAGATTATATTAATAATTTTTTCTAAAATATGAAAAAAACTATATCAATCCCTTCTTTTTTTATACTCTTGCAAGAAGTATTTTGTTGGAAAGTTATAGTTCTATGCTTCCAAATATTTCCTGGTCTTGTCTGGGCTCATCATCTTGAACAAACAGAAGAGTTTTCCGACGGTTTTTTCCAACAAGAAACTCTAACCGGAAACTGGAATGGTTTTCGCACCCGCCTGCAGAAACAAGGATGGGTTCCCGAGTTAAATTATTCGGGTGGAATTTTTTACAATCCTTTAGGAGCAATTGAGAATCGGGTTGATTATGCAGGCTTTCTGGAAATTGATTTACATGCAGATCTTGAAAGTATTATGGGTTGGCCGCACGCTAGAGCTCTTGTAGATTTAATTCATCTTCATGGAACAGACCCGTCGGCCAATTTATTTACAACGCAAACTGTAAGTAATCTTGAAGCGTCGGATCAATTTAAGGTTTTTCTTGCCTGGATCGAACAATTCGGGTGGGATGGGAAACTCAGTCTGAAGGCGGGAATTTACTCGCTTGACACAGAATTCGATTTTAAAAAATCTGCAAACCTTTTCATTAACGGAGTTTTTGGTACAGGAATCGATCTTTCCGAAACTGGCATTAATGGACCTGCGATATTCCCAAATTCAGGCTTGGGAGCGAGACTTTATCTGGAACCGTTTGACCGTTGGTATCTTCAAGTCGCGGTAATCGACGGGATACCTGGAGACCCGGAAGATCCAACTGGAACAAATATTCAACTTAGTTCAAATGACGGATTACAAATAGCATCAGAAACTGGTTACCGTTTTTTACAAAAAGGAAACCGCGAAGCTAAAGTCGCTCTGGGTAGTTTAATGTTCACCACCAATATACCCGATTTAACCGAAGTTAATGAAAACGGAACCCCTGTGCCCCGGTCAAATACTTTTGGCATATACGGATTTTTTGATTGGCCTGTGACATTCGAACGCATGGACCCCTATCAAGGAGCAAATGTATTTTTAAGGTTTGGCGCAGCCGACTCAAATGTAGCTCGTTTTGACTTTACCTTGACAGGAGGTATTGTTTACACTGGTTTATTTCCTGGCCGACCTCAAGATATATTGGGATTGGGATTTTCAGGGGCTTGGAACAGCGATAAGTTTCAAAAATCTCAACCGCTAGAATTACAAGGGCAAGAATGGGCGTTTGAAATCAGTCATCAGATATCTATTTCTCCAGGGTTCGAAATCCAACCAAATATCCAGTATTTTATTAATCCAGGATCTCGCGCCGACATAGCTGACGCTTTCTATCTCGGTGGAACATTCAATTTAGCGTTTTGATCTACAAAACGTACTCGTCACTCCAAGGTTTTGAAACTCATTGCCACTCCCAATCCTAAAAACATTTTAGATTTCCACTTTCTGAACAAACTTTAAATCCTCAATACCCCATCTCATCAAAATTGTTGTTTTTATTTCTCGCTTCAACGGTTAACTAACCAAATAGGAAGACATCAGGTTAATGTCTACAAGTCTTCACGATTGCAATATTTGATTGTCTATTTGTGTGAAATAGGCTACCTTTTAAAATCAAAATTCAATTACATTTTTAACTTCTCTTTTCAATCCACTGAAAAACTACCTTGTCAAAAAAAATACTTATCATAAAACATGACACTAAAACAGGCTCCGAAATAGGCAAACGCTACCGTGAGCGGGGTTGGTTAGTTGAATGTGTGTCTAGTATTGCTGGAGCGCGTAAATTTATCTCAAATGGAGATTGGTCTCCCCATGTCGTGATTGCAAATCTGGGTTTGTCAGACGGTAAAATCTTAGACTACCTTGAAGAACTTCGGAAGGAATTCCAGTTTGCAGAATGGGTATTCATTGTCGAAAATGCGGACCAGGAAGATTTAGATAAAGTTGACGAGCTCGCTTATGATTTTCTTGAAAAACCATTTGATAATAAGCGGTTAGACATTTTAGTCAATAGAGCCCACCGAGCGGCAAGGTCTAACCAACAACTGGAGCAATATTCTTCATCTAGCAAGAAATTATATAAAATAGACGCTTATCTTGGGAATAGCGAAGTAGTAACAGAGTTAAAATCAATGTTGCTGGATTTGGCTAAAGTAGAGCTAAGCGCAATTATCCTAAACGGAGAAACCGGCTCTGGAAAAGGATTGGTAGCAAGAATTATTCACTATAGCAGTAATTT
>CAYFMN010000039.1:2284-50962 GCA_964344185.1 uncultured Nitrospinota bacterium
ATGGAATCGGAAATGTTTGGTCATGAAGCGGGGGCGTTTACAGGAGCGAAAGGCCGGCATCGAGGATATATGGAACAAGCCGATGGCGGAACTTTATTCATGGATGAAATTGGCGATATGCCGATGAATTTACAAGCAAAATTACTTAAGGCCATTGAAGATAAAAAAATTAGGCGGCTCGGAAGCGAACGCGAAATTGCTCTGGATATACAAATTATAGCGGCTTCGAGCGTGGACTTGAAAGAAGCCTGCGAAAAAAATAAATTTCGCTATGATCTTTACCACCGTTTAGCTGTTTTTTGTTTAAATTTACCCCCCTTAAGGAATAGAAAAAATGATCTTCTCGAGTTGGTTCCAAATATTATTGCGGAATTTAATCGCAAAGCAAACAAAAAGGTAAAAATAATTCCCGACGAAGTTTGGAAAGAATTGATCGACTACGATTGGCCGGGAAACATCCGTGAGTTGCGGAATGTTATCGAACGTTCCGTACTATTTTCGACTGGCGAAGTTCTTCCTGCTCGTTGGTTACAACTTAAAAACTTTTGTTCTTCTACTCAAGAAATTCCTCAAGAAGAGAATAAATCTGAAGAGGGATACTGTCATGTAGATGACTCCAACCGCGTTACCGTTCCACTAGATGGAAGCATGTCTCTAGAAGATATAGATAAACACATTATTAGCGCAGCTCTTGAACAAACCGGCAATAATGTGGCGGAGGCTGCCCGTAGTCTTGGCACAACGCGAGAAACTCTCAGATACCGAATGCAAAAGTACAATCTAAAAGCGATCAATTAAGCCTCCCATTTAAATTTTATAAGCCCCCCTTTTTCAAATAATCATTTCTTACTTCTCTAATTTTGGGCATATACCCCACACTGGTGGATATGCCCCGCTTTTTTTTTATTCCTCACCCTTATATCTTAACTTACCAAGCAAATTGACGGTTAAACTAGATTGGCATGATTAATGCACCCTTACATTACAAGTTCAAATATGCCGTTTTAGTTATGGAAAATAAACGTGAATTTTTAAAAAAAATGGAAGACAAACTTGAAGAACTTGATATCGAAATAAAAAGGATATCTATCGCAATAGATAAAAAGTACCTAAACACAGATATCCCACATCCAATAAAAAAGAAAATGAATAAATTAGTAGATTTAAGAAAAGACCTTGCAGACAAAATCCACGAAATGAGATTAACGGTGGAAAACACATGGGAAGAAATTGAAAAAAATGCGGTCAGCACTTTAGATGGACTAATTGATTTAGTTGAAAGTTTTAAAAATAGATAAAAGAAATCCTCAAGGCAGTTTAATTATGATTTCATTAGCCCTTACGTTTTTAGTAATAGCAATTATCGCGGGCGTACTAGGTTTATCTGGAGTCGCAGGGGTGGCTACTCAAATAGCATGGACATTATTTGTTGTTGGAATGATTCTTTTCGTGATTTTTACGGTACTTGGTCGAAAACCTCCCAAGCTTTAACCTACCCATAATCAAATACAAATTTGTTACTGTTTTTTTTGAATTTCTAGAGAATATTAATCGGGTGAACAATCTTTTATTTTTTCATCATCTTACCTTCCTTAAAAAGCAACCACATAATGTTTAAATTAGTATTTCTGTGCAAACTAGCTAAAGTTTCCACAGATGGTAGACTTTTTCCATTTTCAACTTCAGAAAGCGGTCCAGGCGTGGCGTCAATTTTATCTCCAAGTTGATGTAGGGTGAGGCATTGGCCTTTACGCCATTCTTTTAACCGTTTTCCCATTCCTACCTTAATACATCTTGCCTTTGAAATCATTTTTCTCTATATTTTTTTAATAAAATTTCTAATTAGTAAAAATTGGTATGAGTCCAGATATAAAGTTAAATTTATATCTTTCGTTTTAAATCAGTGTAGCTTTTTGGGTTTTCCAATACGTTTTCTAAAATATCCGCGTAATCTCGAATTCTCTGGACGTAACGAATAGGCTCAAGTCCTCTTGCATAACCGTGTTTTAATTTTTTATAGTATTTTTTTTGCCTTAACAAAGGAAGAACTTCTTCTAAACTTCGCCACACGTTTGGATCCTTTCCCAAAGATACCGCCAACTCTTGCGCGTCCAAAATATGCCCAAAGCCAACATTATAAGCCCCTAAAGCAAACCAGGTTCGATCAGGTTCTTTTATCTCGCTATCCAATTTATTTTTTAGCTTCGCCAAATACCTTGCGCCTCCAAAAATACTTTGTCTTGCGTTTAATCTACTTTTAACGCCCAAAGATCTAGCCGTCGTTAGAGTCAACATCATAATACCTCTAACGCCCGTAGGACTTTTTGCCCTGCGGTTCCATTTTGATTCTTGATAAGCCATTGAAGTCAGAAGAATGGGGTGAATACCGTATTGAATTCCGGCTTCTTCAAAAAGCTTATTGTATTTTGGAAGACGTGTTTTTATATGACGTAAAAAATATTTTATATTTAAATAATCAAACTCAGGATAATAGCCATAATAGCGATTAAAAATCTCTTCTAATCTATTATCTGGAAATGATGCAAACCATCGATTCAGAGAATTTTGTAAATCATTTGCCCCTTTTGGCAGTATCCAGGACAAGCTATGCTGTTGCCCCAAATCTATGGAGGGAACCAAAGAAGGGAAATACCTTCTGTTAATATCTAAGGTATGGGAATAAGCAAGAGCGCAATTCTCCTTTTCGCGCCAGATTTGTTCCAATAGTTTTTCGGTATTTAATCCAGGAGTTACTTGTAAATTTACGTGTGGATTATCTTTTTTTAAATTCCACAGAAAACTTTTGCTATAGTTTTCTCCTCCAACTTTAACGATTCGGTTTTCTAGATCGTCAAAATCGTTTACCCGTTTGGCGTTTCGGTGACACACAATTTTCGGAGTTACTACTTGATAGATAGGGCCAAATAAAAACCCATCCTTTAAAGAGTCTATTTGCGTAAAACCGCCCGCGATCAGGTCCCCTTCTCCATTTTTTAAACTTGCCAGAAGCGTTTCAAAATTGTTTTTAATTATATACCGGGTCTTAACTCCAATTTTTTTTGCAAAATCTTCTACTAACTCATAGTCGACACCTCTTAACTGTCCTTCAAAGTTCACATAATAGGTAGTTGGCGAGTTTTTAGTTAAAACTAAAAGCGTCCCTCTGGATTTAATTCTTTCTAAAACAGATGACAAAGGTTTTTTCTGATTAGTTAAATAAACTCCCGCAACACAAACGGACGTTAAGATAATTAAAACTAAAATATTTTGAAGCTTTCTCATTTCTCAACCTAAGACAATATTTATAAAGATGAAAATGAATTCCAGATCAAAAGTTATTTCTCTTGATAATTAAACCACTCTCGATTTGCTAAAAACTCCTTCCACTCTTTGCTTTTTTTATATTTTTTCCCGTGCTTCTTTCTAAAAGGTTTCCGTTCTTTAGACCAAACCCTATTGTAAGGCCTGGAACTTTTTTTAAAATATAATTTATAGCCTTTCTTTCTTTTCTTAACCTTCCAGTCCTCAATTACCAAAGGATTAATTTCGGATTTGGCGGTTTCTTTTTTACGATCTTTTATCTTTTCCAGTTTTTGGTCAAAGTTGTCTTCGCTCCAATACTTTTCAGTTGGATGAACTTTTTTCTTTCTATCTTCAAAGTTAAATTTATATTTATCATGAACGGTTGGTTTAAACGGCGTATTGTCATGCGTATGACACCTTTTGCAAACGTTTTTATAATCCCATCTTTGCCCATGTTTCTCGGTATCGGATTTCTTAAAATCTCCTTTCGTATTTTTCATGATCAACCGAATCTCAGAACCTCCGGCTACGGTGTGACACATTTCACATCCAACTTGTTCTTTATTCGGCTCCTCTGGGTCAACATGAGTTGGCTTTCTGGAATTTTTTGGTTTAAAACCGCCTCTTTGTCTGTATCCAGTTGTATGACAACGTAAACAATGAGGATCAGCGGTATAATCCTTTTTTGGGTCTAATTTAACCCTCTTTTTAGCGTCCTCCCGAACTCCAGGTTTTAGTAGGTTATAGGTTCCTCCATGTGGCGACTTTGACCAAGCTTGATAATAAGGATCATGACAACTGCCATTGCACTTTGCCGCCCCAACATATTTCATTTTATAAGTATTTGGCTTTTTCTTTTTTCTTTTGGCCTCAGATTGATCGGCAATCCCGGTTATAAAAGTTGTCATTAAAAACAATCCGATAAAAATCTTGGTAAACTGTCGCATTTTAATCCTCTCTGGTTATAATCTCATTCAAATAGTCATTATCATTACAGTCAGATCACAGTTCATTTTGAAAGAAAGTCCAGAGACCGCTTGGTTCTACATTCTTAGCGACAATAGCCTCAACATCCTGCCAGCCGCATTCGGTTCCCTTTCGAAAAATATGGTTATCCGCATTTTGAGGGTCAAAAGTTTTTTCAAATATTTCTGAAGACAAATCAGTATATAGATTGTTAAAAACTGCCTTTGCAATTTCAGTCTGTATATTCTTATCTTGGATTTCGAAAGACTGTATAAAACGCAAAGTAAACCCCGCCAAATAACCAAGAGCGTAATAATGATTAATCAATTTTTCTGTAATGGAATCTACATCACGTGCGCAGCTTTTAACAATTTGAGTCATGATGTATACCGTAGCCCTTTTGGCAATCAAATCGTTTTTATCTTCTCCATTAATAGGTTGAAAATTCTGCTGTACCGCCAATACTGCGGTATCAACATCGATTGAATCGCTAACTTTCGATAAATTATTTAAAAAGCTCATATTTTATCCCTTCAACCTGTATTCGGCGCTCAAAAATTTCAAAAATTTAAAATGATAATAAGAAAATCTATAAGAAGCGTTATTTCTACCGGCTTACTATCGGCCACCCCTTGATCTTGGCGGCTCGGCTCTCGATAATTTTATATTTTTAGAGATTTCCCTAATTCTTTGCTCCATTTTCATCAAACAAAGTTCCTGTAGAAAACTCTTGTGGCGTAGCCAGCAAATGACGATCACTTTTGAATGTAGGAGGGCTTTGTAAATACAAAATCAAAAGTTTTGTTAGAGATTCCAAAGATTTTATGTGAACTCTTTCATAACCATGAGATGCATCCAAGCCGAACCCTAGTAAAGCGGTGCGGATATCATTGCCTGCCTCCATTGCCGAAGCGGCGTCGCTTCGGTAAAATTTAAAAACGTGCCGCGTATGTTCAATCTGGTGTTTCCTGCAAAGTTCAATTAATTTACGGTTAAGAAAACGATCAAAAGGTCCTGTGGAGTCTTGCATGGCGATAGTAACACCCAATTCACTGCTGTTCTGTCCTTCGGCTATAGTCGCGTTGTCAACCGAAACCAACTCTGCAACATCGCCATGCAAAATGTGGGAAGCGCCCACTCCTACTTCTTCCGATATTGTGAAAAGTAAGTGACAATCGACTGGCAATTGTATTCCGCTTTCAACAGACGCTTTAGCTGCGGCTAAAACTGCCGTGACGCCCGCTTTGTCGTCTAAAAATCTGGACACAATAAACCCGCTATCTATGCATTCCGGTAAAGGATCAATAGCGACGGTATCTCCAATATGGATGCCCAGACGTTCAAGATCTTGCTGGTTTTTACAAATAGCGTCAATGCGAATTTCCAGGTTTTCCCAGGAAACCGGCTGAGTATCAATCTCGTCGTTAAACGTATGCCCTGAAGATTTACACGGTAAAATAGTGCCGCGTATCTCTTTATTATCGTCGCAAAAAATAGTTACACGCGCCCCTTCGGCAAAGCGAGACGACCATGTTCCAATAGGAACAACTTCAATTCTCCCATTTTTTTTCAGTCCCTTGACCATCGCTCCCAAAGTATCCAAATGAGCCACAATAGCCCTATCCGGACTTTCTTGAGCTCCTTTAAGATTAGCCCGAATAGCCCCTCGTCGCGTAAGTTCGTATGGAATTCCAAGATCGGACAATTCTTGGCAAACTCGTTTTACTATTGCGTCTGTCATACCGGTTGGACTGTGTATATTCAACAGTTCAATCAACAATCTTTGAATATATGAGGTATCTCCAAATTTGGTCATTGCTATCCTTGGTTTGTTAAAAATTTATTGAAATTTATTTTTCGTTGCGGTTTGTGGAAATAATAAATCTATAAATTTTTCAGCCGTTGGCTGGGGCTCATGATTGGCCAATCCAGGTCGTTCGTTTGCCTCAATAATTCTATAATCTGGTTTTTCAACGCTCTCAACCAACAAATCAAAACCTACAACCGGAATATTGATCGCATAAGCCGCCTTTATACAAGCTTGCGATAATTTTGGATGAATCTTATCCGTTACGTCGTGTATGGTTCCCCCAGTGTGAAGGTTTGCGGTTTTTCTTACATTGAGGCGTCGCCCAACCTCCAAAATTGTTTCCATTTGAAAACCAGCCGAAACGACACATCGACGAGTTTCGCTATCCAGAGGAATAACGCTTTCTCCTCCAGTCGCATTACTTCTTCGTCGGCTTTGCTTTTTAATCAATTCATCGATAGTGAGTAAACCGTTTCCAACAATCTCCGCCGGGCGTCGAATAGCCGCCGCCACTACCTCGTTTTTAATTACAAGGACGCGTAGATCGTCTCCAGCCACAAACTCTTCAAGTAATACGGTTTGATTTATTTTCCTAGCCTCAATTATAGCCTTCTCAACCTCTTCAATATTAGACAAGTCAACGCGAACTCCGATTCCCTGTTCCCCCTGGGCAGGCTTTACGACAACCCGACTAAACTCTTCCAAAAATTTTAAGTTGCTAGTACGATCCGAAGCCCTTATTTGTTTGGGAGTCTTAAGCCCATGGAGTTGGAGAACTCTATGTGTAAAAGCTTTATCAGAGCAAATCTGTAAAGCGGTGGAACTAGTCAGTTCAGTCAAAGATTCTCTACATCGAATAGTTCTACCGCCAAAAGAGAGGCCTATCAAATTAGTTTCGTCATCGAGAAGTTCAACGGCAATTCCACGCCGACGCGCCTCATTAATAATAATCATGGAATAAGGGTTTAATTGATTTTCCGGAACAGGCCCCGTATATAACTTTTCATTTATTGCGCTTTTGTTTTTTAAAAAAAACAAAGAGGTTTTACAAAAATTTAGTTTTTTATAAAGTTGAATTGCTTGTTTATTATCATGCATCACAGACAAATCAATATATTCTCTCCCTAAATCAAAAAAATGTTCAGAGCTATACCGAACTAATTTTTCTCCTATTCCAGATTGCGGTGTTTGCGGATCCACCGCCAGCGACCAAAGGCTCGCCCCTTTTTGCGGATCGCTGTATATTTTTTGATGATCAAGAGCCGTAATTACGCCGAACACAATTCCCGATGGGATTTCTTCGGCGACAAAAACTAAAATTCTCTCGGAATTTTGGTTCTTGTCGAAAAAAGACTTTGCAACCGGCACCATATCCCAATATCGATAAATCTGATTAATCCGGTCCACGTCGCTCACCGTGTCAATTTTCCGCACGTTGATACCTTGATTGCAGCTTTCATCGTTTTTGTAATCCGCTTTTAACAATCGAAAGTGATGAGAAGGGTCGAGAAATAACTCCTGAGGAGCCATCGAAAGCACAACATGAGGTTCTCTTAAATTGATTGCAATATCTCTTTTTCCAGGTTCTTCGTCGCAAAGTATTTTGGCAATTTTTCGAGGATCTTTAAATGTATTGGCCATGATTAAACGACCCCAGCCGCAATCAAAAACCACGTCTTCCTTCAAACGCTGATCTGCGGCGACCATACTGTTTTTGTCTTTTAAATTCGGAAATAAAAGCATCTAAATTTCAAAATAATTTTGATTAATTAATACCTTGTTCCTGTAACCAAAACTCCAACAAAGCTATTTGCCATAATTTTGAACCTTTTAAAGGAGTGATATGTTTTTCCGGGTTTTCCAAAAGCGTTTCCACATATTCCATATTAAAAACTCCTCGATTTTTAGCTGTTTGGCTTTCTAACAAGCCTCGTACGAACCCTAAAAAGTCACCCTGGATATATTTAAGGGCGGGCATTGGAAAATAACCCTTTGGACGGTCAATAACTTCCGACGGAATAATCTTTCTCGCCGCTTCCTTTAATATCCACTTCCCATCTCCTTTTATCTTTAAATCAGGAGGCATGCGAGCTGCTAGCTCTACCAGTTCATGATCTAAAAATGGAACGCGGGCTTCTAATCCCCATGCCATAGTCATGTTGTCAACCCGTTTAACGGGATCGTCTGCCAACATTATCAATGTATCGATTTTAAGAGCTTTATCGACAGGGTTTGAAATATCCGCCTGGAAAAAAAAATCCTCAACAAATTCGCGGCTGTAATCGTTGCCCACAAAAGCTGGGCGAATTGCTTGCGAAAACTCCTCATGATCGCGGTCAAAAAAAGCTTTTGAATATGCAAGGGACGGATCGATACCACAATCCATCTCCTGATACCAAAAGTAACCTCCAAACACTTCATCCGCTCCTTGACCGCTTTGAACAACGCGCAGATGCTTAGACACTTCCCTGGAAAGAAGGTAAAATCCTATGTTATCGTGGCTAACCATTGGTTCCGACATCGCTTTTACGCAATCGGCTAAATCCACTAGCGCAGACTTTGAATTGACAAAAATCTTATGATGATCGGTTGAAAAACACTCCGCAATAATATCTGAATACCTAAACTCGTTGCCTTTTTCACCTCCAACATCCTCGAACCCTATTGAATAAGTACTTAAATTCTTTTGTCCCGCTTCCGCTAATAATCCCACTATCAAACTGGAATCCAATCCCCCAGACAACAAAACTCCCACGGGAACGTCGGCTACTAATCGCCGCTTAACTGACTTCCTTAATGAATCAAGCAAAAGCGATTTCCAATCTTCGGTATCCAGATTCTCGTCTTCTTTTTTCAAACCAAAAGGAAGTTCCCAATAGTTCTCCATTCTTTCTCTTCCATCAGGTTCTATTATTAAAATAGAAGCGGGCGGTAACTTGCGGACGCCTTTAATTATTGTATAAGGAGGCGGAACTACGGCATGAAAAGACATATAGTAATGCAAAGCAATCGGATCGATTTGCGTATCGACTTCCCTATCAACCAATAAAGCAGGCAAACTGGAAGCGAACCTAACCGACTTATCTTTTCGGTTAAGGTATATTGGCTTGATGCCCAACCGGTCCCTTGCTAAGACAAGCTTTCCAGTATCGCGCTCCCAAATTGCAATCGAGAACATACCCTGTAATCTTTTTACAAAAGCGGCGCCCCAGGCGTGGTAAGCTTTAGCTATAACTTCACTGTCTCCTTTACTGAAAAAACTATACCCAAGCTCCCTAAGCTCCTTACGCAGTTCTTTGTAGTTGTATATAGCGCCGTTAAAAACAAGGGCAAGCCCAAGCTCAGGATCAACCAGAGGTTGTTGCGAAGCGTCGCTTAAATCGATAATTTTGAGCCGACGATGTCCAAAGGCAACGTTATTTTGAGAAAAATGCCCTATCCCATCGGGACCTCGCGGTCCCAGTTTTTCTCCCATTTTAAATACGTTTTCAATACTCGCAGGCTTACCGTCAAACCTGATTTCTCCGCAGATTCCGCACATAATTTTTCCGTTTTTTTAAAATTCTAGAAATTGGTTTATTGGAATTTTGATACTGCGGATTTAACCGCTTTACCTAATTCAGCGCATGAATTTTCGACTCCGGACTTTAAATCTTCCCAAGCTTCGTCTCCAGCCAGCCGCAATTCTTCAAGCTTCTTTTTCGCGGCATTTCGCCGCTCTTGCAAAGCTCCCATCTGTTTGTAATAATCAATCTTCAAATCAGCTTCAACTTTGTCCGCTTTAGCTTTGAGTTTTTCTATTTCTGCGTCCCATTCGGATAATCGAGCCTCTAATTTTTGTTGAAAAGATTTTTTTAAGCTCGCTTCTTCCTCCTTTTTTTCTTCCAAACCTTCATGGAACGCTTTTTTAGTCTCTTCAAACGTAGACTTAAAATTCTGCCAATAAGTTCCTATATCCTGTTTGAGAGCCTCCCAAGCGTCGTCTTCAACATGTCCAAGCATTGCAAGCTTTTCTCTAAAACTTTTTTGCTGCAGTCTTAATTCCTCTATTTGCTTATAATATTTAATTTGAACTTCTGCAGGTTCTTCCTTGGATGAGGTTTTCAATTTTTCGATCTCTTTATCCCACATATCCAATTGATTTCTTAAATGCTCAACTCCTAAAGTTTCTGTTTCAGTTTTCATCTCAATCTCCTTTTCTGAATAAAAATCGGGAATTTCGATATCTATGAATTAAAAATCATTAAACGTTGCATAGAAATCTGGTTTTTGTTTCTTCCCAATTGGCTTTTAAATCACTCATCGCGTTTGCGATAGATTCGCGAACTTCCAAATCAATTTTTTTTTCAGATTCAGATTTCTTCAACTCGTCAATTTTTAGGAGAATGAATTCACGATTCTTTACAAGCCTTTCAATTTGTTTGTCATATTTTTGGCTTAAACTTTCATCAACATCTTTAACATTTTCTTTAAATTTTTTTTCATACCCGGCCATATTCAAATTAATTTCCGCAAGAGAACCCTCTATACGATTTATAAACACTTCTTTATCGGGAACCTGATTTCGAAATTTGTCAAAAATGGAGTCCATACCATTTTTGAGATCGGTCCATGAAGACTCGATTTTATTTTGAATGCTTTGCCAAACCCCGGCTTCGGCGCCTTCCAGCATCATAATAGTTTTATCAAGCTCTTCCTTTTTTCTAGAAAAGATTTCAATTCTTTCCAAGTAATATCTTTGTATAGAATCCGGAACGATTGATAATTTCATCTTCAAGGCTTCAATTTTAAAATTTAAATCCTCAACTTTTTTCTTGATCGAGCCTAAATATTCATTCTTTGCGTCTAAACTTTTATTTTTGACAGTCATAACAACCTCCGACCTTTTGAAATTAAATATAAGGAACATTCAAATCCAGTATTTGGGCCTTTCAAAATAATCAAAAAACTTTATTTCGTACTCTCGATTTACCGGTTCCATTGGATTTAGTTTTGGGCATTCTTTGATATCTTCAATTGAAAGATCTACCGACACTTTTTTTTCTTCAAAATTTACAAAATAAATCCAGTTAGTAGGAATAATTACTTTTCGCCCCGGCAAATAACTTCCCGTATCCACCACAACATAACGAACGGTTAATAGCGGATATTCCAAAAGGAAACCGCTAATCTCTCCAAATTTTCCGTCATTACTTTGAATACGAAAACGAGTCATTCCGCTACAAGAACGCAAATAGGAATCATTTGCGTCATTCGGCTCGCTATTTGAATGTAATCCTCCATTTTTAAGGAGATTCTCGACAGTATTGGCTTGCACATATTTTTTTTCCCAATAAAAAGGAAGGTCATGGTATTCCAGGAATAATTTTTCATATTTTCGAACGACCTTTTCTTCATTTTCTAATTTTGGTCCATCTAAAAATCTTTTTATTGTCGAATCTATTAAAATTTGTTTTCGGGACAAATTAATTTTTTTAATCATTGAAGGAGCTATAATTATTTTTTTTAGCTTTTCGGATATTTCGATTTCTCCAACTAAATAACGGGTAACCCACAATAAATCATCCAAAAGAAAATCCTTTAACTTCCCCAATTCTCCATCTGGCGTTTGAATCAGAAAATTATTAAACTCTTCCGAACGATAAAACATGAGCGCCCTCCAAAACTTGTTTGCAAAAATTTTGGCTACTGCCATCACCAATTACTACGCAACTTTGGCGCCGAATTCGTTTTTACACACGCAAACCCTTTTAATATAAGTAATTAGATGGATAATTTTATTTTTACTAGATGTCATAAAATTGGTTGATTTCAACCAGCAATTTTGTTGAACTAGATAAGACCAACTGTTAAACAAGCAGTTCTTATAAAACTGGCTAATTTTAGCCACTGGTTTATTTCAACCAGTTCATTTAAGTTTTTACTTTTAACTCAAAGCTATCTATGGAACATGACGTCGAATATGTCTTAAAACATGCGTTGGATGGCGTATTTATTGTACGAAACGACAATAAACTTTTATTATTTAACAGAGCATGCGAGGTTCTTTATGGTTTGTCTCGCCAGGACGTATTCGATCAAGCTCAAATGAAGTTGGACGAATTCAAAAATAAACTAAAACAAGTTTCCGATTCCGAAACCCAAACGCCATATCAGGAAATCACCAGTATTCGTGAAAGAATGCCTATGAATAAAAAAGACGGCGAACAAACTTGGGTAGAAATAATTTTCACTCCTATTTTCGATAAAAAAAACAGGGAAATTGCCTATGTAATGGGAGTGATACGGGACGTTTTAGAATATAAAATTATAGAAGAAGAAAAGAAACAGCTATTGGAGGAATTGGAGGAAACAAGAAAACTCCTGGAATCCGATTTTGATTTTTCTAATATTATCGGTCACTCCCCAAAGGTAATCGAGGCTCTAAATTTAGCCGCCAGCGTCGCCCCACAAGACACTTCGGTTATTATTATTGGGGAAAGTGGAACAGGTAAGGAACTCATATCCAAAGCAATTCATTTTAATAGCCCTCGGTCAAAAAAACCGTTTATAGCCATTAATTGTTCTGCTTTTCCTGAAACCCTTATTGAAAGTGAACTATTCGGCTATGAAAAAGGAGCGTTTACCGGAGCCGATTCTTCAAAACCCGGGAAAATTCAACTGGCGGAAGGAGGAACCTTATTTCTGGACGAAGTTACGGAACTAACGCCTTCGGCTCAAGCAAAAATATTGAGAGTGCTTCAAGAACGAGAGTTCGAACCCTTAGGTGGAGTAAAAACGGTAAAAGCCAATATTCGAGTGATTGCCGCAACGAATCAAGACCCAAAAGAACTTGTCGCTCAAGGTGATTTTAGAGAAGATTTATATTTTCGGTTATTTGTTTATCCAATTTACATTCCTCCGCTTCGCGAACGTCAAGAGGACTTCAAAATTTTAATCGAACATTTTCTTAAAAAACTAAATCGGAAACTGGGTAAAAATAAAACCTCATTTTCGGAAGAAGCAGTAAAAGTTTTACAAGAATATTCCTGGCCCGGAAACATTAGAGAATTGGAAAACGTTTTAGAAAGAATGATCATCCTTTCTAAAAATAAAGTGTTAAGCCTGGATAATGTTCCCGAATATTTGAGAAAAGAACCTTTCAATAATCCTCAAATAAGCTATTTAAACAACCTGCCTGATGGTTTTGAAATGGATAAATATATCGCCCAGTTAGAAGAAAAGCTTATTCAGCAAGCCCTGAAAAAATGTGAAAATAACAAGTCCAAAGCGGCGGAAACGCTAGGTATTAGTCGGTCAGCGCTCAGATACAAACTGTCAAAAATCGAACATTAAATCATAAAAAAACGTTGTTGTTTCATAAAATCACTTTATCCAAAATAAAACCTGCTTTAGACATTTCTCTTCTATTATTTTAATTTCGTCAACTAAAATCATTTTTTAAAGGAAGCGGTGGGGAAGTGTGAATCTTTTTTCCCAGGACTTTGAGAATTGTAAACTTTTAGTTGGAAAACTTGACCAGGTTTTTACCTTCAGATTTGGCTAAGTATAAATTTTCATCCGCTTTAGCGATCAAATCCTTTTTCCCGGTTGAATGTTTGGGGAAGCTAGCGCCTCCTACGCTAATCGTTACTGGAATTTCGTTTTTAAACTCTTTCTCAACTTTTTGACGTAACCTTTCGGCAAGCTTTTTTCCTTTATCGAAATCAGTCTCTGGTAAAATCACAACAAACTCCTCTCCTCCATATCGAGCGGGAAAATCTGCTGATCGTACGGTTTTGGAAATAATAACGCTTAACTTAAACAATACCCTGTCGCCTTCTTGATGTCCATGAGTATCGTTTAATTTTTTAAAGTCGTCCACATCGATCAAAATTAAAGAGAAACTTTTCTTATAACGACTATGACGGCGAAATTCTTCATCTAACCTGGTATCGAATGAAAACCGATCATAAAGTTGAGTTAATCCGTCGTGAGTAGCGATCTCAACGACTTGCTCCATAGTCTTTTCAGGAATTAACCTTACATAATCAAAAATATTTTTACGATTAATCAAGTAATCGGCAGCGCTAACACAAATTCCAACATTGCGATTTAAACTCTTATTTAACTCTTTTTTATGTTGTAAAATTTCTCTCCATAGTTTTTCGGAAGTTTCAAAAGGGAAATACTTATGGGAAAGATAAAAAATGATATCCGAATAAAACCGTCCCTCTCCATGCTGTTTTTTCAATAATTCAACTTTTTTTGATTCAGAATCGGAAAGCGGACAATCTTCCGCTAACGCAGAAATTAAATGAAGATCCAGCCCCCCTTCCATAACTTTTAAAAGCTGATTTTTTATATGGTCTTTTGAAGGGTCTTTTTCCACTTGTTTTCTGAACGACTTTTTATAGATTATTGATTTCAATATTATAATCGAAACCATAACCATGGGGTAAAAAATGTTCGTTAAGAAAAATCGCTTCAAATTCAAAGTCTACGTAATAACCTAAAAAAAACAAAATAAGCGCCTTGAAAGTTAAGCGTTTGCTAAAACACTAAACCATATTTAACTACCCATAACATAACGTCTTTTAGTAAAATCTATGAATTTTAGAAAGAAAGTTTATGATTAAATTTATTAGACTGTGGAATCAGGGAATCTGAAACGAAGAGAACTTTTATCGTACCTGTTATAATTTTTTGAGTATTTGCTAACCAATAGTTAAATGTATAAACACCTTCCCTATTAAACTCTAAAATAATTGCTTTATTAGGTGGAAGGCTTTTTAGATAAAAAACTTCTGTAGCCTGTTTCTTGGATTGAATAGAAAAATCTATAATCGTTGAACTACTATTGTTTTCCCAAACAAACCGTTGCTTCTTATATAAAACATAATTTGCAAACCATTGTTTACGATCATTTTTAAAAAAAATCTTATCTTCTTTTTGAATTAGTTTATGTATCTTTCTTTCAAAGTAAAGAATAGAAGTCCGATAACAAAAATTGATGAATCTAGACTGAAAATTCACTTTTGAAGTAAATCCATTCAATTCAAAATCTTTAGAAACCGTTTGGAACATTTTTTAAAAGCTAAAAAGTAAAAAAATAACTTTCTTTAGAGGAACTAATTTCATTAAAAATTTCACTGCCCCAAAAAATTCATTTTATAAATATAAAACTCTTACCAGCAGTAAAAATCAGATAACCCTTGATTTTTACTGAGGTAACACTCAAAAAATAGATAGGAATAGCCCTATCCGGTTATAAAAATGAACTAAAATATTTCTTTTTTTCGTTCCAAGAAAAGAAAAATAAGAAGATAAGATTTAATCTGGAGCTTACTCTCCAGTTGAATAGGTAAAAACCTAAAGGAAGGAAAAGCTGTTACGCTTAAATTAAAATACTTAACAAAATGCGAATTTTTTTAATGTAGAATCAAATAATATTATTTAATAAGGCATATTTAGTTAAATCTGAATTATTTTTCATATTCATTTTTCTTAATATTTTTGTTCTGTGACTGCTAACAGTTTTCACGCTTAAAAATAGTTTATCTCCGATTTCTTTTAAAGACTTTCCAGAAGCCAGCATATGAAAAACTTGAAGTTCCCTATCCGACAACCTTTCGTGTTCCTTATGCTGGTTATCTTGAGGGAAAAAGGCCATTTTCTCCATAAACTCCGGACTAACATGTCTACCGCCTGAAGCGACTTTTTTTATAGCGCCAATTAAATCCGTTAATGGACTTTCCTTATTCACATAGCCTGTCGCCCCTGCTCTTAAATACCTCATGGCAAAATATTCTTCCGGATACACGCTTAGAATAAGAAAAGGCAACCGAGGTTTTTTCTCTTTTATAGTTTTCATACAATCCAAACTTAATTCTTTATTCATAGTGATATCAAGTAAAACAACATCGGCCTCGCATGTATTTACTTGTTGCAATAACTCTGAACAACTTTTTGCTTCAGCGACTATTTCCAGATTTTCGACGGAAGAAATAACTCTTTGTAATCCTTCCCTAAAGACGGGATGATCGTCGGCTATCATTATTTTAATTTTGTTTTCCATTACCATCTCCATGTTTAAGGGTCAATGTAACGGTGGTTCCACAACCTTCTTTTCCTTCAATATGCAGATCGCCTCCAATAAGTTGGGCTCTCTCCTTCATGCCTAAAATACCTAAAGAATCTTTCTTATCAATTTTCTTTTTGTCAAAACCAATTCCATTGTCGGCGATCTTCATTGTCAAATCATTTCTCCCATTTTGGAGTTCAACGTTAACCAATTTCGCTTGAGAATGACGCATGATGTTCGTTAAACATTCTTGAAAAATCCGGTAGACCGACGTGGATTTTTCAGAACTAAAATTTACTCCACTGGAAGAGGACATAAAATGAAAATCAATCCCTGTTTTCTTTTGAAATAATTGGCCCTGCCATTCAATAATCTCATCCAAACTGACGGAATCGAGTATTGGAGGACGTAAATTTTGGGCGATTCTTTTTATAGTTTTAATAGTGTTGCCGATTAGGTCAAACATTATTTTAATACTGCTCCTAACTTGCGAATTTTCCTCTTTCAGATTATTTTCTAACAGGGAAAGTTCAAGCTTTAATGTAGTCAGCGTCTGTCCTAATTCATCATGAACCTCTCGTGAAAGACGTTTACTTTCCTCTTCTCTTACAGAATCCAATTTTGAGTAGAGTTGCTTTAAATGCTTTTGATACTCCTCCTTTTTTTGATTTGCTTTTTCTCTTTCGATAACTCTTCCCAACAAAAATCCGATATTTTCTATGATTTCTATAAATCTTAAGTTCGGCTCCTGAGAATCCTCGGAAAAAAACTCCATAACGCCGACAACTTTCGAGCCAATAAATACTGGAGTAGCCATACCAGAATGAATCCCTATTTTTTTAGCTTCATCAAATCTTGGAAAGTTGGAGTCTTCTGTAACGTTCTTTATCCAAAGAGGTTTTTTGCTTTCCAATACTCTTCCAGGCAATCCAACGCCTATGTCAAACAGAGTTTCTTCGGTTTTCTTTCGAAACATTCGGTATTTTTCTTTCTCCCTTAAATACCAAATTTTAGTCGTTGTTAATGAATCAGCTTCTTCGTCAAAAAAATAAAAATGACCTATTGGCCATCTCATTTCAAAACATATTCTTTCCAGGCTGACTCTTATTGCGTCTTCCACAGATTGGCTAATATTAGCTATTTCTGCAATATCCTTATTCAACTCCATATAATTAATTTCTTGCTGAAGCTGTTTATTGGCTATAGTGGCCTCTTCTTTACTTATTTTTTCCTTTTAGTAGCGAAGAAAAAAAATGCAGAGAACTACGGTAATCCATAACATCCCAATAGTTAAAAATCGATTAACAACGGCAACCCAAAACTCAGAACCTAAAGGCGATAAAAATAATCCGCATATCGTCAACAATGTCCCAATTAAACCGGCGCTAATAATGTACTTTGATTCTTTTGAAAGCAATCCAATGAGAGCCAGGCCAACGTAGGGAACACCGCCCGCAATACCCAAAGGAACGGCCGAATCGAAAAAAAATATCAAAAAAGCATAAATCACTCCAAATACCAACAAGACATTTTTATTTAAAGTTTTACTATTCACAATACTCAAATCAGGCGGTTTATAAACAAAATAAATACTTATTTTATGAGATTATTCTGGCGCGCATACCGAATAATATCAAAATTAAGCTTGCTATTTACCCATAATTACGTCTCGAATTTCAACTATTAAACCCGTTATACAAAAATGGTAAAAACATTTAGCGTTTTATAGGCGTATAAGGATTTTCTTAAGCTGCTTTATTAAATTATAAATTAGCTGGAGAAATCTTGACCAAGTATTTTTAAGCGTTCGCAAGGTATATTTGCCGCCAAAATAATCAGACTAAAATTTTTTAATTTAGGGATAAATGTCGACCCCCCAAAATAAAAATCTTATCCAATAAAGACTACTTTCAACTTCTACTAGCTTTGGGGCTTGTATAGCTCAGCTTTGCTGCCGATGGCAATATTAACGCTGGAGTTTCTCAAAATCAAACCGCTATTCTAGCCAGCTTAAAAATGGAAAATGGAAAAAGGAATCAATTATTCTTTGCTGGCTTTAGAGAATTGGATATTACCTGGTAAAGAGGAATTTAAAAAACAAAGAACAAAAATTGGCCTTTGAAGATTTAAAAAATTTGCGAGGCAATTTTATCGCCATACTTGGGAAAATATTTTTCCACAAAAATAATCCAAAACCCAAAATAGCCTAAACGACGCTCGTAGAAAAGGCGACCCCTGCGGTAAGTAAAATAAAAATCAACTACGAAAAATAATTGCTCATCGAATGATTTGAAGGGAACCTCTAACCCAACTATTTAAAATGTATATCGTCATCTATACCGTGGGCAATCCGTTCCCCTTCTTCCTGACGAGCGGATTCAAGACGGTTATAAAGACTTCTTAAATGTTGGTCATAATCTTCTTTTTGTAAAACAGCCTGATAACGTTCGAATATTCTACCTAAAAGAAAACCAATGCTTTCCAAAACTTCTAATAGTCTAATATCCGGCTCCAGGGGTTGGTCTGAAAAAAACTCCATAACTCCTATTACTTTCGAGTCAATCAAAATTGGAAAAGCAAGTCCTGCGCGTATTTTAATTTCGACAGATTGCCTGGCCCGTGGAAAGTTTTTATCTTTCAATACATCGGGTATCCATTCAGCTTTTTTATTTTCCAAAACCCTGCCCGGTAGCCCCTCTCCTAAACCTAAAGGAGTGTTTTCTGTAACTTTTTGAAAGGATTGAAATTGCTCTGATTCTTTCGAAAACCATATTTTTGTCGAGTTTAAAATATTTGTCTCATTATCTTTTAAATATAAATGTCCAATCGACCAGTCTGTCGCCAAGCAAATAATTTTTAAAGCTTCTTCTAAAGCTTCGTTTATCCCCTGTTTTGAATTCGCTAAAACAGCAATATCTCTATTTAACTTCACAAAACTGGACTCATTTTTGAGCAACTGGTATGCCCGTTTAATTTCTTCAGATTCTTTCTTTTCCTCTGCGGATTGTATTAACAAAATAGAAAAAACTGCAGTCAGCCAAACCATAAATATAGATAAAAAGCGATTAACCAACGCAATCCACAGTTGAGACTCAGGTCTTGAAAGGAATATTCCTATAATAATCAAAGCAGTTCCCACAAGAGCGGACCACAAAACTAATTGTTTATCTCTGGCAATCAACCCGATTAAAACTAGAGCGCAATAAGCCTCTCCTACAGAAACTCCAAGTGGCGATAATTCGTCAGCCATTAAGATTAAAGCGGCAAATATAACTGCAACGATCCGGTAAATATTTCTTGGTTTCCCTAATAAAGGGCTATTTTTAGATAACATTGTAAAAAGTTTAAACTCTGAAGTTAAATAAAGCGTTTTATCGTTTTCCTAAATCAGGTCTCAGATAAAACCGATGAGAAGTTTTAGCGCCTTTGGTTTTGTTTATTTTTTTAACGCTTGGCGCAAAGCTTTAATATAGTTTTTGAAATTTTTTAGATCCTTCAAACACAAACTTTTTCTCAAGCCAACGAACACAATCAAATATATCTTCAAAAATACAATCTCTGGAAATTGCTTTTGGTATAAGACCAACATCCTGGAACATCTTCAAAGGTTGTCCATTTATATTGGCTAACAAAACTTCGATATTTTGTTCTTTTAACTCTTGAATAACTCCTTCGTACACATTAGCCGCAGATTGGTCAATATAAGTAACCCGGTTCATCTCAAATATAATTATTTTTGTCTTTGGTAATCTCTTCAAGTTTTCTTGTAAGCTGTGAGAAAAACCAAAGAATATGGGACCGCTAATAGTTTTAATGTAAACTTGATCGCAAAAATCACGAGGAAAAACAAACTCTTCCTGCAAATTACAGGGTTTCATAACTCTTAGTTTATGAAGAGGAAAGAGTTCAACTTTTCCTTCCCCGATATCGCCCATTTTTTTCATGAAAATAATACAGGATAGAACCATCCCAACGGCAACCGCTTCAATTAAGTCGACAAAAACTGTCATAAATAAAACTGAAATTAGGATAGCTCCTTCAGCTCGATTAACTTTTGCCAGTTGCTTTAATCCTTTGTAATCAATTATGTCGAACCCAACGCTAATAAGAATAGCCGCCAGCACTGGAATGGGAACATACTGAACTAATTTGCCCAGGCTAAAAAGAACTGCAAGCAAAAAAAGACTGGAAATTATCCCTGCCAACCGCGTTTTTCCTCCTGCCTTAATATTGACAATGGTGGACATTGTTGTGCCCGCCCCAACCACTCCTCCAAACATCGCGGAAAAAAAGTTGCCTAAACCTTGGCCAATTAACTCGCGATTGCTTTTGTGCTTGGTTTTTGTTATTTGGTCGGCGATTACAGCAGTCAACAAAGTATCTATCGATCCTAAGGCTCCCAAAGTTAAGCCTGAACTTAAGACAAAAGCTGTTTGATTAAAATCAAAACTTAACAAGTGGTTTAATTGAAAACTAGGTAAGCCATGAGGAATATCCCCAATAACGGGAACAGAAAATCCGCTGAGATAAGAAATAAAACTTCCTACAATTAACGCGACTAACGATGATGGAACGCTCTTAGTGAACTTTGGTAAAAGATAAATAATAAATAGGGAGATTATCCCCAATAACAAAGCTTGAAGGTTGATTTCGGAAAAAGCGCGGGGT
Source organism: uncultured Nitrospinota bacterium (assembly GCA_964344185.1). Lineage (GTDB taxonomy): Bacteria > Nitrospinota > Nitrospinia > Nitrospinales > JAJDAT01 > JAJDAT01. Next base: position 23,095 of record CAYFMN010000039.1, read on the forward strand.
AACCCTATTAATACTTCTACAATTCCTTTTGGAGGAGCGCCCCCAATTAAAGGGTAAATTTCGAGCAGAATTAATATTATTCCAATACCAGTCATAAACCCGGAAAGCACAGGGTACGGGATATACCTTACATAGCGTCCAATTTTAATAACTCCAAAAAATATCTGGAAAACAGCCGCCACTAAAAAAATGGCAAGTATTACTCCCATGGCGTTCTTCAAGCTACCCGCTGCCACTACGGCTTGAGAAACTGCAAGAGTAGCAACTACTGTCATAGGACCGGTAGGTGTGCTAATTAGCGTAGATGTCCCTCCAAAAATAACGGCGACAAATCCTAAAATGATTGCGCAGTAAAGTCCCGAAGCCGGTCCTAAACCGGACTGAAGCCCAAAAGCCAGAGCTAATGGTAAAGTAACAATTCCAGCCGTAAGGCCGCCTAGAAGGTCCCCTTGAAAGTTTTGAAAATATGATTTCATCTAAAAAGCTTTAAAGGGTGTTTGTGGCTTCCAGCAAAGTACTTTTCATACTTCCGTGTGAGGCTTCTATATTTATTAGGATTGAAACTACTAATTTTTAAGCTGGCCTTTTAAAGATAAAAACTTTCAAACAAAAATTATCAGAACTAGCGTTCGTTAATTAGTTCGAATACGGTATGTTTAAAAAATCATAAATGAATTTACATTTGGCACATCCTAATAAACTTTGTCGGCTTTAACAATTATCCGATTCTGTTAATTTTACCTAGTCTAAACTGTTAGTATGGAGGGGAAACTTCTTAAATAAGATTATGAACACAATCAAAACTATTAGAGGAATTGGGTTGAAGTCATGCCAGATACAATTAAAAGTTAATCCAACCGCTAAAGAAATAAAAAAACAGGCTGAGTCCGTCAAAGGGGTGAAAGATTTCGCCTCTATTTAATAAAATAAATTCCTTATATGTGGAAAAATAAAGTTTTAAAAATCCGGAAGGAGATAATTTCGGTTTGCCTGAGTGATATAAACATGCATAAACTCAGGTTTGATAATTAAAAGAAGTCGTTTTCGGCGAGACTTCTTGATACTTTTCCTGAATTTTCATTATATCGGGTAAAACGCTTAAAAATGTTTCAAGGATATTAGGGTCAAAATGAGAACCGGATTCTTTCTTTAGATGAGCGACTGCTTCATCCGTAGTCCATTTTTTTTTGTAAGGACGATCGCTAGTTAAAGCGTCAAAAACATCACATACGGGAACTATCCGTCCAATTAAAGGGATTTCTTCTCCCTTTAGTCCTACCGGATAACCGGAACCATCCCACTTTTCATGGTGCGTAAGCGCTATCATTTCAGCCATTTTCAATAAATCTGAGTCGCTTCCTGCCAGTATCCCAGCTCCAATTTCGGCGTGAGTTTGCATCACCTCCCATTCTTTTTCGTTTAATTTCCCAGGTTTTAATAAAATATCATCTGGAACTCCGATTTTACCAATATCGTGCAAGGGACTGGCGCACCGAATTTGCTCACATTCTTTGTCCGACACCCCCAATCCCTTTGCCAGCCGTTCGCAGCTTAAACTCATTCGAATAACATGCAATCCATTTTCGTTATCTCGATATTCCGCCGCCCTCCCTAATCTGTAAACAACATCTAAATGTGTATCATGCAAAGCTTGTGTACGCTGTCGGACAGTTTCTTCTAAGGAAACATTATAAAGCTCCAACTTTTCCTGATAATGGGCGACTTGATCCTTTAATTTCTTCTCGGCTAAAACCGTTTTAATCCGAGCCTGCAATAATTTAGCGTTAAAAGGTTTTATTAAATAATCCACGGCTCCGTACTCAATACATTGGATTATCTGATTCATATCATCGTCGCCAGAAATAACAAGAACGGGTATGTTTTTAAATTGAGTGTCTGTTTTTAAACGTTCTAAAACTTCCAAACCATTCATTTCCGGCATTTGAATATCAAGTAGTATAAGGTCTGGCAAATTAATTTTTATCTTTGCTAAAGCCGACATTCCATTTTCGGCAAGAATAGTTTTATGCCCCATTAACCTGATAAACTTTTCGGCAAGTTTCCGATTATCTTCGTTATCGTCTACAATTAGAATATTTTGTTGAATTTCATTTTTAGCTTCTGCTTGCATAAAACCTTCCTTGTCAATCTATTTTATTCGCTTAAAACTCCTTTATCGGTCTATTATTGACTCACAATGACTTTTCATTCAAATGACGATATTCCTATATAAATACAACTGCTTTTTACACTAAAAACCTATCGATAGTTTCTAAAAACTCCGGAATATCTATTGGCTTGGTTAAATAAGATTCAAAACCTAAGGCTAAAGCCTTATTTTTGTCAACTTCCATAGCGTCTGCGCTTAAGGCAATCACGGGAATAGAAACGGTCTCCTCATAGTTTTTTAGTCTTTGAAAAGCGGTCAATCCATCCATCCCAGGTAAATGAATATCCATAATAATTAAACTGGGGCGCTCCCCTCTAGCAATTTCGATTCCTGTTTCGGCATCCGAAGTGGACATCAAATCTATATCTGGACGCCTGCTCATGATTTGTTTTACTAAATCTAAATTATCGGGATTATCCTCTACGTAAAGAATTTTAACTTTTTTATCATTTGTCATAGGGAAAATTTCTTTAGTTTCGGAACCTTCTTTTTCTAATTGTACGCCTTGTTTATCCGCTTCAGGAAACTCAACTGAAAAAACGCTTCCCTTATTAAATTCACTTTTGAAAGAAATGGTTCCGTTCATATTTTCGACAAGGCGCTTAGTGATTGTGAGTCCAATGCCAGTCCCTTCGATTTCATCAAGATCTGCGTCGACGCGAGTGAAAGGTTGAAAAATTTGCTCTTGTTTTTCTTTTAGAATACCTTTTCCAGTATCCGTTACGTTTATTCTCACCCGTCTCGCTTCTTTTTTATAATCAATGAAAACAGAACCGTTAACCTTATTATATTTGATAGCGTTAGAGATTAAGTTTAAGAGAATCTGTTTTAAACGAATATAATCCGCAAAAACATACGCTTCTTCATTAGATTGAATTTCTACTTTGATCTTAATCTCTTCGGCTAAATGAGCGACCATTCCATAAACTTCGTCTAACAAAGATCTGACTTTAATACTCTCCAAAGATAGCTCCATTTTTCCAGACTCGACTTTCGCTAAATCTAGAACTTCGTTGATCAAGTTTAAGAGATGCTTTCCAGCTTTTAAAATTCGTTGAACGCTGTCTTTTTGTCCTTTTTGAAGTGGGTTTTCTGGGTCCATTTTCAAGAGTTGACCGAAGCCAAGAATAGCGTTCATCGGCGTTCGTAATTCATGACTCATCCTGGCTAAAAATTCCGATTTAGCATGGTTGGAAGACTCCGCCTCCTCCTTAGCCTGGATCAACTCTTTTTCCACATTCTTTCGGTGAGTAATATCGCTTATAAATGCGATAAAGGAAGGGTCTTGAATATCCGAATAAGCAATTGAAAGTTCAACGGGGAACTCTTTGGTCTTTCTATTTAAGGCTTCAATCTCAATCCGAGTATTTAAAACTTTCGCTTCGCCAGTAGACAAAAACCTCTGAACCCCTTCTAAATGGGCTTTATGATATCTCTCAGGAATAATTGTTTCCACTAAGGTTTTTCCCTTAATTTCACTTTGAGACCAACCAAATATATTTTCGGCTTGTTTATTCCACTTCATAAAATGGCCCTCTTTATCCACCACAACAATAGCATCCAAAGCGCTATCGAAAATGGTATTCAATCTTTGTTGACTTTCTTTTAACTGAGTTTCCGTCGATTTTCTTACCGAAATCTCTTTTGTCAAATAGCGATTAATTTCTTGAAGTTCCGAAGTTCGTTCTTGAACAGCTTTTTCTAAAGATCCCTGGGTGGTTTTAAGAGTTTCTTCAACGCGTTTCCTTTCTTCAATCTCTTTTTTCAATTCCTCATTTACCGCTTTTAATTGATCTGAGCTTGGGAGGGAGATCGCTTTGGGTATTAAAGACCACAAAAGAATCGCCGTCAAAACTGACACCACTCCCGTAATCGCCTTTACCCAACCTTCCAACCAGTACATCGGCTCCCAAATAGTAATCACATTAACCAAATGCGTTGTGCCACAAAGAAAAATAAAAAGACCAAATAAAATAAAAATCCAACCGAAGGACAAATCTTCCCTCTTGCGAACCAAATGAACTAAAGCCACAGGAATGGAATAATAAGCTAAAACTATAAATAGGTCCGATCCCACATGTAAACCTAGTAAGTCAGGCTTCCACAATAAACACTGTCCGTGAGGCATAAAATCCTCAGGCTTTATAAAATTAATAATGGCGTTTAAAATATTAGGTTCCATAAATTACCTTCGTTAATAGGCAAATCAAAATTTGGTTGTTTGAGCAGCTTAAGAAATTATAATGCAATGTATAACTGGTAACTCAGTATCGTAGGAAGGGACTATTTTTTCAATTAATTTTTAGAGAGTACTCCGCTTAAATAACGAACGAAATTCCAATCAATGTCCAATAGAATTACTTAGATTAATAGAATTTCACATCGTATAAATTGAGACAGGATTTTATGAAAATTGAACAACAAACCTGGACAAAAAAAGAAGGCTGGTCTTTGCCTTACTCGGATAACGCCGGATCCAAAGCGCAATTAGTGTTTCTTTTTGGAGACCGATTTAATTTTGAAAAAAAAGAAATTTTTTACGAGCTCCAAAAAAAATATCCAAACGCCCACCTTATTGGGTGTTCAACAGCGGGAGAAATTTTTGACACCAAAGTTCTGGAAGACTCGTTGGTAACAACGGCTGTTTTCTTTGAAAATACGCCTATTAAAATGTCTCATATCAAAATCAGCGATTCAAAAAATAGCTTTTTGGCAGGTAAAAATTTAGCCCAATCGCTAGACCACAAAAATCTAACCCATGTTTTTGTAATTTGCGGCGGTTTAAAAATAAACGGCAGTGAATTGGTACGAGGATTACAGGATCAATTACCCCCTGACGTAGGACTGACAGGCGGCATGGCTGGGGACGCTCTTCGGTTTGAAGAAACTTTAATATGTTCCGGCAATCTCCCCGAAAAAGAAAACGCGGTTGTTTTAGGTTTTTACGGTTCCAGTCTGAAAGTGGGTTACGGATCAATGGGCGGTTTTTCTCCATTTGGTCCGGAAAGACTTGTTACAAAAGCTGATGGTAACGTTCTTTATGAATTGGGAGGGCGATCAGCCTTAGAGCTTTACAAGGAATACTTGGGAGAAGAAAGATCTAAAGACTTATCAACAAATCAATTTCTTTTCCCTTTAAGCTATCGAACTGATGACATGAAAAATCCAGTTGTGCGGACTATTCTATCAATTAACGAAAAAGACCAAAGTATGACTTTTGCTGGAGACATTTCTGAAGGGGGTTATGCTCGATTGATGAAAACAAATTTGAACCGATTAGTAGATGGAGCGTCCAACGCCGCACAAATTAGCTTGAAATCTCTAAAAAGCGCTTCGCCAGATTTAGCTATATTAATTAGTTGTGTTGGAAGAAAAATTATTATGAAGCAACGAGTTGAAGAAGAAACCGAAATCGTTAGGGAAGTACTTGGTTCCAAAACCGTGTTAACAGGTTTTTACTCATATGGAGAAATTGCCCATTTTTCTCCCTTTGAACCATGTAATTTGCACAATCAAACAATGACAATAACGGTCTTTCAAGAAAACATTCCAAATGCATAACTTGCTTAAGCGACAAATTAAACGCCATTTCCCTTCTCTCGAACTGGACAGCTATTCAGAATTGCAAAAATTCCTCGAAACAGTAGAAGAAACCTATGAGCAATATGAATCAGATTATCAACTCCTTGAACACGCTATGGATGTAATGTCAGAAGAACTCGGACAGGAAAAAGAAATTGCCGAAAAAGCGAATAAGGCAAAATCGGAGTTCCTTTCGAGAATGAGCCATGAATTGCGAACGCCTATGAACGCGATACTTGGTTTCGCGCAGTTATTAGAAATGGAAGAAAATCAATTTACCGAACTTCAGCAGTCCAATATAAAAAAAATCTTAAAAGCCGGACGTCACCTACTTGAATTGATCAACGAGGTTTTAGATCTATCTAAAATTGACGCTGGAAAAATGGATTTTAATTTTGAAAACTTTAAAGTTCTTGAAATCGTTTTGGAAGTTATATCTTTGATTAAACCTTTATCAGATCAAAAGGACCTGGAAATTATCGAAGAGTTATCAAACGAACCCGACGTCGGTATTATTGCGGACAAAACCAGATTCAAACAAATGCTTTTTAACTTATTATCCAACGCCGCTAAATATAACAAGCAAAGTGGTAAAATTTTTCTGGCATATGGACCGCACAGCGATAGAATAGTTAAAATAAAAATTTCGGATACAGGAATTGGCGTCCCGCAGGAAGATTTAGATTCTATATTTGAACCCTTTAAAAGATTGAATTCAGGCCGAAAAGTTCCCGAAGGAACAGGCGTCGGACTTACGATTACAAAGAAGTTAGTTGAAGCGATGAATGGAAAAATTGAAGCGCAAAGTACTTTTGGGAAAGGAAGCTGTTTTACGATTTCTCTTCCAAAGTCCGCGCCAGTTAAAAATGAAAAAAATACTTCCAACTAAATTTAAAAACTAACGTTAAGAGCCAATACCATTGCAAGCAACTATACTCCTGATTAGGTCGCCATAAGAACTCATTGTAAATATTTATCATAGGTCGCCTTGAATTTGGCTATACGAATTGCCAAAATCGTACTTATGTGGAGGTGAAACAATCATATACGCCAGCTTTTCCGCAATGTATTAACCGATTTTCCCATGAGCCAAAACTTTTTTTATTCAAAATATTTTAATTTAAAACGAACCCATGATAACATTTAAAGTAAATGATTAAATAAACTCAAAAATGCCTTTCTTATGATTTGATTTTATCCAATATTTAATTCTCTATTCCTTCCAATGATTGAATCACTGTGTGTTATTGACGATAACGAAATCGACGTGTATCAAGTTCAACGTATTTCTAAAAAATACAATCTTGCGAAGACTGTATATTCCTTCGCCGACGGCCAGGAAGCCATTGATCACTTTCTCGACTTTAAAGAGAGTGAAAAGAAGTTTGACGGCAACTTTCCTCCAACGGTTATTTTGTTGGACATTAATATGCCAAGGATGAATGGATTTGAATTTTTAGAAAAATACTCAAAGCTACCGGAAGAAAATAAAGTAAGCAGAGTTATAACGATGTATACCTCGTCAGATCAGTATCTAGACAGAGAAAAGGCTGGTAAATTCCCAGTAGTAAAAGACTACATTGTAAAGCCCTTTGGGCAAAAACATGTAGAAAAAACTTTAGATTTGGCAAAAGAAAATTAATTATCTTAGCTCAGATTATTTGGCAAAAAATAGAGAACCCAGTCGCTTCACCGTCGCTATCCACAACTATTTCGCAGCAAAACCCAATTAGTAACCAAATTAATCAACTGACTTTAAAGACTTTATCCGATAAAAATCAACTATTCCTTTGATAATGCCACAGCGCAACCTCTGAAAGTCCTAAATAAAATCGCTTCGCTTAAAACCATACTTCTTAAATAATTTTTTCAAATATTTTCTGCAAAGCTCTGCCTTTTGTTTGGTCCTGTTTTTTACATATAATTCTTCTGCCTTCAAAAGATTGGCAATAGCCGACTTCCCCTCTTTAGTCGCAATATACATATGGCCCAATTGGTAAAAAGCGTCTGCATGACTTGGTCTCGCGCTAACAACTTTCTCAAAATAAGGAATAGCCTCTTTATAAAGTTTTTGAGACTTATAAACTAAACCCAAACCAAAACTTGCCTCCCAAAGCTTTGGGTTGACTCTTAAAGCTTCTTTAAACTCTTTAATCACTCTCTGGTGGCCGCCAATTTTATTTTGGAATAATGTTTTCCCCAATAAATAATGAATATTTTCTAAATCAGGATCTATCTTAATAGCCGCTTCAAACTCCTTAACAGCTTCTACGTTTTCTCCTAACTTTGTATAGATTATTCCTAAATTTTTATGAGCTATAGAATTTGGCTGGATCGCTATTGCTTTTTTTAATTCAGCGGCAGCGTCTTTATACCGTTTTTGTTTTTTATAGACCATACCCAATTGAACATGAGCTGGACCGTGTTCGGGTTGAGCTTTCAATATTTCTCGAAACTTTTTCTCAGCTTCGGAAAACTTTCCAAGAATTTCGAATTCTCTCCCTTGATCAAAGAGCGCCTTAATATCTCCAGAGCTATACTGATTTTTCTTCTTTAAACTCTTAATTGGTCCGACTTGGGAATATGCTTTTTGCTGATAAAAAAATAAAATAATTAAGAAAACAGTTAATCCAATTAAAAAATTTAAACTTAATATTTTATGATGGTTGTCTGGATTTTTTGTTCTTATTTGCACGATTTTTCTCTATTGATATTATTCAAAGTTACTCCTGGCTTTGTTTTTCTGGAAGTCTAATGGTAAACTTCGCACCCTGCCCTAAAATACTTTTGGCAAAAATAGTTCCGTGATGATAATCCACTATCTCTTTACATATTTTTAACCCTCTGCAATTGTTTTTACCGGCTTTAATATCATTTTCCTGTAGTTTAGACCGAAAAATTTTAGTTGAAACATTTTGGTCAAAACCTATACCGTTATCAAAAATGGATATCCTCCAAATATTATTTTTTTCTTTTTGTCCAAAAATTTCAACAACAGGCCGAATATCCTCACGTTTAAACTTCAACGCATTTGAAATTAACTCATCAAATAACGAGCGCAACATTTTCCCGTCGCCTTCTACAATTGGCAACATTTCCATCCTAAAAAAGGCGTTGTAATTAGGATCGGCCATTCTATATTGTTCGATAGAATTCTCAATGATGGTGGCTAAATTTACCGGTAAAAATTTCCTTTGAACTTTTCCAATACCGCTCAAAATACCTCCCATAAAAAACGTTTTTATCTCTTTGAAACCAATCCTTTTTTTGCAAGGAACTACCAAAACGTTAGACATTCATTTTCAGCGCCAAATGTTTTCAACGCTTATCGCACAATAACCTTTATTTTTCAGGGATTTATTTTTTTTTATGTCGGAAAAAATTTGAAATTTTTAAAATTTTTTTTATGACAACAATTTACTTGTCTAAACCTTAGCCCTCAACTTAAAAGCTATAAAGAAAAAAACGAATAAAATTGCCCAAGAAATCTAGGAAGGAATAAAGATGAGAAAAACTGAGAGTTAAAGTTTTTATTTTTTAACTGGGTTTTTCCAGACCCAGTTTTTTTACGCGATGCCAAAGTGTGCTTTGTTTAACACCCAGCATCTGAGCCGCGCCGCGTGGTCCTGAAATCTTCCAATTAGTCGCTTCGAGCGCCTTTAAAATATTATTTCGACTCAATTCTTTTTGTTCTTCTTCTTTTGCAATGGAGATCTTTTCTCCCTCGGCAATTTGAGGGAATTCCTCGTCCAGGAAAAGTAGGAGTTCGTCTAAAACCTGAGAAAAATTGAGAGGACTTTTCCGACAAAGAATTAACGCCCTTTCTATCATATTTTGCATTTCCCTGACATTTCCTGGCCATGGATATTCAAGAAGTTTATTCCAGTCTTCTTGACAAGGTTCTATATTCGGCACACGATATTTGTCGCAACTTTTTTCAATAAAATATTTCACCAATGGTTTAATATCCCCTCGTCTATGCCTCAAGGGAGGAGCAAAAATATGAAAAACATTCAATCTATAATATAAATCTTCCCGAAATCTCCCAGCTTTTATCTCTTTTTTTAAGTCTCTATTAGTTGCGGCGACAACGCGAACGTTAACAGTTAGGGTTTCGCTATTGCCCACCCTTTCAAATTGTCCTTCTTGTAAAACTCTAAGAAGTTTACTTTGTAAATCAAGTGGAATTTCGGTAATTTCGTCTAAAAAAAGAGTTCCATTATGCGCTAGTTGAAAGCGACCTATCCGATCCGTTACCGCCCCGGTAAAAGACCCTTTAATATGTCCAAAAAACTCGCTTTCAAACAACTCCCTTGGAATGGCGGGACAATTAACCCTCACCAAAGTTTTGTTTTTCCTACGGCTATTCTCATGAATCGTGCGAGCAATTAATTCTTTTCCAGTGCCAGTTTCCCCTTGAATTAAAACTGGAGCGTCTGTATCCGCCACCAAATCTATTTGGTCTTTTACCTTATTTATTTCAGGGCCTGCTCCAACTATGTCATTACCTAAAAAAGCCCTTACTTCCTCTTTTAAAAATTTATTTTCCGCTTCTAATCGTCGTCTGAGAGTTTGAATTTCTTCAAAACTTTTCTTCTTCTCGGAAATATCGTTGGCAATCGCAATAAAAACTGGAGGCGAAGTTAATTTAGACAATTGCAATCGCACTTCAACTGGATAAGAGGTTCCATCTTTACGCTTAAAGTTTGTTTCAAATACTTTAGATTCCTCTATCCCTTCGCTAAGAGGCTTAAGTTTTTTCTTGAAGGCATTTGGAGAAAGCTCTGAAAAAATTTCTAATGGAGTTAACTGATCAAATTCGCTTTGGTCATAACCTAAGTTTTTTTGAGCGCCTACGCTTACCTGTAAAAATTTAGAACCCTTTGAATCAAAAACGTAAATTTCATTAAAAGAACTGTCTAATATTTGCCCCAAAACCGCTGTAATATTTCCAGCTTGCTTCTTAGGGGTAATATCGATACTAAATATAAAAAAGAAATCTAAAGAATCTTCCAAAGGCATCGCCTGAAAAATATACCAATGGATTTCACCATTAATTTCGTAAGGAAATTCTTGAACAAACTTTGACGACTCTCCTTGTATAACGGCTTGTATTCCTTCTAATATGTATTTACGCTTCTTTCCCGCCTGTCTAAGAGCTTTAAAAAAGTTTTGACCTTTTAAAACTTTCAAAAACCCATCGCCAGTTTGGTTTTTACTAAAATCCTCCCATTCGTTGTTGACGAAAACTATATCCCCTTTTTTGTCAACAATGCAGGCTTTTAAGGGAATTTCATTCAAATAAAAACGATCAAATTTCGAATTAGAGGATTTGTCTGTTCCAAATGAGGTGTTCAAGGAAGATACCGCTAAACTATAAATTTATTGTCCCAAAAATCAAAGAACTTATTATTATAAATCTTTAAATGATTTTTCTTAATAAATCTATAAAAAATTACGTTTTTTCTTACAAATAGGGATAATATAGCGTAACTAGGAGAAGAAAATTTGACTAAATAAAACGAAGTTTTTGGGGGGGAGTAAAAAATTAACTAAGTGTATTAGATCCTTTAATATCTGCCATCAATTCATTTATAGAATTTTTTGCTTCTTTGGTATCTGATTGAATTTCTTCTATCATTCTAGTTATTTCCTCAGCGGCGCTTGCGGCTTGGTTAGCAAGCTCTTTGACTTCTTTAGCGACAACGCCAAACCCCTTACCGGCGTTACCTGCTCGCACCGCTTCAATTGTAGCGTTAAGAGCAAGCAAATTAGTTTGCTTGGCGATGGAATTAATCATTTTGACAACCTCGCCAACATCTAAACCCGCCTGTTCTAGTTTTGTTATTGAAACGTCGGCTTTTTCAATTTGTTCTTTTATTTTCTCAAAATCCATTTTCAGCTGCTGGAGTTAAAACCTTTATAAAAAAGAAAGCCAAAGAAAGAATTTTTCTTTGGCTTTCAGGGAAAAGAATCAAAAAAAATTATTTTATATTAAAATCGTAACTCTTTCCGTAAGTCGGAACTGCCAATTGAATTAGCATCGCCGGTGAAAAATGAAAAACCAGTTAAAAAATACTCATTGCAATAATTTGAACCGGTTTCATTTCTCATCCTTTTTTTAACTTCCTACATTAAATCATCATGTTTGCTATCTTTCTTTTTTTTGGCTTTTTTAGAGGTTTTCTTTTTCTTCATTTTTGATTTTTTCTTTTTCTGCTTTTTTTCTTTTTTATCTAATTTATCCATATCATCATGATCTTTCGACTCATCAGCCAAAACAATGTTTGGCTTTAACCCATTTTCAATGCTGTTAGGATCGCTAATTTTTGAAAAGATTTTACCTGAAATATTTTTAGAGGTTTCAACCGCCCTCTCCAATCCGTTTGCAGCAGAAGAAAGAAAAATGAAAACAACAACCAAAATTAAAGAATAAAATTTAAACTTCATGTTTTATCTCCAATTTAAAAAAATTTTTATTTTTTAGTCGTTTTCTGCCTCCGGCTCCAATCGGGCAGCGCCTTCCCTCCATTCAGTTTCTATTAGACCCAACTATTCACTTTTAGCGCCAAACAATAAAAACCCAAAAAAACAAAGAATCTACTTTATTTTTCAATAAGTTGAAAAACAAGCGCTATTTAAAATAGTTAAAAGTTTTTCCAATTATTTAAAAAATTTTCGATTCATTAATCTTTTCAATCACATGGTCAAATTTCTTCTTGGTTCCTTTCTTTGACGGCTTTCCCGAAAAACTCGAAATTTTTTTGGTTTTGGAATGCGCATAATACTTTGATTGGATGAAAAACTATCAAAATGTTCTTCATCGAAAAACTCTTGGTTTTTTTGAAATTGATAATTAAAAACCTCAAACTCCTTATCATTCATTGTATTAAACCCCTTAATTAAAAAGGCTGACTTAAAAAGTTACTTTCTACTCCCTTTAAAAAGAAAGTTTTTTCTATTTTTCAAATAAAGCAAAATCAACAAAAAATTTTCGAACTTAGGAAAGAAACAATTCGAATTTTTAAAATATTGACGATTGAGTCTTTGTGGTTAAAAACTCAAGAATCTTCATTCCTCTATAAGAATTTCCTTTTTTATTTAACTTGGGACTCCAAACGGCTACCGAGTACTTTCCTGGGTGAATGGCTATTATTCCTCCTCCAACTCCGCTTTTCCCCGGTAATCCTACTTTAAAAGTAAACTCTCCAGCTTCGTCGTAGAAACCGCACAATTGCATGATTGCATTCACTCTTTTAGATTGACTGCCGCTAATAACTTCCACATTAGTTGAAGGATTCACTCCATTTCCAGCAAGAAACAAAAACGTTAGCGCCAACTCTTTGCAGGTCATTTCAATAGAACATAAGTTAAAGTAGAAATCTAAAACTGTGTCGATATCGTTTTTAATGTTTCCAAACGCTTTCATCAAATTTGCCAACGCGGCGTTTCTAAAACCCGTTGATTTTTCCGATTCAGAAACTCGAGCGCAATAATCTATAGTTGAAACCCCTGAAATTTCCCGAATAAATTCTATAAATTCCTTCTTCGGATTTTTTTTTAATCGACTGACCAAAATATCGCAAATAACCAGTCCTCCAGCGTTTATCAGCGGATTCCGCGGTATTCCCTTTTCGTGTTCTAATTGAAATAAAGAATTAAATGGAGTTCCCGACGGCTCTATTCCAACTCTTCTCCATAACTTATCCTCTTCAAGCTTAAAAGCCAGCGTCAAGGCAAGGGCCTTGGAAATACTTTGAATGGAAAACTTTTCGTTCGAATCGCCCAAACCATAACTTTGACCATCCAAAGAAATAAGGTGAATTCCAAATTTATTCGGATCAACGCTATTTAACTCTGGTATATAGGAAGCCACCTTCCCAATATTTTCTATTTTCTCTAATTCAACGGCTATATCCGCAAATAATCTTTTATAATTCATATCTATGAAAATCGTATCTCCGTTTATTAATCAATTCCATGACTGCTTTTTTTAGTTTCGCATCCAATTTACAGTCTTTGTCCACCAAACGCCTATTTGTTTTATAGTTCTCCCCACTATTGTCTTTAAACCGTTTTCGTTTTTAACAGTTTCTATGAGTTTATCGATCTCTTGATGAAGTTGGCGCGCCTCCTTGGCTCGGCTTTCTCCCGCTTCTTTTTCATATTCTTTTAAATCGTCAGAAGCAAGCTTTAAAGTCGCTAGCGCTTCCGTCTTTAAACCGTTATTTAACTTAAACTGAGCCAACTTCAAATTATCTGCAGCTTCCGCCAAAGACAATTCCACAACATTATAGATAAATGCAATTGCGCTATCTTCCAGCGTCAACAAATCATCGTCGGCATCGTCAACTTTTCCATCTTTAAGGTCTTTTTTCGCGGCTTCCAGCATACGCTTGGCAATCAAAATATCCAGTTTCATTGATGTGTACTGACCTGTAACGGTTTCTCCAAACTCCGAAGTGTTTCCAGATTCGTTGCCAGTTGTCTCGGACTTATGAGAAAAAGCATTTTCTTTTCTAGCTTGAACCAAAGGAGTAATAATATCTTCTATGTGCTGTTCATCATAAATATCCACATAACGCAACGCTACATCCTCTTCGTCAGAATAGCTAACATTCCCCGATTTTATCTTGGTTGAGACTTTATGCTTTGGAACGGCATTTTCAATAATCTGAACCAGCTTGAGTCCTTGGTCAACATGACGTAACGCGTCGGACTTTTTACCGTTTGCAATCGCTATTCTGGCGGATTCAACGTGATGTAATATGCGGCCGGCGGAAAGCGATACAGCCTGATATTCCTCATTGCTAAGATTCGACAGAGCCTTTATATCTGAAACCGCTGAAATCCGAACCTTCATATTTTCTGTTTTATCTGAAGCGTATGCAAAACCGCTTATCCCCAAAACAACAGCTAACGCCGCCGCCATGAAAACGGCATTTTCCATTTTAATCGTTCTACAAAATCCAAACATCGTATTTCCTTATTTTAAATTCTTAAACTAATATTCTAAAACCGTTTAATCGGTTATCTTCACCCCTAGCTCGAAAAACTACTTGTAAATACCTTCATAATTTTTTTGATCTGAGAAATCCTCTTTCTGGGGTCGCTCCGACTTTTTATGAAAATAATCCCAAGAATCTCCTGCAGCCGCTTCTTTTACATTCAACAAATCCAAGGAATCTTCTTCAACTTCAAGGCTTTCTGAAGTGTTTTGTTCAACAACGCTTTTTTCTATAAAGACTTCAATTTCATCATTATCTTCAGGAGACCTAGGAATGCTGGCATTTGTCAAAATCGATATACATAAAACTAAAACGCATAAATAAACTACTTGAAGTGGTTTCATCGCATAACCAGATTGTTTAATTAGTTAGTAAATTAAGAAAATCAATTTTCTAAACTTTTTATTCACTTTTTATGCCAAAAGAATAACTCGCGAAAAATAATCACCCACTTATAAATAACGGACTCAAAGCTGTTACGTATTTTTTAATTAGAAATTTTTCCAAATAATTAAAAATTTTTTTGTTTTTTTTCAAAACTTTCACACAAGCAACAACTACGAATAAAAGATCCTTTATCCAGAGAGATGGCCTATTCGCTTCTTAGCAGGAATTAACTAATAGAAAAAGCCTCGGGCAAAATTGCCCGAGGCTTTTTCTTTTTATCTCCGTGTCGTATTTTTTTATCAAGGGAACCTCAAAACTCAGATTTGCCAGAAGCCTAGCCCTTAAATTCAAGGACTAGGCGATAGCAAATCAATAAAATAGAGGTCCTCTAAAACTATTCAGCAGAAGTTCCAGGTTCTAGAATAATTCTATCTTCGCCATCCAACTCTAAACCAGGAGTAATTTCCTCTTTAAATAAAATGTCCGAGTCGGGATTTCCTTCAGGCTCTAGAGCGGGGTCGACTTCATCCGGCAAAATATCTAGAGAATCAGGATTTGTTACCTCAAAATGCTGTTCCATTTCAACGGCGTTATTATCCAATTCAGATTCAGGTAAATCTTCAGACATAACGTTATTTGCAAAGACTAAAAATCCTGTTAAAAAAACGCTTAAAGTTAAAATCAAATATTTTTTCATTATGTTTTCCTTTTTTAAATAGATTGTTTGTTTTTAAACTATCCTCTTTCCAGTTTCTTACATTTCAAACGCTTGTTTTTTCCTAAACCTGGGCCGGGTTGTTTTTTTCTTGAAAGTTTTCGTTGTTATCTTTCAAGTTTAAATCCGCATCATTTTCAATCATTAATGCGTCGTCATCCATTAGAGGTTCCAACAAATCTTCCGAGGTAGCGTTACTGGAAAAAAATAAAGAACCCACTAACAAAATAATCAAAATACAAAGCACATTCTTTTTCACTATTCTTCCCTTAAATAAAAATATTATTGTTTGTTTTCCAAATTTTAATATTTTTAAATCTTACATATTTCACACCTGCGCTTTTCAAAATTATTATTAAGATAAAATACGATTCTTCTTGGAAAGCGACTCAATGTTCTTCAAGCCATTGAATCTCCTTCCCAAGAAGTTTATTAAAAAAGGTCGCCTCCATTTCCTTAAAGCAGGTAGCTAAAAACTTATGTAACCCCTAAACGGAATGGGAGCGTACCCAGAACGTCATTCGTTTTCCTCAAATATTGATGCGGTAAATTATTCAATTATTAATAGTCCATACCCGCCATTGCCGGAACGCTATTTTTTTGTTCAGGCAAATCGGCAATCATAGCTTCAGTTGTAAGCAATAAAGAAGAAATACTCGCAGCATTCTGTAACGCGGTTCGTGCGACCTTTGCCGGGTCGATAATTCCCAATTTAACCATATCTGAAAATTCACCCGACTTAGCGTCAAACCCAAAATTACCGTCAAATTCTTTAACTTTTTCGACCACAACTGTTCCCTCTTCTCCCGCATTGATTGCGATTTGTCTCAAAGGTTCTTCTAGAGCGCGTTTCACAATTTTGACTCCCAATTCATAATCATGATTTCCTTTAAGGCTATTCAATACGGAAGCGGCTCTTAGAAGAGCGACTCCACCTCCGGCAACAATACCTTCTTCAACCGCTGCCCGGGTAGCGTTAAGGGCGTCTTCCACCCGGTCCTTCTTCTCCTTCATTTCAGTTTCAGTCGCCGCTCCAACTTTAATAATAGCAACGCCGCCAACTAGTTTAGCCAGTCGTTCTTGAAGTTTTTCGCGATCATAATCCGAGGTTGTATTCTCGATTTGATTTCGTATTTGTTTTACCCGAGATTGAATTTGATCAGATATTCCTTTACCGTCGATTATGGTGGTATTTTCTTTATTCACGGAAATTTTCTTAGCTTCTCCTAAGTCGTCTAATGAAATATTCTCCAACCTTACCCCCACATCCTCTGTAATAACTTTACCGCCTGTTAAGATGGCCATATCGTTTAGCATATCTTTTCGCCGATCTCCAAAGCCCGGCGCTTTAACCGCGCATGCGTTCAATGCTCCTCTTAACTTATTAACGACTAAAGTCGCCAAAGCTTCGCCTTCCACGTCTTCGGCAATAATCAGAAGAGATTTTCCACTTTTGGCAATTTTTTCTAAAACTGGAAGAAGATCTTTCATATTGGATATTTTCTTTTCATGAAGAAGAATATGAGCGTCTTCTAAAACTGCCTCCATGCGTTCAGAATCTGTTACAAAATAAGGAGAAAGGTAACCTCTATCAAATTGCATTCCTTCCACAATCTCCAAAGAAGTTTCCATACTCTTGGCTTCTTCCACCGTAATCACTCCGTCTTTTCCAACCTTGTCCATAGCTTCGGCAATTAAGTCGCCAATGGCTATATCATGATTAGCGGAGACAGCCCCTATCTGAGAAATTTCGGTTTTATTATTAGTGGGTTTGGATATTGCTTTTATTTCCTCAACGACCTGACGTACCGAGTCGTCAATTCCACGTTTAATATCCATAGGATTTGCGCCAGCCGTTACGTTCTTCAATCCTTCTCGGTAAATGGCTTGTGCCAATACCGTAGCGGTGGTAGTTCCATCTCCAGCTTTGTCGCTTGTTCTACTGGCTACTTCCCTGACCATTTGAGCGCCCATATTTTCGAATGGATCTTTTAAGTCGATTTCTTTTGCAACGGATACGCCGTCTTTTGTTACGACCGGCGAACCAAATTTTTTGTCGACAACAACATTCCTTCCCTTTGGTCCCAATGTTAATTTTACAGTGTCGGCTAATCGATTCACTCCATCCAAAATTTTATGCCGAGCTTCCTCACTTCGGATGATTTGTTTTGCCATAGTTTGTTGACTCCACTTACTATTGTTAAAAAAATTATTATCCGCAAATGGCTAATACGTCGCTTTCTCTCATAAGTAGATAGTCGACGCCGTCGATTCTGATTTCAGTTCCCGAATATTTTCCATATAAAACCCTGTCTCCTTTATTTAATTCGGGTTTAACCCTTTCCCCATTTTCATTGGTTTTTCCCTGTCCAACGGCTTTTACTTTTCCTTCCATTGGCTTTTCCTTAGCGGAATCGGGGATAATGATTCCATTTTTAGTTTCTTCGTTTTCCTCAATAGGCTGAATCAAAACTCCATCTTGAAGCGGTCTGATGTTCATAGTTTTTCTTTTCCTAATACTTATTTTTCAAAAGTTGCCCGTTCATCGACCAATTCAGGACAGAAAACCGAGAGGAAATCAAGATCAGGTCTTTCGGTCCTGAATCAGTCTGAAGAAAAAGCCACCACCATTTCCCTAATTAGGAGAGACACCCCTAATATTTTGTTTAATTATTTTCAAAATCGGCGCCAATCCAATTGCGCGAGATAAGTTGTTACATCAATGATAAATAAAGGGTTACAATCACAACAAGATTCGTCCCAGATCGGAAGTTTTTTTAATTTTTAAAAAAAATTTTTAAATTAAAAATTTAGATTTTAAAAACCTTTTTCCTTTAGTTTGCCTACACGTTCCTTGAAGAAATATTGAACTCTATTTTCTATTCACGGGAGTCCATTTGTTCTTCGGAGGTTAAATTCAAAATTAGAGGAGTCGATCTAATCGGTAAGTTGATCGTTAGCGTTTGTTCATCGTCTGGAACAGGAACCCTTATATTTGTTCTGTATAAAGCGAAACCGCCAAGAAGAGCGTGAATAATTGTCACAAAAACAAAATACCCCACAGGTCCTGAAAACTTCATCAAAATACCAACAGAAGTCGGACCAATAACCAATCCAATTCCCACCAAAAGAATCAGACAGCTATTAGCCGGAACAATTTGTTCGGAGTTTAAATGATCGTTGGTATGGGCTACACAAAGAGAATAAAGAGGAAGCGAACATCCTCCAAACAAAAAAACTAATACGAACAAAAATTTCAGGGAATAGTTTGAAAAAATTATGATGATAACTCCAATAAAAAAAGCGACAAAATTGGCATATGTTATAACCCGTCGGCGTTCAAAATGATCGGACAACCATCCCATTGGCCATTGAAATAAAGCCCCGCCTAAAATTAACAAAGTCATAAATAAGGATATTTGGAAAATCGACAATCCAATACTTTGAGCGTAAACCATTCCCATGTTCAATAAGGCGCCATAAGTAATTCCCACACCCAAGGTTCCCACCACCCCCAGGGGAGATATTCGATACAACTCTTTTAATGGCAAATATTTGTGTACTTCATAATGTGGAGCGGACGTCCTGGTTAGTAAAATAGGAACCGAAGCCAGAGATACTAAAATCGAAACAAGAAGAAATAATACGAACCCTTTCGAGTCGGCCACATTCAGTAATAACTGCCCCCCAGCCATTCCAATCATATGAATAAACATGTATGTAGCGAGAACTTTCCCCCTAATTTGATTAGTCGCGCTGTGATTAAGCCAGCTTTCAATCACAACCGCAATACCGGCTGAACAAAATCCCGAAACTAACCGAATTCCAATCCAAACTAATGGATCAATAATTATGCTGTGAAGAAGAATTGTTGACGATGCAATTGCCGTAAAAGCCCCAAATACCCTTATATGCCCAACACGACAAATAAGTTTAGGAACATATAACGAACCAGCCAGATAGCCAATGGAAAACCCAGACATGACCAAACCAATGGTCAACGGAGAAAACCCTTCGAGAGAAGCTCTTACTCCCAAAACAGTTCCCTGTAATCCCGCTCCTAGATTAAATAATCCAACGCTTATTAAAACGGCGCTGACGGACCAAATTGCCTGCTTCATAATCTATTCGTATATATCCCAAAACAGAAAGAAGGCGGCTTTTTCCCAATTGATCCATAGCCAATCTCAGTTACCCCTCCCAACCAATGGGTCTGAATTTTTGTAATCCACTGTATTAAAAACCAAAGCCAAACGACCACTAAGCATTCCCTCGTGAAAATTCAAATCTATTTATTCAAAAGAAGCGCCATTCCTGAATCTAAACTTTAGAGTTTGTTTGAATCTTATTTTCGTCTAGAAAAGTTTAATTTATAAAATTCTCTGGCCTTACTTTCTAAAATTTTTTTTATCGGTTTCTAAAATTTTAAAAAATTTTCCAATACTCGGTTCCCCATTTTATTTTCTTCACAAATAACCACAGGCCTTAGACAATTTCCAATCGCTATTAGCTTTGGCATGAAAATAAATAGTCCCCGTCGCAAGCGGCGGGGAATTAAACCCTTAAGAGATTAAATACGATTTTTCAAAAAATTTTATCGTTTTCCTCTGTCACTCATTTCTTGCGTTTCAAAATTGCTATAGCTTTTGCAAAAAAGTCTTTGAAATAATCTCGCCAAAAACTAGAATTAGTAAGACAAAAAAATAGCCCAACGTTGAAAAAAAGAGTAACAATAAAATATGGAACGCAACCAACTATTAAAAACTACTGCTCTTCTGTTAACGCTTGGTTTGTATTTTTTTGAAGCAAGCAGTCTCCACGCCGATGATTTTCAGGATGGTATAGACGCTTCTGAAAAAGGCGATTATGTTACCGCCTTTGAGAAGTTTAAATCTGTTGCAGAACAGGGGTGGCCAGGCGCCCAATTTAACCTTGCTGTCATGTATGCTAAAGGTCAAGGAGTTCAAAAAGATTATAAAAAAGCGGCAAAATGGTATCGCCTCTCGGCTAATCAGGGAAATGCAAGTTCCCAAACCAACCTTGGAAGTATGTATGAAAAAGGCCAGGGAATTGCTCAGGACTATAACGAAGCGATGAAGTGGTATGGCCTCGCAGCTAATCAAGGACATGGAATGGCCCAAACTAATATGGGTAATATGTACTATAGCGGAAAAGGAGTCAAACAAGACTATGAAGAAGCTTTGAAATGGTACCTTCTTGCGGCGGAAAAAGGACGTTCAAAGGCCCAATTTAAAATAGGGATAATGTACGCTCAAGGCGAAGGAGTTACCCAAGATTATATTCAAGCGCATAAATGGTTTAATATTTCCGGGGCCAACGGTAATGAATTAGGTCGAAAAAAACGCAATAGTGTTGAAAAAAAAATGACCCCACGCCAAGTCTCTAAAGCGCAAAAATTGGCGCAGGAATGGCTAAACGAACACAGCCAATAATTTTTTAGAAAATTTTATCTAAAAAACTTAGGAAAAAATATATTCTCCCGATTTTAACTTGGTAATTTCAGATTATTAAAAAATTCAACATTTGACAAACTCATAACGCTTTAGTTAACTGATTATGGTCAATAACCAAGCGCAAGCGCTCCAGGGCGGCGTGGGTCGGACGCTCCGTGAAAACCGTCTTCAGTTTTAAGAACCGATTGAGTCGATCCCATAGCGTTTTTAACGACAATTCGATGCCCCTTTTCTGTAAGCAGTCTAATGGTATCGGGGTTAAACCCTTCTTCAACTCTAATTGAGTCAGGTTTCCACTGATGATGTATTCGCCGCGCATTCGTAGCTTCTGCAATATTCATTTTGTGGTCAATAACGTTAATAATTATTTGCAAAATAGCGTTGATCAAACGCGGACCGCCCGGACTTCCAACCGCTAAAAAAGGTTTCCCTTCTTTTAATAAAATCATTGGCGCCATCGAACTCAATGGTCGTTTGGTTGGCTGAATCGCGTTTGCCTCGCCGCCAAGCAGACCGTAAGCGTTAGGCGTACCGGGTTTAGCGGCAAAATTATCCATCTCGTCATTCAACAATATTCCCGTGCCAGGAACGACAATACCGGAGCCAAAACTAAAGTTAAGAGTGGTCGTGCACGAAACCACGTTTCCGAATTGATCCATAATTGACAAATGAGTGGTTTCGTTACTTTCAAATGGATCATGATTTTCCGGTTTAATTTTTTGGGAAGGTCTGGTGCTGTATCGGTTTATTTTTTTCCGTAGCTTGTCCGCATAATCTTTTGAAACCAACCCTGCTACGGGAACATTCCACCAATCAGGGTCGCCTAGATATTCGCTCCTGTCGGCAAAAGCTTGTTTCATAGATTCGGCCATAAGGTGCAAAGAATCCGAACTGTTTGGCCCCATATATCCAAGCGGAAACGCTTCGAGCAAATTCAACATTTGGATAATGTGTATCCCGCCAGAACTGGGAGGAGGCATACCAATAACCTCATAACCTCTGTAAGTCCCGCGAACAGGCTCTCGGACAACAATATGGTAGTTTTTTAAATCTTCCAAAGTAATGGGGCCTCTATGTTTTTCCATATCGGCGACAATTTTCTCGGCAATGGCTCCTTCGTAAAAAGCTTTAGCTCCATGCTCGGCGATTTGTTTAAACGACCAAGCTAAATCCTCAAACTTCATGCGTTCGCCAACCTGGTAAACCGAACCATCTGGCTTATAATAAATTCGGGCCGTTTCCGGCCAGCGTTGCAGTCTCTCTTTACCTTTTGTTAAGGTATACTCAATATCTTTATTAACGACAATTCCTTCTTCCGCTAATCGAATAGCGGGAGCAATTACCTCCTTAAGCGGAAGGGTACCATAATTTTCTAAAACATAAGTCAATCCCGCAACGGAGCCTGGAACACCCACCGATTGATAACTGGACTGAGCAAGATCTTCATCAACGTCGCCTTCCTCCCCAAGATACATATCAAAAGAAGCGGCAAGCGGAGCCATCTCACGGTAATCAATGGCGATGGTTTTTCCGGTTTTTCCTAAATGAATCAACATAAAACCGCCCCCGGCGATGTTTCCCGCCCGAGGTAAAGTAACCGCCAATGCAAAACTTGCAGCCACAACCGCGTCAATAGCGTTTCCGCCTTTTTTTAATATATCTACGGCAATTTGGGTGGCTCTTGCTTCCTGGGTCGCCACCATTCCATTTTTACCAACAACAGGATGAAAAATGTCTTTTTGCGAATAAATACCGCCTTGCCTGGCAAAAGAGGAAAATTC
Organism: uncultured Nitrospinota bacterium; assembly: GCA_964344185.1. Lineage (GTDB taxonomy): Bacteria > Nitrospinota > Nitrospinia > Nitrospinales > JAJDAT01 > JAJDAT01. The sequence continues at coordinate 46,212 of CAYFMN010000039.1, forward strand.
GTTAAAAAATAAAAACATTCCTATCAAACAAAAAATAAAAAATGATTTAATTTTTTTCATAAGTGCCTAGATTTAAAAGTTCAGGTTTTTTTGTCAATTCTAACGCGTGTAATAGTAAACTTTTCGACTTTCTCGACAGTTAGTTCAAATTCATTTATTTCTATGGATTTCCCAACTTTAGGTATTCTTTGAAAGCTTTCAATAAGTAGTAAACTCAGAGATTTTCTACCTTCCTCCGCATCATATTCATCCAACTCTCCCAACCATATTCCAGTTTCTTCTTGCAACACTTTTAGTTCAACACTACCGTTTACGGACCATGAACTTTCTCCAGACCGGGTAATATCCGTTATTTCTTCCACATCCGTTTCATCTCTAATTTCTCCCATGATTTCTTCAAGAACGTCTTCCATTGTGACCAAACCCACGACAGTTCCATGTTCGTCTACCACAAGTCCCAGGTGTTGGCGCCTCCAACGAAATAAATTAAACAACTGCTTAATGGGTTGAGTAATCGGAGCCACGATAACATCGGGAAGTTTTAATTCGCTTAGCTGTTTATCAGCCTGATTTTGATCAAAGTTTAGCCTAACCATTTCTCTCAATGAAACCACTCCAGTGGGATTATCTAACGAATCTTGATAAACAGGCAACCGTGAATGCATTCCTTGTTGAACCATTAAACCCAGAGTTTCTTTAACCGATTTTGTGTCTTCTACGGCGCAAATTTTGGAACGTGGAGTCATAACCTCTTCCACCAAAGTTTCTCTAAAATCCATAACCTTATCAATCAATTCCGCTTCAGAAGCTCCGATAGCTCCATCCTCAGAACTTAAGTCGACCATAGCTCGAAGCTCTTCTTCGGAAATTACTTGATCCTTTTGATGATCGATTCCAAAAATATTATTTATATAGACGATCAATCGTTCCAAAACCCATATCAGAGGGAATAAAGCTTTCTGAAGAACAAAAATTGGGTAAGCGGCTAAAAGGGAAAAACTTTCAGCATATTTATGCGAAAAAGTTTTGGGTACTATTTCCCCAAAAATTAAAATCAACAGGGTTAAGATACCCGTTATCCAACCAATCACCTTGTTGCCAAAAATTTCGGTGGCCACAACCGTAGAAAATACAGAAGCTCCAATATTTACGACGTTATTCCCGATAAGGATCGTTATCAATAACCGTTGTGGTTTTTTCGTAACCGCCTCGACAAGCTTAGCTCCTCTTCGTTTGCTTTTTACTAGATTTCGAACTTGGGCGGGATGAAGTGAAATTAAAGCGGTTTCTGTTCCTGAAAAAAATCCCGACAGGAAAATTAAGATCGCAAGAATGAGTATGTTCGTAAAATCAATCATTCATTTAAACGGGGTTCGGTTAATGTGCCTAAGATAAACAATTCTAAGTTAAATAAAAATTCACAGGAAGGGTCAATTCAATACGAACATTATATTATAAAACCAAAATTTAAGTTTATTATTTGAGAGGCGTTTCTTGCAACGAATCTAGTTACAAAAGTGAATATTCTAAATTTTATTCCGACTTCACAGATTAAGAGTCCTTCAAATCTTTCTTTAATAGGTTTTGGAAACCGCTTTTTAAATGCAAGTCCCGTTGAGGGAAAGGAATTTCAATTCCATATTTACCGAGTGCGGATTCAATTTCCCACATGTATTCCGCATGAACTTTACCAGGCTTTTTAACCATCTCAGGAGTTATCCAAACAACCAATTCAAAATTTAAACTGCTATCTCCAAACCCAACTAACCAAACTTGAGGAGCTCTCCTTTTTTCCCTTATGTACGTATGAGGAACCTTGTCTGCGGCTTCTAACCCGGCTTTTTTCACTAAATCTTTGTCGCTTCCGTAAGCCACTCCAAATGGTATACGTATTCTGCGCACTGCTTCTCGCAGAGTCCAATTAATTACATTAGAACCAACAAGCTCAGAGTTTGGCAAAATGATATCAGTATTGTCATTAGTATTAATTAATGTAGTGCGAACATTAATTTCTTTGACCACTCCTGTTATTCCGTTAGAGATTTCTATAAAATTACCTACTTTTATATTTCTCTCAAATAGGAGTATTAAACCCGAAACAAAATTATTAACAATGGACTGGAGTCCAAATCTTATCCCTACTGAAAGAGCGCCTGCAACTAAAGCCAAGCTGCTTAAATCAAGACCAATCGACGACAACGCAATGAATAAACCTAGAGTGAGGATACCGTAATGAATTAAGCGGCCTAAAGTATAAACTCCCGATAAATCTTTTCCTTCCCTGCTTTCTATGAACCGTTCAAGTAAGCGGGTCATAAATCTGGAAAACCACCAAGCAAGCCCTAAAATCATGAGCACTCTAATGAGGCCTAACGCGGTTACGGGAGTATCATTAATTTTAAATAAACTGATTGTTAAACCTGCGTATACTTTGGAAACAAAATCTGTAAAAGCAAAATTGCTTTTTAAGAACCATGTTTCAAGATTTCCATTTTGGGCGGGAAGTTGTTTAGCTAATAAATCTGTTAATAATTTTATGTCCTGGATTGAGTTTTCAAGCCGTTGTATAGAAAGAATAGTTTCTCCGGCCAGCTCTGAACGTTCAATATTTACTTTCTTTAATTCCTGGTTACCTCCATTATCGATTTCTATGGCCAAAATATTTTGAACAATATCTCTTTCGCGAATACTGGTATCTTTCCACAGTTCTTTTTTCTGATTTAAGTCCAAGAGAAACTTTTCCCATTCTCCTAAACTTTTGATTACTTCATTTGCCTTGGAAGCTCCGTCTTTTTTAATAACAAGATAAATACGCTGTTCTACATTTTTTCTAAGTAATTGAGCTTGAATTAATCCTTCCATTACTCTACCGTAAATCACAGCCTGTTCTTTTTGACGGGATAACGCCTTATCAACCTGAGTATCTCCTATACCCCCTGGAATAGCGGCAAGCGCTTTTGTTAGCTTTTGACGCGTTTGTTCCAAACTCTCTGTTAATTCGTCAATCTCTTTTTTTAATTAGTTGAAGTTTTTTGGAGAAACCTGCAAGTTTTTGGACGCGCTTTCAAGTTCCAAACTCATGTCTGAAATTTCGTTTTGAAGAGACGAAATACTTAATTTCCGTTGACGATTTTTTTCTTTCTCCACCGCTAAAGAAACCCAACTTACCATGATCTCCAGCCCCTTAGAGTACCGTTTGACATCTGTTGGCTCAAGCTCCAAATAGGCGGCCATAAAGCTATCTAAAGATCTTTCGGCTGATTTGTTCGAGTCAAAAACGCGCTTAATTTCATCTTGAATATTTTTTACTTCGTCTTTCTTATGTTTTAACTTGGTAGATAACTTTAACCATTCCTCCAAGCTATAACTTTCTTTAATAACAGGGGAATCTAACCTTCTTAAAATTTCTTTCTCTTTAAGATTTGATAGAGTCGTTAAGTTGATTTTAAAGGTTTGTAAAAGTTTTTGATTATTTTCATTTTTCAATCCAGGAGTATTTTGCTGAACTTTAGAAAGCCTGGCTATAACTGAAGAAATGCGTTCATTTAAAAGAAGCGTTTCACCTTCAAAATATTTCCACCAATTAGGTTTCAGTCTCATTGGATCTGGAATGTTAATTTCTTCGCTCTTCACTGGTTCTTTTATTTCCTGAGATTCGGCAAAATTACTGCCCCCAACTAAAACCAATAAAATAATTAAATTGTTCCAAATTTTATTTCTCATATTTAGAGTAGTGATATTTTTAAAATGAAAGGTAAAATTGTAAGCTAAGAAAAAAATGTTTCTTTTATCAGGGACGAAACCTGGATAGACAAATAATTGTTTTTAGATTGGCATGTTTTTAAGAGTTAAACCCAGCCCTTTTTTCTAAATAACCAAAATTGAAAACCAGCCAAAAGCGCCAAAAAAATACAAACTAAAGAAAACGCAACTTTACTCTCTGCTCCTGGAATCCCTCCTACATTAATACCCAGTAATCCAGTCAAAAAACTTAATGGCAGAAAAACGGTAGATACCAAAGAAATAATGTACATCCTTTTTTCCATATTCTCCGACAATTGGCTTAATAATTCTTCTTGAGTTACGCCTGCGCGCTCGCGCGCAGAGTCCAAGTCCTCAATAGATCTAATCATTCGATCGGAAGCTTCCCTTAAATCCATCCGATTAGCCTCTGTAATCCAAGGAGCTTTGTCGTTGTAAAGTTTGGACAAAGCCTCTCTTTGAGGGCCAAGGTATCTCCTTAGTCCAATCGCCTGACGTCGAACTCCTGATATAAGAGGACGCAATTGATGACTTTCCATGGTGAGAACTTGCTCTTGAAGATCATCCACGGCATCGTCAATATCTCCTATAACATCCGCTATTTTTTCAATTAACCGATCAGCCAAACTTACAATAAATTCGCCTTGTGTTTTAGGACCTTGCCCTCTTTCAAGAGCGTTCCTAAGATCGGTCATTGATAAGATCCTTCTTTGCCTGGTAGATATAATTCTATTTTCATCTATCCATAATCGTATGGAAACCATATCTTCAGGGTCTGATTGCGGTTGTAAATTTACGCCTCGTAATGTTATTAATAAACCGTTCAACATAGTTACGCTTCGCGGTCTTGTTTCTGACTCTAACAATGCATCGCTTACTATTTCCGGCAAATTCGATTCATTTTTAATCCAATTTTCGGCGTCGGGATAACTATAGGGGACCTCTAAAAATTGAAATAAAGTTTTAGAAGTTTGTTTTGTTATTTTTTT
>CAYFMN010000040.1:0-47017 GCA_964344185.1 uncultured Nitrospinota bacterium
ACAACTAGGGTTTCAACTGCTTAACACAAACACAGGCGAAGTTGTTTCTTAGGAGCGCCATACTCGTTTCACGCGTTATTGATAAAGGACTAAGGTTTCAAGACTCCCTTTGCGTGTCAATCCCGACCAAAGCCTGTGCTGAGCGTAGTCGAAGTATGGAGGGATCTATGCTTCGGAGAAGCATGTTCCTTTGCCACACTGAGCCTGCCGAAGGAATGAATCCCGCCTTGATTCGGTTATTCTCGACCATAGGTCGATTTCCTTTTTGTTTTTAGTATAGAAAAACAATTTTATAGTTGAGTGAACTTTATTTAAGTCTAGTCCCACGATTTGTCATTCAGAGCGATTTGAATAGTTTTTCTACAATCGCGAAGAATCTCGCCTCGATCTAATTAAATTAATTCCTTGTCCTTAGGAGACGGCCCAACGGGACAATGAAGAATCTCGCCTCGATTCGATAATACTCGGCAGTAAGCCGAGTCTGTCTTGAGCTAAGTTGAACAGTTTATATAAAAAATTTTTCTCAAGCCAAAACAAGTCTTTAAATGATTTAGCAAATAACTTTTATATTTATAAGGAAATTATTTATTAAATAGTCAGCACCTAAAATTCAAAAGTTTAGCTTTTTTTTGTGGTATTTTTTCTAACTTAGCCTTGACAACTCAAAAGGTCAGAGTTTAACTAGAAATTAGATATACATTTCTTCAATTTCAGTTTTCTACTAAAAATCTTACCTCTTCAAAGAAAAACTATTCCTTGTACTTTTTAATCAAAAGCATAAGCAATAACTTTCTTATGGCAAATTTAAATTCTGTAAAAAATAATTTAAGGGGCTGTCGTAGATAAATTACAAATTAGCCCATTTTTTTAGAGTAATAAATTGTTTTTTATGAGAGCCATAATTAAATCTAAACTCACATTCTTTTAAGAACAGATAAAAATGTTTAACCGGGATTCCATTATATTTTCTGAGTACTCTTTTTGCCTGGTTCCAGAAGTTTTCGATTCCATTGATATGGTTTTTCTTATCCGCAAAAAGTTCTGAATGATTAATTCTGTAATGCTTAAATTCAGAAATATCTAAGGCATTGTAGGGACGAAAGCTGTCTGTATAAACAACGCTGTCAGGCTTTATTTTCTGGCGAATGATAGGCATTAGAGTATCTGTTTTTGTGTTATCAATGATTTGTGTATAAACTTTACCGCCACGTTTTAAAATGCCAAAGACAGGAACTTTTCCTACTGCGCCACGCCCTCGTTTTCCTTTACGGACGCCTCCAAAATAACTTTCATCCAATTCAATTTCACCGGTAAATTCAGAAGCTTCAGTTTCCAGTTTTTTAGCAATTATCATCCGAACTTTACGATAAAATAAAACTGCCGTGTTTGCTTGAATATCCATCAAATCGGCGGCGGCTCGCGCTGTCACTTCTAATACAAAATACTCTAGTAATTTGCGCTGCCTTTTATCGCTTAATCTACAATACTTTAAACCCATTTCACTATCATAAATCTTTTAAAGATCTACGACAGCCCCTAATTTATATTTAACTTATTGAAAAATATTGAGTTGTTGGTATTTTGCATATCGAATAAAAGTGGAAGCTTGACAATGCAATATATTGATCTTATTTTTTTTTAGACCGCAATATATTGAGGTTTGATTAAGTTTATTTATTTTGTTGCTAAATTTTGTCGTTATAGAAAAAAGTACGACTATTAATGAAAATTAAGTTTTTTATGCGAAATATTTGGATTGGTTGAGCATAGTAGTTAATTCTATTTAAGGTTTTTTGAATCAAGAAGGCGTCTTATTTATAAAAAGTTTTTTAATTGGAGTTTGTATTGAGTAAAAATGGTATTTCTCTTCATAAATTTCTTCCAGATAAGGACTTTGAGCAATCTTGGAAGGGAATCAAGATTTCTGAAACTGTTCGTAACCGCCTAGTTAATATAAGTCTTTTATGCTTAAGCATTAGAGATAAAGTTTCGTTTGAAGCTGCGCCTCTTCACGGTTTTATATTGCTTTCTGGGCCACCTGGAACTGGAAAAACAACTTTAGCTAAAGGGTTAGCAAACGAAATTTCACGCGCTCTTCCTCCTGACACAACTCAATTTATTCAAATTGATCCGCACGGACTGGTTAGTTCTGCGTTAGGAAAAAGTCAACAAGGAGCGACAAAGCTTTTTCGACAAACCATTCCGGAGTATGGAATTAAGGGGGCCTGCATAGTCTTATTAGATGAAGTTGAAACCCTTGCTATAGACCGTCAACAATTAAGCTTAGAAGCTAATCCCGTTGATGTCCATCGTGCTACCGATGCTGTTCTTTCGGGAATCGATCTTTTGACTCAATCTTATAAAAACATTTTAATTATTGGAACAACAAACTTTCCCCAAGCTGTCGATGAAGCATTCAAGTCTCGAGCAGACTTAATTCAAGAAATTCCTTTGCCTGGTGTAAAAGCTAGAAAATTGATTTTGGAAGACTCTATTAACGAGTTTGGGAAAAACTGGCCAGAAGTTTTGCAGTTAAAAAATCAATTGTCTCAGTTTGCGGCTGAATCGGATGGTTTTGATGGAAGAATGCTTCGAAAAGCATTTATTCAGGCCGCAGCAATTTCTAAAGAGACTGCCAAAGATCTCAACAAACTTTCAGCTCAAGCTATTTTAGAAACTTTTAAACGACTCAAATTAGATTTGAAGAGAAGACAAAATGAAAATCAGAAGAAAAATTAGTTCCATCCCGCAGCGAAGTGCCGACGAAACCTGGAATTTGATTATCGATTTGATTACTGGACCAGGTTCAATTGATACCAAGCAATTGGAAGATGCCCGAGGTGTAATGACGTCTTTAATAACAGATGAATTATACGACGACGAACCCATAATAATTGTTGGCCACAGTCATCGGCTCGTTATCTATCTTTTGTATGGGCTAGATAGTATTGAAAGTGAAGACGACATAGATTCAATTGATTGGAACCCGACTTCCGATGACTGGACTATTTACGTTCCATGCGACGAGGGCAATATCGATTGGGTAAAGAAATCCTTTAAGCAAAACACATCTCGTTTTATCGCCCATAAAATTGGAGAAAGCTTAGAAAAAGAAACAGATTCAAAGAACAATTCTAAAAATAGCGAATCTTTAAAAATCGATTGGGAGGCAATTTAGTATTATGACATCAACCTTTGCCTTTGCTTACACTCGTACCCATACTGCAAACTTCGCGGCTGATAATATGAAAAATATTCTCCGCGATATAGTTCTCTATGCTGGTTTAGACCCAGACAAACTTTTGAACAACTGGCGCACTACTGGAGAAGCCATTAAAACTTGGCTGTTAGATGGCGACCTTGTTCAGATAATAATTGAATTCTATTTACCCCACTCAAATTATGTTGAAGCACGTTGGGATTTCCCAATCGATTACGATGGCAACGGTGCCGAAGAAGATATGTGGGTTGATAAAAGCCATCTTCAACGCACACTAAATAAATCACGGAGGCCACCTTCAAATTGCGAATACAGGGTGATTATACAAACGCACCCTGGAGCTGTGGATATTGAAGGATTTACTTCTACAAATTTGCTATCAACCGAAAAGCTAGAATGCCGTGGCTCTGGAACAGTTATCGCAACTGGAGACATCATAGCTGCTAGCAGATATTGGAGATAAAAATGCTTACGATCAATGAGGCGTTCGATAAATTTCGCAGACGACAAGAGTTAAGTCAAACCGAACAAAATGACGCAAGTCGTCGACAAAAGGAGATTCGTAATTGTATAGGAGAAGAGTTTGAAGTTGATAGGGACTTTCTTACAGGTTCCTATGCTAGACATACGAAAATTAAACCTCTCAAGGACGTTGATATTTTTTTCGTCCTTGGTTCCAGTGAAAAATTTCGGAGGCAAAAGCATCCTAGCCAAATCCTAAACGCTATTGAAGTATGTCTAGTAAAAGAGTATGGATCGGACCAAGTTGAAAGAGGAAGGCGTTGTATTACGGTATATTTTGACAAACGCAATCAATCCAATTTGGATCTAGAAGAAGGAAAAGTTTTGAGCATCGATGTGGTTCCTGCGTTTGCTGTTGGAAACCACTACGAAATTCCCGATAATATTATTGGCGAATGGATTAAAACTAATCCAACTGTTCATAAAGAGCAATCGACGGAAAAAAACAAAAGTCTAAATGGTAATTGGGTGCCTCTAGTAAAAATGTTGAAATGCTGGAATCGTCAAAACGGTAAGCTAATCAAACCTTCTTTTTTAATTGAAGTAATGGCAATAGATTTAGTTGACCCTGAATTTAATAACTATCCGGACGAAGTCCGTCGCTTTTTTGCGGCTGCAATAGACGAGATTGAAAATAACTGGCCCGACCCAGCGGGTTACGGTCCTCCTGTTTCCGACCAGATGACTCAATCTCTCTGTGAAAAGGCTAAGCAAGAACTTCGAAACGCCGAGAAAAGTGCAACAAGGGCTTACAGAGCCGAAAGCCAAGGACGGCAAGGAGAAGCTTTACAAATTTGGCGGGAAGTTCTCGGGCCCAATTTCCCCATATCTTGAAAGATAAAAATGACAAACAAAGCTAAGAAAAAATCTCAAAAAAACGGCAAGGAGTTTTTACAATCTACATTCGCCGAAGTCCAAAAAGTATTATTGGCAAATTTAAATTTTTCTTCCGCAACTGTTACTCATAATGGAGTTATGGGAGAAGAAAATGAAAAACATTGGATTGAAATTTTTAAGAAATATCTTCCAAGTCGCTACGCTGTTGATAATGGTATTGTAATTGACCATTTTGGCAAAACAAGCGACCACATTGATATTGTTATTTATGACCGACAGTACACGCCAGTATTATTGAATCAAAAGAACCACCGCTATATTCCCGCAGAATCCGTATACGCGATATTTGAAGTAAAACCACATATTGACTTTAAGTATTTGGTTTATGCCGGGAAAAAAGCAGAATCGGTAAGGAAACTTAAAAGGACTAGTGTAAGTATAGTTCAGTTGGGTGAGAAGTGTCCACCTAGAGATTTTTTCGAAATTATATCTGGAATTGTAGCTACTAAAGTGAGTTGGAAAGATGGATTAGGAAAAACTTTCAAAAAAAATATTGATACGCTTGTTGATAAACAAAAATTAAATTGTGGTGTTGCGCTCGAACATGGTTCATTCGATTTTTTTCAAGGTCGAAGTAATTTAACAATTAACACTAGTAGTGGAGCCTTGATCTTTTTCTTATTTAGGTTATTAAATCAATTACAAGAACTGGGAACTGTTCCTGCCATTGATTGGAATGCATATCTGAGCTCGTTTAATGATTTATAAAATATATACCAAATACATCTTGCTTAAAACCAACTCCCAATGGCTAATCCTGAACATGTAAGAAGGTGTTGAAGCTTGGAACGCTTGGTGGGCCATTGAAGGCACAGATATTTTAGCCACAGAATGCACAGAAGGGCGCAGAAAAGGCTGGTTAAAATATTAAAGCGGTAGTAGATGGAATGCGTTTTGTAAACGCTACGTCTATAACCTTTACGGATATGTTCAACGGTAGGCCAGCTTTTGGGATAATTAGCGAGATTGTCTAAATGTTCGTATAAACCGGAAACATATTTTTCGGCCTGTTCTAGTCCGAAGGTTTCAAATCCGAATGCAAATAAACGGTCGATATCCGCATCGGCGGCAAGGGTGAGTTTATAGTTTGCCATTCGCTCGCAAACGTTTTTTAGGCACTTCGACAATCTGTTTTGGCGTTCGTTTGCTTATGCCGCTTTGTTCGCCTTCGATTATGGCGGCGCGGATCGCTTCGATTCCCGCCTCGCGCTCTTGTTTTTCCCGAATAGCGGCGCGAATAATTTCGCTATCGTTGTTGTAATTACCGGAAGCAATTTGTTCTTTGATCCAGTCGGCTTGTTGATCAGTAACGGAAATGCTTTTTTTCACGGTTCCCATAGTGTTCTCTTTTTGTAAATAGTTACTACTGAGTAGTATAATTTCCTGCTTGGAGTTTGCCAAGAAAATTTCCTGTTTATTATTAAACAGAGGCGTTTGAGCGTTTGTTGAAGAACTTACAAGGGCCGCAGAAAGACACAGAAGAAAATCAAAAAAGTTTTTACCGCATAGATCCTTTGAGTACTAAAATTCCCCATGTCAAAAAAACTGAAAAACCTTTTAACTGAAATTAGAGATTGCACAATATGCAAGGAGCATTTGCCTTTAGGTCCGTTGCCCGTCGTTCAGGCAAACTCCAAAGCCAGGATTCTTATAGCGGGTCAAGCCCCCGGTAGAAAAGTTCATGAAACGGGGATTCCTTTTGACGACCCCAGCGGCGAACGATTACGTGATTGGATGGGTATTGATAGAAAGATATTCTATAATGATTCCAAAATTGCCATTGTGCCGATGGGGTTTTGTTATCCGGGTTCTGGCAAATCGGGCGACTTGCCGCCTCGTTCGGAATGCGCCGAAGAATGGCGCGACAAGCTTCTATCAAACCTGCCTAAAATTGAGCTCACTCTTATCATTGGACAATATGCGCAGGTCTACCATTTAGGAACTTCTCAAAAAAGGAATTTAACCGAGACGGTCAAATCATGGAGAGACTATTGGAAAAAAGGATTGTTACCGCTTCCACACCCCAGTCCCCGCAATAATATCTGGCTTCGAAAAAATACGTGGTTCGAAAAGGACATTTTGCCAACTTTGAAATCCAGAGTTCGCATATTAGTCTGAAAAAGTCCGATTAGGTTCCATTAATTCGAATCGGATTTTTTGACTAGCCCGTGTTGGTCTTATAATTAGGTGTATAAAATAATACTCATTTTATTTTTAGTGTATATAAAATTAAACTTTTTATTTTAATATGAATGAAAAAGTTGACTGTTTTTTCTGGGGATATTCTTGATTATTCATTGTTTTATGGGGAGTTATATAAAAATCAAAAGTAAGCTTTAGTTTTGGCAAAACGTTTGCAATTTAAAGGCTAAAAGAAATCAGGTTTAATGCGCTATTTAAATTAAGGAGCAAACGCAATGAAAAATTTACTTTTTATTTTAGCTGTTGCCGGGGCTTTTAATTATGTCGACAGTAAGCAAGGAGTTGATTGGGCTTGGTATTCCCCTGAAGTGGAAGATTTTAAGGTTCTTTTCCCGAATTCTGACGCACCGGAAATTAAAAAACCAGAAATTTTCTCTTCGGAATTAGAAGGAAGTCACTACATTTCAAAAAGGCCGTTGGGTCTTTTGGGAATAGACGATTTGCATTGCGAAGTATTGTTTGGCGAGTTAAAGCAATCTATTTATCACAATGAGGAATTAGATTACGATCAGGTTAAGCGGCAAATTCAAAAGAAGCTGTTGGCGGAGTTAGTTTCAGAACGCGATGTTGATTGGTTGGGTTATTCGGCAAAAGAATATGTTTTTAACGGTAAAGTTTCTAAAACGACAGCTACCGTGAGAACTATTTATGATAAAAGGCAAAACATTTTCGCCCAGCTAATTTTTGTACAGCCCAAAGATCGCGAATTGATTTCTGAAAAAGAACGGTTTTTTGGTTCGTTCCAATTATTGTGAGGACGATTTTTGTTTGAATGTAAAAGCGACCTTCGACTTGGTTCAATGATGCTTTATTTTTTTTATAATCCAGAAAGATGATTAATTCGTCTTTAAGAGCGGTGAGGAGATCTTTTAGGCTTACTCGTTTAAAGTGTATAATTGAAACAGAATAAACGATTAAGATGAGAAAACTAATAATGGATCTCCGATGTTGAAATTTGAGCAGTTTGTTGAAATGATCGATAAGCTGGAAGAGGCAAACATATTAACTTCTGCCTTAGAGTTGAGAGTTTTTACGCATCTGGAAAAAAAACTCTGTTCCGCTTCCGATATAGCCAAAAAATTAAAAGCGCCTGAAGAGGGCGTTGAAGCGTTGCTCAACGCTTTAGCGGCTATTGGCGCCGCTCGGAAACAAAAAGGCCGTTTTGCTAACACTTCCGAAACGTATAAACATTTTTGCGAATTGAGTCCTCATTATAAAAAAGGCACAGTATTTTTGAGGAAAGAAAATAGGAGCGAATGGGAAAATTTAATCAATGTAGTTAAGAACGGCAGGAATTTGGAAGAGTTCGAAGGCGATGACGATCCTGAGTTTCGCGATCTGTTTACGCACGCGATGCACGAGCGAAGCTTGAATTATTCAAAACCTTTAGCGGAAGCTGTCGCTAGGAAACCCGTTGGTCATATCGCCGATTTGGGTGGCGGTCCGGGGTCTTACAGCGCCGCCATTTTACGAAAAGATAAAAAAGCGCGGGCTACTTTGATTGATCGTCCCGCAGCGATTAAGGTGGCAAAAGAAATTATTGGGACTGGAGCTTTATCGAAACGGTTTTCTTTTATTGAAGGTGACTTTTTTGATATCGTTTTGAAGGAAAAATACGATGCCGTTCTTTTTTCAAATATTTTGCACATCTATAACGAGGCTGAAAATAAAAGTTTGTTTAAAAGAATTCACAAAGCGTTGAATCCTGGAGGGCGTCTACTGATTGTAGACCTGTTTTTGAACGACGATCAAACCTCGCCTTACAACGCGGCGTTATTTTCTTTAACTATGTTGATGTATACCAGGACAGGTAGAACTTATACTTTTCGAGAAACTGAGGGGATGCTCAAAAAGCTAGGGTTTGGAAAATTTAAGCGATTTAATATTGGGAAGGGGAGTAGTCTAATAGAGGCTATTAAGCTTTAGACTCTGGTTGGTCTGAATTGTTTTCAATTTTAAAACTGCCGATTAATTTTTTTAACTCGGAATAGGAGTCGGTTAACTCTGTCGTTACTCCCGCTGTGTGTTTGAGCGAGTTGGAAGATTCGCGAAGTCCTTTTTCAATTTCTTTTAACGAAGCCAGAGCTTGTCCGGTTGCCATTTGTTGTTGTTGAGTTGAAACGGAAATTTTATTAGCCGCTTCGAAATTTGTTTGCGCTCCTTCTACCAGTTTGGATAGCTCTTCTAAGGTGCTATTAGCCAGTTGCGCTCCTTCCTGAATAACTGAGGCGCCAGAGCTGGAGGCGTTTACCAGGCGTTTGGTGGCTTTTTGTATTTCCTGAATTTTAGTTCGAATTTCACGGGTCGAGGTTGTGACATTTTCCGCCAGCCTTCGTATTTCTCCCGCAACCACTCCAAAACGGTCGCCATATTCTCCTGCGCTGGAAGCTTCTAAGGAAGCGTTGAATGCGATCATTTTTGTTTGGTCGGCGATGTCGTCAATGATTTCCATAACCCGTGAGATTTCTTTTGATTTTTTTTCCAGTTGGACGATTTCGGCGGCGCTGTTTTCGTTGTCGGCTTTGATTTCATCCATCTTATCTTTCATTGTTTCGATGGCTTCGCGTCCTCTTTTGGATTCATTGAATGCGCTTTCCGATGCGGTTACAACAGATTGGGAATTGTTTGAAATATGAGCGGAAGCGGAAGAAAGCTCCTCCAATGTCGTTGTGATTTCCGTAATGGAAGTTGTTTGCTCTACGGAAATTGAGGACTGGTTTTGGATTTCTTTGATGATCTGAGAGGCCGATTGATCCCCTCGAAACGTAAATTGCTTAACCGAAGTTAAAATTTGCCTTAAGCGGTCTGAGAAATTATTGAACCAATGAGCCAACTCGCCAATTTCATTTTTTGCGTCGACTTTTACCTGGGAAACCAGGTCTAATGATCGAGTGATTTGAGTTAATTGTTTTGCGGCTTGAATAATAGGGGAGGAAATACGGTTGCCCAAATAAAGGGCGACAAAAACCGCGCCGGCAAAAACGAATATATAAATGTAGGCCAACTGTTTTAAGACTTCCAACCATACATTTTCCAGTTCGTCGGCTAAAAATATGGCTTTCAGGGTTCCGCCATTGGAGATATCAAGCGTTTTATTAATGATTAAAAACCCTGTTTGAGAATCTAAGACGTTATCTTCCCTGCTTTTTCCATGTTGCACGATTCGGACGATTAAATTCTTCATCCATATTTCGTTAAACCCTTTTTTTATAAAATGGTATTCAATCCTCCTGGGAGGAATTTTATCTGAGAATTCCGTGGCGGGACGTTCGCGGCTTTTTCCTTCCATCTGTACAAATAAAAGGTTTGGGGTTGATTCATAGACGGCTTGTGCTTGAGAGTTTTTTAGTCTCATCAAGTTGCTGCCTTCTATATTTCTTTCCGCTAAGAGTTGGATGGGTTGAAGGGCAATGCTGCTTTTTTCTATGATATGTTTTTCGCGGATATCGACTTCACGTAAATACCAAACAAGACCCGTGGCAAGCATGGAAATAAAAATCACCAAAAAAACGGACAAAAAAATCGTTATTCGAATGCTTTTGACTTCCACTTAGCGCTCCATATAAATTAAAAGCGTTACTTTTATAGAGAATCTTTCTTCATTCGCTTTTTAAAAACTTACCGCATTGGCCCGCTGTGCAAAAAGCCTTAAATCCAGAATGACATTCCCGGCAGGTTTTTTCGCTTAAAGGACCGGATTCTTTGGTGATCTTTTTACCGTCTTCTAAAAAAACATTGTATTTAGGTTTTCCTTTTATATGACCCGTTGCAAAAAGAATTTTTAAATCCATTAAGTGCAGAATTAAATTATAACCGTCTTCAAATTGACCGTTTTTTGTTTTAAACGATTCGATCATGGAGGGTTTTACTAGAACCCGGATTTTGCCTGGGCCTTCCGGTCTAACAGAACAGTAAGTTGAGATCATGTCCTGGTAGATATCCGGTAGATGACTCACGTCGGCGCTGCAATCTGGAATGTAACCTATTTTTACCGCCGGCGTAACAACGGGAGTCCAGCTACGCCAATCGGCCGGTAGTTCTGTTTCTGCATAGGAAATACTATGAGATATTATGGCAATGAAAAGTACAAATATAGATAAGCGTCTTAGCGTTTTGAGATTCATTTTAGAGTTTCTGAGAAAACAGGCGAACTTTATTTTGTCAAATTAATGTTTCAAGATTCTCAAATGGTATTGTAAATGAAAAACGCCAAAAAAATGAAACAGTTTTGTGGTTTTATTGAGGAAATACCTTCTTTTTTTCGAGTTGGCGAATTAAATATTAAGGCGAGAAACGCTTATTTTTCCTTCAAAACAAGTTGAAAGATCCGAGCCTGGAGTTTTGGGGCGCGAATTATAATTTCCCCTGTTGGCAAAGGTTAAGTTTTCTGTTTCTTCGAATATAATATGCGCTGGGTTATTATCTACCGGGCAATCCACAAATTCCAGGTCGATATCGTCTGTTTGAATATGAGGCAAATTTATATTCCAGTAAACTTCTGGGTCTTTTGCCTTGTCCAATACGGACTGAACTACTTGTACGCTACGCTCCACGGCCAGGTTCCAGTCAACTTCCATTCCCTTTATATGGTGGGAAAGCGCAATTCCGGGAATCCTCCAAAATGCAGACTCTCTCGCGGCGGCGATCGTTCCTGAAGTGTAAACGTCGACTCCAAGGTTGCCTCCAGCGTTGATGCCGGAAACGACATAATTAATTTTTAAATCTTTGAGTAAAACGTTTAAACCCAACCGGACACAATCGGCGGGAGTGCCGTGTACAGTCCAGCGTTTGAGTTCTTTTGAGTTTGTTGGTTCCAGTTCTTCCGCCTTTAGAGGGATTTTGCCCGATACTTGATGGCCGCATCCGGATAAAGTTTCTGCGGGAGCAATTGTATAAAGGTTTCCGAATCTTTGCATAACAAGAATCAGAGCTTTTAATCCTGGAGCGTTTATTCCATCGTCGTTGGTTAATAAGAAATTGTGAATTTTTTGATCGCTCATATTTTCAGAAAAGATTAAGTTTAAAATGGGTGAAGAAACGAGCTTATTCGCTTACTTCTGTCCGTTAATTTATCAATAAACCAAAGGTAATAATGTCACATTGAGCGCCAGACTCGTTTCACGCGTTAAGTAACAAAGGACTAAGGTTTCAAGGCTCCCGGAGTTTATCCTGAGTGAAACCGAAGGGCGTGTCATTCAGACGAACTCCGCAGGAGTGAGGAAGAATCTCGCCTCGATTTAATAAAATAAATTCCTTTAAAAGTCATTAAAAATTTTCATGGTTTTATTCGTTGCGTTTTTTGAAAGCCGTAATCAAAAACCTAGTGTATAGGAAATAGCAAAAAAGATCAGGTCTTAATCTTAAGGCGCCATTTTTTGTAAGGACAGTCCGTAAGAATTTAAAAGGTTTGCCACAGTTTGGTTATGCGCGCCTAACCGAACCGTTTCTTTTAAGTGATATATAGCGTCTTCTTTTTTTCCAATTTGAGTATATAAAATAGCAAGGTTTAAATGACCGTTTACATAGTTTGGTTGTAAGGTTATTGCTGTCTTAAACATCCTCTCCGAGTCGTTGAGCCGATTTTGTTTCGCATAAATTTGCCCTAAGACGTCGAAAGCTTCCGGCATTGGAGATTGACTTCTTATAGCTACCTTGAGATTTTTCTCAGCGTTTTCGTAATCTCCTAAAATATTGAAGTTGTCGCCCAGGTTAATGCGCGCGATTTGGTGATTCAGATCAAATTCCAAAGCTTTTTGAAAGTTTCTATTAGATTCCGCAAAGTTATTTTTTGATTGGTGCATTAAACCTAATTGTATGTAAGGCGTTATAGTGGGTAAGCCTTGATTTGAAGCTTTTATATAGTATTTCATTGCCCGGTCAGTTTGATTTTTATCGCGATACAGATCGGCTTGTTTTAATAAATCTGCGTAATGGTTCCGGACTTGGATTTCGTTTTTGTTTTTTGCTGGAGTTAATATAGCTATCAGAAGTATTAGGGAAACGGCGATAAAGCCAGTGGCGGTTAAATAATGCTTTTGGCTGAAATTATTTTTTTGTTTTAATCCTGAGATTCTTTCAAATGAAAAATAGATTAAAAATAGAACGCCAGATTGTGTAATTGGAAAGACAATCAATAAAAGAAAGTCTTTGACGTTCCATGCGCTTTCATGGTCCAAAGTTAACAGGCGAAACCAGTTTGAGGATCGCAACAAAGTTTGAGGATGTTCAAAAAAAAGTTTTGGGATATTGGCTATAGCCTTTAAAGAGAACTCGGGGTCGTTATGGAAAATAATTATTTTGTATTGCGTTATCATGCAATATTGAATTAGGAAACAAATTCCTATCAATCCCGTTGCAAAATACCAAAGAACTTTTGTGTTTTTACTGGAAGCCCAATTTAAAAATCCCGCTAAGCCAAAAGCCAAAAGGGGAAGCGAAGAGATAAAGTGGCGTTCTCCATAGGAGTCCGAGCTTTCAGGGTAAATCGATATTATAAAAAATATTGCCGCGATGTAGACAACAACGCTTGACCTTATAGAGTTTAACCGTTTATTCGCATAAAGACCTATGAGAGAAAAAAATAAAATGGGAAAAGAAAACAGCAAGCCCCATTGCGAACCCCAAAAGATATTAAATAATTTTTTGAAAAACTCTGGAAAAAATACAAATGTTAATCCTGCGCTCGCCATTTCAAAATGACGTATCGGTAAAGGAACTCCATTGAGTTTTTGCCACATGAAGAGTTGAGGAGAAAGAGCGATTAAAAAAAACAAAAGCGTCCATAGGGAATTAACAAGAAAGTTTTTTGAAAGCGATTTTCGTAAGTTTATTTGGTCAAAGAAATAAAGCGCAAAGAACGAAATATTGATTATTCTTACCATGCAAAATAAACCTAATAAAGCTCCTAATAAGGCATGATCCATTTGTTTTTCAGATTCTCTTGTCCGCAACCAGAGAGAAACGAACGTCACGGCCATAAAAAATTCGGCTGTGTGCGCCATCCT
Source organism: uncultured Nitrospinota bacterium (assembly GCA_964344185.1). Classification (GTDB taxonomy): domain Bacteria; phylum Nitrospinota; class Nitrospinia; order Nitrospinales; family JAJDAT01; genus JAJDAT01. The sequence goes on from CAYFMN010000040.1 coordinate 13,846, forward strand.
TTGTCTAATAAAAGAAAAATAAATAAGCGGCGAACATAGCCAAATAGAAATTGTGACCCACAAGGCGATTTGCTCGGTGGTAGCGCGTTTTAAAATTTTATTTAACTGGAGAAGACCAAAGAACAAGTAAGCGTGGGAAGCTATTGCCGTCGACATGTAATAGGGTAGGGAGTATCCGTCTGTCGAAATTTGAAGGCCGGAAGATTTTAGGAGCAGCGCTAAGAAATGTCCCGCCAAAAAGAAAGGGAGAAATAATACGCTTTGACCGATTTGCCAATTATTAAAAACGTAACCTGTTGGCATAAAGGTTTCGCGGTGAGCGTAATTACGTTCGTTAATAAAATCTAAATCGCCGTCAAGAGCGCCCGACCTTAAATAGGAGTAATAACCTGTGTCGTCTCCGGGGTCGATATTATCTATAGAATAAAAACCAGTATGGACCGTGGGGGAGATCCAGTCATTAAAGTTTCCTAGCGGAGTTAAGAGTAGGCAAAAAAATAAAAAAACAGCCGCTAATAACCAAAATCTTTTATTGAACTTAGAATCCAATGTTTTTGATGATTTGCAGGTTTAATGGGGAGAGGGGTAAAAACTATTTAGTTAATTGTCGCTTGAGAGTTTTTCGGAATATTATTTTGGTTTTTTGATCTTAATAAAAAAATTAGCGTTGAACTCATTAACAGCGCCCGACTCGAAAACCGAGTATATTAAAAAAAGAACAAGGCTGATGGTCTTTTGAATTAAAATATTGCGTTCAATAAAAGCTTATTTCACCGTCATTCTCGAGGAGCGATTTATCGCGACGAAGAATCTAGGTTAAATTTTTCCACTTGTTCTTTAGGAGGTTTTCGAAAGATCGCCCCGATCTAATAAAATAAACTCCCTATCCTTAGGAGCGCCAGGACCCGGAAGCCGTGTTAATTGAAATTAAGAAACTAACTCCCCAAAGTCTCTCGACCAAAATAAAATTGTCACCTTGAGGTTCTCGAAGGGTCAACGGTCCACAGGAGCGTTGTTTCCTCTTAAATTCGAGTTAGTTTCTTAGAAGTCTAATCAAAAAATCAAAAATTAAACTTGATTTTATGATAACGATTATCATAGCATTGAAAATATGAAAAAGCAGTGTTTTATAGTTTTAATATTAGCCCTTGCGATTTTATTGGCTTCGGCAGGCGCTGGCTTTGCCACTAACCACGCATCGCATAAGGGGCATTCGCCTATGGATAAAATAGGTAAAAGCCCATCTTTGCATTGTGTTTTAAAAGGCCATGACCTTAGCAACCCCTGTCCGCATCTTCTAGCCGAAGATGGGTTAAGTGAAAAGAGTTTTTTATCTTCTCCCTGTAATGGAGATGCTTCAAATCAAAATCCCTTTTCTTACACTTCTGGAGGGTCCTGTTTTTTCGATTTGCGTCACGCTCCAGAATATGCGGTCCACCATTTTAACGGGACCGTTTCTTTTCATCACGCTCGGTATATTTCTATTGAGCCTGATCCGTTAGACCCGCCTCCCAAACTTTCGTAAAAACATATTTTAGGGAAACGTTAATTGGTTTAATCCGTTTTAACGTCTCCATTTGCTTGTTTTTTAGAAGTGAATTCTCAAAAGCGCCATATTTGACGTTACACAACCTGTTTTGCCATTAGCAAAAATAAACCTGGTTTTCTCTATGCGATTAAAGGACTTTTCTTTTAATTGGTTGCGCGATGCTTTGAAATGCCGGCTTGAGTTTTGTCGTTTGTGCGTTTAATTTTTCTGATTTTCAAATTACGTTTTTAAGATTTTTTAGGAAACCTCTAAAAATTCAGATTTGCCAGGAGTTTGGCCCTTAAGTTCAAGGGCTAGGCGATAGCAAACCAGTATAAATGCCGATTATTAGAGATCTCCTTTAAAGTTTACTTGTAAGCTAATTTTAACTTTTACCCATTAGTTTGGCGAGTTTTGACAACTTTCTTGCCAGATATCCTCCTTAACGTTTATGGGTAAAAGAGGCCGAGTCCTGGTGGACTCGGCTAAACAAATTTTTATGATTTGGCACGTTTTTTTTTAAGTTTTGAAAAAAATCCTTTTGCCTCCGGTTTAATGAGTTCTGACAACTTTCTCATTAAACCTCCTCCATTACCAAAAGGGCAAGAGGAGACCGGGCTCTGGTGAGCCCGGTTGTTTAATTTCGCCGGAGTTGGTTTTAAAAATGATTAAAAATATCTTGTTGGTTTTAGCGTGTTTGATTGCGCAAGCTTGCGCGAATATTGAACAAAGCGTTAGAAACTCGGATAGCGTTAGTTTTGAAAAAATTAATGTTGTTTGGGAAGGAAAACCTCGTCCGATTATGCTCGGGGCTGACGCTCAACTGGGCTGGCCGACGCTTGATGATATTCAGCTTTTATATGTATTTGAACCTGAAAGGGGAAATGCAAAAATATATTTAGCTAAATCCAACGATCAGGGTAAAACATTTTTTAAAGCAAAACCAATTAGTTTAAACAACGGTAGGTTAAGCTTGGACGATGGGAGCGGCCCACAATTGGCTTTTAGGTCTAAAGGTAATGTGTTTGCGACTTGGGAAGAGAATCGAGATATTAAATTTGTTCGTTCATTAGATTTTGGGAAAAGCTTTTCGACCCCAACGCGAGTCAACGACGACAATGAAAATGCCGATCAATCTTTTCACTCGATGCAAGTAGCGGAGGATGGGACTATTTTTATTTTTTGGCTGGACGGAAGAAAGCGCCTTCAAGAGGAATATGGAGCTGAATCGGTCTATCTTGCCCGATCTTTAGACGATGGAAAAACGTTCCAAAGGAATATTCGAGTTAGCGGTAACGCATGTCATTGCTGCCGACCGGCAATTGCTTTTGGCAAACCTAAGCAAGTGTTTCTTTCCTGGCGTCATGAGTTTCCTGGAAACATTAGAAAGGTTGTGGTCGCTTCTTCTCAAGATAATGGCTTAACTTGGTCTAAACCAATTCCTGTATCGCGTCGAGGGTGGAAAATTGACGGATGCATCAATTCCGGTCCAACTATGAAGTATGTGAATGGAAAGCTTTATATTGCCTGGTATTCCGGCGCCGGATCAAGACCTGCTTTGAAGCTTGCCTGGTCTGAAGACGAGGGAGCGTCGTTTCATTCGCTGGGAAAAATTCCAAAAAACGTTTCGAGCCCTAATTATCCCGATATACAAGAAATAAACGGAGAGCCTTGGATTATATTTCAAGGTATAGATGCGAACTCAAATAGGAGAGACACTTCCGTTAAGGCCTGGGTTGTTAAAATCACTTCTGAAAAAAAGATTACTCTGCCTCAGCCTATTCCAAATAATGAATTAGACGTGACCTATCCGCACTTGTTCGAGGGAAAAGAAGGTTGGGTTTTTGCGTTATGGACAACTTTAACTAATCGTGGTTCTGAGATCATTATGGCAAATGGAAAACTAAACTCTAAGGAGCGTCCGACAAGCTTCGCCCGTTAATTTACCAAGGAACTAAAGGCAAAATAAAATAATGTCACATTGAGCGTCTGACACATTTCACGCGTTAATTGATAAAGGACCAGGGTTTCAAGGTCCCCATTGCGCGTCATCCCGAGCGCTAGTCGAGGGATCTCGCCCCGATCTAATAAAATAAACTCCTTAGTTGGAAGGGGAGCTTTGGTTTTATAAAAAAACTCTTATCCAATAGAGAAGCTTCCTAATTGCGAAATTACAATGCCGAAGATCTGAATACAACCATTTTTTCTTCGGTCATTTCTTCCATTGTGTAAACCATTCCTCCAACGCCTAATCCAGAAGCTTTATGTCCTGCGAATGGCATCCAATCCACGCGAAACGCCGTATGATCGTTGACCATCACCGCCGCTGCGTTAAGTCGGCTTACCGTATCCCAGGCAACGTCTAAATTTTTTGTGAAGACCGCTGCTTGAAAAGAAAATGGAACGTTATTGGCTCGATCAATAGCTTCTTGTCTGTCTTTATAGGTGTAGACAAGCGCTACCGGTCCAAATATTTCGTTACAGGATACTTGCACGGAATCGGGTGGATCTAATATGACCGTTGGAGCATAGCAGGTTTCTCCTATTTTATTGCCGCCCGTTAAAATTTTTGCTCCCGCTTTTTCCGCTTCTTGAACCCATTCGTGAACACGATCAACTTCCGCTTTATCGATCAAAGGGCCAACTTCGGTTTGATCGTCCAAAGGATCTCCCACCGTCATTTTTTCTGCAAGTTTTACTAGACCGTCGGTTAGCTGCATAGCGACATCTTCATGAGCGTATATTCTTTGAACAGATACGCAAACTTGTCCTGCGTGATAAAAGCCGCCTTTTGCTAATAAGGGTAAAGCGTCTTCAACATCCGCGTCTCTATCGAAAATTACGGGAGCGGCGCCGCCGTGTTCTAGCCCGCAACGCGTACCTGGAGCGACTTTTGCTCTTAACCCCCAGCCAACTTTGCCGGAACCGATGAAGGAAAAGAATGAAGTTTTAGGACTCGTTACAAGTTTTTCGGCGACCTTCCCGGAACAAATTGATGTTTGGCACCATTCTTTAGGCAATCCCGCTTCATGAAGCACGTTAACTAAATTTACGCAGGAATTAGGCGTTGACCGAGCCGGTTTAACAATAACGGGACAACCCACTGCGACTGCGGGGACGACCTGGTGGACAATTAAATTGAATGGATGATTAAAAGCGCTGACGGCGACTACGACCCCAATCGGCTCGCGAAATGTAAACGCTTTTCGATTTAGCGAGGAGGCGGTGAGTCCCATCGGAATTTCACGGCCTACCAGGTGATTGATTGACCTTGCCGCTTCGCGGATTCCTTGGACAGCGCGCGCAAGTTCCACGCGAGAATCCATTAACGGTTTTCCGCCTTCGTTAGCTGATTGCTTTGCATAGTCTTCCATCCGTTCTTCAACAATATCCGCCGCTTTCTCTAAAATTTCTATTCTTTTGGGAAGAGGGATTAAGTTATCAGGCTTGGAGGCTAGCTTATAAGCGACTTCTAGTTTTTTTAGAGCCGACTCTTCGTCGTCCATATCGAGTTCGGAAATAAGGCTCCCATCATAGGGAGAGTAGACTTTTAGTTTCTCCGGCATCTTTTAGCCTCCAAAAATTGCGGGTTCTGTCGAATTAGAAGTTAGCATTGTTATGAGTTTAGATTATTATAATCGAATAGCGGTTTTTTGAAATACTTTTTAGAATTTATAACAAGAAATTAGCGCAACCGGCGGCTTAATATTAAGGGAATCTCTAAAAAATCAGATTTGCCAGGAGCCTGGCCCTTAAATTCAAAGGCCAGGCGATAGCAAACCAGTAAAAATACCAATTATTAGAGGTCCCCCTCGAATAAGTTTTTTTATCTCTTCTATCGATTCTTGGATATTTTTAACGAATATAGCTGATGAGCTTTTAAACTCGGCCCAACAATCAACAGGATCCAAAACAATAAGCGGTTTTTTGTAATCCAGGCTCAGTTGAATTTCAGATCGTGTACCCGAAGCGCCAGGTAGAGCCACAACAATATCCGCAGTTAAAACGACAATATGATTTCTGCTGCCTGTTTCTAAACCTTGATTTGAAGATAGCGGCAAATGAGTTCTTATTGGAATTTCTATGTAGGGATTGGGATAGTTTAAAGGATTGGAATAGTTTTTCCGATTTTCTGAAGTGTCGCAAAAATCCTTCGAAGGGATTATTCCTAATGATAAGCCCTTTCTATTTGGAACTTCTGTAAAAGCTTTCGCTACGGCTGTCATTGTTCCGGCTCCCGCCCCGTTTATTAGATGAAAATCGTTTTGTGCGATCCATTTTCCTAAAGGAACGCTTAATTTTGAATGCGTTTCTTTCCCAGAGCCAATAACGCCGATTACTGTCAGTTTTGGGTTCATTGGAATTATTTAAAAGCAAGTTTTTGTTTTGGTTTACGTGGGGTCAATCCTACCGTGGCTAAGTAACTCATCAATTCTAAAAGGTGATTTTGGGAATTGCCGTAGACGCTTTCATAATCTTCAGAATGCAATTGAACTTGATCGCCTCTTTGAATTAAATGGAAAATTAGAGAAGCAGTCTCTGAAACTCTTTTTTCTAGCTCGATTGGATTTATTATTTCGCCTGTTTGATTGCCTTTTATATTTAAAAATATTGAAATTTTTTTAGAGCCTTCTGCTGTAAATTCTTTAGTGTGAAGCTCTCCAGTTTTTGCGGTTGTTTTCCAATGGATCGAATTTAGGGAGTCTCCTGGTTTAAATTCCCTGATTGTGCCGATTTCTGAGCCGATAGAGCGGATGATTTTTCCTTCTCCGTCTCCTGAAGGAAATGTTTTGGGCAGTTCTATTTGTTGAATAGCGGGATAAATTAATGTTTCTAATTGAATAGGAGCTATTTTAGTTTTAACAAAAAAACCGAAAGGAAAACTGGTGGATAATTTACAGGAATCGATTGTTAGCCAACCTCTTTGAGAAGCGATGAAGCGGACGGTTTTTTCTGAAATCGCTCCCGAAGGAATTTGGAAAAAGTTGGCTGGAGTTTCTAACCGGGCTTCGGTTAAAGAATTTGATAAGAAATCAACAGTTAGTGAATATGAAGGTATTCTTATTTTATTGTTTTTTAGTATAAATGTTATTGCGCAGGGTTCTTGTGCGAATATGCCTTCTCTAAACCGAACCTGAATCGTTACTTTTTTTAAAGCCAGTTCCGATAACACGCCGGAAACGGCCACTAGACTACAGCACATAGCAAGAACAAGATAAAGCAAATTGTTGCCTGTGTTGATTGCTCCCAAACCAACTCCAAAAATTAAAAATATAAAACCGCCGCCTTCTCTTGTTAGTTGCAGCGTTCGATTGCGAAGGGAGACTGTTAGTAAGCGCGGGGAGTCTTGCGAGGCAGACACGGCGATTTTAGATTAAATGGGGATTAGTTGGTTTTCGAGAATTTCGCTTATTAGGGGAGCGGTGTCTGAAACTTTTCGGGCTCGGGAACCGTTTAGAGTTTGTGCAATAATTCTATGGCATAAAACGGGAATAGCGAGTTGTTTTATATCGTCTGGGATACAGTAATCTCTTCCATTTAAAAATGCGCGCGCGCGAGCTGCTTGCTGCAAAATGAGTCCGCCTCGGGGACTAACGCCTAAAGAGATATTGCCTGAGTTTCTAGTGGCGTTGACGATTTGGATGACATAATCGATAAGGACAGGTTCGAAAATCACTTCGTCGACTTGAGCTTGCATTTCTAGAAGAGTGGTTTTGTTGATTACGGGTTGCAGATTTTTAGGATTTCTTTGTCCCGGTTTTGCGCTCAATATTTTTCGTTCGTCGTCTTCTGCTGGGTACCCCATGGAAATATACATCATGAATCGATCTAATTGAGATTCCGGCAGAGGGAATGCTCCATGGCTTTCAATGGGATTTTGGGTCGCTATGACAATAAAAGGGTTTTCCAATTCATGGGTTTGATTATCAATTGTGGCTTGATTTTCATTCATCGCTTCTAACAGAGCGCTTTGGGTTCTGGGCGACGAACGGTTAATTTCATCCGCCAAGACCAAATTTGAAAAAATGGGGCCTTTATTGAATTGAAATTCTTTTTTGTCGGAGTCGTAGATTGAAACGCCCACAATATCCGACGGCAATATATCGTTGGTGAACTGGATTCGCTTGAAAGAGAGATCTAAAGATTGTGCAAGGGCGCATGCAAGCGATGTTTTGCCAACTCCGGGAACGTCTTCAATGAGAATGTGTCCGCGAGCTAAAATAGAAGTTAGCGCTAAGTCAATAACGTCAGATTTGCCTATAATGACAGAATTGATATTTTGTCTTAGTTGCTCTAAAGCTTGATTACTGGCCATTATCTACCTAACGCTTTTAAAACTTTTTTCATGTCTTCAAACACGGCTTTTCGATTTTCTATAGTATAGGATCGCAAGAGATAAGCTGGATGAAATGTAGGCATTAAAGGAATTCCTTCAAACTCTTGCCACTGCCCTCGTTCTTTGGTGATTGCAACATTTCTTTGCAATAAGGTAGAAGAGGCTGGTTTTCCTAAAGCGACGATTACCTTGGGTTTGATGGCTTCTAGCTGCTTAATCAAGAATGGTTTACAAGCTTCTATTTCGTCTTTCTCTGGGTCTCGATTGCCGGGAGGTCTGCATTTAACTATATTACAAATATAGGTGTCGTTTGGACGACTGAGTTCCATCCCTTTTTCAATAATTTCTGTTAGTTTTTTTCCGGCTCGACCAACAAATGGAAGCCCCTGTTCATCCTCGTCGGCGCCTGGACCTTCGCCCACAAATACTAAATCGGCGTTTGGGTTTCCCGAACCGAACACAATATTTTTGCGGCCTTCGCATAGCTTGCAGCGTTGACAATCTCCTAATTCAGCTTTTACTTGATCGAGCATTGCGTTTGGTAATGTTGGATGTTTGGTGGGGGATGACCGGTCCAAATCCAAATTTTGATTGGGATCTAACGGGATTTCATCTATCCCATAATCTTTTAAAAATTGTAAATGGTTTTTTAATTCTTTTAGTTTAGCGTTTTTGGAAACAGGCGTATCCATAGCGTTTAGACTAACAAAAGACGCGATTTTTAACAACGACTTAGGAAAAAGAATCTTAACTCTAGGAAAGACAATAGTTTTGGCGTTATAATTTTAGGTAAGAGTTTTTCTTATTGAGACCAATTTTACTTTTAGATTATAATTTTTTAAATTTTTATCGATTTTATTCCTTGCTTCATGTGATTTTAAAGTTCAATTTGATTATTGCAGGGATTTGATGAAGGAGAATTAAAGTGTCTGGGTTAAAAAGCGCATGGGAAATAAGCCTCGAAAAATCAGATAAGTTAAATCCCGAGTTAAAGAATAGAAAAAAGCTTTCAAAAGAGCAAAAAGCAGAGATAGCCGAAATCCGTAAAGAAACGAAAGCGGCGATTGCTGATAAAGATATTTCTTTAAATTATAAAATTAAAAAATTAGTAGACCGCGTTCCTCCGGAAAGGTTAGAAAGCGAAAAAGAAGTCTTGAAAAAAGAGTTTAACGATATTAAGGAAAAATTAGAACGAGAGATGGAAGAGAAAATTGAGGCAATCTACCAGCAGAATCGGTAAGCTTTGGTAGTTTCCCCCCTGTATCCCGTCTTTAAAGATAGCGAATTGTCTTTGCTAGAAACCAACGGCCTACCCGTCTTAATTTTGTTTTAGTACAGATTGGAGTTTGAATGAAAAATACTGTTAGGGAACTTGTTTCTGAGGCGTTAAATCGGGCCAAGGAAAATGGAGATTTAACGCTTGAGAGCGCTCCTAATATTGTGATTGAAGAGCCAAAAGATAAGAAGTTTGGCGATTATTCCACTAACGTTGCTATGCTGATGGCCAAATCGGAGAGGAAGAATCCCCGAGCTATTGCCGAGTCTCTTTGCGGATATTTTGGGGAAGAAGCGATGGTTGAATCTGCCGATTGCGCGGGACCTGGTTTCATCAACTTAAAAATGTCGAACTCTTTTTTTGCAGAGAGACTAAAGCGAGCGAGAGAAAAAGGAGAAGACTTTGGTCGTTTGGAAGTGGGGCAAGGACGCAAAATAAATCTGGAATACGTGAGCGCCAATCCAACAGGGCCTTTACATGTTGGACATGGCAGGGGAGCCGCTGTTGGAGACACTTTGGGCAACATACTTCAGTTCGCCGGTTTTGATGTTTGCAAGGAATACTATATTAACGATGTTGGGAATCAGATAAATATTCTTGGTAACTCAGCATGGTTAAGATATTTAGAAATATGCGGTCAGGCTATTGAGTTCCCGGACGATCATTATAAGGGAGATTATATAAAGGATATTGCTCAGGAGGTGTTTGACGAGCATGGTGATGGTTTTACATCTAAACCCGAAAACGAGTCCAAAAATTTTTTTAAAAAATACGCTAATGATTGGGTGCTAAACGGAATCAAAGAAGATTTAAAGCGTTTTCGAGTAGGGCATGATATCTGGTTTAGCGAAAAGTCTTTGCATGACGAGGGCAAGGTTGAGGCAAGTTTAAAATGGCTTCGCGAAAAGGAATATATTTATGATAAAGACGGAGCCGTTTGGCTAAAATCTTCCGCTTTTGAAGATGAAAAAGACAGGGTTATTATAAAACAAGACGGCAGTCAGACTTATTTTTGTTCCGATATAGCTTATCACAAAGATAAAATTGATCGCGGGTTTTATAAGATAATAGATATTTGGGGCGCCGATCATCATGGTTACGTTCCACGTATGCAAGCCGTTCTTGAAGCGATGGAGTTCAACAAAGATGTATTTAAAGTTCTCTTGGTTCAATTTGTCACCTTAAAAAGAGGTGGAGAAAAGGCTCAAATGTCCACACGCTCTGGCGAGTTTGTGACTTTGGACGAGGTGGTTGACGAAGTGGGCGTTGACGCGGCTCGGTTTTTCTTTTTAATGCGTAGCTCGGACAGTCATTTAGATTTTGATTTGGAGTTGGCTAAACAAAAGTCTAACGATAACCCGGTTTTTTATGTTCAATACGCGCATGCCAGGATTTGCAACGTGTTTTACACTGCCGTTGAAAACGACGTTAAAATATCTGATTTAGGCGAAGCTGATTTAAGCTTGTTTGGAAGCGATGAGATAGATTTAGCGAAAAAGGTTTTGTCCTTCCCCGAAGTTGTAGAGAAAGCTGCGGACTCTTTGGAAGGACATCGTATAACTTATTATTTACAGGAATTGTCGGCTATTTTTCATAGCTACTATAAAAAGAATCGCGTTGTTACCGAAGATGTGCCGTTGACTTTGGCAAGATTGGCATTGCTTGATTGCGTTAGAAATGTTTTAAAAAAGGGGTTGGAACTTATGGGTATTTCCGCTCCTGAAAAAATGTGACGATAAATATTAAGGGGACCTCTAAAAAAAGGGATTGGCCACGATCCAGCCTTGTAAATAAAGGGCGAGCGAGCTGCCTCAAGTTAAAATTTCGAATTATTATAGATTCTCTTAAACCTATTTAAGGACTCTTATTGAGTGGTTTTTCATGTTAGATATTTATCGGTTATTTTAGGCCTGCTTTTATCGGTTTTCATGGCTCGTTTGGCGGGGTTTGATCTTTCTATTTTAGATAAATTACTGCCTTCAATTAATGAAAATTTAGAAGAAGCTCCTCTAAGAAAAGTAAAAATTGCTCCAAAAAAAACTCATAAAAATAAGAGCGAAAGCGACGAAGCTCCTTATACTTTTTTTGAAGTTTTAACAGACGATAAAAACGCTCAGTTCATTGATATGAAGGTCGCTGCTCCATCATTCACAAATAAGGCAAAGACCCCGCCAGCAATAAAAGAGAACCCACCGAAACAGATCACTAAATCCATAAAAGGCGAGCAAATTAATGTTGCGGCTAAAACAGTTGAAAAAACGTCTAAAAAAATTTTAACCACCAAAACTCTTCTCGAAAACAATTTTTCCAAAAGCTCTGGTAAGTATGTTGTTCAGGCAGGCTCTTTTAGAAAAATAGCATCGGCTAATAGATTGGTCGCGAAATTAAAGAGTAGAGGTTATGCTGCCTACTGGAAGGAGAAAGAAGTTGAGGGAAAGAAATGGTTTCGGGTGTATTTAGGTTCTTTCTCGGATCATGATCGCGCGCTGGCCATGGTCCAAAAAGCTCGTGTGCAAGAAAAGTTAGATCCTATGATTATTTTTCAAAAGAATTGACAACTGAAGCAATTTTGTTCCTGTAATTTTTAATGTTGGCGGAAGGTTTTGGGATCAAAGGTTTGTAAAACTTCAACCGGATCGTCGACTCTTTTGCCGCCGTAAAATTTTTCCTCGCTGTCATACCAGGTATTGAAACGGTATCCCTCAAGGTCGTTGTGGTACAAACTGCGTTTTTCATCCTCTGAATCAAATTCGAAGTTAAGGGTAGCGATTCCATTTGGCGTAATTGTAACCGAACCTTTTTGTTCGGCAATATAGGGGTGCCAAGCGGAAACTTCGTAAGTTCCTGGAGGAATGCCTTTAATCGTAAATTCTCCATTGGCATCGCTGACGACATAGTAAGGGTTATCGACCAAACGAACTGTTGTTTGCAAAAATGGATGAAGGTTGCATTTAACCATAAACTCTTTAGAGTCGTTTCGAACAAATATAGACCGAACTTGACTGCTTTGCGGCGGTAAGGGTTTATTGGTTTTTTGTTTTACTTTTCTCCTTTTACCTCTTTGTCTTATTTCGTAAGTGGCTATTTCATGTTGAATGGGGTCCAGGTTTTCAAGTAGAAAATCGACTCCATTACGACTGGCGATGACGTAATCTTTCGCATGACATAATTTTGCTTGAAATGAATACATGTCCGTAGAAAATGGTTTGCCACGTTTGATTCCTTTGATGCTTATTACGGTATCTTGCAAGCCGCCTGATTCAGAAACTTTAAAGTCCCACAAAAATCTATGTCCTCTGCCATCCGACATTCGCGAGCAAAACTTTATATTTGGCGCATGGATTAGATGGAACGCTCTTGGAGATGGAGGAGGTCCTTTTATCGTTACTTTGCCTTTTAACGTTCCGCCATTATCTATGGTGATTACTTTATATGGGCTGGGAATAATGTCGAATAGCTCTTTGGCTAATTTTTCATTTCTGGGCATCAATTTTTTAACTTGTTTTGAAGCTTCGTCATAACGCCCTTGTAATTTGTAAATAACTCCTAAATCATAGTCGGCCATGACCATTCGTGAGTCTAATTCAAGGGCTGCTTTAAATTCTTTTTCAGCTTCTTCAATCAAATTAAGCTTGGCGAAAGAAAGGCCCCTGTTATATCTAAAAAATGAATGGTCGTATCCTAGATACATTGCTTTTTCATAAGCCAACAAGGCGTCTTTATGTTTTTGAAGTCGGCTTAGAGCCACTCCTTTACTGGCATGGGCAAACCCATTATTAGGGTCGGCCTCAACGGCTTTTTCAAATTCTTTTAAAGCCGATTCCCAGTTTTTTTCTTGAAGGAGCAGATTTCCTGATTTGATGAAGCGATCAGCGGGGCTGATTTTTTCTCCAAATGCTGAAGAAGAAAATATTAGGGAAGTAATACAAAGTATATGAAAGAATATTTTAAAGCTACGCATATTTTTTAAGGAAATTGAAAGCCCAGAAGGATATCAGCACAATTTTGCGGTGTCAAGGAATGGGCGTTTTAGTTCATTGGTTTGAGTTTTTATAATTCAACGATTATGATCCTAAAAGATTAATTTTATTCTAGGAAAAAACTATTATGGATTGTGTTGGATTTTATAATCAATGATGTTTATAAATAATATCTTATCATTGTGTTCGATTATTACCTGTAATGGAAGCGGTTTTTTAGCGCCTATTTATTTCTAAATGAGAAGATTGAATGGATAAAAATAAAAAAGATATTCTTTATCTGATCGTAATTTTGGTTGCGGTATTTTTTCTTTGGGACACTGCTTTTCTTTATCCGCTTCAAATTTTAGTCGTTTTCTTTCACGAATCATCGCATGCGCTTATAGCTATTTTAACGGGCGGCGAAGTCGTGGAAATGCAAATAGATTATATGCAAGGGGGGCATGTCCTATCTCGCGGCGGTTCTCGTTTTTTAACTTTGAGCGCAGGTTATCTTGGATCATTAGGATGGGGAGCTGTTATTTACTTTTTAGCGGTTAAAACTGATATTGATAAGTTTATATCTTGTGCGCTTGGCGCGATTATTATTGTGATCTCAGCGTTATTTATAAGAAATATGTTTGGTTTGATATTTGGGATTGCCGGAGCTGGTTTTTTGATATTTATGGGGCTGAAACTTTCATTAAGGTTTAATGATTTTGTTTTGAGAGTTATAGGTTTGACCAGCATGCTTTATGCTCCTTTAGATATTTTTAGCGATACGATTCAAAGATCGTATTTAAGGTCGGACGCGCGAATGCTTGCCGAAGAGTTTGGAGGCGCCACCTTAATTTGGGGAGGAGTTTGGATAATCATGAGTGTCGCGCTAATTGACTATTGCTTGAGACATAGCCATAGGCCCTAAAATTCATAAGATTAACTTTAGAACTTTGTTCGATTTTTTATAACTATTTGATTTAAATGGTCTTTTGTTTTTTAAGCTTGACTATTGCTTCTTATATCTGGTTTTTGGTCTAAAATTTCATCAATTCATATATGAATTTGCATAGCGATTGATCCCTAAAAAAGCTAATATATCTTTGAAATTGTTTTAGTTTTTGCCTATTTTCGACCAAGCTCTCTTTCGTCCTCATGTCTGATCTTAGTTTAGATTACCAAAATACGTTAGCTACTATAACCGAATCGCAAATTTTTGAGCTTCAGCCTGAGGTTAATAAACTTCATGAAGAACTTGAAGCTAAAAAAGGTAAGGGGAGCGATTACATAGGCTGGCTTCATTTACCTTCTTTATTTGAAGAGAAGTTGCTAGCTGAGATTCTTGAGGTGGCGGAACAAATTCGCAGCGAAGCTGAGGTATTGGTGTGTATTGGTATTGGAGGTTCTTATCTCGGCGCAAAAGCGGCAATTGACTTTTTATCAAGTCCATTTGCAAATGGAACTAAAAATGGAACGCAGGTTTATTTTGCCGGACATAATATAAGCTCGGATTATATCGCAGATCTGGTTAATGAGATTGAAGATAAAAGCTTTTATATAAATGTGATTTCTAAATCTGGAACCACGACGGAACCGGCTTTGGCGTTTAGAGTTTTAAAAGACGCTTTGGTAAAAAAATACGGAGAAGAACAGGCCAGTAAAAGAATTATAGTTACCACCGATAAAGAAAAAGGCGCGTTAAAATCTATGGCCAATGAAAAAGGGTTTCGGGCTTTTGAAATCCCAGACGATGTTGGCGGCAGGTTTTCAGTCTTAACTCCTGTAGGATTGTTACCAATGGCTGTTGCGGGTATAGATATCAGACAAGTTCTTGAAGGGGCGGCAGAAATGGAATCTACTTTGTCAAAAGATTCCAAATTAGAAAATAATATCGCTTATTTATACGCCGTTCTTCGGAATCTTTTATATCGGAAAGGGAAGATCTTAGAAATTTTAGCTTCTTTTCATCCTTCGTTTAAATTTGTTCTTGAGTGGTGGAAGCAGTTGGCGGGTGAAAGCGAGGGAAAAGAATTGAAAGGGATTTTTCCCGCTTCGGTCGAATTTACGACAGACCTGCATTCAATGGGACAATGGATTCAAGAAGGCAATAGAATCATTTTTGAGACATTTTTAATTTTGGAATCTTCCAAACGTCAGATTACTGTTCCGTTATGGGAAAACGACGCGGATGGATTAAATTATTTATCGGGAAAAACTCTCGATTATGTAAACGAGAAAGCTTTTAAGGGGACAGCCGACGCTCATTTAGAGGGAGGGGTTCCTAATATGACTATCTCGTTAAAAGAACGAACGCCAAAGGGTTTGGGCCAGTTATTTTATTTTTTTGAAAAAGCCATTGCGATGTCAGGGTACTTATTAGGAATTAATCCATTCGATCAACCAGGCGTTGAGATGTATAAAAAAAATATGTTTATGCTTTTAAATAAACCGGGATACGAGAGAGGATAAGCTCATGGGTATTGTTAGCGCAAAAATAGAGGAAGCGGTTCAGGAATTAGCTTCGGAAACTATTGAAGATGTAGAATTGCCTTCTTATGAATCGCATTCACTGCTTAAAAAGTTAAATTCGTTAGATACGGAGACTTGGATCGATACCGGCGATTTAGAACTTGCGCGTTCGGTATGGAATCAGGAGCTCTCTTCTCTAACGACCAATAATACGTTGGCTAACCAAGTTGTTCAAACCGGAGTATTAGACGAAACTATTCAATCTACGGTGAATAGGTTAAAAGAAGTCGCTCCAGATTTGGATGAAGCTGACAGGATATTAGAAATTGGTTTTGTCATTAATTGTAAGATTGCCCTTCGTCTCGTTAATGCCTTTCGAAAAAAAGTCAGCGTGGAATTACATCCAGCAATTTCCAGGGACATTGACAAAACAGTTGAGTTTGCCAGAAGGTATCAAAAGGTTTGCCCCGAGTATTTCATAATTAAGATTCCATTAACTCCAGAAGGGTATTTGTCGGTTCGAAAACTTCGAAAAGAAGGAATGCCGATCAACTTTACTTTAGGTTTTTCAGCTCGGCAAAATTATTTAGCCGCGAGGCTTTCAAATCCCGACTTTGTAAACGTTTTTCTTGGAAGATTAAATCAAGTCATTGTTGACAATTCGTTAGGCACAGGAAAAGGCGTTGGAGAAAAGATTACTTTGGCTACACAGTCCGCTATTTCTGAACTAAAAAAACAACATTCCGAAGTTGTTACAAGATTAATTGCGGCCAGCATTAGAAATGGCGATCAGGTAGCCGCTTTGGCAGGCGTTGACGTGCAAACGATTCCTCCCAAGGCTTTAACCGACTTTTTGAGTTCAGGCCGGAATCCAGAAGATCTTACAAAAGGAAATCATGAAGATTGGAGTCCAGAAGCAGATTCGTCTATTATGGATAAACTAAAGGAACTATGGGAAGTTTCCGATGTTTTTAAAAAGTTTGCCGATGATTTAGTTTCTTTAGATTCTATCGATTCAATGAACGGCGAAGAATTGATCGATTTTTGTGAAAAATCTGGAATAGATTTGTTTGGACGATTTTCTGAAGATCAAATAAAATCTATCTATGATTATGGAAAAATTCCGAAGTTAAATGATTGGCCTGATTCTATTGCTTTAGACGATTTGATGACACAGTCGGCGTTGCAATCATTTGCAAAAGATCAGAACGCTTTAGATGATCGTATAAGGTCATTTTTAAAGTAATTGGATCGGTTAATTTTTGATTGTTACACAGCGTTTATGACGTCCATTTTTAAGAAATGATATAAATCCTGCCGGGTTTTTGCCATCTTAAAGAAAAACATAACACTAATTTTCGAGAACGATTATGACAATGAAGGTAGATAAAGTTGTACTAGCTTATTCTGGAGGGTTGGATACTTCCGTAATTATTAAGTGGCTTATAGAAAAATATGATTGCGAAGTCATTGCTTATTCAGCCGATATTGGACAAGGCGAGGAGCTAGATCCGGTAAGGGAAAAGGCTTTAAAAACTGGAGCAAGTAAAGTTTATATTCAAGACCTAAAAGATGAGTTTATAAACGACTATGTTTTTCCTATGCTAAGAGGAAACGCTTTTTACGAAGCAAACTATCTGTTGGGAACGTCTATTGCCAGACCGCTTATAGCCAAAGAGCAAATCAGAATAGCCGAATTAGAGGGAGCCGATGGCGTTTCGCATGGATGCACTGGAAAAGGAAACGATCAAGTTCGTTTTGAGCTTGCGTATTTGACTTTAAATCCAAAGATAAAAATTTTATCTCCCTGGCGAGAGTGGGATTTGACTTCTCGTCCTGCATTGATTGATTATGCAACCAAGCATGATATCCCAGTTCCGGTTAGCAAAGACAAGCCTTACAGTATGGATCGAAACATGTTTCATATTAGTTATGAAGGCGGCGTTCTGGAAGATCCTTGGGTTCAACCTCCGGATGATATGTTTTTACTCAGTGTGTCTCCGGAAAAAGCCCCAGACAGCCCTGAGGAAATTCAAATAGATTACGAAGAGGGAAATCCTGTGGCGGTGGATGGGCAACGTATGGGATCTGTTGATTTATTAGTTCATTTGAATGAATTAGCCGGTAAGCATGGAGTAGGGCGTATAGATATTGTCGAGAGTCGTTTTGTTGGGATGAAGTCCAGAGGGGTTTATGAAACTCCCGGCGGCACGATATTGCATACGGCGCATCGGGCTTTGGAAACTATAACTTTGGATAGGGAGGTGATGTTTCAGCTTGACTCTATGATCCCCACATACGCAAGGATGATATATAACGGTTTTTGGTTTAGTCCGGAACGCGTGTTGCATCAAAAATTAATAGACGAAGCCCAAAAATGCGTAACCGGAACGGTTCGACTCAAGCTATATAAAGGAAACTGTTCAGTCCTGGGTAGAAAATCCGATAATAGTTTATATGACGAAGAGATCGCCTCTTTTGATATGGACGATAGCTACGATCAAAACGACGCCGAAGGTTTTATTAAGTTAAACGCTTTAAGGTTGAGGCTTTATACGCAGGCGTTTAAAAATAAATGATAGGAAGTTTGAATCCGTTTCGGCAAAGGTTTCGGAGTATAAAGTTTATATGAGCTCTATATTAGTTGTTGATAACGAAGAGAGCATTTGTGATTTCCTTTCTATTTTACTTGAGAAAGAGGGGTATGAGGTTGTAACGGCAAACAATGGACAAGTTGCCGGAAAGTATATCAGAGAAAACGATTTCGATTTGGTTCTTACCGATATTAGAATGCCCAACTCTAGCGGAATTAAAGTGCTAGAGACCGTCAAAGAAACCTCTCCTGGAACGCCTGTGATTATGATGACCGCTTTTGCCTCGGCGGAAACTGCGGTTGAAGCAATGAAAAAAGACGCTTATGATTATGTCTCCAAACCATTCAAAATTGAAGACCTGAAACTAATTCTTAAGAACGCGATAGAAAAGAAGAAGTTACATGATGAAAATGTTTATTTAAAAACCGCTTTAAACGATAAGTATAGGTTCGACAACATCATAGGCAAAGGCCCTGCGATGGAAAAAATTTATCGGTTAGTCGAAAAGGTTGCGGGAAGTTCAGCGACGGTTATGGTTAATGGCGAAAGCGGAACAGGCAAGGAGCTGATAGCGAAGGCGATTCACTTTAACGGCCCCAGGTCTAAGCAACCTTTTATTACCGTAAATTGTGGGGCTATGCCGGAGAATTTATTAGAAAGCGAGTTGTTTGGGTATGAAAGAGGGGCTTTTACCGGAGCCGACTCGACTAAAGTAGGTTTGCTGGAAACTGCCGACAAAGGTTCGTTTTTTCTTGATGAGATTGGAGATGCGCCTCCGTCGATACAAGTTAAGTTATTAAGGGTTTTGCAAGAAAAAGAATTTACTCGAGTAGGGGGAGCGCGCCCCATTAAAATTGACGTTCGTTTTATTACGGCGACTAATATAGATTTATCAAAAGCAGTTGAAGATAATAAGTTTAGACAAGATTTATACTACCGTTTAAACGTTATTCCGATTTATTTGCCTCCGTTGAGGGAAAGAAAAGAAGATATACCCGCTTTGGCGGAACATTTTATTCAAAAGTTTAACAGGGAAAACGAAGGGTTTAATAAAATAAAAGGCATTGACCCTGCGGTTATGAAAATTTTTGACGACTATTATTGGCCGGGTAATGTTAGAGAATTAGAAAATGTTTTGGAGAGAGCCTGCGTATTTGAAAAAGGCGAAACTTTGCAAGTTGAGAACTTACCGGAAGAATTGATACGGAATGATTATGCCGAAGTCCAAAATTTATCTCTAGTAAATAAAGAAGGCGCCGTCGACCTGGAGAAAACCCTGGATCAGATTGAAAAAAATATGATCCTAGACGCCTTGAAGAGGACAGGCGGTATTATGACCAAAGCGGCAAAGTTATTAAATTTAAGCTTTCGTTCCATGCGTTACCGAATGCAAAAATACAAAATTACGGTTAAAACGGATATAGAAGAAGAATAGGGTATAGTAATTTGTTTTCTTTCGCCGCTCGATATAACCTAATCAGAATATTACGCTCCGTTTCCATGATCGCAAGATTGCTGGCTTGTGTTTTGGTTTCACTTGTTTTTTTATCGGAAAATTTGTTTGCTCAAAATATACAAGCGCAGGTTTTAGATGAGAGCAAAAAGCCCGCTTTGTCCGTTAACCAGCAGACGCCTCCAACCACAATTATTCCTATAGAAAAAGCCAACTTCAGCCGCGCAGAATATTTATTCCGAGCCGGTAGGTTTTCGGAAGCAAAGGCTGTTTACGAAAAATTTATCGACGAAAATCCAGATGATAAAAATATTGATCGCGCGGTTTTTAGATTAGGGCAAATTGATTTTAACGATAAGTTTTATGTGACGGCTTTGAAGTATTTTAATTATTTGTTGGATAACTTCCCAAATACGCCGTTATTACATGAAGCCCTTTTGCTGATGGGAGCTTGTAATTTTTATTTGGACAAGATAGAAGATGCGCAAAGAATTTTCGAAAGCGAATTAAAACTAAATCCCGACGACAAACAAAAGGTGAAAGTTTTATTTTTTCTTGGGCAGGTTTATGAAAAAAGATTTGATTATGACCGAGCCATTGAACGGTTGAGTGAAGTGTATAAAAAAGGTTTTGACGACGAACTAAGGGAGCAAACTTTAAAGACAACAAAAAAAATAATTGACGAAAAACTATCTAAAGAAAAACTTTTTTCTTTAGTGCAGAAGTATCGCGATAGTTTTCCGGCAGATCTAGCTCTTTGGAAGTTAATTAGCATTTTTAGATTAGAAAGAAATATAGAAAGTTATATTGGAGCGTTGACTCAATTTGTAGAAACATTTCCAAAACATGAACTTCAAACCGAAGCTATGGAAATGTTGGCTCTAGCGAAAAAAAGTAATAATTTGAAAACGCTAAAAATTGGAGCGATTTTACCCCTTACCGGTAAACGGGCGATTACGGGACAACAAGTTTTGCAGGGTATACAATTAGCTTTTAATAATTTGTCCTCAGATGAAAAAGTAAATATCGAACTTATCGTAAAAGATTCTGGTTCGAAGTCAACGTTGAATAAAGATTTAGAAGAATTGGCGGCGGACCCAAGCGTTTTAGGGGTAATAGGACCTGTATTAAGCGAAAACGTAAAAAAAATTGTTCCTATATTAGAAAAATATAAATTGCCTGTTTTAACCCCAACGGCCACTTCTTCAGGCTTAACCGACTTGAGTCCATATATTTTTAGAAACGCCATGAC
Organism: uncultured Nitrospinota bacterium; assembly: GCA_964344185.1. Classification (GTDB taxonomy): domain Bacteria; phylum Nitrospinota; class Nitrospinia; order Nitrospinales; family JAJDAT01; genus JAJDAT01. Next base: position 34,711 of record CAYFMN010000040.1, read on the forward strand.
TCGTCCCATCCAGGCGAAATTTTTGGCTGAATACGCAGTTAATACTTTAGGTCTAAGGCGATTTGTAATTTTTTATCCTGAGGCAAACTTTGGTCAGGAATTAAAGAACGCATTTTTAGAAGAAGTCGAAGCGCTAGGAGCGGAAGTTGTCGCGGCGGTGTCTTATAAACGAAGTCAAAATGATTTTAAGCCGCAGATATTAGAAATTGGCGGCATATCCGATAGCCAGTTAAAAAAATTAACCCTTAAGAAATTATCTGAATCGGAAAACAAGGCAAATAATAAAGGGGACGTTCCCTTTTCAAAACCTATCATTGAACAAGGGCTGTGGAATGAAGATAAGATTGAAGGTTTAAAAGTTTCCCTTGAATTGAGTTATGACGCAATATTTATTCCTGGTTTTTATGACAAAGTAAGCCTGATACTTCCTCAAATGGTTTTTTATAATATAGATCGAGTAACGTTTTTGGGAACCAATGGTTGGAATCATGCGGATTTAATCAAAGTTGCCGGTAGGTATATAAAGGGGAAAGGAATATTTAGCGACGGTTTTTTTAAAGAGTCAAAAAAACAAGAAGTTCAACACTTCGTATCCAAGTTCCGAACCACATTTGGCGACGAGCCGAATATTCTTTCCGCTCAAGCCTATGATAGCGCTCAAATTTTTTTAGATATTGCTCGAACAACTGTGAAAAATCGTTTAGATTTTTTTAGTAAATTGAAAGCGGTAGAGGAGTTTTTGGGAGCGTCCGGAACGACTACTTTAACCGCGAACGGAGACTCGGAGAAGAGGTTGTTTACCCTAAAAATTAAGGGAAACAAAATTGTTGAAAAAGAGTAGTCTGAATAAAGTCTAGTGGTCGGCCTAAAGCAATTAAAATACCTTACACAATAATCATGTTAAACTTGAATTAATATGCTCCTTGTTTAGGAGAGCTGGGAGCGTCAAAAGTTCTTTCCGGCAGATTGTCTCTCATAAAAACCTCAAAGGTTCCTTTTGAATCTCCAAAGTTTACCTGTTTGCCTGTTTTCTTATCGATTTTTAAAAATAAAACATCGTCTGTCGTTTGAAAGTTTTTTACCGGAACGCCTTCAAGCGCGGATTGCATATATTGAAGCCATATTGGGATTGCCGCCCGCGACCCTGTTTCATTATACCCCAGAGGTTCGTCTTTATCTTTCCCTACCCAGACTCCAGTGGCTAGTTCCGGCGTGTAGCCAATAAACCATGCGTCAATGAAGTCGTTGGTTGTTCCTGTTTTACCGGCGACAGGGCGGTTCAATACCTTAACTTTTTTTCCTGTGCCATGTTGGACCACACTTTCCATTAAACTTGTTGTTATGTATGCGACTCCAGGAGCAATGACTTGTTGGGGAACAATTTCAGGTTTGTATATAATTTCGTCGTCCCGGTTTTTAATAAAACGAATACCTGTGGGTTCGATTCGAGAACCCAAATTTGCAAAGATTGCATAAGCTGCGGTGATGTCATATAAAGTCAAGCCGGAAGAACCCAAAGCAATAGAAAGGTTTTCTTCCAACAAGCTTTTGATTCCAAGTTTTCTGGCAAACTCAATTCCTCTTTGCACTCCAATATCTTGAAGGAGTTTTATCGTGACCACGTTTCTTGAATGGGTTAACGCAGTTCTTAAAGAGGTTGGGCCGTAAAATTTCTTTTCAAAGTTTACGGGTTTCCATTTATCAAAAGTGTATTCTGTTTCTTTAAAAATAACCGGGGAGTCAACGATGATACTTGCAGGGGTAAAGCCATTTTCAATACCTGCGGCAAAAACGATGGGTTTAAAAGCGGAGCCTGGTTGTCGCACGGCTTGCAAGGCTCGGTTAAATTCGCTTCTTGAAAAGTCATAACCGCCTACCATTGCTTTAATATGGCCTGTAGTTGGTTCTATGCTGATTAACCCCGATTCCACTTCGGGTTCTTGCTCTAAGGACAGGGTGAAAACTCCATCTGGACGCATCCCAAGCACTTTTAATAGTATGACATCGCCAGGGGAAAGAGCTTGCGCGACGTTGTTGATTTTTTGGTAGCGTCCGTCAAGTTTTACATTGGGCGGTCGAGCCCATTTCATATTCGACAGTTCAATAATGCCTTCCCCAGCTCCTATTTGTATTCGAGCTTCTTCCCGGCTTACCTCAGTGACGATGCCTTTAAATAAGTCATCCGCATTGGGAACCTTACCTTTGTCGAACTGGTTTAACGCTCTCGTTTTTTGAATGATTAAAGATTTTGGCAAAGTCGGGTCGATGCTTTCTAAGGGCCCCCTATAACCATATCTTTTATCCGCAACGCGTAGATTTTCTTTAATGGCCCTCTGAGCCGCTAATTGGTATTCCAGGTTTACCGTTGTAAATACTTTTAAACCGGCTCGATAAAGTTTGGAGCTGCCGTACTTTTCTTGTATCCAGCGGCGGGTATATTCCGTGAAATAAGGCGTTTTGTTTAGATCGCCTTTCATTTTGTTTAAAATTATTGGAGTGTCCAAGGCCTTTTTTTCTTCCTCGGGCGTGATAAATCCTAAATGCCCCATTCTGCGGATAGCATGGTTTCGCCTTTTTTGGGCTTTTTTCATATTACGGTAAGGCGAATAGTTGTTAGGGGCTTTGGGCAAGGCCGCTATCGTGGCGCATTCCTCAATCGTTAAATCTTCAACATGTTTTCCAAAATAATGGCGAGAAGCGGCTTCGACTCCGTAGGTTCCATGTCCATAGTAAATCTGATTAAGGTATATTCCCAATATTTCATCTTTTGTGAAAAATTGTTCCAAGCGCACGGACAATATCGCTTCACGAATTTTTCTTTCTAATTTCTTTTGCGGCGTTAAAAATAACGTTTTAGATAGTTGTTGCGTGATGGTGCTTCCGCCCTCGACAACTCTTCCCGCTTTGAAATTAGTGACCATAGCGCGGAAAATTGCTTTAGGATCTATTCCGAAGTGGTCGTAAAAATTTGAGTCTTCAACCGCCATTGTAGCTTGCTTCAAAAGAAGTGGGATTTTTTCAATGGGGACAATGATTCTTTTTTCCACATAAAATTGCGCGATGAGTTCGTCTGCATCGGAGTAGACCTGAGTAATCGTACTCGGTTGATAGTCTTTTAAAGTTTTAACGTCGGGCAGGTCTTTCGAGTATTTGGAATAAATAAAGTAAGCCCCGCCGAGTCCCGCCAGAACGCCAAAGCTAGAAAGGATGAGTAGGAATAAAAAGAAAGTTTTAAAAAAGGACGACTTTTTTTTCTTTTTCTTCCGTTTTTTCCTTCGCTTTTTTTTCTCAGGAGGGACGGTTCTTTTGGGATCTTCTTCCTTTTTTGAAGCGTTTCTTTTTTTGGGAAGAGGAGTTTTTTTACCAGAAGGATCTTTTTGTGGAATTTTTTTGACCATTACTGAATTGAATTAATGAATTAAACTATCAGGATAAAAGAGGGAACGATGAGAGAATGAAAGCGAGGGAATTAATTACAAGCGATTTTCTTCCAAATCGATGAGGTCGACCCAGGTTTCGATATCGGTTCTAGAGGGGTCGACTTTATCCCTTAATTCAACAAATTTCCTGCGTTTTTCTTCCGTATCGGGTTTTTTTCGCAGGATCTCAAGGTTGAGCGTTTCTTTTTCTTTTATATTACGGGATAGACAGGAGTTTTCGATCCAAACCAAAAAATCGGGTTCTTCCCGATTGCAAGCTTCTTGCGCAAACGTTTCGCCGTCTATCTCTAAAAATTTTAAAATCATTTTGTCCAATGGGCAAGGAAAAATATATTCGCCCAGTTTTTTTGCATGATAGGCTTTTGACTTGTCAATCATCCGAGGAATATGAACCAGTCCCAAAGCTTTTTCTTTTGGACTTCTGGGAAAAGTTTGAGTCAGATCCATAAGTATTGAAGGAAAGAAAGTTAGTCTAAACGCACTCTTCTAAGGTCTTCAAAGTTCTTGGACTTTTTAATCGCTTTGGCGCCTTCGTCGCCAATATGATTCCGAAAAAGATCCAAAGTGGTTAATTTGCTGAGATTTGTGGATTCGGCAATGTATTTGGCGCCTTCTTCGCCGATATCGTTAAACTTTAGAATTAACTGGTCCAGTTTTGGATAAGCGGTAGATTCCGCCAACGCTTTAGCGCCTTGAGCCGTAATGTTATTTGATTTTAAATTGAGAACTCTTAAATTGGTTAAGTGTGGAGAATTGGCGATCGCTTGAACGCCTTCGTCGCCAATCTCGTTGTCGCCTAAAATCAGATTTCTTACTTTCGTGAGAATTTCTAATTGAGATAATTCTTTGACTCCTTCGTCGCCTAATTTTTCTTTTTCAAGATCCAACGAGTCTTCTTCGCCAAGTCGTTTTGTTACAAGTTCCTTTAGTTCCATTTATTAAGCCTCATACGAATATTAAAACTTTAGCGTTGCCAGTTTATTGGATTTTGATGGCGCGATCAAGCTAGGAGGTTTGAGATGTGATATGAATGATTTGATTTTTTTTTATTTAGCGCAGCGAAAGCCAAATCCGCTTCCTCTGGTTCCTGGTTTTGATTTATTGCGATAGGCCGATCCCATAACGCTCGGTCCATTGTACCAGGAGCCGCCTCGCAGAACTTTTTTGCCTTCTTCTTCGTGATCGCTTGCGGTCCATTCCCAAACATTTCCCGTTATGTCATACAAGTCAAAATTGTTTGGTTTTTTTTGGCCAATACGGTGCGTACTTCGGTTTGAGTTAGCCACATACCAGGCGTAGTCGTCGTCTAATTCGTTGCCCCAGTAAAAATTGGTGTCCGTCCCCGCTTTGGCGGCTTTTTCCCATTCCCGTTCGGTAGGCAGTCTTTTACCAAGCTTTTTGCAATAATCAGTAGCTTCAAACCAGGTTACCTTTTCAACGGGATGGAATGGGTCCGGAAAATGAGACGGGTTATGTCCCATAACCTTTTCGTATTCGGACTGGGTCGTTTCGAAACGGTCGATACAAAACGCGTCGATAGACATTTCTTTTGGACTGTCCGCTCGTCCCGCTTTAAATTTTCCTTTGGGTATATTCGCCATGTTTTCGGGACATTTATCAACTTCTTGTCCAAAAGCAGGCGGGATATAGCAGATCAAAATAAAGCTGACAACGATTAGAATGGTTTTTTGCATAAGGCGATAACTCTTCCGTTGATTTATCTTTATTGTACTACTGCAAAGAAATATTTTAAAGAAATACAAAGGAGAAGAGGGGAGCAATATTTCCAATTTTCTTATGTGAAATTTTATGGTTTCAGCGTTTTCTGTGCCCTAAAAGTTTTGGTTGGGAGAGAGGATAACCGCAAAGCCGCCCTTAGGCGAATACTTCGGCATTGCTCAGCACAGGCTTCGGGCAAGCTTCGAGTGGAAAGGCAGGGTTTGGTTTTTACCAAGTCAAAATTTCTAAAAATTCTTTGGGACTGACAATACGAACTTGATCATATGAGAGAGCAGGAAGATGTTTTTTATTTCCCGTGATAATAAAATCCGCCTTTGCTTCTAAAGCGGAGGCTAGATAAATTGTGTCGTCTGGGTCCGGAAGTTGGATGGAGCAAGCATTGGGGGATACTCAGTCGGCAACATCAATTAAAATTTCCACAATTTGAAGAAGAGAAGAGTAGGATGTTTTGAATTTTGGTCTTGCAATAACTTCGCGGTATTCTTCAATTATTTCTGAAGAGACCATTATTTGATGATTGCGAATGATTTCTCAAAGGCAGGCGGCGCAGGTTCCGTCCTTAATGCCAGCAGCTACAACTACATTGCAATCAAGAACAACTTTCATTTAGAAGCGGTTGAAGTTTTTTTACGTTTACTAAACCGATTTTTTTTAATTTCTTCGTTCACGCGCTTTAAGATTTCTTTTTCTGACAGGGACGACCATTCGTGTTTGGAAGATTTCTTTAAAACCTTATTTAGGCTATCAGATGCTGATTTTCTAACAATTTCTACCGGACGGACGACTAAATAGTCTTTTTCTTCGGTCACTTCAAGATAATCACCTTCATTTAGATCAAACTTTTTTCGAAACCCTTTTGGCAAAGTGAACTGAAAACTTCGATTAATTTTTTTAATACTCATGATTTGACTTATGCCCAAAAATACTAAAACTGTAATTTACGTTTTTAGTATATGAATCTAAGGGTTAAAAATCAAGAAATGAAAAATTATATGTATGTTCTAAAAATCTCAACTATCCCAAAAATTAGTCGTTCCTTTCGGTCTAGAAACTAAAGTTTATTTTAGCCAATATGAACGCTATTATATCTTCTTCCAAGAATTGTTTGACGCGTTTTTGAGCGTTTCACAATGGATATCCACTTATTATTTATGGCAGCCTAATTTAAAAAACGAAGCGGACAATCACTTGATAGAATTAGCCGTAGCGGGCGGAGCTAATCACATCATAACTAGAAATAAAAAAGATTTCAGAAATAGCGAATTGCTATTTCCAGAAGTTCGAATCGTCGACGCTGGAGAGTTTTTGTTAAGAAGAGGGATAAGATTATGGGAACTTTAACCATCCGATTGCCTGACGATAAACACGAAAGATTAAAGGCGTTAGCAATCCGCCGAAAAATTAGCGTGAATAAATTATTCGAAGAATTTTCTTCTATGGCGATTGCCGAGTTTGACGCAGAAACCAGATTTTTAGCCCGCGCTTCTAGAGGAAGCGCCAAAAGGGGGATTAAATTACTAGATAAGTTGGATAAACGTCACACCACTTGATTTGTGTTGTGGGAGGGTGGGGAAGAATGGATCTACTAGTTAGGTTGGCGAGCGATCTTAATAGAATGAAATCTTAACTGAAAAGTTTTTTGATAAGTTCATTTTTATCTATTTCTAAGTAATTAGAAATATCGCTTAAAATTTGACTCAGGGTTCCAGTCTTTATGGGAGAATGTATATGAATGGTTATGTGATGATCGCTATTTTTTTAAGTTGGAAGTAAGTCTAACGTGACTACCTGTTTGTCCTACGATTTTATAACCATATTTTTCTAAGGCGCTGCATAAACTTTTACCTCCTACATTTCTAGGTAATTTCATGCAGGAATGACTTCGTCCTTAACAAAATGTAATCTAATAATAGAAGGTTTTTCGGTTTCTTCAAAATGGCAACTAACCGAATCTTTGATCATTTCTTTCAAATTCTCGATGTTGTCCGCTTCCGTAAAAATCGAATGCCCTAAAGCTCTAGCCTCGTATCCGCATTCATTCGACTCTTCAATAACAAAGATTATTTCAGTATCCATAGAAAACTCCTCATAGACTTTACAGTGATGCATCCTAAATTGTTTCGGAATATTTAGGTTTGCTATAGGTAAAAGAAGTAATAAAGAAATTAAATTTTTAAATCTTATAAAAGGAAAGGTAAATATATGAAATTTGACATCAGGACAATGTTTTTACCTTTAGATTATTTTGTCTAACTTCGACCGATCAAACTCTTTATCAAGTAGGTATAAAAACATGACGGCCATGACCGTGATGTTTTTATCGGATGTGTTGTTATAAACGCTGATTAATTCGTATTCGCGGTCTTTATATATCAACACTGGAGAAAACTGGGACATTGGTTAAGCCAATTTCATTCGTTTTGTTTTCAATCTTTGTTTCAAATAAGATTTCGTTCGTTTTTAAATCGCGAAGCGCTACCGACTCTGCAAAGGATGGACATGAGCGGTAATATAATGGGCTTTTGTATTCATCCAACGAGTACCAGGGGATTATACGTATGGCGTCCTGGTGGAACTAACCAAAGACCTGCGAACTTTCTTCCATAACGATCCTTTCTAGGATGTGCCATACTTGCTTTTACCGCCCTTGACGAACCATGACCGTGTTTTTCGGAGCGGCCTCGCTTAACTCCATAATAACCGTCTTTACCGCTTAAAAGGACAAACCCATTAGCCGCTGCCATCATCAAAGGCTGAATCTGTTCTTTTAAATCGGCGTCTCGTACAAAAGAAATCGTATTTTTGATTTTTACCTTTAAATCAGGATTTACAATATTGTGATTTAGAGCTTGGCTGTTTACTCTAAATTTTTCGTCGGAATAAACGGGGATTCCAAACCCTTGTGGAAATTTTATAGTCTCTATTCCCTCCGAAAGTGAAAACAGTCTCCTTCTTGGATATTGCTTCCATCTAAAAAGTTTCCTATGTGCCTTCATATTTATATTAAGGTTACTGTGACACATAAAACCGTCTAACGGCTTAGAAGAATCATGAGCGTCAACAGGACGAGAATCAAAACCGGTGATCCATAAAAGTTGCCTGGGTTCTCCTTCAATTAAAGAAACTTGATGGCTAGAGTACGGTCCTGCCATGGAAGGGTAAATTTTATTTATATGGAAATCATTTGAAAAAACGGTTTTACTTTCATTTGCAAACGCATTCTGGAAGAAACAAAAAATAAAAAGTAACGCAATAAATAAAATTTTTTTTATCCGGCTTTTATAAAAATTCATAATGATTTAGGTTTTTAAAAGCTGTTCACTGATTTGAAGCTTTTGGAGCAAGCTTCAAGTCTTTAACAATCTCCAAAAGCATAGATCTATTATAAATCTTACCTGCATATCCAATTGCGTAATTTGTCGATCTGATATTTATGGAAATCATTTCGGTGTAGGGAGATTGGCTTAGATCAAGACCGCTGGGATCTCTTCTTAATAATCTACGCCAATAGCACTTTTGGTTTAATATTTTACATTCTGGTTTACCCAAAGTAATAAAATTATTAGAATCAAAATTTTTCATCAGGGAATCGCTAAACTTAACTTTGGGGTTGTATTCTGAAAACGATACAACTGGAATCCCTCCGCCAACAATATTCCTAATTGCCAAATTTGATTTATGTGGACCAAAGTCTTCTATCTGAGCGATAGCCTCTTTAGGTACTTTTATTATAAAATCTTTAAAAATAATAGGATTTTTACTAAAAAGATGCCACCCAAAAGTATATGCTTCAAAACCGTAAAAATAAACGAACCAAACAACCGCAGGTAAACAATAAATAAAAATTGTAAATTTAGAAGGACCCTCCAAACTTATAATTCTTTCTAGGATCTAATCAATTTGTGATTTAGTTTAAAAAGCAATCTGTTTCTCAATTACTCGGAAGCTAATTTTAAATTATCAAGAATTTCTATAAATTCAGAACGTCTAAAAAGCCTTCCACTAAATACAATTGTGTAATTTCTAGTTCCTGTTTTCCAAAAAATTGTTTCAGAGTAATATTTATCTTTATTCAAAAAAGTTCTACCACTTTTACCAACTAATTTAAACCAATGGCAGTCATGACTTAATAATTTACAACTAAAATGATCGAGCCGAATAGAATTTTTTGTTCCAAAGTTATCAATTAGATTTTTAGTGAATTCCAATTCTTTAAATTCAGTAAAAAAAACGGTAGGCTGATCTTTTTGTATGAGGTTTCTAACTCTAAAACTAATTGAAGAGCCTTTCATTGCTACATCAGCAATATAGTCCTTTGGAACTTTAATAATTAGATTTTTCCATCTAACAGGGTTCTCCTTAAAGAGATGCCAACCAAATGTATAAATTTCAAAAGGGAAGAATAAAACCAACGCAATAAAAATAAATACACAGGTTAAACTATTAATAGATTTGTTACTTTTATTTACCATACGCTAAAAAGACACATTATTTCACTAGCCTCAATCTACCATAGAATAAACTATTGATTTTATTTTTTTAAACCTCTAACTCCCCTTTTTAACGCAGATTTCCCTCTATCCGCAGCTAATTCTGTAAGCTCCTTTCCTAATTCCATCGTATCATTGATAGTTTTCTTGTGGGCTTCCTCAGATGCTTTTACTGCCTCAAGAAAAGCATCTTCATTCGAGGATTGTTTGGAAATCAACTTAGAAGCTTCTTCCTCTTCCTTACCCTTTTGTTCAAATTGAACCACAGAATCGTTTAGAGCTGTATCAAGTGCGTCGTTAGTTTGATATAAACCATAGAGAGTAAGACCTCCCGCTAAAATACATGCACCGACGGCTTGAGCGCTAATTTTCCCATTAGGATCAATAAAATTAACAGGGTCATTGAAAACATAACCATAAAGATTTGAATCGCCACCATCAAATCGAATAGGGTCTTTGCTTGTCCATCGGCCTATCTCGGCGTCGTAGTCGCGGGCTCCGAAGCGAGTGAATTTAGTATGGGTATCGTAAATCCCTCCGGCAAAGCCAAACGGTTGGAATCCCGGGTTGGTGTCGCTGACGTTATCCGACGTCAAATGAGAGTATGGGAGCAAAAAACTTCCATAGACGGGAGTTTTCCATTTTATGCCAAAAACTTTAAAGGCGTTTCAGTTCTACTTTAGAGCCGATAAATGTATTTAGATAAGCAGGTCCAATATCTATGGCATTTTGAAACATTTTTTTGGCTTGTTCTTTGTCGTTTATCATCAAATAATATTGCCCTAAAAAAAAACATTTTTGACAATCCCATTCTTTAGTATCCATGGAAACAGGGGCTTTCCAGGCAGCTAAAGCTTCTTCGGGACCTACTTCATTCAAAAAAACTGTTACCAAAGAACCTGGCCATTCGTTTAAAGAGATATTTGTTGATTGGGTTTTTAATGTTGTTGTTCCTTTGTTTCCGGTTCTCTCATTAATTATAAATAAATAAATTATGCAAAAGAGATTTCGTGAGTCAATTTGAATCGCTTTTTCAAAATCCTTTGCTGCATCGTCAAAATTGCCTAATAGGAAAAGTGCAATACCACGATTATAATATGCATATATCTCATCAGGGCTTAAGGAAATAGCTTTCCTAAAATCATCAATTGCAGTTTCATATTGAGCAAGACAACAATGAGATTTGCCACGTTGGTTATAAGTTTCGGTTTGATTTGGTTCGAGTGAAATAGCTCGGCTGTAATCGGAATTAGCATTTTCAAATTGGCATTGGTACAAATAAATGTTTCCTCTTTCCTTATAAAGTTCTACATCATTAGAGCTTAAAGAAATAGCTTTAGTATAATCCTTGATGGCCTTTGGGAATTGGTTCTGATGGTAAAAAATATTTCCGCGTTCTCTATAGAGTTTAGAGTTATTAGAATCTATTCCAATAGCTTGATTGTAATCAAATAAGGCTAAATCAAATTTATCTATATAGGAAAATGAATTTCCTCGTTCTCTATAAAACTTTGCACTTTTTGGATTTAGTTCTATAGCTCGTCCATAAGCCTCTATAGTTTGTTCATATTTGCCCATTCCCCAATATGTATTTCCACGACGGCTATGTAACTCTGCATCTTTCGTGTTTAAGGAAATTGCGTAATTAAAACTAGATAATGCCTCCTCAAATTTCTTTAAAAAACAAAAAGCTTCGCCTCTCTTTTTATGTAGGTTGGGATTATTTGGAGTTATATTTATTGCTTGATCATAATCGCTAATGGCTTGATCATAATTGCCCAATTCGAAATGAGCGTTGCCTCGCCATTGGAATGTGTTTGCATCACTGAGATTTAGAGTTATCGCTTGATTATAATCGCTAATAGCTTGGTCATATTTGCCTAGTTCATAATTAGCGTTACCTCTCCAATGATAGATGTTTTTATCGCTAGTTTTTAGCGCTAAGGCTTGAGAATAATTTGAAATAGCTTTGTCAAATTTGTTTAAGGAATAGTAAGCATATCCTTTCCAACAATATAATTCAGGCTTTCGTGAATTTAATGAAATTGCTTGTTCGTAGTCTGTGATTGCTTGATCGTATTTTGCTTGTTCATGGTAAGTGCGACCGCGCCAAAAGTAGGCGTTTTCATTTTGAGGATTTAATTTGATTGACTGATTATAATTGGCCAAAGCTTGGTCGTATCTTTTTAAATTAAAATGAGTATGACCTAAAGTGTAGTGGACATCTAAAAACTCTGGAAATAAGGAAACCGCCCGATTAAAATCACCAATTGCAAGATTGAGCTGATCTTTTTTAGCAAAAACAAGACCCCGTTGATAATATCCAATAGCTTTGTTTTTATAAGAAATAGTTTCGGAAGCCAACCCCCTTGTAAAAAAGGAAATAGCACTATCAAAGTTTCCTAATGCATTTTCAGCCCACCCCATACAAAAAGGCTCTTGATCTTCATCAGGGAAAGGAACCCAAAAAGCATTACGCCAACGGCCTACTAGTTTGATCAATAATTTTGATAAGTATCCGAATGAATCTTGTTTGTTAGCGTCTCGTTCCGTTTTATTTTGCCCATTCATAATGGATAGAATAAAAGGCGGATTCAAGTTGTAAGTGCAACTTTGGTTTCGAATTAAGAGGCAAGC
>CAYFMN010000041.1:0-13413 GCA_964344185.1 uncultured Nitrospinota bacterium
CAATAAGTTCCGACTAGCAATTTAATGAAATACAAAACTTTATGACACAGTCTGTTCAGTGAAGGACCTCGCCTCGATTAAATGTTATTTCGACTACTTCGACTACGCTCAGCACAGCTCCGTGGAGGAATCTCGATTGTTTATCAGACAATCGTTACTTATAATTTGCGCAGAATCTCATTCTTACGGTAAGTTTAAAATCAAGTTCAAATTTTAAAAGAGAGTTTATTTTTCTGTCATCCTAGACGAGGTCCAAGGGACCGAGGAAGGTATTAATTTCCTTTTATGCTTTTTTTTGCGTTCTTAGCGTCTTCGCGGTTTAATCTCTCCTAAACCCTTCCTTAAAAAATTAAAAGCTGCTTGACTTACTGAATTTGCCCATCTTGAGTTTTATTAGGAAAAAGTTTGAATTACCGGGAATAAAACAGGCTTTTATCAATCTAAGCTGTTGAATAACTGCGAATTTTTGATATCATTATCAAAATCATACATTTGAAGAAAAAGTAATTCGCATGAAAGTCTTTCTTTAACGTGGGGAGGAGCGCTAATGAACTTTAGAAGTGCATTGAAAGTTGTCTTTATTGTCGGATTGTTAATCGCCAACCCGGCTTGGGCGGTGGAGTGGGATTTTCACGGTTCTTTGGGAGACGGACCGACCAAACATAAACGATACGCGCCGCCTGTCGCGAATCCGTTATTTAATGAAACTCCTTATATTACGACCGAACTGCGGTTGATCCACCAATATACGGATATCGCTCCTACTTTTGCTTCCACTGGCGGTAATATTAACTTGTACGCCGCTGAAGTGAGAATTGCTCTCACCGAACGCTTGGGATTTATCGCTTCTAAAGACGGATTCGCTAACGCTAATTTCAAGGCTGGCCTTGAGGACGACGATGGTTTTGCAAACATCTCGGTTGGGTTTAAATACGCTCTACACTCAGACGCGCAAGCAAATAGCATTTTCACTGTTGGGGTTGAGTACGAGCCGCCAACAGGAACCTTGGTATCCAGTGGTATTCGGTTACAGGGAAATGGTTCGGGTTTCGTGGATATATTTGCTACCGGAAGCAAAGCCTTTGGCAAATTGGGCTTGCAAGGAAGTTTTGGACCAAACTTTGCCGTTGATGGCGATCATGATAGTTCCTTGTTTCATTATTCCGCTACCGCGAATTACGAAGTTTTACCAAACTTATTTCCTACGATTGAATTCAACGGATACGCCAACATTGGAAACGGGAACCGAACTGCCGGAGACTTCGAAGGCGCGGATATTTTAAACTTTGGATCAACCGATTCAGGAAATATCGCTTTGTTTTCAGCCGGAGCGCGTTATGTGGTTAACAATCATATCCGCGTTGGCGGCAACTACGAATTTCCTGTAACGGATAGAAAAGATTATATCGACTGGAGAACCCATTTCGACATGATCATTAGTTTTTAAGTAAGTTTTTTGCTTCATGAAGTTTCAGCCCTTGGCTTCTTTCGAAGTCAGGGGCTTTTTTATTTTTAACAATTGGTTTGGTTGTCCGGTTCAAGAAAAACTACGTAAATTGCACAATCAGATTCGCTCGGCGGTTTGCTTTTCGGAACTAATTTTTTGACGGGAGGTATAGCTCGTAGATAGGTTACTAACGAGCGGATATCTTCTTCGTCCCAATTGCTTGCATGATCCCAGATCATTCCCTGCCAATGCAAGGTTCTTCCGTCCGGCGTTACGCCGCTACGAATAGAGCGGGCTATTTCCCGGTCGCTCCAATTGCCAATTCCAGTTTCGGGGTCAGGCGTGATATTACGAATCCATATCGATCCAAAGCCGCCTTTCCAACTGATCTTTGCGCCTCCAGAACCGTCGTTTCCGTGACAGTAGGCGCACGACGCTACGGTGAATAGGTATTGGCCTCTTTTGGCCATTTCCACTTCACGTTGATTTTTAAACTTAGCGGCGTCAATTTGGAAAATTCCCTTTGAGGCTCCTTTATAAATTTCTTTTGGCGGAATGAAATCCAATGTAGGGTAGTGATAAATCAGCCAACTTATCAACCCAAGGCTTCCCATTGTCAGTAGCGTAAATATTTTTCTTTTCAGTTTTCGATTGGATTTAAGAAACAGGAAAATCGCCAAAGCCGAAAAGGTCCATTGACTCGCGATTAGAGTATATTGCGGCAGGTTTTTATTAAACCCCGGTTGTGTTTGGCCATAATTTCCATCTGCGTAGGTAAGTGTTTTAACGCCGCGCAAGGTCGTTAGCAGATAATAGGTTTTAACTATAACGGTTTCTAATAATCCAAAGTGAAGCGTTTCTGGAATAGCGTTTTGAACTGGCGGTAATGTTTTTAGATAAGAAGCGATAGCAATTGCGTCCTGATTGTTAAGTCCGTGAAGATACATCCAGGGCATACCCCAAAAATTGAGTGTTTTTTGCGGGGTCCTGCCTGTACGGATATCCTTCGCGATTTCTTCGACGCTTCGTTTTCCTAACCCTGTTTCTTCGTCGGACGTTAAATTACGGGATATAAACACTCCATAAGGATACGCCTCGACCCGCATACCGCCTGCGAGGTAAAAATCGTCGCCACGATAAATGCCGGTTGAATTTACCTGGGTATGACACAGACCGCACATCTCCGCATGAACCAGATATTCGCCTCTTTTAACCAAGTCAGCTTGAAAGCCGGGACCCTCTAATTTACCTCCGGATTGCCAGGGCGGAAGTCGATAAATGGATTGAATGTAATTGGCAATGTCCCAACGTTCCTGATCGGTTAGCGTATTAGCAAAAGAGGGCATGGGGCTGGGCGGTAAACCGGTTGTGATCCTTAACCAAATTTTTTGAGGCGAGCTGCCTCCTCGAAAAGTCCAGGGCGCGGTAAGGTCTCGCGATATAACGTCATGTCCGTTCAGATCTTTAAGTTTCATACCGCCTTTTGCGTAGGGACCATGGCAGTTTGCGCATCCTTCGGTTTGATATAGTTTTTTTCCTCTTTTAATGTCTCCTTGCTTAAATGGAGGAATTTTAATAGGGGAAGGTTTTGATTGCGTAAAAACGGGAGACAGGCTTTTTATAAACCTTACGACAGCTTGGATCTCCATTTCGCTTAAAAGATCTTTCCAATAAGGCATGCCGCTGGCGTTCAATCCATTCGAAATCGTATTAAACAAATCGACGTCGGTTGGCGGAGATCCTGGTTTAGTCGACTTGTATTTGAAAATCCCTTTTGTGAAATCTCGCGGACGCGGAATCATGGAAGGCGCGGCGGGACCATTGCCGCGTCCATTGGGGCCGTGGCAAACCGCGCATTTTTCTAAAAAAATCTTTTCGCCTAATTCAAGATTGCTGGGCAAATTGATATCTGGAGGCCATTGAACGTTTTCGTATTCATCAGGTTCCCAATATTCATTGGGTGTGGAGTATCCAGTGCGCGCATATATTGAGCGGCTTAAATCTAATATTAATAAAATCAGTATAATTAAAAGTAGTAGGCGATTTGGCGGCGTTTGATTTGGAGTCATGATATGGTAAACCTATACAATACAAAAAGTTTCTTAATTGTGACATTGCTTCTTTATTTTTTTTATTAAAATTAATCGAAAACTTTGTGTTGCTACGGAGAAAAGTTCCCTTTAGTCAACTATTTTCAATTTTGACATATACTTCTAACCCCTTGATTTTCATTTTCAAATTGACTCCATGTCTCTATTTAGATACTATTTGCTTTAATATTCCGAATAAATAGATTGATTTTACAAAAGCGCCGATTTTTTGGCGTGGACTTATTACATTTACAGCCTTAATGGATACATTTATGGCCTATATAGAAAAAATAAAAATTATTTCTGGAGTTTATTGGATTGCGATAAAAGAAGTCGATTTTTATTGTCTATGCGGCTGTCCGGAAGATATCGTAAAACACTTAATAAAAAAAGGACTTATAAAGAATTTAGAAAAAGGCGAAAAAGTTTATCAGTCGGGTCCCAACGCTATTTTGCTATCCGATATTTTAGTCCAAAAAGGCCGTTTTTCGAGTTTAGCGGAATTCCCTGTTTTGCAAATGCTTTATTTACAGGGTATGGGGATACCGGGCCATCCAAATAACACTGGGCTTAAACCTATCCTCATTGGAGAAGAAAAACAAGTGAACGCCCAAATGGAATATATCTATAGGGGTAACTATGGCTTGATTTCCAAACAGGAGATTATGGAAGTTGGAATAGACGAAGAGACTGCGGAAGAGATGATTCGGCTTAAGTTGAAATTCGCATTTGGCAATATTCGGCAAACTCAGGAATTGCTCGATTCAAGAATTGTAAAACAGGATCCCATAGAAATTAGAAATGGTGTTTCTATTAAACGGAATGGCTTTAACCGATATGAGTTTGGTTACAAAGGGGAATCCGTGACCGTTGATTTAACGTTGGAGCTGGATAAAGAATATGAGCCTGCCTATGAATTAGGATTTTATCAAATTAAGCCGGAATATTTTTCGGTTATTCATTCCGGGGATGGAGATGGTTGGGATATTAACCGGCCTTGTATGTCCAGTGTTTTAGTTTTCCAAGAAAAGATTTATCTGATCGACGCCGGACCCAATATCATGACAAGTTTAACGGCTTTGGGAATTGGAGTGAACGAAATTGAAGGTGTTTTCCAAACGCATGGCCACGATGATCACTTTGCGGGGTTGCCAACGCTTTTACGCGCCGATCATCGAATTAAGTTTTATTCCACGCCTTTGGTCAGGGCTTCGGTGACTAAAAAACTATCCGCTTTATTTAATTGGGAAAAAGACCGTTTAGATAATTACTTTGAGATTTGCGATTTGGAATTTGACGTTTGGAATAATGTAGAGGGATTGGAGGTTAAACCCACGTTATCGCCGCATCCGGTGGAAACCAATATATATACTTTTCGAACGCTTTGGGAAAAAGGTTATAGCACTTACGCGCACTTAGCCGATGTATCCGGATTCGATATTCTCAAAGGAATGATAACAGACAGCGTTAACGAGCCGGGTATTTCACGAGATTATTACGAACAGGTGAAGGGGGAATACCTGGAACCCGCAGATATTAAAAAGATCGACATAGGAGGCGGGTTGATTCATGGAAACGCCGAAGACTTTCTGGAAGATAATTCAAAAAAAATTGTTTTATCGCATAAAGCGGAAAAACTTACGGTTCAAGAAAAGGAAATTGGGTCCAACGCTCCTTTTGGTATGGTGGATGTTTTAATATCGAGCAATCAAGATTATACAATGCGGATAGCGGCTCAGTTGATGCGGGATTATTTCCCGGACGCTCCCAATGAAGATCTGCGAATGATGTTAAACTTTCCTGTTGAGTCTTTTAATGCCGGGACGATACTAATAAAAGCGGGAGAAACAACGTCTTTTATTTACTTGATTCTAACCGGTATGGTAGAGACGATTCATTCTAAAACCGGCAGGCAACGCATGGTTTCGAAAGGTTCTTTGGTTGGCGAACTTTCCGGGCTTATGAGTTGTTCCTCTATGGAGACAGTTCGCGCTGAAAGTTATATAAGAACCCTTAAAATTCCAGGGGCTTTTTATAACAAGTTTATTAAACGGAATAAATTATATGAAAATTATCATATAACGATAGATAACCGGGAATTTTTGCAAAATACCTGGCTATTTGGAGAGATGGTATCTTATCCTGTTCTCAATAGAATTTCCCAACAATTTAAAATTGAGCGATACGCTCAGGGAAAAGAGCGTTTAATAGGCAAAAAGCCCGAATTGATTTTGCTTAAGGAAGGGGAACTGGAAATTTATTCAGAAGGCGAACTTATAGACGCTATAGAGCCGGGCCAATTCTGTGGAGAAGATTCAATAATTGGCGATATGGAAAAACCCATCCAAATTAAAGCGGTCAAACAATCCACTGTTTACGAGATAGACGGAAATATCTTGATGGATATTCCCATCATATTATGGAAAATGTTGGAAATATCTGAACGAAGATATAAGGTAAAAGGCGTTTGACGGTTCAATCATGCTTGTAAAAAAAGGGCAGTTAAAAGAATCAATGGAAAAGAAAGTGGCTAAACAAAGAATATTGGTCGCCGACGATATGTCGGTTAGCACTAAAATTCTTGCCGAGGCGTTGGAGAAAATTTATGAAGTTATCATTGTCGATGAAGGAGAAAAAGTTTTATCCATTGCAAGGTCGGAAAATCCTCCGGATCTAATCCTTTTAGATGGACAGCTTCAGAAGGTTAATGGATATGAAATTTGTAAAAAGTTAAAAAGCGCCGAGGCAACGCAAAATATCCCCGTTATTTTTATTTCGCCGGTAGAGGAAGAAATTAAAGGGTTCGAAGCGGGAGGCGTCGATTACATTATTAAACCTCTCAATATCCCGATAGTTGTCGCTCGAATCAAAACTCATTTGAATTTGAAACAAAAAAGCGACATGTTGGAGAACTTGCTATCCATTGACCGTTTAACCAATATTCCAAACAAACGCAGATTTGAGGAAACGCTTAATATGGAAGTGGGTAGGGCGCGACGCTCGAAACTTCCCCTTTCCGTTATTTTTTTGGAAGTGGATTTTATCAACAGCTTTTATGAAAATTACGGTTACTCTGCGGGAGACTTTTGCTTGGATAATATCGCTAAGATATTGGAGCAAACGATTCGCAGACCCGCCGATTTTGGGCGCGATATGGACACGAGAAGTTTGCAGCGATTTTGCCCGAAACAGAACTGGAGCAATCGCTGCTTTTGGCCGGTAAAATTGAAAAAAATGTAAAAAGTTTGAATATTCCACATTCCCATTCCGAGGTTTCTGGCATCATCACTCTTAGTCAAGGAATAGCGACATCAATCCCAAGCGATAGTTTATCCCCATGGGATTATATTAAAGCGGTCGATAGCGCTCTTACTCAAGCAAAAGAACAAGGCCACAATCAAATCAAAACCGCGCAAGTCGAATAAAGACTTGGTTTTGATTTAAGTTAGTCTCTTGGTATAATCCCTCACCCTTTGTCTTTTATTAAATAAAACCAGCCTCGCTTATTTTATTTTTCAATTTAATTTAAAAGAAGAGTTTTTATAATTTATGGCAAATCCGGAACATTTCGAAATCATAAATCAGGACGTTGAAACCTGGAATGAATGGCGGGAGGAAAACCCGCATATAAGACCGGATTTGTCGGAAGCGAATTTAATCATTCCCACGCTATCAGATGCAGATTTGACGGATGTCAATTTTTATAAAACAGATATGACTGGAGTAGATTTCCAGGGAGCCGACTTGGAAGGCGCCAACCTTGAAGAAACAAACCTCTTAACAGCCGTTTTTGACGAAGCCAATCTAAAAGGAGCGAACTTCTCGAACGCTAAACTCAGACATGTTGACTTTATAGGCGCTAATTTGGAATTTGCGAATTTTTTTATGGCAGACGTTAAATACGCCGATTTTTCCAGAGCAAATTTGGCGTCGGTTAATTTTTTTAATGCAAATTTGAAATTTACTAACTTTATGTGGTCGAGGCTTCAGGGAGTAAATTTTACGAGGGCGATATTAAATGGCGCAAAATTTGAGGACGCCGTGATTTACTCGACTATTTTTAGTCAAAACGATTTATCGAGAACAAAAGGACTGGATAAAATAAAATCGTTAGGCCCTTCTACTATAGACCAACAAACGTTAATACGTTCAAAAAATTTACCGGAAAAATTTTTAAGAGACTGTGGTTTTTCGGATTCTTTTATTGAAAATATGCCGGCGCTTTTGCAATCTCTCCAACTATCCCAAAGGCATACGTGTTTTATTAGCAGTTCAAAAAAGGATTCTTCCTTAGCGCAAAAAATTCATAACGACTTGCAGGAAAAAGGAGTGCGTTGCTGGTTTATGGAAAAAAGCGATAAGGGAAAAAGTTGGTATGAAGAGAGTTACGATAAAGCTATCCGCGACAATGAAAAACTTTTATTATTGATTTCGGATGACTCCAGTAAACTCGAATGGCTTAAAGAGGAAGCGATAAAGGCTTTAAGAAGAGAGAAGAGAATGACTCTGGAGCTACGCGAGCAATTAAAAGAGCAATGTAATTATAACTTCGATGATTTTCAAAAACCCAAGCTGCTATTTCCGATTGTTTTAGACGAAAAGGGAAAAGAGGTTTTTGAAAGTTGGGTCAATGAAGTGGATTTAGAAAGCGAACTGATAGACTTTTGCGGCTGGGAAAAAACAGAAAATTACAAAAATAACTTTGCGGGTTTGATGGAAGAAATAAAAATTGAATACCCGATAGCAAACTTTGACCAAAATGATTAGCCTATTTTTTGGCTAATTTCACTACATTTAATTGAATTTCTTTTAGAAGTTCCTGCTGTTTTTGAATAGTGGCGGTCAACGGACCATTCTCAAGTTCTAAATTTTTGGCTTTATTGAAATTTTTGGTCGCCTCGTCAAGCAATCCGATCATTTCGGTTGGTTCAAGAATCTTTTTCTCACTTTTAACCGCTTTGATAACTTCGCGAAGCTGCGCCTTTCCTATGTATAGAGGCGGGATTGGATTTTTGTCCGCTGTTTTCCTGATTTCCTCATAACGTCGCAACGAAGAATCTAGAGGAATTTTTTCCGACCATTCAAAATAAAGCTCGAAGCTTTGCACCGAATCTACGTTCATCTTTTGCCAATAGATACCCGTCTTTTCTTTTCTGTAATCTCTTAATATTTTCAGCCAGTTTCTGGTTTCGACGATTTTATTTTTGATTAATTCTTCAAACTCCTTGTCGATGTCTGGATCGTTCTTTTGAAACGAGGCGGCAAAGGCGTTTTCGGCTTTTTCTAATCGGGCGACGATTTTGTTTAAAATATCGTGTGGGACGGTCGTGTTTTGCGCGTCTTTAAATTTTGCGAGTTTACCTTTCAACGCAAACTTCAAATACGCCTCCGCGACAAAAAAACGTTTTGTCGAATTATCGGGATTGCTATCGAGGTCTATAATATTTAGGTAATCATCAAGAGGCCGGTTTTCCATTTCAAAAATATTGAAAATACCGTATAACCCGTCTCGATTGTTGGGATTGTTTTTAACTGCGTCCTGATAACATTTGAGAGCGTCGTCAATTTTGCCAAGTTTAAAATAAAGAAGTCCCAAAAGCGCGTTGGCCTTGTCGTTGCCGTTTAACTGAATGGAGTTTTCTAAATGCTTTAACGCTTCCATTCTTTTGTTGCGTTCCATTTGGATTTTGCCAAGATAGAACCAGGCGTCGGACTCTGCGTTAGAAAGGTCTAAGACTTGACTTAACGTGCACTCGCTTTCATTTAACCCAATTTGCGCTAACTCCGTTACGTTTGTAAAAACTTCCTGGGCTTTGTCAAAATCTTTATGATCGAAATAATGTATACCCAGATTCAACAAGGTCGCTAAACGTTTTTTGTCTCCAAACAGTTGTTCGATCTTTTTAGCTTTTTTTGCGAGCCCTCCAATTTTGATCAATCGCGCAAAGGCCTTGCCCGAGATTTCATAATCGCCTTTATCGTAATATCTAAGACCCATGCGGAATATAGTTTCAACATTTGACTTGTCGAGCTTAAAAGCCTTTGCAAGATTTTCTTCCACTCGTGATGCGTGGTTTTTTTCGTCGAAAAGAAAAGATAACAAGTGGTAGAACTCGACAAACCGACCCTTATAAGCGTCTAAATTTCCTTCTTTATTTATAATTTCTTTAGCGATGTCGTTAATTTTTTCGTCCATATTAACGAGTTGTTCAACGCTAACGGTTTCGCCGCTTAGATGATAACGGGTTAACTCATTATGAATTTGAGAAAGCAATCGGTCGGTTTCGCTTTGGGTTTGCGGAGCTTCGAGATCGAGTATGGTCATAATCTAAATTTCAGATAATAGAATTAATAAAGCGAATAACAATTCGCAAAACGGGTTTAAAGAAACCTAATGGATTGGCAGATTATTGGTCTGGGTAAGTATCGTAACTAGATTTTGTCGAAGTAAAATCTGCCTTTCCAAGCAAATTTAAGGCCTTATCATAATTATCGGCTTTTTTCGCCGGAAAACAATAACCCAATAAAAAGTTTAACACAGCCGTAACATATTTTAACATAAAATTTGTGTTTCAATTTGATAAGATTCGGAATGTCGAATTATAGGAAGTGTACTTTTTTTGAGACTTATATTCTGAAATAAAAATAAGAAAGTTTTGAAAAAGTGAGAGTTATCGTATTACGCAGACTTAGGATTATTGTCTCAAATTGCGCAAATAGAATAAGAATGCCAGCGCTTCGAGAATAACTAAAATATGGAAAAAATATTAAAATTATTATGAGAAGCGCAAACTAAATGACCGCAGGTTTGTTTTTAGTCGCCGCTATTTTTGGAATAGTTGTATCGGTCCACGCTTTCGGACCAAAACGAAGTATTGGTTACGTTGCGTTCAACATTCTTTGTGGAATTACATTTAGGGCATTTAACTTTTTTGACTCCAACTTCGGACATCTTCATTTCAACAACAAAATCTTTTTTACATTTTGTGCAGGTGTGATCGTATTGAGGCATGGTTCTTTCCTCCTTAAAAGTTTCCGGAGCTTCCCCGTTTAAGAAGAAGCCCCGGTTGAATAGAAACTACCTAGATTCTTTCCTTCGACAGGCTCAGGATAAACTCTGCTTTGCTCCTCTAGGATGACGGTGAGATATCCTAGAGCCTTGGGATAGGTTTTATTTTTTATTAGAACGTTTGACTAATCCTTATAAAATTATGGACCTGGGATATCGGAGCTTTCCACCGGCCCGGATTTTCGTTTTATAAGCAATTTATTAATAGCGTCTATATAGGCTTCGGCGCTGGCTTCCAGGGTGTTGAGGCTAGAGCCTTTGCCAAGCGATTCGCGGGTTTCGTTTAATACCAAAACCGTTACTTCGCCCCGGGCGTCTTGTCCTTTGGTCTTAGACATCACTTGATAGTCCAAAAGCTTGCATTGTAAGCCGGAAATTTTATCGATGCAGTTATAAATCGCGTCGACAGGTCCATCGCCAGCGGAGGATGCCGAAAAGTTTGCTCCGTCTCTGCCAATCAATTCCACCTCCGCTTGAGGCGAAGAGCCGGTTTCGAACTGACATTTAAACTTGCCCAAACGATAAGTGACCAAACTGTCATCTTCTAGTTTTTGTTTATGGACTAAAGAAATGATGTCTTCGTCAAAAATTTCTTTCTTCTCATCCGCCAATACTTTGAATTCATCGAATAGAACGTCTAGCTCTTCCTTCGAAATATCGTAACCCAACTCTTTAACTTTATGTGCCAGAGCGTTCCGTCCGGAATGTTTACCCATCACCAACTCGGAATCTTCGGCTCCCACATGTTTTGGATCCATGATTTCGAAAGTGTCTTTTTTCTTAAGAAATCCATGTTGATGAATTCCCGATTCGTGCGCGAACGCGTTTTTGCCGACAACGGCTTTGTTTCGTTGCACAAAGAATCCCGTCAAGCTGCTAACCATTTTACTGCAAGCCATGATGTGCTTGGTCTCGATTTGTGTATCGACTTGATAAAAGTTTTTACGGGTTTTCAGAGCCATGACGATTTCTTCCATCGCCGCGTTGCCAGCGCGTTCGCCAATGCCATTTATGGTGCATTCGACTTGCCTCGCTCCCGCTCGCACAGCCGCAAGCGAGTTGGCGACGGCTAAGCCCAGGTCGTTATGGCAATGCACGCTAATAATGGATTTATCTATGTTTGGAACGTTTTTCTTAATGTAAGAGATTAAGTCGCCAAACTGTTCCGGGATAGCGTAGCCCACTGTGTCGGGAATATTGACCGTCGTCGCTCCGGCGTCTATTACCGCTTCTAAAACCGTACAGAGAAAATCTTCTTCGGTGCGGGAAGCGTCCATTGGAGAAAATTCGACATCATCCACATATTTTTTGGCCATTTTGATGGACTCCACCGCCATGGTCACGATTTCTTCCTTCGCTTTTTTCACCATATGGGTTCGGTGCGATTTGGAAGTGGATAGGAAAACATGAATCCTGGGTGACGCAGCTTTTTCCAGAGCCTGCGCGGCGGCGACAATGTCTTTTTCATAAGCGCGAGCGAGACCTGCAATAGACGCGTTGCGAATTTCTTTGGCGATGGTTTCAACCGCTTGAAAGTCTCCCGGCGACGCTACCGGAAAACCCGCTTCGATCACGTCGACCCGTAACAAGGACAATTGCCGCGCAACTTCAAGTTTTTCCTTGATGTTCAGGCTGGCGCCCGGGCATTGTTCCCCGTCTCTCAGGGTGGTGTCGAATACAATCAGTCTTTCCGGTTCCATTTCATACTCACTTTCGGTAATTAATTTTTAATATTATAGATAACGCCAAAATTATATTAGGCAGTTTATTTTGTCTTGAGGGATTTTTTTACGCTTGCACCCTGATTGAATAAAGAGCTGAGAAAATGCTAATCTCACTGCGTGTCATCCAGAGGCGATACGTTAGTATCGGCGAAGGATCTCGCTTTGATTCAATAAATCAATTCCACTTATTAATAAAACAACTAGCTATTATATCAATAAATTGGCGTAGTATCTAATTGGGAAAAAATCGTTAAATCTAGAAGAGGGCTAAAAGCCCATTATGGTCTATTGGAAAGGGGGACCGCCCCGTTTCAAGAGCTCTAAAGCGGACAATAAGGGTAGGGAAGAACCGGCCAGCAGAATGGCTTCGGAATTCTGTCCGTTCGAATTTTGGTTGAAGTAACTCATATCGTTAATATAACAGATTATCTTATAAAATCCCTAATTTATTTTTTATCGTTTAGCTGGGCGACCGCTTCTTCGGTCCAACCGGCCTTGATCGCCTTGATTATCTTAGGGTCAAGCCATTGCTCTAACTTGCTCCAATCGGACTCTTTAAAATGTTTGTTCACTCTTCCCAAACTTTGAAAAGCGATATCGATTTTGGGATCTTTGTTTTTTGCGAGGTATTTTGCCGCTAATAGAAAGTTTGCCTTCATAGGCTCCCAGTCCTGACGTTTTTCATAGACAAAGCCCAA
This sequence comes from uncultured Nitrospinota bacterium, assembly GCA_964344185.1. Lineage (GTDB taxonomy): Bacteria > Nitrospinota > Nitrospinia > Nitrospinales > JAJDAT01 > JAJDAT01. The sequence continues at coordinate 13,029 of CAYFMN010000041.1, forward strand.
CTGATGGAGAATCGCTCCATGGGTTGAACCGGATTCTTCAGGGGAGGAAAACTTTAATCCTTTTTCAAACGCTTCGGCGGCTTTTTCCCAGTTTTGTATATTGGAATAAATTTTTCCCTGAACGCCAAAAGCGATTTCGCGGCATTTATCGTCCATTGCCCTATGGCGAATGACTTCGTCTAAAAATACCTGAGCGATAGAAAAAAGTTTCATATCGTTCAGGTTTTCGGTAACTCTTAAGATTAATTTCAAATCGTCGGGTGATCGAGCGGCTTTTAACGCAACTTTAGCGGTGCGAATGAAAAAGTCGGACGCGATATGCCTGAGTATGATTCCTTGAAGCCCGCCGGAAAAAAGTAAAAGAAATTGTCAGTAAGTATAAAGT
>CAYFMN010000041.1:13423-23951 GCA_964344185.1 uncultured Nitrospinota bacterium
GCCGGAAAAAAGTTGGTGAATGGGGTTGATAAATTTTAACTGCCCCAGTTCAAGCGCATAGTCGTAAGCGTTTGCAAGGAAACCAAAAGCTTTTTCTTTATCGGATTGTTCAAAATGCTGAAAGTGGGCTAGAAAAAACTGGACCAAATCTTGATATAAAGAGGCTTGCCGGTCATACGACATTAAAAAATCGCCGTCGTTCTCTTCAAACAATCGCATTTTGACGAGCGGGTGCAGTTGAGTCTCTTCCTGTTTGGCGTCGAAAGCGATCAAACCTCTGGCGGCGATCCCCTGAATGAGCGACTCGAAGTTATCAAAAGGTTTTCCCGCTTTTTTCCTTTTAAACCCCCAAAACAGTTCGGTCAACCTCTTATTCAAATGTTCTTTGCGAAAGATTGCCCTGAATTCCAGCAGTTCAAATTCGTCTTCCGATAGTTGGCCGAGATAATGATCGAGCGCGACAAAGTCGCCGGTTTCTTCGCGTTTGTCGTTAATTTCCGCCGCTTGTTCGCTCGACGCTCCTTTATTTTTCGCCATCAATCCGATTTCGTAAGGATGTCCGCCAATGTCATGGACAATTTTCATTTTTTCGGCGGGAGGTATTTCGCTCAGTTCGGGATGCGTGTTTAATGTGGCCAATCGTTCGTCTACAGAAAATGGTTTGAGCGAAATCCAGCGCGGGTCCAGAGTGTCGGCTTCGTAAGAGTTGAAAGAAAACCTTTGTCGCGAGGTCAAAAGAAATTTTAAATTGCTTTCGCTCAGTTGAACCAGGTTGAAAAGGAACTCGTATAATTGTTGGTCTTTGAAGTTTCCCTCATCGTCAAGCCAGGATTCCAAATTGTCGAAAACGAATAGGACGTTGCGTTCGTTTAAATATTTGATCAACTCAACGGCGACCTCTTGCGGCGAGTCGTCTTTATCAAAAAATATTTTAGTTAGTTTAAGTTCGTTATATAGTTCGCAAACTTGAATGAACTGTCCCAGAAAAGAGTGAAAAGTGGCTCCCAGTCCGTCGCGCCCGTCGAAAAAAAATGCTTTATCTACTTTTAAATCGCCTTCTTCATTTTCCAATAAGTCTTGAGCGATCTTGACGGCGGCGAATGTTTTGCCCATGCCGCCGATACCGTCGAACCCAACGATCCTTTGACCGTCCATGAAATATTTTTCGACTTGGGCGATAGTATCTTGACGTCCGATGAATTGATCGATTCTTGCGAAAAGCGACGCCGTGGCGAAGGCGAAGTTAACCGATAGACCGCCAGTTTCAGGTTTTTCTTCAGGAGCTTCCGATTCCATATATAGATTTTGATTGTTATTAGACGTTTAAAAGGGAAGGGTATTATAAAGGAAAAAGCGTTTTTTGTGAAACTGCTAAGTCTGGCCCCTTCGAGTACCTCAGGGCAAGCTCCGAAAACACAGAAAGGCACAGAAGAAACTTCTGAAAACTATTAAATAAAAGTTAACTTGGTTTGAGCCAATCCCATCGCATGTCATTCTGAGAAGCGAAGCGCCGAAGAATCTCGCCTCGATTAAAAAATTTCGCCCCGTTGGGCGATCCTTTTTAGAGTAAACATTTGAAAACTTTTTTTGTTTACATAATGGCCAGTAAAACTGGAGTTTTATATACGGGCGTAACAAATGATTTGCTTCGACGGACTTTCGAGCATAAAAACAGGACTAATCCAGGTTTCACAAAAAAGTATAATGTTAAAAGGCTCGTCTATTATGAGATGTTTTCTAATGAATTCAGAGAGAGAAGGAGATAAAGGGTTGGGTGCGCGCTAAGAAGGTCGAATTAATTGAAAGTAAAAACCGCGACTGGAATGATCTAAGCGATGATTGGATGAAAAAAAGGAAGCGGTTTGATTGAGTCGATGCGAGATTCTTCACTTCGTTCAGAATGACACGCTGCGGTTTAGGGGCTAGAGAGGATCGTTTTTTTGTTTGTAGTCGCTTGGATTTGCTTGAAACAAGGAAGCGGTTTGATTGAGTCGATGCGAGATTCTTCGGCGCCCCTACGGGGAGACTCAAGAATGACTACGATTTGTGGTTTTACTTAGCGCAAGAATATTTTATCGAAGATTATTACTTTAGTTCATGCATAAATAATGAATGACTTGATAGATTTATATTAGGAAAACTCAAGGCTTTTCACTTCCGTGGCGCTCATTTACATGCACATTTGGCATATCTAATTCCGTTGAATCAACCAATTCGGTTATAGATTTTTCCGCTATTTATCAGCAAATATTTGCTTATCCATAGTCCGTTAACTGTTGAAATACCTTAAAATATTGATTTTTAATTAATTGCATCGAAAAAGTTACTTTGTTTTATTGGTTTTTTTGAATATAATAGTTACTACTATTATTTCGCAGAGCTGAAAAATATGGAATTAAGCCAAACTGATGTAGATGCGCTATTTAATCAACAGCGTATAGACGAAGCTGTTCCCGACGACGCTCCGTTAGCTAATCCTCTGGAACCTTTGAGGACTTTTCGTAAGTTTATTGACGATACGCGCAAACAATTGGGCGATCAATATCCAAGAGTAAAAGATAAAGAGGCTCAATTAATTGGCCTGCATAAGCAAACCGTTCTCAAAATTAAGCAAACGCGTAGAATCCCAAAAGAGTCTATCGATTTTTTCGAAGAACGAAAAAGAGACTATGAGGCTATGATCAATCTAGTCTTAAAGGGAGCGAGAGCGGGGCGTTTCATTAAAGTGCCAAGTTTCGGGTCCACCATCCTGAAGTAATTTGCAAACCCCCTTCCTGTTTTTTACCAACCAATACGCAGATTTTAGACCTTAATATTTAGTTTTTTAAATATTGATGTCGGTATTTTTTTGATCTGTAAATCTTATAACCTTGGCATAATAGATTTTCATACAAAGAGTTTTGGGGAGGTAATGTTTAACTTGTTTCGACAATTGTTACAAAAAGTTTTCATTTTAACATTAGATTTCCATTAAAGTTTCCAGTAAAATTTTTAAGTTTTTAGAAGTTTGTTTTGGTTCGTTTATTAAATAACGGGAGATTTTATCATTATGGAAATGAGTCAAGACGATGTCGATGCTCTATTTAATAACCAGAGGGTAGAAGAGGCCATTCCCGAGGGTTCTCCTTTATCGAGCCCTTTGGAACCTTTAAGAACCTTCCGTAAATTTATCGACGAAACTCGAAATAAGGTTGGAAAATATCATTACAGACTGAAAGATAAGGAAGCTCAGCTTATAAAACTTCATAAGCAAACAGTTGACGCTATTAAAAGGACCAAAAGCATTAATAATGAAGCAATCGATTTTTTCAAACAAAGAAGAAGAGATTATGAGGCTATGATAACTCTGGTTATAAAGACTTCCCGAGCCGGGAGAATGGTGCCCGTTCCAAGTTTTGGATCGGTTGCTTTGAAGTAAGTAAAAAACTCTACGTTATTTTTTCCTGCAAGTATTTAAAACGTTATTACCCTTTCAATTTCAATAAAATTTGTTCCGTTTTTTCCTTCCTTTTTTTAATTCCAATTTATGGATTTTTGTCCAAATATCTAAATTTCAATATTTTTAGATGTTCCTTTTATCGAAAATATTGTTAAAAAAATTTTAGAAAAATAACAAAAAATTTAAAAAAATTAGGCTTGTTTTCGACTAAATACAAGTGTTGGAAATGTTGTGTTTTTATTTTTATTCCGATATTTCGGTTTTGTTCCGATAAGTCGAATATTATTGATTTAAAAGGGGTTAACTACGAAAAAAAATCTTAATTGTTACTAAAAGTTTACATTTAAGTATTAGATTTTTGAAGATATTTAAGATAAAATTTTTATAGATTATGGGAGACCCGACAGCGGTTAATTAAGTTACAAAATATTCGGAGATTCAATAATTATGGATATGAGTCAATCTGAAGTAGATGCGCTTTTTAACTCAAAAAGAGTGGAAGAGGCAGATATTTCCAAAGATTCGCCTGCTGGAGGCGCTTTAGAACCTTTAAAATCATTTCGGAGGTTTATTACCGATTCGAGAAAACGAATTGGTATTCACTACTCCAGATTAAAAAGTAAAGAAGCGCAGCTTATTAAACTTCATAAACATACGGTTGATACTATTAAGCAAACCAGACGTATCAACACAGAGGCCATTGATTTTTTTCAACAAAGAAGAAGGGATTATGAATCTATGGTTAACCTTGTTTTGAATACTTCACGGGCGGGCAGGATTGTAACCGTGCCAAGTTATGGCTCCATGGCTTTGAGATAACATTTACTTCCTAAATTTTTTATTTGACTAAAGCCAGATTGCTTAATCTTTAGAAACGCCGCCCCATTGAAACTCGCCTTTGGGACCAAGAGGCGCAAAAGGGTTATGCGCCACTTCCCACAAATTGCCGTCCGGGTCTGCGAAGTATCCCGAATAGCCTCCCCAGAAAACTTTCTCCGCAGGTTTAATTAACTTACCTCCCGCTTTTTGAACTTCTTTTAGGGTTTCGTCTACTTCGGCTTCCGAGTTGACATTGTAAGCGATAGTAACGGTTGAATAACCTGATCGCTCAATGGTGATTTTAGCGTCCTCAGCCAGTTTGCTGAGCGGATATAATGCCAACGTCATGTTTTGGAGGTTGTAAGCGACAATTTCTTCGGCTTGATCTTCCGAAGCGACTTTCCAGCCTAAAGCGTCATAGAAAGCTCTCGCCTTTTTTAAGTCCGATACCCCAAGAGTAATAATGCTTATTCGTTGTTCCATTTGAGTATTTTATTAAAGACCGTTTTCGACTTTATTTATCTTGCCGTCCGCCAGCTCTAATACTCTGTGCAAAGACTGCGCTATTTTTTGACTGTGCGTAACGATGACAAAGGTTTGGTTGGACTTTTGATTTAACTCTCGAATCAAGTCCATTAGTTTATCGCTGGATTTGGCGTCCAGGTTTCCCGTTGGTTCGTCTGCCAGCACCATATTAGGTTCGTTAATCAACGCTCTTGCCAGGGCGACGCGTTGGGTTTCTCCTCCTGAAAGCTCGCCGGGTTTGTGGTCTAACCGTTCGGAAAGTCCCACTTCATTCAACAGCATTTTGGCTCTTTCCCTCGATTTAACCTTATTTCTATTGCCAATGAGGGAAGGGAAGAGAACGTTTTCTAAAACGTTGAACTCTGGCAATAAGTTAAAAAACTGAAAAACGAAACCTATGTTTTCGTTGCGGAATTGATCCAGGAACTCATGTGTCTGAGAGTATATGTCTTGATCGTTAAACAATATTTTTCCCTTATCGGGTTTGTCCAATCCGCCCAGAATATGGAGCAGGGTGCTTTTGCCGACGCCTGACGCTCCAACGATCCCGAGCAGTTCTCCTCTCTCAATATACATATCGGTTTCACGAAGAACTTGCAGGGGATTTTTTACGTCTTTATAGGTTTTACAAACCTCGACGGCTTGTAATATTTTTCCATTTTTATTTGCAGAATCACTCATAGCGAAGGCCGTCCACGGGATCTAACTTGGAAGCGCGCCAGGCGGGGTATAAAGAGGCGACGTAACAAATGACAATTGAAAATATGACGATGATAGCCGAATCTAAGTATTGAATATCGGACGGTAATTTGCTCAGGTAATAAACGTCTTTCGGGAAGATATCGATTCCTAAAACGTTTTCCAAAAATGCGACAATCTCATTTAAATTAGGAACAACGGTAAATCCGCCAACGCAACCAAGGAAGGTGCCGGATATTCCAACGATTAAACCCTGATAACTGAAAACCTTCATGATGCTTTTTCTACTGGCGCCCATTGATTTCAATATGGAGATGTCTTTGGTTTTATCCATCACCACCATAAACAATGTGCTGATGATATTGAAAGCCGCCACCAGAATAATGAGGATCAAAATAATGAACATGACTATTTTTTCCATCTTAAGGGCGGAAAACAAGTTCCTGTTCATGCTCATCCAGTCGCGGGCGTGATAGGGAAAACCTAATTTATCTTTTATGGCTTCTCCGATTATTGCCGCGTCGTCAATTTCCTGGATTCTGATTTCTATACCGCTGGCTTGTCCTTTCATTCCAAAAAACTTTTGGCTGTCGTCCAGGGAAATGAATCCCAAGTTTGAGTCGTATTCGTACATGCCAGAATCAAACAGGCCGACCACTTGAAACATTTTTAATTTTGGAATGAGCCCTAACGGAGTCATGCGGGCGACGGGGGATACCATGGAAACAGTGTCTCCTGGATAAGCGCCTAACGATCTTGCGAGTTCGCGCCCTAAAATAATTCCTGATCGGTTTTTACCGTTTTTTTCCGGCAGTACGGGCGGGTTTTCCAAATAGGAGAGTTTGCCGTCTACCAGGTTTTTTTCGAGATCGGATATTTTGGATTCTATTTCAGGATCGATTCCCCGGATAACGACTCCAGCTACTCTTTCGCCGCGGGTAAGCATTACTTGGCTTAAAATAAAAGGCCCAGCCGATTTAACGCCCGGCACCTCTTCAATCTCTTTGATGATTTCCTTATAGGCTTTTATCCCGCCGCCGGTTAAGTTGCTCACCACAATATGACTGTTAGTTCCGAGTATTTTGTCCCTCAAGTCTTTTCCAAAGCCGGACATCACGGCGATCACGATAATCAACGCCATGACTCCAACAGCCACTCCTCCTATGGAAATCCACGTAATCAGGGAAATGAACTTTTGGCTTTTGCGGTGGCGCAAGTGCCTGAGGCTGATAAAGAGTTCGTAGGACATTAACTTTTTAACGATTACAAGAATTCATTAAGAGAGTAGGGCGTTAATTTAATCGGCTTCTTTTTTGAGCAGTGGGAATAATATAACGTCTCGAATAGATTGTTGATTTGTAAACAGCATGGTCAAACGGTCAATGCCTATTCCTTCGCCCGCTGTTGGCGGCAGGCCATGTTCTAACGCTCTTACAAAATCGAGATCCATCCAATGCGCTTCGTCGTCGCCGGAAGTTCTTTCCGCGACCTGTTCTTCGAATCGTTTTTTCTGGTCTATAGGATCGTTCAACTCGGTATAGGCGTTGGCGATTTCTTTTCGCGAAATAAAGAGTTCAAATCGTTCAACCAATTCGGGGTTGTCCTCTTTCTTTTTAGATAATGGGGACAACTCCAGCGGATAATCGATAATGAAAGTGGGTTGCACGAGTTTGTGTTCCACGAAGTGATCGAAAAGCTTGCCAAGTATTTTGCCTCGCGAATCTCTTTTTTCTAACGGAACTTTGTTCTCAAGCGCGAACGCGACGGTTTTTTCTGGATCTGCCAGGACTTCTTCCGGAACTCCTCCAATTTCGATTAATGACTCCCTGAGCGGGATTCTTTTAAAGGGTTTTGAAAAGTCGATTACGTCTTCGTGCGTTTCGCCGTCGATAACAGAAGTGCAGGGAAACGTTAATTTTCCGAAAACGGTTTCCCCAATGTACCGGAATAATTCTTCGGTTAAATCCATCAGGTCTACATAGTCGGCGTAAGCGGTATAAAACTCCAACATCGTAAACTCAGGATTATGTTGAGTGGAAATCCCCTCGTTTCGAAAGTTGCGATTGATTTCATAAACGCGCTCAATGCCGCCAACGACTAGCCTTTTAAGGTAAAGTTCCGGGGCTACGCGCAAATACAACTCCATATCCAGGGCGTTATGATGAGTCATAAACGGTTTTGCCGTTGCGCCGCCGGGGATGGCTTGCATCATTGGGGTTTCGACTTCAAGATAGTCTCTTTTATTTAGAAAATCGCGCAACGCTTGCACGATTTTGCTGCGATAAACAAAAACAGATTTCGCTTCGTCGTTAACGATCAGGTCGACATAACGCCTGCGGTATCTCAGCTCAACGTCTTTTAAACCGTGCCACTTTTCTGGAAGCGGTTGAATGGATTTGGTGAGAAGTTCGACTTTTTTAGCAAAAATCGTTAATTCGCCGGTTTTGGTTTTGGAAAGTTTACCCGCCACTCCTATAAAATCGCCGATATCAAACTTGGCGAACAAAGCGTATTCCTCAGCTCCGATATCGTTGGAACGTATGAAAACCTGAGTTTCGCCGGTTCGGTCTTTTATATTACAGAAGGTGGTTTTGCCATGTTTTCTGCGAGTCATCATTCTGCCGGCAACGACGTATTCCAGATTCTTTTCTTCCAACTCTTCTTTTGACAGACCGGAATACTCAAACAAGTTTCCTATACTTTCGGAAACCTTAAAGCGGTTGATGTAGGGATTGATTCCTTGTTCCTGCAACTCCTGAATTTTTTCTCGTCGGAGCTTTACGATTTCGTTTTGGTCTTCCATGTGAACTTTAAAAAAGGTTAAAGAGTTTAGCTGTTAGCGAGGTTTTGCGACTTGAGTTTATAGCGGATTTATTCCGGGGAGGTCAAGCGTCCTCGTTTATTAGGGGAACCTCTAAAAATGAGAATTGGCCGCTAGCCGCCCAATGGACGGGCAAGTTGCCTTAAATTAAAACTTAGAATTATCAGAAATTCCGATAAAAGCGCGATTATTGCATATCTACCTGAATACGTTCAATTCCTTTGGCTTTTCCCGATTGCGGGTCAACTTTAACGACGACACCGCGCAATTGAGTTTCCCCGGAGGCCGTTTCAAACCTTCTGGGTAGTTTACTGATAAATTTACTAATTGCGTTTTCCGTTTTTATGCCAATGACCGAGTTTTTGGGACCTGTCATTCCAGCGTCGGATAAATAAGCGGTGCCGTTGGGAAGAATTCTTTCATCGGCTGTTTGCACATGAGTGTGCGAACCGATCACGGCGGTGGCTTTTCCATCCAGGTACCAGCCCATAGCGGACTTTTCGGAAGTTACTTCAGCGTGCATGTCTACAAAAACAATCGGGGTTTTTTCTTTTAATTTGGAGATTTCTTCGTCGGCTTTTTTAAACGGACAATCCGCAGGGTCCATAAAAACCCTTCCGATCAAGTTTAGAACTCCCACCGTTTGCCCGTTGCTTGCCTTGGCAAAACAACTTCCTTTGCCGGGAGCTTCGGCGGGGTAGTTGGCCGGTCGAAGAATTTTCGATTGCCGGTCCAGTACGGAAATAATTTCTTTCTTGTCGAAGATGTGGTTGCCCGAAGTGATGACGTCAAGGCCCAGGTCGAATAACTCGTCGGCGATTTCAGGAGTGATGCCGAACCCCCCCGACGCGTTTTCTCCATTGCCGATACAAAAATCAATATCGAATTGAGCGCGAAGTTTTTGCAGGGAAGTTTCCAGGGCTCGTTTGCCAGGTTTGCCGACGATATCGCCGATATATAAAATATTCATTAAATGGTTTGAGGCAATTTCTAATAATTTTATTGTAACGGTTTACCGGCGTTTAGTTTAAGGGAATCTATAAAAAATCAGATTTGCCAGGAGCCTGGCCCTTAAATTCAAGGGCCGGGTGATAGCAAACCAGTAAAAATGCCAATTATTAGAGGTCCTCTTAATTTATTTAGCGGCTGATTTCCTCGCAAAACTAAAATTTTCGAAATTCCTTATTTATCGGGCGAATTCGGTGTATCGGGTCTCCCTCAAAACGGTTACTTTAATTTCTCCAGGATAAGTGACTTCTTTTTCAATTCTTTTGGAAACGTCCTTGGCCAGCATGGAAGCTTGTTGATCGTCCAATCCCTCCGGCTCCACCACAATACGCACTTCGCGTCCCGCTTGGATTGCGTAGGTTTTTTGAACGCCCTTAAAGGAGTCGCCAATTTCTTCTAATTGTCCCATACGTTTCACGTAAGTTTCCAGCATTTCCCTGCGGGCTCCGGGGCGCGAAGCCGAAATAGTGTCTCCGGCGGAAACCAAAACCGCGTAAACAGATTCCGGTTCGCAGTCTTCGTGATGGGATGCAATTGAATTAATTACATAGGGATGTTCGTTATATTTTTGCGCAATATCGACTCCCAACTGTGTGTGGGTTCCGTCGGTTTGGTGGTCTACGGCTTTTCCAATGTCATGAAGCAGTCCGGCCCTTTTTGCCAGTTGAACATCGAGACCCAATTCGCCCGCCATAACGCCGCAAACCCAGGAAACTTCCTTCACGTGTTCCAAAACGTTCTGAGTATAGCTGGTTCTAAACTTTAATCGACCCAGAAGCTTGACGATATCGGGATGCAGATTATTGATTCCAAGGTCCATCACCGCTTGCGCCCCGGCGTCTTCGATAAAACTTTGCAGCTCTTTTTTACTTTTTTCGACGACTTCTTCGATTCTACCGGGATGAATTCTTCCATCTGTGGTTAATTTTTCTAAAGATCTTCGCGCGACTTCCCGTCTAATTGGGTCGAATCCCGATAAAACCACGGCGCCGGGCGTATCGTCGATGATGAGATCGATGCCTGTGCTTTGTTCCAAAGCGCGAATATTCCTTCCTTCCCTTCCGATGATACGGCCTTTGATTTCATCGTTGGGCAGTTCCACGACAGAAATACTGCTTTCGGCGACATGGTCGGAAGCTAATCTTTGCACGGCGATAGAGATAATTTTCCGGGCTTCTTCCTCGGCATGGGTTTTAGCGTTCTCTTCAATCTTTTTA
>CAYFMN010000041.1:23961-27006 GCA_964344185.1 uncultured Nitrospinota bacterium
CTGGCCGCGTCCATTTTGGCTTCTTCAAGAACCATGTTCTTGATTTCTTCTTTTGCCTGACTGGAGGTGTAAGAGCTGATGGCTTCCAATTTTTTCATTTCATCGTTGAGCAGCTCGCGATACCGTTCTTTCTCTTTATCCAGGAAGTTTGACTTATCAGCAACCTCTTGCTGGGATTTTAAAACCTCTTCCAGCTTGCGTTTATTTTCTTCGTGTTCTTTATGCAGGGAATTTTCTTTGTCGAGCAAATCGCGTTCCTGTTTGCGGATTTCCGCCAACTTGGCTTTGTTTTCTTTTTCCAGGTTGGCTTTGGATTGCATGTGCGCTTCTTGAGCCGCAATTTCCGCCACCTTCAATTTATTTTCAGCTTCTCTTTCGGCTTCTTTAATGATTTTTTTTCCAAGTTCTTCGGCGTCTTTGATTTGGGATTCTTTAAACAGTTTTCTGACAATGTAGCCAATCGCATAGCCGATTAATAAAGCCATGATTGAAGCAAGAATTAAAGTTAAGAAATTAACTTTAATATTAAAGAAGATATTCATTTTTCTTTACCTCTTTATATATATGGACCCAATTAATTAATGGGATTACAAAAAAGCGCCCGTTTTTCCGTCGCGATAAAATGAACCGGAAGATCGTCCTTCGACTGGGGCAGGGATTCGACCACTTGAAAATCCAAAGCCACTCCAAACCGAAGCGTTTTGGGATTTCCATTTGCAAACAACCGGTCGTAGTAACCTTTCCCGTAACCAAGGCGACCGCCCTGGGTGTCAAAAGCCAATCCAGGCACAACAATTAAGTCGATTTCACACGAATCGACAAAATCATAACTTCCGTCCGCAGGCTCTTTTATACCGTAAACGCCTGAAACGAAATCGATCTTTATGTCGCGAAGCCGCGCGATTTTTAAATCGGGCGAATTCTTTACCGTAATCGGTAAATGAACTTTTTTGCCAATTTGAAAGCTTTGGCAAATCATGTCCCAGGTTTGAACTTCTTTTTCCAGAGACATGAAAAATAAAATCTTTTCGGCTTTTTTAAACTCGTTACAGGAAAATAAGATCTCCTTAATCAACGAGCTTTTTTTTATCAAATCGTCACGACTCAAAGAATTTCTCATTTGAGTCATTCGTTTTCTTATTTGGTCTTTCTCAATTTTGATTTTCAAAATCGATCCTTTCTCGTTATTAGACCTTGGTCTATAAAAAAGAAAGGGGGTTAGCGTAAATCTTTAATCCGTTTGGGCGGTAAGGCTAAAACAACTTGACGTCTTCGAATTACGCTTTATTTTCAGGAGGAAATAAGGCAAGACAGAACTTGGACGGAATGGTTCTATATATAAAATAATCCCATGATACCGGTAAATATTCGATATTGTGATTATCCAAATTCATTTAAAACGCTCGCGGTAATTTATTAAAATCCCAAAAATAAATCGGGTTAAATCGAATTCGCATTTTATGCCAAAAAACCTAAACAGGTTTGAACCTCAATTCTTCCTAGCTTTGTATTATAGAAAAACTAAACGAAAGGAGCAACGATCTATTTTAAAAAAGGGGATAAAAATTAATGAGTTAAGGCGAATTGAGAAGTCGGAAATCAGAAGATGGAGATACGTGAGTTCGGGGATGGAAAAGAAAATAGGGTAAAAGCAGGATCCCCCCGTACAGCCGCATCAAGTACCATCTTTTGAACCTGCCCAAGCAGGTGGGATCGCCGCGTAACGCTTTAGGCTCCCTTATGTTTCAAAGGTCTGCTCACCACGCCCTGTCCTTGATCCCGAAAAGATAGTGTTGGTCCAAAAAACGATTTTTGATCCAAACCATACAGGGAAACCCTTAGGGTAATAAAATCCTATCACAAGAATTCCCCCGTCTCAAATCCTTAATTGTCACAATTTCAATGTGAATCGAACTGTGGATGAATAAACCAAATTTTCAAAATGTTATGGGGGTAGGGTGGAGTTTTTACGTGAGTTTTTATATTTTTACTTGTTATTTGTGAGGAGAACTAAAAGTAAAAAATTTAATAAATGTCACATTGAGGTTCTCGAAATGCGACCTCCTCTTTTTAGTTCCGTCGAAGGAAAGGGGTGCCTCGATCAATGTTATTAAAATTGTCATGCTGAGGTTCTCGAAGTATGACCACCATATGCCTCTTGGGATAAACCGCAAAGACGCCAAGGACGCAAAGAAAGACGCATACAAAAAAGGCCATCTCGCCGTCATCCTAGAGCCTTTTCGTAGGATCTAGGTTAAAACTTTCCACTTGTTCCTTAGGTGTGTGCCAAAAGGCCGCCCCGACTCAATAATATTCTCCGCACAAAATGCGGATAATAATCCTTGCGAATGCGGAGAATGTCGTGCATAATCTATGCATAATATGCGGAGATTATTTTAGTGAATTACATCCACGAACTGAAAAAATGGCCTGAGTTCAAGTGGGATCGGGACTGCATAACGAAAAAACTTGCTTCCGCGCGTCACCACCAGGGACGCTTGATAGGGCGGATGGAAGCCCTCGGCTTCCAATTTCGTTCCGAGGCTGTTTTAAAAACCTTAACCGAAGATGTCCTTAAATCCAGCGAAATAGAGGGCGAAATACTGGATCAAGAACAAGTGCGTTCCACTATTGCTCGGCGACTTGGCATGGATGTAGGCGGAGTCGTACCCGTTGACCGGGATGTCGAAGGCGTCGTTGAAATGATGCTGGATGCGACCCAAAACTATGCAAAGAGACTTACTCAGGAAAGGCTCTTTGCCTGGCATGCCTCCCTTTTTCCAACCGGACGCAGCGGAATGGAGAAAATCCGCGTCGGCAAATGGCGAGACGACAAGACCGGACCGATGCAAGTTGTTTCCGGTCCTATAGGTAGAGAAAAAGTCCACTATCAAGCGCCTCCAGCCAAAAAAGTAGTCGCAGAAATGCGGACTTTTTTGACATGGTTCAATCGTAAAGATTCTATAGATCTCGTTTTGAAATCCGCTCTGGCCCATTTATGGTTCGTAGCCATTCATCCGTTCGACGATGGTAACGGACGCATTG
>CAYFMN010000041.1:27016-27539 GCA_964344185.1 uncultured Nitrospinota bacterium
CGGGCGATTTCTGATCTTCTGCTGGCCAGATCCGAGAACAGTTCCCAGCGGTTCTACAGCATGTCGGCCCAAATTCGGCTAGAGCGCAAGGCGTATTACGAAATTTTGGAAAGGACTCAAAAAGGAGATCTCGACATTACCGATTGGCTGGAGTGGTTTTTGGATTGTTTAGATAGAGCCATTGGCGGAGCGGAAAGCATTTTGGCGGATGTTCTGCTAAAAGCCCGTTTCTGGGACCGGTATAGAGTGGAGCCATTCAATGATCGTCAGCGAAAAGTATTGAACCGTTTGCTGGATAGTTTTGAGGAAAAGATGACTTCTTCTAAATGGGCGAAGCTGGGTAAATGTTCTCAAGACACCGCCACCCGCGATATAAACGATCTGCTCAAACGCAGAATCCTAGTCAAGAATCCCGGCGGTGGCCGCAGCGCAAGCTATTCCCTGATAGATTTATAACTATGCTCAATCAGCTCGTTAGAAAGTAATATTTCTATTTAATACCATTTGAGGCTAGTGAAATGAT
>CAYFMN010000041.1:27549-43944 GCA_964344185.1 uncultured Nitrospinota bacterium
CAGCTTGTGGAAGCCCATGTTATGCAGCTCCTGAAATGATAGCTGGAAAACATTTGCTTCATTTTATTTATATAGTAGTCTCAATCTGAACAATATGGATTTTTTGAGGCGCTTATGGAATGGGAATTAGCCGATGCAAAAAAACAATTTAGCGAATTATTTAACAAAGCTCTTAAAGAAGGTCCTCAAACTGTATCCCGAGGTAAGGACAGAGTTGTATTTATTTCAGAAGAGGAATACAAGAGTTTGACGGGGCAGAAGCCCAACTTTATTGAATTTTTACTCGATGGAAATATTGACTTGAATAGCGTTAGTTTTGAGCGCGACAAATCTTAAGTAATAAAACCCTGGTAGAAGTCTCATTTAAATTTTGTTTTCCTAAAACCTATTCACAAACTGGACTCCGTTTTGGGTTTTATCGATCAAAATAAGTTCTTGAATTTTTCGTCTTCTCTCTCCTTTAGTTTCTGAAACCGCTTATAGTACAAATTGTAAATTGAATTTACAATTTGTACTTCGATAAGCTTGATATAGACCCCGAAATGAAGTGGAAGTTATTTACCTAGGTCCTTCGTCCTTCGGACTCAAGGATGACGGTGAAATTATGGTTTCTGTAATGCGAGGTCGTATGGGAGAATTAAATCTTTATTCAACTCTTTGCGCCTTTGCGGTTAAAAAGGAACATGCTCCTAAGGAGCATAGATCCCTCCATTTCAGTCGGAATGACATATAGGTTTAGGCGATAACCGCTTGGATTGTCTCGATGGAGTGGGTGGCTACTTCTCTTTAGACTAATACCTTATCAACTTCTTCTATGAAATTGACAATGTCTATGGGTTTGGTTAAATACGACTTAAATCCCATGTCCAACGCTTTCTTTTTATCCGCTTCCATTGCGTCTGCGCTCACTGCGAAAACCGGTATGTTGACCGTTTCTTCGAAGTTCTTTAACTTTTTAAACGCGGTAAACCCATCCATGCCGGGAAGGTTGATGTCCATCAAAATTAAGACGGGTTTGTGAACTTTGGCCAGGTCTATTCCTTTTTCCGCGTCTGGAGCGGAAATTAATCTTACATTATCTTTGCTGGAAAATATTCTTTTAATCAATGCCAAGTTGTCGGGATTGTCTTCGATATAAAGAACCAGCTTCTCATCCAGTAAAGTTTCTTCTAATTTGACCGGAGTTTTTGCTCCCAAATCTTCGTCGCTCAAAACTGATTTCCCGCAAACGGGAAGTTTAATAAAAAAACAACTGCCTTTTCCTGCATGGCTTTCGAAACCTAAAGTTCCACCCATTAATTCTGTCAGGTTTTTACTTATTGATAGACCAATCCCCGAACCTTCTATGGTGGAGTTGTGGAAATTTAACCTCTCAAACGGTTTAAAAACATGTTCTTGTTGGTCAGTGGGGATTCCGTGTCCCGTATCTTCCACCTGGAAAGTTAAAATCTCATTTTCAAAGATACATGAAAGGGTAACGGTTCCGTTGGGTTTATTATATTTAATGCCGTTGGAAATTAAGTTTAATAATACTTGCTTCAAACGGGTTTGGTCGGCGGTTACAAAAGTTTTTAGATTATTATCAACGTTGTCAATTATTTGGATACCCTGATTTTTAGACAAAGGCCCTACGAGATCTAATAACTCATTTTTGACTTTAATAATGTCTACGGGTTCCATGGATACTTTTAGTTTTCCCGATTCAATTTGAGAAAGATCCAAAACTTCATTGATTAAATCCAATAGATGTTTTCCCGCTTTTAAAATGCGGTCCGTACTGTCGTCTAAACTTGAATTGTCATATTCTTTACAATCCATTTTTAGTAATTGTCCAAAACCTAAAATAGCGTTCATTGGCGTGCGCAATTCATGGCTCATTCGAGCAAGAAATTCAGATTTGGCTTGATTGGCTTTTTCTGCCGCCTTTTTTGCATTTTCTTGTTCGGTAATGTCCAGGGCCATTTCCATAACCAAAGAGCTTCCATCAATATCTGTAAACGGGGTGCAGACTGTTAAAAAGGTTCTTCCATCCGGATTTGTCCAGATAATGGTTTCTTTTTGTTTATGATCAAAAACTTTAAATGTTGTACATGGTTCACAAGGGGAGTTTCTTTTATGCATCATTTCGTAACACGTCTTATTGGGGGAGCCATATAATTCGCGAAACGCTTTATTAGCGAAAGGAACTGAATAGTCTGAAGCCTGCAAATGAAGCGCTACGGGAAGGTTGTCTAGTATATCAAAAAGCTTTTTGCGTTCTTTTTCGACCATTTTTCTGGCTTTAAGGGCTTCTTTTTCCGCTTTATTACGTTCTGTGATATCTGTTGAGTAGATGTTTACGTGATCCCTTTCAGAAATTAATATCATGCTGAAGAGATAAATATTGTGTTCGCCGGTAATTTCAACTTCTTCTATAGGGTTTTGTTCGTTTAGCTTTTTTAATCGAGAGATGAAGCTGTCGGGAATAATGTCTCCCATGCCTAATTTATAGGTTTCAAAGAACTTTAAGCCGGCTCGATTGGAATAAAGAATTTCGCCTTTCAGGGACACTCTGAATATAGGATGAGGGTTTTCTTCCGGAAAGGTGGCGATATCTGCCACAGCTTTATTTTTCAGTTCTAAAAGAATATCTTGCCTTAGTCCCCCAAACCGCGCAAACAAACCCAGCCAAAAGGGCGCCGAGTCGATGATCCATAAAAGAGAGTTTTCAGATTGAACGCGGATTATATTTAAAACCGATAAAGAGCCATAAGAAGAAATACTTTCAATAATCGTAGCGCCAATAGGAAATAAACACCCAAAAACCGCACCATATAATGTGTAGTTATTGCTTTCTTTTTTAAATAATTTTCGCATTAATAAAAGACCTCGCCTTTATTAACTTTTTGTCTACAGTGTTTGCAGGATATTATGGGTATCAGGTGTGCATCTAGTTGCTTCAAAATATAACATACTTTATGAAAAAATTCATTTTCAACTTCTATCAAATCCCCTGTTTTCTAGGAGTTTTGGAGTTAAAAAGAATTTCTTAAATTCTAAATGCTATCTTTGAAGGGGATTTCGTTTTGGATTTTTTTGATAGAGCGAGCGGCGACTTCTTCGACGGACTTTTCTAATTCTTCGCGGCTTTTTTCTGACTGGTATAAATCTTTTGCCATATTAAGGAGGGTAAGTATGGCTAGGTCCATGGTGGAATGAACGGCGGTTGCTTCCGAGATCTCTTTCATCTTTTTTTCCACAAAATCCGCTAACATTTGGAGTTGAGCCGGCTCCTGATCGGTTTTTACATGGTAAGTTTTGCCATGAATTGTTAACGGGATGCTTTTTTTCATGAATTAAAGAAAGTTATTGTTTTCAATCGTTTTTAAAATGTTTTGCATTGCCAGTTTGGCTTTGCTATTGGCTTCGGTTACCTTTTGGAGTCGTTTTTCCAATAATGCTGTTTTTTCCAGTTCGGTTTTTGAAGTTTCTTCTTGAGCGGACAACCTTTCCTTTTCTTTTTCTAACT
Source organism: uncultured Nitrospinota bacterium (assembly GCA_964344185.1). Lineage (GTDB taxonomy): Bacteria > Nitrospinota > Nitrospinia > Nitrospinales > JAJDAT01 > JAJDAT01. The sequence continues at coordinate 31,058 of CAYFMN010000041.1, forward strand.
CCTCGTTTTTTACCTTTAATTCCTGGTTTTCTTTGCGCAGTCCTTGAACGACTTTTATAAGTTGGTCTATTTGGTTTTCTAAATTTTGGAGGTTATCCGAACTCATGGAAAAATCGTAGCGCCAGGGTATGGGGGTGTCAAGGTTGATTTAGTTGCAGAAAAACTTTACTTCTTTAATCGTATCTGCTCAAAAAAGCAGGGAAAATCTACTTTACCGCAAAGTCGCTAAGAGTTAAAGGTGTAAAACAAAACTTTATAAGGTACACTTCAGCACAATAAGGACTGAAAACATTAAGAAGCTTTCTTAAATTATGGAAATTACAGAAAAATCCATTCTCAAAGGTATTCGGGAGAAAACAAAGCGACCGATGAAAGTGTCCGAGTTGATCCGCTTTTTTTCTATTCCAGATAGCCAAAGGCGAGCGTTTCGCAAAATTGTAAAGGACCTTGCTTTTAACGGCAGCTTGGAAAAAACTCGCGGCGGTCGTTTTTGCGCTCCCGATCAAAAAAGCCTTCATTCGGGCGTCGTTCAATGTCGGCCTAACGGCAACGGGTTTTTTATTTTCGACGCTGGCGGGGAGGATGCCTTTATTGGTCGAGCGCATATGAAGGGAGCAATGCACCTCGATAAAGTTTTGGTTCGTTTAAAGTCTGGAAGGAAGTTTGATCGGCCTGATGGAATTATCGAACGCATTATCGAACGAAATACAAAAGAACTCGTTGGAACTTTTGAAACCAGCGAAGGCGAGGGGTGGGTGATTCCTTCTGAACCCAAATATTATTATCCCATCATCGTCCCAAAGCGTTGGCGAATGGGCGCCAAAAACGGTCAGCTCGTTAACGTTGAAATAACCGAGTATCCTACGACTCGCTTCAATCCTTCCGGACAAATTACCGAAGTGTTTGGTTACGCTATGGACCCTGAAGCGGAAGCGCGGGCGATATTGCGAAAGCATGGGGCTTTGCTGGCGTTTTCCCAGGGAGCCGAGTTTGAGGCGGAAAACTTCTCCCAAAAACTGAGCGAAGAAGATTTAGACGGTAGACAGGATTTAAGAGGATGGACTATTTTCACCATCGACGGAGAAACCGCAAAAGACTTTGACGACGCTGTTTCCATTGACCGAAGTCCAAAAGGATACACGCTGGGTGTACACGTTGCGGACGTTGGACATTTTGTTAAGGAGGGTTCTGCATTAGATAAAGACGCGTTTGAAAGGGGCACAAGCATTTACTACGCCAACGGCGTCGTTCCGATGTTGCCGTTTCAGTTATCCAGCGACTTGTGTAGTTTGAAGCCGAACGTAGATCGCCTTACTATGACGGCTTTAATGGAGTTCGATAATAAAGGAGCAATGAGTGGGTATAAGATCTTTCCGTCAGTCATTAAAAGCAAAAGACGGCTAACATACACTGAAGCGTATCGCTTGTTGGAAGAGGGCGACGACGATGACGAGTACGGAAAAGTTTTTCCCGCTTTACAGAAAATGGCGGAACTCGCTCTTATCCTCAAAAAAAATAGGATAGCGGGAGGAAGCGTGGAGTTTGACCTTCCCGAATCCCAGATCACGGTGGGAAATAAAGGAAAAGTCGAAAGCGTTACCGTGGCGGAACGCAATCTGGCGCATGAATTGATTGAAGAGTTTATGTTGTCGGCCAATAAAGCCGTTGCCGGTTTCCTAGCTAAAAATCGATTGCCCGGTTTGAACCGGTATCATGAGTCGCCTAACGCGGAAAAGCTGGAAGATATTTCCCTGTTCTTGCGCGGTCTTGGCGAGGAGTTTGAATTTGGAGAAAATGTGCGCCAAAAGGATTTGCAGACTCTTTTAAAAAGGACGATGGATAAATCTTTCAGTCATTCGTTAAATCGTTTGTTATTGCGAGCTATGAAAAAAGCGGAATATTCTTCGGTAAACTCGGGACATTTTTGTTTAGGATTTGACCGTTACGTTCATTTCACTTCGCCAATACGGAGGTATCCCGATTTAGCGGTGCATCGTATCGTTAAAGATTTCTTAAATGGAGATATAAACGATAAAGAACGTTCAAAATTGCGGGAAAAAACAATGGTTTGGGCGCAACAGTCGAGCGCAAAAGAAAGAAAGGCAATGGACGCCGAACGCGAGATTCAAGACTTGCGCCGCGCCCAGTTCATGGTGGATAAAGTGGGGCTAAAATTTGAAGGAATTATTTCTTCGGTGACGGCGTTTGGTTTTTTTGTCGAGTTGCTCGATCCCTATGTCGAAGGGTTGGTAAGGATTGGAAGTTTAACCGACGATTATTATGTTTATTATGAAACCGAACATAAGCTAAAAGGTCAATATAGGAAAAAAACGTTTCAAATAGGCGACTCCGTTAAAGTAAAAGTTTCCAGGGTGGACTTGAGTCAACGGCAAATTGAATTTATTATTCCAGGACTTGCGGAGAGTTATTAGGTACAGGATAATATTGAGATAAAATTAAGTTTCAGGTAAGAGAATATCTTACTGTCATCCTGGACGAACCTCGCAGAGGTGAGGAAGGATCCAGGTAATTTCCATCAACCTCATTACTAATATGACAGTCCCAGAAAACTCAATAGACATAACCAGCGCAAAAGCTTTGCATCAAGCAGGTAATCTTGAAGAAGCTGAAACTGTTTATAAAAAAGTTTTAGTGCAAGAGCCTAAAAATACCGAAGCTCTGGCTTTGCTTGGAGTCTTATGTTGTCAGTCCGGAAAGTTTGAGGAAGGCGTTGGTTATTTAAGGAAAGCGACGCGGTTTGACCGGGAGTGTCCAACAACTTATTACAATTTGGGTAAAGCCCTTGATGGAATTGGATTGCTGGAAGATGCGTTGACGGCATATCAAGCCGCCATAAAAGTAAAAGGCGATTATGCCGAAGCCTGGAACAATATGGGGGATTGTCTAACCCGATTGGGTCGCATAGAGGATTCAGTTAACGCATACAGAAAGGCGCTGGAACTAAACCCAGTTTCTTACGTTCATTTTAATTTAGGAAACGCGTTGCTGGAAAAAGGTGATTTGGAGCAGGCCGCAGCCTGTTATCAAAAAGCTTTGGAACTGGACCCTGGTTTTGCGGAAGCGGTTCTTAATTTAGCTATTGTTTCTAAACGTCAAGGAGACTTGGCGGCCGCCAAGTCCTGGTGTCGGCAAGCTTTGGACATGCGACCAGAGTATGTGAAAGGGCTTAATGAAATGGCGCTTCTTTGCAGTCAGTCAGGCGAGACGGAAGCGTCGATTAAGTTATACAAACAAGTTTTAAATTTAGAGCCAAATAATTCAGTCGCCAGGCATTTGTTGAACTCTTTATTGGGAAGCGCGTCAGAGAAAGCTTCTCCCGCTTATGTAGAAGAATTATTTGATCAGTATGCAAACCGTTTCGAGACTCATTTAGCCGAAAGCTTGCAATATAATACGCCAACCTCATTGCATGATTTAGTAAAGAAAAATCTATCCGATGATTTTCATGTTTCTAATATCCTCGATTTGGGCTGCGGAACCGGGTTATGCGCGCCTTTGTTTCGTTCGCATTGCGATAAATTATATGGCGTTGATATCTCTAAGAAGATGATCCAGCAAGCGCACGGTAAAAAGATGTACGACGAATTAAAAGCGCAGGAAATTATAGATTATCTCGTTCAGTCCGAAATGAAATTTGATTTATTTCTTGCGGCGGACGTGTTTGTGTATTTCGGTAACTTGGAACCTGTGTTTCAAACGATAACCAAAGCTGCGGAGAGCGGAGCCTGTTTTGTTTTTTCGACAGAAACGGGCGATAAAGATTTTACTTTAAAACCTTCGGGACGTTTTGGGCACTCAAAGGACTATGTTGAGACGACCGCCAGAAGATTCAATTGGGAATTGCAAGACGTTCAATCGGATATCCTGCGCGTAGAAAACGGCCAAAACCTCTCCGGCAACTTATTTTTCTTTCGATTGAAGAATTGAATAAACATACAGTTCCCATGACTTTCACCGGTAATTGTATATTTAAGTTTTGCTCTTAACTTTGATTAGTTTAAGTAAATCTTCTTGGTTTTATTTCTATTTATTAACTACAAAGTCTTTCAAATAACGAGTGTTCCAGATATGCGCTCTATTTCCTTTTGATTCTCCACCATCAATATCAATGTGGCTAGTTATACCTATCCATGACTCAGGATTTGCGACTACCAAAAACGAATTACTTAAAAAAGACGACTCTCCGGAATCGAGTTTTGCGGTACCTCCTCCCTTAATCTTACCTTTTATATAAGTCTTCTTATAAATTCGTTTCCAATTTATTATTCCCTTACTATGTTTTAATATAATTTTTGAACTTTTAATAAATTGCCCATTGGGATCGTATGAATTTTTTTCAATCGGTGGATTGTTTAGGATGAATAGTTTAGGAATATCAAATTTAGACAATTTAAATGTTCCAATATAGTAACGTATTCTATTTTCAGTTATTGCTAAGGTTTTATCACCGTTGTTTTTTATTTCTAATCTATACTTTAATCTGAAGTTAGTAAGTTTTTGAGGTTTTTTTTCTTGAATTTGTTTAACCTCTAATTTGGGATTTATTTCTATCCTTGCGGTTTTCTTTTTGTCTAAATCTATACTTTTTTCTTCTTCAGTTAATTGAGCAATTCGTAAAAGTACATCATTATACTTTTTATCGAATGAAAAGTAGATATAAGCTAACCAAGCCCCTCCGACTAATATAGCTATTATTTCGAAAAAATCTCTTATCGAAAAAAGTTTGCGACACATTTTAAAAGGTATAAATTATTTTATTGAAACAAATAAAATAGATATAATAAATTTATTTTCATAATTAATAAAGATTAAAACTTGCTTTTAGGGAGAAATACTATGAAAGAACTTACCTTATTTTTTAGATTATTTGTATTTTTAATTTTATATTTTTTGCTTTCAATAAGTTTTATTAATGAAAATAGTGCCTTTGCTACCGATCATGGCGGAGGAACAGATTCCCCTAAATTTGATATAGATAATCCGATTACGATACATTTTAAAGAAATGAATAAGAAAGTTTTTCAGGAAAATGAAAGAGGAATAAAAGCTTGGAAAAATGAAGATTATCAAGAGGCATTGAATCATTTTTCCATAGTTGCTACTTCTTTCCCTTCGATAGGTGAACCATATTTTAACAAGGCTCTTTGCCTTCATATGCTTGGTCAACATATTGATGCTACCCATAATTTTAAGGAAGCAATAAGAAATGCACAGGGCAATAAGATAATATTAAACTCTGAGACTTTAAGAGCGCACTTGGAGTAATAACTTCTTGACCAAATTTTTTAAATTTTATCCTAGATATTTTGAAGTAATCGTATGAAATCAAGGCTATAATTTCAAATGATTTTTTCGGTTTTATTGATAAGTTAAGGGAACTTATTAACAGTGTTTGAAGCTAGTTCAGGTTTTTTGATAAAAGTATGTAAAACTATCAGAAAGATATTTCTCAGGGGTTTGCTGAATCAATTTAACGGTAAGTATTTTAAAGCCAGGAAGGCTGAGAGGCCGAGCCATAGATTGCGTTGTAGCGATTGCGCGTGCTGGAAGAGTTTCCAGTCGTCTGAGGTTTTATCGAATAAGAATTGGTATTCCAGCCAAAGCCATACGGGAGGGCCGATAAGCCAGCCGCCTAATATAACGGCGTGTGGACATCCGTTAAAATGCGAGCGCACTGTATATAACGCTCCGATCACCCAAATAGCTGGGGTGATAATAGACCGGAGTTTTTCTTTTGTCCAATTGGATTGTTTATTAATCTCGTTCATTTGTTTGATAGATAAAACGTTTTAATAATTAGTAAACTTTGGCGGTTGTTTTAAAGATTGGGAGAAGGATTAAAAAGACCACAATAAAAAAAGAAAGCCAGCCCATTGTCCAACCAAAAACCTTATATGGAAAAATAGCCTCTTCATAATTAACTGAAATCCATTCCAAATCATCGCCAGTATAAACGTTTCTTTTTTCTAAAGAATCTAAATTCTTGATCCATCCTTGAAATTCTCTCCGAGGATTCAGTGGTTCAATAGTATCCGATACCACAACTCGTTTTGAGATTTGTCCACCATTCGATTTAAATTCTATATAATACTCTCCGTTTGTTTTAGCTCTAAAATGCCAACTTATAATATTTTCTTTTCTTGTATCTTTTTCAAGTAACTCTAGTCCCGGTGGGGTTTTTACCAGTTTTATTTCAGAAGTTAAAGGAGTATCGCCTTTTATTCCGATTTCAACTGAAAAAACATTGCCAACTCGAATGGGATAATGGGAAAAATAAGATTCAATAGGAATTAACAGTAAACAGAAGGGAACGAGTATTAATAACGATGGTAGGAAGGCGTTCTTTAAATAGAGGAAGGTCCATTTTATGGATTCTTTTTGCAACCCAATAAGTTCTAAAAAGTTGTTGGGACGAATTCGCATTTCCAAAAGAACCAACATACCTTGTCTAAAAATGTGTTTTAGCTTGTCTTGATTCGTTATTTTTTTATAGACAAGCAATCCTGCAATATTTATCAAAAAACAAATAAATGCTAACGCCAGGAAAGGATGAAACGACGCAAAGGGGAAAATGAGTATGTCAAAGATGGGGTTTAGGGAGTTGAGGATTTGCATCGGGTTTTACTGCTATAAAAAGCTAGTTGAAAAAAATTATTCAATCGATGCGAGATCCTTCGCCGAACCTAAAGGTTCGCCTCAGGATGACACGCGGAGGGAGATGTCTTAGACCAAGTTAACTTTTATTTAGTGATTATTGCGTAAACTGCTTTAAATAAGTTTATTCTATGTATCCTAAACCCTTCAACCGCTCGGCGATTTTTTGTTCTTCAAGTTCAGGACGTATTTTCTCGGCTAAGAACGCTTCTACGAAATCGGATACGGAATCGTAGTCTTTACCGCTTATGTATTTTTCTAAATCGTCATAAAGTTCTTTTGAAATTTTAATCGACTTCTTATCAAACATTATTTTTCTCCTGAGTAACTATGAAAATAGCGTGTATTAAAACCGAGATCCCTCGACTGCGCTCGGGATGACACGCAGAAATGAGAACGCTATTCAAGCATCTTCTAATAAACAAAAGAATGGTTTTCTTAAAAAATCTTTTTGCCGTCGAAGTTTTTTTCTAAGTCCAATCCAAATTCCGCTAATATCGTTGGCGCTAAATCCATAATACCTGGGTTATTATTTTTTAGCGATTTATTGGAGACCAATATTCCTGGAACCAGTTGGGGGTCTATTAAGTGATCTCCACTCCACTTTTTAAGGTTATCCTCAAAGGTTGATCCGGGGGCGCCGCCCATAGCCGTTTGCCAGGAAGTGCGATATCCGTGATTGTACCCAACAACTAGGTCGGGAGCGTTTTTCCTATAATGGCCCGAATAGATTTTTTTTGAATCGTAAACTCTTAAAACAACCGGTTGATTGGATTTGGAATCTTTTAGCAGAATCAATTTTTCGGAAATTTCTTTTTTTAGTTTTTCCATCTCGTTTTCGCTATCAACAATACCATTTTTTTCGCGATTTTTAACGTTTAAATAAATTCCATTTAAACCAAGCGCAAAAGCTTTTGTTTTGCTCCAGTCAACGTTTTCAAAAAACTCTTCTCCAACTTTAAGGTTTGGATCTTTTAAAGCCATATAACCATTTTCAATAAGCCACGTATTCAAATGCACCGAACGGCGGAAATAACTGAACCCATGATCGGAGATAACGATCAAAGTTGTTTGTTCGTCCAGGTACTTCATGGCGTCGCCGAGTATTTTATCGCAATAAAGATAGACGTCGTCTATCGCTCCTTTATGCTCCATATCGTTTGCATCTGCATGGAGAGGACTCTTCGGATCAATATATCTTGTAAACATGTGTTGCACGCGGTCCGGTGATACAAAAACAGAAGCCAACAGGCCTCGCTTTAAATTTCTTAACTCTTCTTTAAAGATTTCTACTCTCGACTTTTGTATAAAGTGAGTGAGGTCTAAGAAAGCCGTGTCGTCCAGTCTATGCTCGTTTAAAGCCCAAGTGTCTTCGGGCATCCCTTGTGTATAGAAATTGCCAAATCTTTCGGCTAAATATTTGGAATATTCTGGTGGGTTGGAAATAGGCAACCCTGGAGATTTAGGATCTAGATTGATTGGAGAAACATATAAAGAGAACGCAGGCGACGAGCTTACAAGGTTGAACCTGACAATGCCCTTAAGGTTGGCGAATGGCGGCATAGAAAACTCGACAGGGACCCATTGGCTCCATTGACCGTCGGATAAAGTGAATTCCTGATTTTGGATTTTGAACTTTGCGCCTCCTTCTTCCAGGATTTCTGCGGTAAAAGGGATTGAAACGGGTTTGCCGTTTTTTTCAAAATCGTTGTTCGGACCGAATAGCTCCGCTTCAATAAGGTCGTAATACTTATCGACAAAGAACACTTTGCCGCCAGTTACTTTTTTTTCTTCTTCGCGATGCGTTGTGTAAAATGAAAACGTTCCGTTAGTGCCTAATAAATCCGGGACTCCCATGCCGGAAAGGATTTTTGATTTGCCTTCATCAGGAGGATAGGTGACGGGAACTAATAGGACGGTCGCGGGTATTTCTTCCTTTTCCAGATAACTCCAAAACGGAACGCCTTGGCGGTAGGCGATAACCTCCGGCGTTCCCATTGGTATTGAGTAAGATCCAATATCCAATTTGCCAGGGCTTCTTATTTCACTAATAGTTAGCTTGGGCATATATGATTCGGGATCTCTTGTTAAAAAATCAAAAACGTTGTGTTTGCCCGGGTTGTTGCCAGTAATGAAAGAAGCCCAAGCTACGGGGCTTTGAGGAGGCGTTGTGGTGGCGAGGTTTGAAAAGCTTCCTTTATTAATTAATTCCGAAAAGTTAGGGAGGTTTCCCTGGTTTACCAAGCGCTGGACGGTTTTTGGATCTAAACCGTCAAAACCTAAGACGATTACTTTTTTACCCGTGAAGTTGTCGGGCTTTTCACCAAGAAAGATCAAAAAGACTGTTGTGAAAAAAATAGCTGCGATGGTTAAAAACTTTTTCAACTTCATTGAAGAACTTTTCCGTCTATACCATTTGGTATTTCAAGGCCAAACTCGCTAAGTACTGTTGGAGCCAGATCTGAAATGTGAGGTTGAATGCCGTTAAATTTTCGGTTGGATAAAAAGACTCCCGGAACGAAGGATGGGTCCATGCAGTGATCGCCGCTCCAGTTGGCTCCATTTTTTTCAACGTTGGGTTTAGGAACGCCTCCTAATGCAGTTTTCCAGGAAACTCGATACCCTGGATTAAAACCCAAAACAATATCGGGCGCATTGTTTTTATAAGAACCTTCGTAAATGTTTTGAAAGTTAAACACTCTATAGAGAACTTTTTCTCCGGTTTCCGGATCTCGATAATCGCTAATTTTATCGATTATCTCTTTTTGAAGTTGCTCATAAGCCGCGCCGGGTTCCATGATTCCTTTTTTTTCCCTTCCTTTTAAATTGAGGTAGATACCGCTTAAGCCCAAGGCGTAGGCCCGTGTTTTATTCCAATCCACGCCTCGAAAGAATCTGTCGCAGGAATCTTTGCCTTCTTCGAATACTAAATAGCCTTCGTCTCTTAACCAGGAGTTGACGTTCATTGCCAAACGGAAAGTTTTGAATCCGTGGTCAGATATGATGTAAAAGGAAGTGTCGTCATCTACTTTTTCTAAAACCTTTTCGACAATACCGTCCATTTTTTGATAGATATTAGAAATAACGTCTTTATATTTTTCGGCCAAGTCAGGATTGTATTTAGGATGCTCGGTATCCAAAAACCTCCAAAACATATGTTGGATTCGGTCCATCGTATCGAACACGCCGACGAAGCATCCGCGTTTGAATTTATCCAGTTCATGAAAGAAAACGCGTTCTCTTTCTTCCAGGATGCCCATACAGTGTTGTAGAAAGGCTTCTTCGTCTAATCGTCCAGAATTAAGCATCCATGTATCTTCCGCTAACCCAAGAGTCGAAAATTTACCCGTCGCCATCGCAAGGTATTTACTGTACTGAGGCGGATGCGATATGGGTAGCGCGGGGTTTTCCGGATCAATATTGATTGGCGTTACATAAAGTTCTATATGTGGCGACGTTTTATTTAAATAAAATTTACAAATTCCGCTTACCTTCGCGCCCAGGCTCATTGGAAAGGCGACATCAACCCAGGGAGTAAATTTTTTTAATTCCAGATTGATTTTGGTCTGACCATTTATAGTCAGCGTCGCTCCTTTTTTATCGGAATTTAATTTGACGCTGAAAGGAGTTTTTGAAGGGGAGGGATGCTTTTGCATGGTGTTCATTGGTCCCCTTAGAAAAGATTGAATGGTTCCATTCTCTTCTTTAACAGGAATGATCACGCCGCCATCAGAACCATTTTTTGAATTGCTTGCTTCCGAAGTATAAAAAGACGATGTGCCTTGCGTTCCTAAAAGATCCGGCAGTCCCATTGCTGAAAGGGAAACGCCAGGGAATTCGTCCGGAGGAAACGTTGAAGGAACGCGTAATGCAACGCAGTTGATGCCGCGTTCGCCGAGCGCAACCCAAAACGGTTTGGTTTGTCGATGCGCGGTGATTGAAACAGGGCTTAGCGGAACTTTGTATTTGCCAATAGATAAATTCCATTTTGGCGGGTTAACTTCCGCCATCGAAAGGTTTGGTAGATAGTTGTCCGAATCGCGACTTAAGAAGTCGAATATGTTATGGCGTCCAGGATTGCATCCGCATAAGAATGACGACCAAGCCACGGGAGATTTGGGAGGGTAAGTGCTGTCCAGTGTTGTGAATGAGCCGGATTTAGCCAGCGAAGTAAGGTTTGGCAATTTCCCCTCGTTCATATATTGTCTTAAGAGAGAAATTTCCATCCCGTCGATACCCAATATAATGACTTTCTTTTTTTTTAACGCAAATGAAGAGAGCTTTTTTAATCCACGGTTTTTAATTTTTCTTTTTATGACTCGTATGGGCCATACGAGGATTCCAATCAGCGCCAGTAAGAAAGAGGCCACAACCATAAAAATGGAAGTGACGGCGGCAAAGCCCGCTCCTGGTCCAATATAAGCCCAGGCGGTCGCAGGCAAAAAAACAATTAAGGTCCCTAGAAATTTAACGAGCCACTTATTTTTATTCGACATGTTTAAAACTTAATGCTCTAGACGAAGGTCAAAGGTTTTCCATTCCAATTATCCGGCGGGGTGAGTCCAAAAAACTTAAGAACGGTTCGGCCTATGTCATATAAATGGGCGGGTTGGGAAACGGCTTCATTCGGCATTTTAGAATAGTTATAGATGTAAACTCCCTGCTGGGCGTGGTTAGCGTCGTCCGGGCCGGTATCGTTTTCTCGGGTGTGGACGGAACCGTGGCCTACCGTTCCAACAGATCTCCAATTTAAATCTCCAAAAATTGTGATGAGATCCGGAGCCACTCCGTTGACTTCTTTATAGAGTTCTTGCGGTTTATAGACTTTTGTGCCTATGGGATTTCCTTGCTCGTCTCCAAGAGCTTCCAGTTTCGCTATCAGATCGTTTCTTTCTTTTTCGTAATCCGCTGGATCAATCACGCCGTTAGGCTCTCTGCCGCGAACGTTTAAGAAAATTCTGGAATAATATCCGCCTTCTCCCCAGGCTTTGGTTTTTTCCCAATTAATTTTTACTTTGGATACAGGAGTTAGTTCTTTTGGCGTTTCCTCTAGAGTTAGATAGTTTTCTTTCATAAACCATTCGTTGATGCATATTCCCCCGATCATTGTTTTTGCTCCGTGATCGGAGACTACAAGAACCGCTGTATCCGAATCTACTTTCTCTAAAAGTTCTCCAATTCGTTTGTCGCTGTATATATAGAAATCACGAATGCTATTTTCATAGGGATTGCCGGGAACGTATTTAGGGTGTTTTTCGTCGAAAAATTTCCACATACCATGGTGGATACGGTCTATGCCCATATCGACCATCATGAAAAAATCCCATTCTTTATTTTGAACGAGATATTCCGCGTAATCGAAATGATTTTCGGTCATGTCGTAAAGTTGTTTTAGAAGGCTGTCTTTGTCGTCGGTGCGGAAGTTATAGACATCTGGAATGTATGGGCCGATATGTTTTTCTAATTCGTTTTTTAATTCTGGCGGATGGGTGTAGGCGCAATTCGCGTCGGGAGTAAGAAAGCAAGACACCAGATGACCGTTGATGGGCTTTACCGGGTAGCTGGGAGGAAAGCCAATGATGATCGATTTTTTTCCTTCTTTACCAAGGATGTCCCAAACCATATCGGTTTTTAAAGAAAGGGATGTCGCAAAAGAAAGTCCGTCGTAACTATGGTCTTTCCGATTTCTGAAACCATAAATTCCCAATTGGCCTGGGTCCATACCGCTCATCATACAACTCCAGGCGGGAACGGTGATTGGTGGGATCGAGCTTGTCAAATCTCCATAAACTCCGTTTTCCATAAGCTTACTTAGGTTGGGCAGCTTATCCCTCCAGCGTTCAAAAATTAACTGGGGAGCGGCGCAATCCAAGCCAATGATCATTAATTTTGCAGATTTATTCATAATTTAATAGTTTGTTACCATATTATAGTGGTTCAAAAAGATTTTTCCATATTAGAGGAAAGGTAGCCAAGAGATTTTAGCTTATTAATAATTTTATCGGCGCATTGATCCGGACTTTCTTTTTCGGTGTCGCATATAACATCGGGGTTTTGGGGAGGCTCATAAGGAGAGTCAATTCCAGTGAAGTCTTTAAGAAAACCAGCTCGCGCTTTTTTATACAATCCTTTTATGTCCCGTTGCTCACAAGCCTCAATCGAACATTTTATATAGATTTCGGCGGATTCAAGTCTTAAGTGCAACAGTTAGT
>CAYFMN010000042.1:0-14366 GCA_964344185.1 uncultured Nitrospinota bacterium
TGATAATTAGGGCTAGTCTCTTTGCAATTCTCAATTTTTAGAGGTTCCCTTATTTTCTTGAATCAAAGCGAGACTTTTTATTTTTTAAAATCAATAAAAGCGATCTACTGGCCGTAATTGACTTTCCAGAAAGCCGCGAGGCCGATGAGAATTAAAATGACGAGGAAGACTAACGCGTCTTTGGTGGGTTTGGCTTGATTGGGAGAGCTTTTTTTGTCTTGTTGCGGATTGTCGCCCGCTCTCTTGGAGGCATCATGTTTTTGATCTGCGGGGGCCTGCGACCTGTCGCCAATGAGAAGGCAATCCCGTTCGTAATCAAAAGCTTTATAAGGGGAGACCGTCTCATTGATAACGCTCATCAATTCGGCAAACTCTATCTCGAATATTCCCTGCCCTTCCCCTTTAAAAGAAGCAAGGTTTTCCTGGCATGATTCATCCGCCGAGATGATATCACTCACTACAAAAAAAGCGACCGACTCATACTTTCCGTTTTCTGTGGAAGCGTTTAACTCATCCAGTTTTTCGTCGATGGAGAATTCAGAGCTACCCACTTTGAAAATATTGTCTCCATGCTTTCTATTCTGAGCTACGTAAATAATTCCATATTGCGGCATTTTCTTTTACATCGCTTTTAAATTTATAAAACTTATTTTATAAATAAGAGAACAAAGTAACAAACCACGATAACAATATTTAGTTTTATAGACTATGCATATACTAAATTAATTTGTTCAACGCTTTTATCGGTAGAATGAGCCTATAACGTTTAAGTTTTAGCCGTTTGAAACCAAATCCTTCATAAAATTTTACAGCATCATCATTTTTCGCGTCTACAATCATTCCTTGTATGCCAACCTTACCCGCAGTTTCAGCCGTTATTTTAAATGCATGAAAAATTAGAGTGTCCCCATATCCCTGTTTTTGATAATCCTTATCCACCGCTAAACGACCAAGAAGCAGAAAAGGGATACTTTTATAACCTCCAATCAGAATATCTTTAGGAATATTTTCTCTAGAAACCGAGTGAGCGCTGATTGAATAATAACCAATTATAATCGGACCATCCGCTAAGACATATACTCTGGTCAAGTTGCGTTTTTGATCCTGGTTTGCAAATTTTTTCAAATATAAATTTAAAGGTTCTACGCCACAATCGAAGCTTTTCCTATCATGGTTTTTAGAATGCAATAATTCAAATTTCATTATTTGCAATAATTTCTCGATATTTGGCCGCCGCTTTTTTCATCCGTTTAGTCGGTGTAAAAGGTTTTTCCACCATATCAAAAAACATACGCCAATCTTGAGTTCCAAACTCAGTTTCTTCATACTCCGAAATAATTTCCTTCGCTTTTTCTTGGATACTAAACCGAATAAATTTACTCTTATTTAAATCTACATAAGAACTCGCTCGCTCAAGCAATTTAATAGTTTGATCATCCATACGTACCTTCAGGGTATTATTCTTTTTTGTTTTTCCAGTCATAAACTTACCTCAGTTCTAATACCAAAATTGTACCCACAAACGTACCCACATTCAATTATTTTTTTAAATGACGCTTAACATTATTAAAAGCCAGCAATTATTTTCTCTTCTCCAGCCTGGCGATCTTTTTTTCCAGGTGTTGGATACGAGATTTCAGTTCGGAGTTTTCGCGATAGACTTCTAATAATTCGTCTTTAACTTTCTGAAGCTCCTCATTGTTAGCATTCCCGAATTGCGCTTTGTCTCCTGAAAGAATCCAATCGACGCTGGCTTTGTGTGTTCGACAAAATGCCACCACCCGGCTCGCGGGAAAATAACCGTTTTTTCTGTACGCCTCCATCGACTGCCTTTTGACTCCCAATCGCCTGCCAATTTCCGAGTCACTGGCTTTGCTCAAATTCAAAAATTCCTTTATTCGGGCCAAAGTGGGTTCAAACACAAAGATTTCTTTCGAAGCGCCTTGTAAATTTAAAATTGACATTTCTTTCTGAGCGATGTAGTCGTCGTACACCTTTTCGCCTGGAAAAAAATGTTTTGGTCCAACGCCAAATTTTATAAACTCCGGATTTAAACCACTGCGATAACAGTACTGATCTACAGCGTTTTCTGGAAAAGAGTCGCGTTGAATCCGCATAGCCAGAGACCCCTTATTCAGACCGATAAGTTCGGCAATTTCCTTGTCTTTCCGCATACCGGTCACTTCTTTCAACCGGTTTAAAGCTTCTATAAAGTTAATTTTTGTTACTTTATTTGTTGACATAGTTAACTTTTGTTATTAAATTAGATCTATAAGCTTTAACGACTAGATTACACGGACGACGTCGAATTATCAAATCCTGCCAGGATAGAATACAACTCCCCCCAAGTAGACGGCTTTGTGTAGGTCTTTCTGCTTGGGTTTATATTTAAACCTTTTTTTAGCTTAACCACTTCTGCATCAAGGCCACAAAACATGGCTTATTCGAATATTGAGGTAAAACAAACATGAAATCAAGCGAAAGGGAAAGAATTTTAAAAGAAATCAGAGATTCCCAACCCCAAAATCAAAAAGATGAAGCCATAAAAAAAACCAAGGGCTGTATCGATAATTTGAAAACAGCCCACTCCGATCTTAAAAAATTAAGATTTTTCTCGACAGAAAAAGACTTGGATTTGATTCAAAAAGTTCGAACAGATTTCGAAACCGTGGTGATGGACTTAGAAAAAATCGACGACGAACTTCTAGACCCGCTCTTCGAAGAAGCCAGAGAAGAGTATGAACTGGAGTTAGATAGAGAAGATCCAGATAATTGTCCCTACTGCGGTTATCCATTGTACTACATAGACGGAGATAGGATTTATGAGGCCGACCATTCCGAATGTTTTATCGATTAGCCTGTTATGAACGCCATAGAAACAACAGAAAAAGCATACTCCGCTTTATCTGAACAAAGCCAAATAGCTCTTGCGACGCTCGATAAAATATCCAGCTCCAACTTCAGCGTATCGGAACTTCCTCGATTGAAAATACCTTTGACCGGAGAGACTGCATTCACCATCGAAACGTCTGGAACTAAAAAAAAGGTTCAATATATGGAAGGCGTCGTCGTCGCTCAAAATAATATAAGAACGCTTTGGAATGAAAACGAACTTCATCTTCCTATTTGCTTTTCTAACGATAGTATCTTTGGAATAGGCATGCCCGGAGGAAATTGCTCTTCTTGCTCCCTGGCGCAATCTTCTCCAAACGATAACGACTCCAAATGTCGCCAAAGGAAAATAGTTCTCATATTAAGACGCGAAGATATATTACCAATCGCCCTTGTCGCTCGCTCAAAACTGGCTAAAGCTCTTTCGGAATATTTTTTACAACTGGCTTCTAATAGAGTACGCCCTTGCTTCGCAGTATCAAGTTTTTCCATAAAACAAGAAAAAGACCGTATGGGAATTACATTTCCGAAAATAAACGTCCAAATAGAAAGATTATTAAGCGAAAAAGAAAAACAAATCGCCGCCGTCTATGCAAACAAATTTAGTCGTATATTAAACGCACAAAC
Organism: uncultured Nitrospinota bacterium; assembly: GCA_964344185.1. Lineage (GTDB taxonomy): Bacteria > Nitrospinota > Nitrospinia > Nitrospinales > JAJDAT01 > JAJDAT01. Next base: position 3,520 of record CAYFMN010000042.1, read on the forward strand.
GTGTATTTACTAAAGGGAACCTCTAAAAATTCAAGGGTCAGGCGATAGCAGACCGTTAATATTAGAAGTCCTATAAAAGTTTCGCTCCTCTAAATCTCCGCCATAAAAGAAAGAGGTATCTTTGAAAGAATTCATCCAATAAATCTAAACGCTTAACAAGGCGAATTGTTTCGCTTCTTTCAAAAAAGTTTAAGAGACTTTTCAAGCTTTTGACCGGGAGGCCTCTTAAATTCTCTTAACGATTTACCAATTCATGGCAACCGTTCCTATTCCCACATTAGAGATTGAGGCGATTCGAGAACTCTCGAAGTTAGATCAATGGGTTTGCTTTGCTCAAAATAAAGCTCCCTTAAACGCTAGAACGGGACACAACGCCAGCGTCGAAAATTCAAAAACCTGGTCGTCTTTCGACGACGCCTGCGCAGAAGCGATCCAGTGGAAAAAGCGCAAAGATATAAAAGGCGTCGGTTTTGTATTTACCGCAAACGATCCCTATATCGGCGTCGACCTGGACGACTGCTTTAATAAAGACGGCTCCCTTAAGGGTTGGGCGCACGATATTTTTAACCGTTTAAATTCCTACACAGAGAAAAGTCCTTCCGGTAAAGGATTACATATTTTGATCAAAGGCGATCCTGCATCGCTTTTAAAAGGTTGGAAAAATCCTAAACCCGGAATGAAGCTGGAAATTTATCCCTTTCGCAGATACTTCACTGTTACGGGGGAATTACTTGCCGATAGCGTAGAAGCTATCGAGTTTCGCGACAAAGAAATAAAAGAAATACTCGACCAATACTGGCCGCATTGGTCGCGGGAAAAGGACGTCGAAGTTACGGTTGATCACGACGGCTTTGATTGGAACAGCCAACTTGATTTCAGCAAGATGCAAGCCCTCATCGAAGCCGATCAAAAATTCAGACAAAGCTGGGAGAAAAAACGGGGTAAATCCATTCAAGACGATTCCAATTCAGGCTACGCCTCCAGTCTGGCGATTCGCGCCGTAAACGCCGGTTGGACGGACAAGGAAGTCATCGCCCTCATTATTCAGTTTTACAACAAATGGGGAGCGATCAATACGCTAAAAAGGAATCCAAAAAAAATAATATCGACAATCCAATTTGCTAAAAAGTGCGTTCGTGAAAACAAAAACGACGAAGACGCAATCAAAGCGCTTGGACTGTCCGAATTAGAATTTTTAGAAAAAGACGATCAAATAGCGCACATTGCCAGCTGCTTAAAAGTAAATCTCAGTAAAATAATTAAACGAGGAGTCGACGAAGTTTCATACATTTTTGTTATCGACGATAGAGAAGTCGATATTGGCAACTCTGAATGCTTGATCAGTTACACAAAAACGCTCTGCCGAATCCTGGACGCGACCAACCAAATGATACCTAAGTACAAATCTACGGCTTGGCGCAACCTGGTAGAAAAGATTATTCAGCTTGCTGAGTTTGACGATTCCATTGGCACTAAAGAAGAAGAAACTATCCATTGGGTCGCGGATTATTTAGAGAATTCAAACTTATATGAGAGTAAAAGCGAAGAAGCGATTAAAACTGGGTCTCCATTTGCTCAGGACAAAAAAATTTTTTTCAATCTCCGAGAATTAAGGCAACACATCCTTAGAGAACGCTTCTCCGCGAGTTTTGAATTGAGTCACGTCCGCTTGGGACAGCGGCTCAAAAAAGCCAAAATGGCGAATGAAGACCGCGTAAGCGCCGGTAAGGCGACGGCCCGTTATTGGTCCATACCAAAAAAGATTTTAGAAGCGTACATGCTTTTGTAAAAACCAGAGAAACTATGCGCGGAAATCTTCATTACAACTACGGCCCTCCGGGATGCGGAAAAACCACATCTCTCGAACGCCATGCAAGAGAAGCAGTGGAAGAACACGGTCCTGACGGAGTGGTTTTAACTTCATTGACAAACGCCGCCGCAAACGAAATTAAATCGCGCGATATAGAGATAAAAGAAGGTCAAGTAGGCACATTGCATTCTCTTGCCAAAAGGTCGCTGGGAAAAAACATAAAAGTGGTCAAGGTAAAAGGTTTCAACGAAGAGTATCCAGAATTCAAACTAACAACCGCCGATAATAGCGTCGATTCGGAAGGAGCAAAAGAGACTATTCCCAGCCGCACAAAAGGGGACCGACTTTTGGCGCAACTAAATATATTTCGATCCACTCTCGTTCCAGAAATCGCCTGGCCAACCAACATAAAAAACTTCAGTCGAATCTGGTTTGATTATTTAAAGAAAACTGAATCCGTCGATTTTGTAATGATGATTGAACTGGCAATAGAAAACACATGGGCCGCTCCTGGAACTCCCCGAACTCTTATTGGCGACGAAGCTCAAGATTGGTCCAAACTTGAAACGAAACTTTTTAGAGATTGTTGGGGAGATCGAGCGGAAACAGTCATTATGGCGGGAGACCCGGATCAGGCTATCTATGAATGGCGGGGAGCTAATCCAAATATTTTTATGGAATATTCTATACCCGATCATTGTAAAAATTTTTTACGTCAGTCTTATCGATTACCTGAAAATCCTCACAGCTATGCAAGAAATTTGATCAAACGTATAAAAAACAGAGAAGATGTAGGGTTTTATCCAACATCTCAAAAAGGAACCGTAGAACGCATTCGAAGCAACATAAAAAATCCGGCAAGACTCATTCCTCTAATTCAAAAGGAACTTCAAGACAAGCGGTCGGTAATGATCCTGGCTTCCTGCGGTTATATGTTAAAGGACACTATAGACGTTTTAAAGAAGGAAGGCATACCGTTTCATAATCCCTACAGGTCGACAAACACGGCATGGAACCCTCTTACGCGTAAAGAAAAAAGAACTATGCCAGTAGACCGTGTCGCCTCTTTTTTGAAACCTGACAAGAGATTGGGGAAATACGCTCGCGAATGGAAAACTAAAGACTTTGTGAATTGGGCCGAGTGGTTACGGTCAAAGGATATTTTGGCGAGCGACGTTAAATCGGTTATGACGGAAGACTACTTTTCTCTTCCAGACGAATATGAACCGTTTGTCGAATTATTTTCAAAAAAAAACCATGCCGATGAAGCCCTGCGGCTAAACCTGGAATGGTATTTAAACTCGGTCGAAAATAAAAAAAGGAGCAAAATAAAGTTCCCTGTTGTCGTAGCGGAAAAGCAAGGGCCAAAAGCGTTATTTGAAAAACCAGACTTGTGCGTGGGCACCATCCACAGCGTTAAAGGAAGCGAAGCCGATACGGTGATCTTGTTTCCCGACGTATCGACAAAAATGTACCAGGAGAAACGTAAAGATATCAACACAGACCCGGAAACCATAAGACAATTTTACGTAGGCGCAACGCGCACAAAAGACCGTTTAGTACTTTGCGAACCGGCTTCGTTTGGAGCTTTCCGATGGTAAAACTGATCAAGATTCAAACAGAAGCGTTAAACGGAGAAATAATTGGGCTGGTATTAAACAACTGCGACTTGAACAATGGGATAAAAGAAAATTCAGACATAGCCGTATTTTCTCCAAAGGAAATCGAAAGTTTAAAAAACGAAAACGAGCTAGTCATAAAATGGATTTCGGAAGCAAAGAAAGTATTTAGAGGAAAACTTGAATTTAAAGAAGAAAAAAAATTGGCTAACAAAAGAAAACAACTACTCGAAGCAAATAATAAAAAAAATTAAACTTTTTGAAAACACATACCGTTCACCTCATCTCAAAAACTGAAATTCAGGTTTGGACGACAAGTAATAACGCCACAAATCCCATTGACACAATTTATAAACGCCGAAATCGTGGAAGCTATTGCCGCTGAATATTTCGGTAAACAAAGCGCTTTTGTTTGGAGTTTTGTATGTCGGATGAATTTAATATAAAAATTAACCCTGATGAATTTGAAGTGGAAGACTTTTCCGGAGTTCTTCAAGACTTGGCTAACGAAGGGCATAAAGCCGCAGCGCTTTATTTAGCCGAAAACTTTTCAGGACAAATTTATGTTTCGGATATTGGAGTGATTTTGACGAGAAAACGTCAAAGAGAAAGAAGGTTAAAAAAATAAAAGTCAAGAACAAACTTTTCCAGACCATTACTTATTAACCCGCTACTTCTACTTTAATTACCTCCCCCTTTTGTAATTTTAAAAACATCCAATCACATCTTTTAGGTCTTATTGATTTTCTCAATAAGACCTAAAAAACCGTTGAGAATTAACATTTAAAACCAAATAGACACAACCTAACTCACTAATTTTCAAATAGATATAAAACTAATTTTTTACCATTTGGGTTGGAGCCAGTGGCCAAACATGATATAAATGTCTTAACTTGCTAAGTTTCTTCACTACAAAATCAAATCCTTTTTAGAACAATCACCACAACCTAAATGTCTAAACTAAACTACCTAAATAAAAACTTTAATTGGCCCACCTCAAAGCAAATATTCCAGCCAAGCGGATTTGGTCCAAGAATTCTTTCAGATTTAGTTCAGGCAAAAGTCGAATCTGCTATTAACCGAAAATATAAAGACACTCCCTCCAAAGTTGGAATTTTAGTAAACAACCCAAAAGAAAACGATTCAAGAGCCCCAATCGCAATTGTTTGCGAATTTCAAAAAAACATTTCTTCTGAAAAGGTTAAAGAAATACATCGCCTAGCATGGAATTTTTGTCATGCACCGCTTTTAATCACCATAGAACCAAATTTGATTAGAACTTGGAGTCTTTTTGAAAAACCAAAAACCGAATCTGAAGAGCCACTAAAATATTTAGACCAATTAAAACCCAAAGAAAAAAACCTATCTCCACTTACTAACACTCTCCATTGGGTTAATTTGACCTCTGGCAAACATTTTGAAAGATACAAAAACCGGTTTAAATCTCACGAACGCGTAGATAAAACTCTTCTCGACAACTTAAAATACATAAGACAAGAACTTATTAAACAGTTGGGAACTGAAAATAAAAATACCGAAGATATTGTTCACGATTTAATCGCCCGAATAATCTTTATACAATTTTTATTTCATCGAAAAGATTCCACAGGCACGTCAGCTCTTAATGCAGAAAAGCTAAAAAGTTTATTTGATGAAAAAATACTTTCAAAAACGTACATTGGTCTTGAAGAAATTCTGAAGAACAAAAAAGATACCTACAGTTTATTTGGTTGGTTAAACCAAAAGTTTAATGGAGATTTGTTTCCAGCAAAGCAGACGATTGATAAAGAAAAAAAAGCTGTAACAAAAAAATGTTTAGATCTCCTAGCCGACTTTATAGAAGGCAAAATACAATTTTCTAAACATCAATACCTCTTATGGAGTTTCTATTCATTCGATATCATCCCACTAGAATTTATCAGTAATATTTATCAAGAGTTTGTTTCTGGAAAACAAGGAGTGCATTACACCCCTGGCCACTTAGTGGATTTTATTTTAGACCAAGCACTTCCCTGGGAAGGTAGAGAATGGGATCTTAAAGTTTTAGACCCTTCATGTGGCTCTGGAATTTTTCTAGTCAAGGTTTTTAAACGTTTAGTCCAACGTTGGAAAAATAATAATGAAACAAAAGTTAAAGCACCTTTTCTAAGGCAACTTTTAGAAAAAAATATTTTTGGCGTCGATACCCACGCCAATGCAGTTAGAGTCGCATCGTTTAGTTTGTATCTGTCTTTTTGCGATGAAATTGATCCCAAAAACTTTTGGACTCAAGTAAAGTTTCCCTCATTAAGGGGTAAAACTTTACTTCATGCTGATTTTTTTGATGAAAATGTTAAATTAATCAAAACTCCAGAAAAAACTGGTAGTTTCGATTTTATAGTTGGTAATGCTCCCTGGGGTAAAGATCCTGATTTAGAACATGCACAAAGGTGGGCAACTAAAAATAGTTGGGAAATAGTTAATGAACAAGTCGGAACATTATTTTTAGCCAAATCGGCAAAACTATGCAAATCAGACGGGAAAGTTGCGATGATTCAACCGGCAGGATCACTTCTTTTCAACCGAAGAGGTCCAGCTCTAAATTTTCGAAAAAAATTCTTTTCAAATTATAGAGTAGAGCAAGTCTTTAATTTTTCTGCTTTAAGGTTTAAACTCTTTGAAAAATCGATTGGCCCCGCAGCTTCAATCGTTTTTCGGCCTTCTATACCGAATGATTCTCCTATTTTTTACTGCTGTCCTAAAATGTCTCACACGGATTTAGATGATATATCTATTAATTTTGATTCCACCGATATAAATTGGATCTACCCAGAAGAGGCAAGTGAGGATTCTTATATTTGGACTAGTTTGGCCTGGGGCGGTCGACGCGATTATGCCTTAATTAAAAACTTATTAACTCGACCGTCAATTAGCGATCTAGATGAAGACGCTAAATTAAATTTTTTTAATGGTTTTAAACGAGGGAATAGAAGAAAAGTTTTTGAAGATTCATTAAATATTCCCACTTTAGCAAATCACAAAATATGGAATAACCTCTCTTTATATCCTGATCTTAAAGAGTTTCCCAAAAATCAAGATCCCAATTTTGAAGGCCCACGTAAAATTGAAAACTATTCTTTACCTATTTTAATCTTCGAAGAATCCTGGAAAGCAGAAAATAAACGTTATAAAGCAGTTTTCTTTGAGGAAAACCCTCATTCAGAAAAACTTTTATTTTCCGAATCTTTTGATGGAATTCGTTCTTTGGAGAACAACACTCCATTGTTAAAATCACTTACCGTTGCTCTTAATAGCAAACTTCTCGTTTACTTCGCTATGTTATATGCCTCCCGTTTAGGAAGCTTTATTCCCACCCTTTTACTTATAGAGTTAAAAAAGTTTCCCGCTCCTAATATACCTAATGAAGAAATATCATTAAATAATATTTCTAAAAGTGATATTGACCAAAAAACTAAACAACTTTACTCGTTAAAAGATTCAGAATGGGCTTTGGTTGAAGACTTATTTGACTATACATTGCCTGACTTTAAAGGAAACATTAATTCTCCAGGTAGACAACCTGCTGTTCTTAAAAATAATTATCGCTTCTTAAAACCTTATTTCAAATATTTTATTAATTCTTTGAAGGCAACCTTTGGAGCTCAAAAAAACATTTGCGCCACCATTTATACTTGGGACAAAGAGATAGAACTGCCATTTTGTCTAGTAGGTATTCATTTAGACCTACCCCAAAAAGAAAAAATCAAAGAAAAAAAACTGAACGATCAAGAACTACTGAATGAAATAAATAAATGGAATATGAATTTAAAGAAACTCGGTATTGGCAACAAACAAGTATTAAGAATTTATGAAATGATTACATACGATGGGAAAAAACCTACTCCTACTATTTTCCTTATTAAGCCAAATCAAATTAGATATTGGACGCGATCAATGGCTCTAAGAGATTCCGATGAAGTAGCCGAAAATATTTTGGACTGGACAATCTAATTTTCATTTTCTTAAGGTTCTAAATGCCCGCTAAAAAATCTCTAACGGAACAATTATATCCCATCCCTAATGACTTTAAAGAATCGATTAAAGGTTTTAAAGATGACGCTTTTGAAATCCTTTTAGGTTATGTTTGGCAAGGGTATGAGCAATTAATTAATGATATACGAAAAATTAAATTAAATCCAGATACGCCAATACTCGAAGATGAAATCACAAATAACCTTTACATTAAAATAGCAAATATAATGCCTAGTGAAGGGAATTTTATACTAAAGTCCTGGCAAAAAGAATATGAAACAAAAAAGGAAGGTGCTTCTAAAACTCCGGAATACGATTTGGCTTTTGCCTTGAGAAGTAATCATAGGAAAATGTTTTGTTTAGAAGCAAAAATACTAAAAACAGATAAAGATAAATCAAATTACATCAAAGAAATCGAACATAATTTCCTAACTGCACGATATTCCCCCTTTAGTAGAGAAGGAGGAATGTTAGGATATCTAATCCAAGGAAGTCCGGAAGTATTTTTTAAAAATTTGAAAAACAAAAATTTCAACCTGATGGACTATCCAAAATTTCCAGGTAAACCTCATAAGTATTCCAAACATAAAAGAGCAAAAATCAAAAATCCTAACTATCCTAAGAACTTTACGTGTCACCATTTGATATTATCTTTTTCAGTTTTAAAATCTAACAATTGATTTTAAAATTAAAATTTTTATCTCGCAGGTAATCTCGTATAGGAATAATTTATTTCTTCTCTGGGTTTAGTTTCTCAACAATTTCGTTGATGGTATCCATGTCAAATATACGTAAAGAATCCTTAATCCGATCCGCAGTCTGAGAACAGTTTTCGTCCATATCCTCCAGAGTCTTTATTATTTTATCCAATTGAGTGATGTTATTTAAATAAGCCGCTTCTTTTAGTTGCAAGTACAATTCTTTCGGAATATCAATCTTGGAGTAATCAATCGTTCCGTTATTGGCGGCTGATTGCTTGTCATTTTTTTCTTGTTGTTGATCATATTCGAATTCAATATCTAAAAGTCCGCTAATACAATCTATTATTTGTTCGCCACGAAAAGGTTTTGCTATAAAACCATCGGCCCCTAATTTAGCAAAATTCTGCCTGTCCTGGTCCAAGGCCGAAGCTGTGATAACAACTATTTTGAACCGGTCTTCTCCAAACTCTTGCCGAATCTTTTTAATAGCTTCCTTACCGTCCATAACTGGCATTCGAATATCCATAAAAATAATATCGGGACCGTAATCGCGAACTTTCTCTAAAGCTTCCTGCCCGTTTTCAGCTTCCATTGTCTCGACTTTAATGTCGGAAAGAAATGTTTTCAAAACATCGCGATTCTCTTTGACATCGTCGACAATAAGAGCTTTTACTCGACATCCTTCAGCTAAATGAAGAACGTCTTTAACTCGTTCGCTGCGCCGCTCAATTTCGCCTGTCGCCTTTTTTAATTGTAGAGTAAAGTGAAAACGCGATCCTTTACCCGGTTCAGAATCTATACATAGCTTGGATCCCATTAGCTGTAATTGTTTGCTGGAAATGGCCAATCCTAACCCAGTGCCCCCCTTTTTTGCTCCGGACTCTTCTTGATTAAACGGTTCAAATATTTTCTCCTGATCTTTAGGAGCTATACCTCTTCCGGTATCGACAACTTCAAACAAAAACCGACGATCTTCTTAATGCGTCATTCTGAATAGAACCTCGCCTGTATCGGTAAATTTAACCGCATTGCCAATCAGGTTAATCAATATAGCTCGAAGCTTGAGTTCATCCCCTGATACATCAATAGACTGTTCAATTCCTTCAACTTTCCAGGCTATATTTTTTTGTTGGCACCGCAACTCAAACATTGTCGCGATCCCTGTAATAAGCTCCTTCAAATCAAAGTTAATCTGATGAAGCTCCATTTTGCCAGCCTCAATTTTTGAAATATCCAGAATCTCGTTGATCATATCGAGAAGGTTTTGACCGCTTGTATTAATAGTTTCCAAAGCGTTCAGTACGTCTGAGTCTAAATTTTTTCGCCTTAAAAGAATCTGTGTATAACCAAGAACAGCATTCATTGGAGTTCGAATTTCATGGCTCATATTAGCCAGAAAAATAGATTTGGCCCGATTGGCGGCTTCCGCATCCTCTTTAGCAATTTCAGCAAACTCCTTTGCAGCCACCAATTTTTCTTCCGCCGCCTTTCGTTCGCTCAAATCGCGTATACTACCGACAAATAACTTGCGCTTTCCCAGTTGCATTTCATTAACGCCCAACTCCACCGGAAACGTAGTCCCGTCTTTACGCTTGCCGGTTAATTCTCTTATAGTTCCGATAATGTTTTTTTTACCTGTTTGAATATATTTTGATAGGTATCCATCGTGCTCAGAATAGTAAGGTTCAGGCATCAACATCTTCACATTTTGTCCGACAACCTCTTTCGATGAATAACCAAAAACCTTTTCGGCAAATGGATTAAATACAGTCAAGTTGCCATTTTGATCGATAACCACAAGTCCTTCTTGCGCGCTTTCTATAATGGTCCGAGTCTCTTTTTCCGCAGACTGCTGATTTCGATAAGTTTTAACATATTCCAGCGTCAACCCAATAAATGGTATCCAATAAGCGGCGATTTTAAGAAAATGGGCTATATTAAAATGGTTGTCGAATAACGAAGAAGATCCAAAAGCCATATGAATCTGGGTGGCAACATGGGGAATGACGCTAATTAAAATGGAGTAGGAAATAAAATTTCTTTCTCTTTTATAAAATTGCGGTAACACAAAAAAACCGGCAAACAAATATAGAACTAATGGAGCTATATCCCAGGGACGCGTAATTAAAGAATCGGGAAACGTGGTATTGGGGAGACTGTCGCTATTCGCGCAAAAACTGATAACGCTATACGCTATTGCCCCGAATATCAGACTCACAAAAATTACGAACCAAAAGTCCTCTTTGCGTTCCTTTTTTTTTCTAAAAATTAAAAGTCCAATACCGCTAATAAGAATCAAGGCGTTAAATAATCGACACACCGCCCAGGTAAAAGGTAAAAGGTTTCGATTATCGGCAACGGCTGTAATTAAACGGTCAGTGGCAAGAGTATGAAAGGCATCCATACAACCCGCGAAGAATAAAGCCACTCCTATAATAGGAGCAGTCACATCACGCTTAATTGCATAATGAGCGAAAGATAAGATAACTGTAAAGAAAGCGGCGCTAAAAGCGCTCCACTCCAGGATGGTGTGAAGAAAAGCCCCCCCAAGAGCGCGAAACATACTGTCAACGACCTCTATGGGACTTATACCGGCAGTCGCCTGGGAGTGAAAAGGAACTTTAGCGCTGCCAAAATCAAAACCCGCCAAGTTCAGAATGAAAGGGCTAATGGAAATAGCCACCGTCACAAACAAAAGAAAAACCG
>CAYFMN010000042.1:14376-23637 GCA_964344185.1 uncultured Nitrospinota bacterium
CCGGCTGTTCAAAACGAGATTCCAGGTGTTTTGTGGCTTTACCCGACAAGCGATTCTCCTAAACTAAAAACTTTTTAAAAACTAAGAATCAAAATTTTTATTCTTTAACATTTCTTCCCATTTCAGCATAAGTCTTTCTAAATAGACAGCTTTTTGATAAACATGCGACGGGAACTTTCGGCTTGGAAAAGGAACCTTTTTTTGGATCGATTCAAAGCTCTCCGGATCTAAAGTTTTTCTAATTTGATTGACCCCCGATAAAACTAAAGAAACCAGGTCGTAAACATCTCCAGGTTCAACCTTAACAGTCGATTTGGCGACTTTAAAGTCCAGATGTTGAATTTTCAAAAAATGAGAAATTCTTCTCAGAATATTCAGACATTTTAGCGTTTGAAAATATACATCGCTTGGTTTCTTCCTTCTTTCAAATTCAGGCAATGAAGGAAACTCCATATCCGAATTATTTCGAGAAATAATACGTTTAACCGCTTCGTTCGTTTCATTCATTCGCCTGTAAACAACGCTGGGCGAATAAGGAGTATCCAGCAATGAATTTAATTGTCGATTGATTTCTAAAATTTTTCCATAAACATCACTGGGGGTTTTATTAATATCCAGTTTATACTCTATAACGGATTCTGGAATATCCCACTTAACGCTTACGCACCGGATTCGGCTCATCGCCCCATTTAAGATCTCAAAATTGTCTCCAGGTGAAATTTCACCTTCCTCCATTTGTGGAGGAATTGGCCCCGTATCGCCCGTGTGGTCAAAGCATAACCGATCCGCTTTTTTATAGAGAGTGAGAGCTTGATAATAAACGTCGCGGGGCTGAGCATTGGCAATATTGATCTTTAAAAAAACCGGTTCAGGCTTCCCCATTTCTAATCGAATGAGATCCACCTCCTTCTGGATCAGTTCGGCTCTCGCAAAAACATGACCAGGTTTAATCTCACCTTCTATAGTATCCGCCCAACTGGTCGACCCAATAGCCCAAAAGAACAGAGCGCCTCCAACTAAAATCACTTTCTTTTCTCCGAAAAAGAACATAAAAAACCAGATTCAAATTTTAACTTCATAGTAAGTATATGAAAAAGTATACTATAAAATCAGTTTTTTTGCTTTTATATAAAGTATTGCAATACGGAAAGCTAACTATTGCCAATAAAAACCAAATGAAGTTATATGGTTTAGCTAACAACTTTTTTACAGAGAGTTTAGCGAGTTTTTAAGAATTAAATTTGCCGGTACCTTTTCAAGCGACCTAGACCCAACCATCCATACAAAATCGCCAACTTCAATCGAACCCGGTTCCAAGGTTTGAGTGTATACGCCCAAATAACCGTTGTTAAACTGATCGATCATTTTCAGGATTTGATTATCTTTTGGAATATTTTCTTGAGCTAACGTTGTCATAATGCATATAACAGTTGGCTTTGTAACTTTTAATCGAACTTTATCACCCACTTCGATCATTAAATATTCCCAATGATTTTCCAAATTCAGATTCAGGTTTGCGCTAAACTCAGTATCGTCTGAATCGATGACGATATTTGGACGAAACCGCCTTGCGTCAAAATCGCCTCCGCTATATTTCTTCTTAAGTTTATTTAGCGCGCCGGTGGTCAGAATATGCAATTTACCGCCGTCGAAAAAATCTAATGGAGACAACTTTTCCAAACAAGATGCGGTCTCAACATCTCCAGATTCTTCCTCTTCTAAAGAAAGCTTTTCAAGGGTTGCGTTTTCGGGAACTTGCGATATCAAAACGACAGATCTTCCAATTTTTTTGGATAAGATTTCATTAATGTTATCGTCTTCGATAAAAACAGTTTCTCCATCGGGAAATGTTATATTAGGGCGTGGGAGAGGCCTTCCACTGTCTTTAGCAACCAACGATTTCGCTGAAAACCTAAAAACTCTTTCCCATTTCTTTGGATTTTTTGCGCTTACAATTCGTCCAGACTCTTTATCCATTAGGGCAAATAAACGGTCCCCAACCAACCCCTTTTTCCCAACGGTAGCCATTTTCAAACTTTCGCCTTGCATGCTTTTAACTGGATACCGCCATAACTCCGAAACTCTTCCAACAAGAATTCTGGATTCGTATTCCATAGTTCGACAGTCCTTTAAGCGATTTTTCAACGGCTTTGAACGATTAAATAGATAAAGTTATATTGATATTACTAATAAAGTTTCTATAATGATAGTAAAAAACGCTTAATTTTTTCAAATTTTTTTCTTTGTCCGAAATCAAATAGTAACCCCTTACCCCCTTAAAGATAAGCCCATTCCCTAACTCCGCCATAACGAAATCATAACAATCAGAAACACGACATACCGAAACACCAACAAAGCCTGTTTATAAAGCACAAATTCCTAGCGTGTGTATATTTTTTGCAAATTTTAACTTAAAAAAAACAAGCAATATTTCGGAAAACTGAAAAAACTCCTTAACTCATTTTTTGTTTTAATGTGAATCGTGCGATAATTCGGAGCAAGCAATTAAGCGAATACAAAATCATGGCCGATAAAAACTTTAAAGTTATTGAACCGCGTAAAGGCGTACCAATAAAAGCTTGGATTAAGGGAGTTCCACTGGAAGCCGAAGCGGAAAAACAGCTAAAAAATGTTGCCAGCCTGCCTTTTGTCTACAAACATGTCGCGGCAATGCCCGACGTGCATTGGGGCATGGGAGCTACTATAGGCAGCGTGATTCCCACTTTGGGAGCGGTCATACCGGCGGCGGTAGGAGTCGATATCGGTTGCGGCATGATGGCGGTCCAAACAAGCCTCAACGCAAAATCACTTCCTGATAACCTAAAAGGAATTCGAACCCAAATTGAAAAATTTGTGCCTCACGGCAGAACCCATAACGGAGGACGCGGAGACAGAGGCGCTTGGGCAAACGTCCCGGATCAACAAGTCAAAATTTGGGAAGAATTTAAAAAAGGTTTCGACGCCATCGTAGAAAAACACCCAAAAGTGGGAAGCCGCAGCCCAAATCACGTCAACCATCTCGGAACCCTTGGAACAGGCAATCATTTCATAGAAGTTTGTTTAGACGAGAGCGACCAGGTTTGGATCATGCTGCACAGCGGTTCGCGCGGCATCGGCAACCGAATTGGGACCTACTTCATTGAACTTGCCAAGCAAGATATGCGCAAGTTGGAATCCAATTTACCCGATAAAAACCTGGCGTATTTCAAAGAGGGAACGAAATATTTTGACGATTACGTATTCGCCGTTGGTTGGGCGCAAAACTTTGCAAAAACCAACCGCGAACTAATGATGCAAGCCGTCATTAAAGCGTTGCAAAACGCCGAAGGGATTCCGCCATTCAAAGCCGAAATAAAGTCCGTCAATTGCCATCACAATTACGTAACGCGAGAAGATCACTTCGGACAAAATGTTTTAGTAACGCGCAAGGGAGCCGTTCGCGCCCGCAAGGGAGATCTGGGAATTATTCCCGGAAGCATGGGAGCGCAATCCTATATTGTAAGAGGTCTCGGCAATAAAGATAGTTTTCATAGTTGCAGTCATGGAGCCGGCAGAGCCATGTCCAGGTCCGCCGCTAAAAAAAAATTCAGCGTTGAAGATCATATCAAAGCCACCGAAGGGGTCGAATGCAGAAAAGACAAAGACGTGATCGACGAAACCCCGGCAGCCTATAAATCCATCGACGCGGTAATGGAAGCGCAAAAAGATTTGGTGGAAATTGTCCACACTCTCCGGCAAATCATCTGCGTCAAAGGTTAAGAGCTAATTTGTCCAACCGTAAAAGCGCAAAGTCCGCAAAGAAGGATAAAAAAAGAAAGGTTTTGTTTTTGAAAGATAAATTAGCAAGTTATTTAATAATACAGAATCCAACGATGGAGTGGTGTAAAGAATCTGCAATACAAAGAGCAAAATTAGATTCAGAATTCGAGCCGTGGCAAACTGAAGGTATCGCTGACTTTTCAAAAAAAAACGTAATCGGGGGATGGCTTAGAGATCGAAGTTTAGGCAAATATAGCGTTCCTCAAGAAGAAGAACTTGCTGATAGGAAAAAACCAGACCTCCGTTTGCGCAGGACAGGATTTGAAGGTCCTGTCCCCATTGAACTAAAAATAGCAAATAATTGGAGTGGCCCCGATCTTCTGGAAAGATTAAAAAATCAACTTTGCGGTCAATATTTAAGAGATCAAAGATCTAATTGCGGAATATTTCTACTAGTTTATTTAGGCGACAAAAATTGGCAACACCCAAGAACGAAAAAGAAGATTAACTTTGCTGAGCTACTAAAGTTTCTTGAAAAAGAAGGAAACAAAATTATAGCTAAAAACCATAAAATTGAATCCATCCAAGTAATTGGAATTGATCTCACCAAAAGAAACCAACCAGCTTTAATTATATAAATTTCTTACCTTTCAAAGCAAAACCCCTCAAGTTAAGGGAGATATTTTATTAAATCGAGGCGAGATTCTTCCTCACCCTTTCAGGAGTCGTCAGAATGACACACCATGGGAATTCGATTAAATTTAGATTACTTTAGCTCAGTATCATCTTTGTATTCTTTGTCCACCACCATAACATTGAGCTTGAAATACCTGCTATCGAATCTCCTATGCAACTTTTGTGAGAGGCGTTATAAGTCCTGGCTTTAGAAATAGCGCATCAATTTTAAAACCAAGAGAAGATTTTCTTTATTAAACAAAATATTATTTTGATTCGGAGTGTAGTTGCCTAAAATATTACTTGGCTGTTTAATCTCGCTTATATTTAATAAGGGGACCTCTAAAAAATTGAGGTTTGCGAAAAGACTAGCCTTAGTTATCACGAACTAGTCGATGGCAAGCCAATAAAAATATGAATTATTAGAGATCCCCATAAAACTAAAACATAAGGTTCTAATCTCAAATGAGTAACTATAAATTAATCATTCCAAATGTATCCGTTCGAACCAACTTGGTTGTCAAATTAAACTCCCGAACCACAAAGGAAGAAGCCTCAAAAGAAGTTGGTAGAATTCAAGAAGCTTCAAACGTTTTTGAAGGTTATGAGTGGAAAATAGACGGATGCGACGATGGCGGCATTAACAAATTTGACGATGCCTTACAAACGCAGATCAAACAACGTATTGAGGAAGAGGAAGAGCCGGAAGATTGCCTGTTTTGGGATGGGTCCAAAGCCATATTTGAATTGGAGCTTTATGACATTTCAGTAATTACCGATGTAGAGGCAGCGTTAAAATCTCAATCCAAAGAAGACGCCGTAAAAGAGGTCGAAAGTTTGATTGCAAAACACAATCTTTTTAGTGGTTACGATTGGAATATTAAAGACTGCGAAGAAACCAACAAACTCGACGACAATTTACAAAAAGAAATAACGGATCGTTTGAAAGGGAATGTTGAGGCTTGTATTCAGGAGTGTTGATAATAAGAAATAGAGAAAATTAACCTAGCAAGCTTCGTCGCTTCTTTCGAAGCTCCTCTAGGATGACATCGCAATAAAACTTTAACTTTGCGAGATACTTTACTTTTCGAATAAACTAACTCGTCGCATCTTTATTAAGAGATCCTCTTAAATAATTTTTACGACAACCCCGGCAATAACACCTTCAATTCTTTTGCTATCAAACCGATTGCAAGGCTTCCCAGAATCAACCCCATAAATTGGGTCATGATTTTGATTCCCGTTTTGCCCAAAACGCTGATAATAAAATCGGAGGCTTTAAAGATAATACCCACAATGACTCCAAGCAATATCAATCCGAATATCACGATCGTTTTTTCGCTCCACAAATTTATTTGATCCGCTTGAATCACCACTAAACTAATTGCTGCCGGTCCCGCTAAAAGTGGAAACGCTAGCGGCATGATGGCTCCGTCGTCTCCCGACTTCATATCTAAATCCTGCTTAGGAGGAAAAGGATTGTTGGAAAGCATACACGCCGCCGTATATACCAAAAAAATCCCCCCAATTAATTTAAAAGCCGCCATTTCGATTCCAAAAAATACCAGGATATATTTGCCGCACAAGAAAAAACCAACAAGCAAACTAACCGTTGCTAAACAAGTCTTAAATCGCAATCTCTGAAGCTCTTCCTTCGTTTTATCTACGGCAAGGGAAAGATAAATGGGTATATTTCCAATGGGGTCCATAATCGTGAACAAAATCACAAACGTTTTTATCAGCTCTTGAGAATCAAACAATGGAAATGCGCTCCAAGTATCATTAGGAATTTAAAGTTTTCATAGATCATCTTATCCTTATAGTATTGCCCCTTCGAAATATTATAACAACAGAAGATCAAACCCGCTTTAAGTTGTATACTATACTTCTTTCTTTAATGATGCGAAACGTACGATAAAAATTAATTCAAATAATAATACAACCATGATCTCTATAAAAAAAATCGATCACATTGTTTTAAGAACGGCGAATCCAAGGCAAATGATTGCGTTTTACTGCGACACGTTGGGTTGCAAGCTGGAACGCGAATTAAAAGATTTCGGCTTAGCGCAATTGCGGGCCGGAGAATGCCTCATCGACATTGTCGATGTTGAAAGCGAGCTAGGCAAACAGGGCGGCGGACCGCCAACCTCAGATTCAAACAATCTGGACCATTTCTGTTTGCAAATCGAACCCCTTGACGAAAAAAAACTGATCGACTATTTAAAAAGTAAAAACGTCGAGGTGAGCGAGTTCGAAGACCGGTACGGAGCTGAAGGCAGCGGCAGATCTATTTATATAAAAGATACCGACGGAAATACGGTTGAACTCAAGATTACCCAGGTAAACGACTCATAAGAAATCTAAGTTTTAACGGGAATTAAAGACTCCGCCCAGGTAGAAACCTGTTTGAACAATTCTTCCGCCCCACTTTCCGGCTTTGACATATCTATATTAACCGTAAAGTCTTTGGTGGAACCCAGCAACGACATTGTAACCTTTAAACCAATCGTCTCTCCCACGGCTTGTCCTAAAGCCACGTCAAAAGTTGCGGACGAAATTCCCGGCGTTAAACTCTTATTTTCTAAAAGATACCGAGCTACTTTGGCAAGACCGTCGCTTTCCAGACTTTTAATTTTTGCAAGCGCCTGAGTCCAATCTGTAAGTTTCGTTGCCGTTTTTACTTGTTCCTGGGCATCGGTTAAGTTTTTGATTTTGGTTGCAGCATTGTCAATGATTGCCTGTTGGTCTTTTATATACTGATCCGGATTATTGGAAATGTTATCCAGGGCCTGCTGGGCGCTCTCTAAATCTTTCTTCGCATTTTCCAAATTAGTGGTCGCGGTCGACAAATCTTTTTCCAAATCATGTATCTTATTCCATATCTTTTTACCTTCATCGACGGGATTGGGAAAACTCGCAGGAGTTGAAGTTTCTTTGGGTTTTGGGGGGTCCACGTGTTTTGGGGGGTCCACGTGTTTTGGAGGATCTTTGGGCTTTGAAGGACCTTTATGTTTTCCGCCAAACATAATTATTTACTCCTTTTTATTACCTGAGACCAAAGTCTAAAGCAGTTTCTTTTTTAAATCCTGGATTTTTTTATTTATACCGTCGACTGTATCCTGACAATTATTTTTAGCGTCCGTTTTGTCGTCCACTAATTTTTTTGCGGCGTTGATCGCGTCCAGCGCTTTTTGAGCGGCGGCCTGCGCATTGTTCACTGCCTGCAATTCGCCGTCTGGAGGCAATGCCAGGGCTGTTTCATAAGTTTTTTTGGCGTCGAACAGAGGTTTATACTGATCCTTAGTTGCCGCGAACTTACCGTCGATAGCTTTCTTCAAATAATTTGGAAAACCGTCGTTGTCAAAAGCGGCTTTAAAAATCCAGTTTTCGCCTTTCTTATCCAACCCCAGAGAAATTTGATAATTTTCCCATTCTCCCGAAAACGCCAAACTATCGTTTTCAAGAGTAAAGACAACCTCGCCTGACAACAGGTTTTTTCCTCCCAGAACAAGCGCTTTACCGGAACCATGTAAATACAACTTATCCGAGCCGAGCGTTCCTTCTATTGTATCTTCAAACTTTAAGCCCCAATCGGATGGGAATTCCAGATTTCCGCTAAGCGATAGGGAATCCTGGGTCAATTGAACGTTCCCTTTTGCCACTGTTTCTTCCAGAAAGGTTATTTGAAATCCCGCTCCGCCTTCGGCGTCGCTCTGGCTGACAAAAGTCAGCGGTTGATCTAATTTTCCTTTTATATCAAAATCAATCTTACCTCCAACATTGATTCCGACAATTTTCCCTACTTTCCCTGCCAATGAAACGCCGAAACCGTATCGATTGGAAGCTTCTTGATAAACGGAAAAACTCACGTCCAGTTCCGCCGAGTCTCCCACCTTGGCGGAACCTTTCGCTAAAACAATTCCGGGTTGTTCCACTCCGTCAGGCGGACTTGCAATATCTTTTGGAAACAGACTAGCTAAAAAATCGGTCGCCGCCTTTTCGTCTGCAAGTTCAAGGTATTTAACCGCAAAGGTTTTAAATTCTTCCGGGGTCGAAACCGCCCAATCGACATTTCCCGAAAGCTTGCCCAGCTTGTAAGGCATGACGGTCGTTGCGTAATTTTCGCTATTTTTCAAAGTTGCCACATTCGGACTACCTGGCATATCCGCTTTGGAGACCGTTGTTCCAAGGCGATAACTCAAAGGAAACACATGGGTCAAATAACTCAGTCTTCTTACCTTGATAAAGTTGAGCGCAAACGCCAGCATCTGGTAACCGCTTAATATTAAAATATCTTCTTTCGATCCATAAACCGAGCCGCCTAAAAATGGCGGCAGTTGGACATAGTTTGCTCCTATCTTGATTTGCAAATCGACTTTCCTATCTTCAGAATCCATATTCATCAGATGATCTTTATTCGTCGCATAAGAAATCAAATCGGCGACATCTGTAAAGATTTCCATAAGGTCCATCTGAGGTTCGGGGAATCCCCAATGGGATGCGAAACCAATTCCGGGCAGTCCCAAATAGTCGATGCCAAGGTCGTCGAAGAAAATTGGAATAGGAATTGGAACTTCGGACTCGTATTCAATCAATACAAACAGTTTGCGAATCGTAATCGTCCATTGCAAATCCCTTGAGTCGCAAAACCGCGAGATGGAACCTTCAGGGTCTGGCTCGGCGAAGACGGCGCCCAGCGTAGGCAAATCAAAAATATCGAAATCCGCGTCCAGTTTAAACACAAAGAAAGTTCCGCTGAATATTTCGCCTAAAGAAACGCCTCTTAAACGAACGCCCAATAAAGCCGGTATTTCGTATTCCAGA
>CAYFMN010000042.1:23664-42026 GCA_964344185.1 uncultured Nitrospinota bacterium
GGAAATATCAAAAGAAAAACCTCCCGACGACGTAATGGTCATCGCGTAGCTAAAACCGTCGGGAACTTTGATTTTAAAATAATCGACAAACCGCGTGGGCAGAGACTCAGCCTTTTTCTTTAACTCGTCCATGCCCGCCGCCAAAACACTGCAAAGCGTTTTAACAGACTCCGGCATGGACGCTTTAGACGCTTCATCCAATTGGTCTTCTAAAATCGATAGCAATTTAACCGGATCTAACGTAAATTCCGTAAGCGGAAGGCTATCCGGCAAATACCTGGAAGCCGTTTCCATTCCCCTATCCTTCAGATAGTTTTTTATCCATCCAAGAGGCAGTGAAATGTCTTTATCCTTATCTCTTTCAGCGGCGCCGCTTGCGGTAAAACCTAAATTATCAAAATCGATGGCCAACTCGGGCTCTTCTATCCAAATCGCCCCAATAGATTCTTCTTCGACCTTAATCCATTGTTTGCCGTCTCCATCTTTATCCACTAAAGGAAAAGACTCAAAAGGCGAGGTTTTGAACCGAATACCGATCTTGTCCCTGGCCATATAGACTTCAACATCAATCGGGCTATCGGTTTTAAAAAGCTTGTAGCGAGGTTCGCCGCTATTCTTCAAACGGAAGACATCGTTGACCGTCGACGGCAAGGTTAAATTCACGTCGGCGGAAAATTTAAAGTCGTCGCCAAAACCGATCATGATTTGAGAAACGCCAATCTTCGCCGTCCCCAGATGAATCTGGTCTTTTGGATCGACCTTGAAATCTCCAATAGAAAAAGGAATATCCTGTAATTTAACCGGTATGGAATCTTTTGTTATCGGACTTACGGTCAAAGACACGCCCGCATTGCCAACGCTCAACTTACAATCGTAGCTTTCGGCTATAGCGCCTGCAACGATAGAGTTCTTGAAAAATTTATCAGGTCCGCTAAACCCAACCTTGCCGTCCGCTTCGATTGTCCAGGCGTTTTTGTTTTTACCGTCCCCGCCCGAAGCGTTGGAGTAGGAAATGGCTACATCTTCGAACGTTAAATCCAAATCAAAATAGAAGTTGTCGCCATGAATTGGAAAATGTTTTTTCAGGGTCAAACCGTCGCTTTTCTTCGCCTTAAGCGTTATTTCCGTACTTCCCGACGACTTGCCGGAACTATCTTTTGTAACCGTGTGGGTTAAATCCAAATCTATTTCGTCAACCGGAAACTCTATTCCAGTAAGCGGTATTTTCCAATCGCCCTTCGCGCTTCCAGACACGCTGAAAGAACCGGTAGCCAGGGCAAGATCCAGTTGCAAATCTAAAAAATTGATTTCAGGAATTTCTTTAGGCAAAGCGGGAACAGCGTCTCCAAATAATTTTTGGCGCAAGGTTGAAAATTTTACTTCAGGTATCGAGATAGAGATATGTGGGTCTTTGGATACTTCCAACTGGAAATCGATTTCGATATCGTCCAACATTCCCGAACCCGCCAAATGGCCTGCGACTCCGTCTGAATCGTAATCGATTTCCAAACCTAATTGGTTGAGGGCGGCATATTGGTTGGCAATGCCGATTTCCCAGGAGCTTGCAACCAATGTGGAAAGAGAATACGACTTCTCGGAGGGCTGGGCAAAAAAACGAATCTCCATGATCTCCAGGCCAGATGGAATTCCCTCTACAGAGGGAATGAAGTTTTGTATCAGTTTGATTAGATCCAACCCTCCGTCCGGCTGAAATAAAGCGACTAAATTGAAATCCGGATATTGAAGTTTAACTTTTATCGGTAAAGAGGAGCCAAGCTCAACGGTTCCTTCTATTTCGCAAAAAGGTTCAATAGAATCGCTCAAAGGCCGGTTGGCGCCCAACTCAATTTGAATATCTTTAACTTCGATTATTTTATTCTCGCCGACGTCAATCGCCGTCCAGGGAGATGTCTGCGCAAATTGAACCGACAAAGATAAAACTTCTCCCGACGCGGTATCCAAACTCATCGACAAAAAGTTGACCGTTATCCCGGAGTCCAGAGAGAAGGGAACCATGTTCTCGAAATTCTTCACCTTCATATAAGCGGCTAAATCGCGTACGCTGAACTTTGCAAGACCGGAAGTATCGGCTTCGAATACCAGAAGGCCGTCTCCCATTAAATCCGCCTTAACAGGAAGCTGTACAGTGGAATCATTTAGAGGAATATCTAACGAGCGCGCAAATTGAAGGAAAACAGTTCCCGAGTCGTCCATTAAAAATTCGGCGTCGACAGCCATTCCCTTAAAAGGAGCCTCTATGCCATTGCCCGTAACGACTACGCTTTTATCTTTTTTCTGCAACGGCTTGACGTCGCCAATTTTTAACTTTTTAGAAGGAAAAGAAAGCGCAATGGATTTGTTGATTGCCTCAAAATCTGCCGAATCAATATTCAACTCAAAGGTCGACGCTCCGCTTGCGGCGCCCTTGGCGATACAGCCGTTTAACTGGTTGAGTAACTGGTCAATAGTCATATGCGGTCTTCAAAACTTTTTTTAAATTTCCCATTTAAGAGAACCTCTAAAAATTCAAATTTGCCAGGAGCCTGCCCCTTAAATTTAAAAGCCAGACGATAGTAAACAGGTAAAAACGCCAATTATTAGAGGCCCTCTTAATCTATTAAATCAAATACATCGGATAAGTAATCCATCACTCGCGTTAAATCGTTTTGGCTCACTTCATATTTTTTTTGCAGATACAAGTTCATAGCCGTGATTACGTTTCTTTCAATTAGAGTAAATTGATGCAGGCTGGGTTTGGTTCTCTGTATACAATTCAAATAATAGATAAACAGGGTTTCGTTTCCATCTCCAAGAATTTCATATTTAATCACGTCGCCAAAATAACGTTTCTTGGAATTTGAATTTGGATCGCCTAAAACAGAGGCTTGCACACGGATTGAAAACCCCTGCTCATAAAAATATTTATGCAAACAGTTTTCAATCAGCAGTTGTTGCGAGTTAACGTGCTGGCTTCCCGCCACAATATTATCGGGAGTGTCGGCGCCGCCTACGTTATGCCCCACTAAATGACACCATTCAAAGCGCAGAGAGGTTTGAGGATAGCCGTGTTTGGTTTTTTTTTGGGGATCTCTATTGATGGAAAGCGGCATCCCTTTTATTTCCAGGGCATATTCCGTAGCCGAAAGCGGCTTCCCAAACATTTGTTGCATAACCGCCGACATTTCCTGAACTTGACGACGCTTGGCTTTATTTGGAGAATCTATCTGGGTGACATTGGCGCCAGTGTGGTAATAAGCGCTGTCAAACCTGCTCTTCAAAACTTGCTGATTGGGCAACCGGGTTCGGACGCCTCCTTGGAAAGCGATGCGTCCATAGTATGTACACGCATGGACGTAAGACCTTGAAGAAAAGTCGCCGCCCTGCGTTGTCCTCAACACGATTTCATGCCCATATTCGTCTCTAACGAAAATGGAGGGTTTTCCAGGCCGCTTATAGGCAACAACTTTTTTGCCCAGTTTTTTTTTCTTTGCCGCTGCCGTCATAAAATTTAAATAAGAAAACAGAATTTCTAAATTAAGCTTTAGCGAAATTTAAACTCGCCATTTAAGGATTGACTAAACCTATCAGAATTTTTTGCATTTGAAAATTACTTTTTAAACTCAAAAACCAATATCAATTAAGATCGATTTAAAGTTGGAAAATTTTATTTAAGACGGTATCTTTTTACTGATTTAATGAAAAATTTACTCAACCTTTAACGGATACCTTCATGTCGGCTTCAGAAGAACTTTATAAACGCGGAGTAAAAAATATATCGAAAAAGAAATACGGTGAGGCGGTCAAAGATTTAGAAGAATGCTTAAAACTCGATCCGGAAAATGCGGACGCCCATCTATGCATGGGAGTCACTTTCTGGAATTTGGGGTTCACTAAAGAAGCCGTTAAGGAATATAAGGAAGCGATTCGTCTGGAGCCTAAAAACGACAAAGCCCATTTTAATCTTGGGGTCGTTTTTCAGCGTTTGAATAGAACTCAGGAGGCCGTCTTCGAATACCAGACTGCTTTAAAAATCAACCCGTTGGATATAAACGGCCGCTTTAACTTAGGAGTTGTATACAGCCGATTGGGAAAACTTGACGAAGAAATGACTCAATATAAAAAAATACTGGAAATAGATCCCACCTATTCCAACGCAAACTTTGGACTTGGAAATATATATAGAAAACAGGGACGTTACCTGGAATCTACCGAAGAATACGAAAAAACTATAAAAATAAACCCCGAAAATGCCGACGCCCATTTTAATTTAGGGATTGCTCATGAACTGCTAAACAACGGTAAACAGGCCGTTTCCAGCATTATAATGGCAGAGCAATTATATGGTAAGCAGGGCAGAGAAAACCGAAGACGCGAAACCGCCAGCCGACTATTAGAAATGTACGAAAAATTTGGTTTCAAACCCGAAGATTTCATTAATTAAAACTAAGTCTTCGAAAAATTCGTAACTTCCTAATAATTGATAACAGTTTGATTATAAGATAGAATTCAAGGTTACGAATTTCAAATTAAACTTTAACTTAATACGGTTATTTTGTGGCATGTCACAAGATAGCCTTGATTCTTTTGGATATTTCAAATGCGCACTTTAATGAAAAAAACTATCTGGTTTTTAATAACTCTTTTCCCCACTACCGTTTTCGCGGCAGATTTTGCCGATGGAAGTAAATTTGATTTCAGGAAAACCAGCTGGGGAATGACGCAAGCTCAAGTTTTAAAGTCCGAGGAAATACCCGTGCACGACTCTTCGGACAAAAAAATCATGTACCACTCTGTCTTATCCCAAAAAGACGTCGAGATTGAATACTTCTTCACAAATGGAAAGCTAACCAAAGCCTCTTACACTGTTAACGAAGGCTATTACGACCCTGCAAAAAATTATGACGATTTCTATATGTTCGAGAAGATTTTAAAAAATCATTATGGAGAACCTAAGACTGCCGAAAAAATTGGCGTTGGCACAGAAAGCATCCGCAAGTCTCTTTCAGAACCCGTTGCAATGTCCTTGGGGTATCTCATTTTAAAGTCAACCTGGGAATTAAAAAAATCTTCCCTCTTACATTTGGTTGAAAAATCAAAAACTAACGCAGGCGTTAAACATTCTATCGAATTCATGGCAAAATAAAGCAAATCGAACAATTACCGGGTAAGTTTTCTAAATCTTTTTTATTTAGCCAACATCTTATAATGGTTAGATAAATTTTTAGGAGAACTCACTTGAAAATTATTCGAAGAGAAGAAACGCCCAACCCTGCGGCGATAAAATTTATAATGGATGGCCCGGTCATAGCTTCGGGCACAATGTCTTTCTCTACTGGAGAAGACGAAGAAGACGAATACAAAGGCGATAATCCCACGGCCATAGCTTTATTTAAAGTTGGCGTTCAGGAGGTCTTTTTTTATAAAAACTCCGTTTCTGTAACTATGTTTTCAGAAAAAGCGTGGGAGTTTTTTATGGAAGACGTGATCGAAGTTTTAGAGACCACGTTACATCCCCCAGGCTCCGAACCTCCGCCCGAAGAAAAAAAGAAATCGTTTCTTGATGATTTTGATAAAGAAGGTTTCCCCGCGCTTCCGGAAAGCGAAAAGTTATCCATTATTGAAAGTTTAATGGATGAAATTATTCGCCCCGCTTTAGCTAACGACGGCGGAGGGCTGGAAGTCACAAAATTTGAATCAAACGAAGTGCAAATCAAATACCAGGGAGCTTGCGGCACTTGTCCAAGTTCTACAGGAGCGACGCATTCCGCAATTCAAAGAGCTTTAAAAAGCTATTTAGACCCTCAACTAACAGTATCTATTAAGCGTAGTTAGTCTAGATCAAACTTTCCTTCAACCAAACCCGCCTCCTTGCGGCGCATTTAGCATCCTCAACATGCTTACAGGGAAAACAGGTTAGTTTCAGGCCCCAAACATATTCAGTGTCCAAATGCATTATTGAAACTAGCCGCGTCAACTTTAACTTGAAAAAACTCAATATAAATCTTATATTTACAGTACATACCTAGCTAAATGCTTCACTGGGCCAAATATCGTTTCACAAAATTGAAGTTATTATATGAGAAAAATTTCGCTTCGCTCCGCTCTATTCGTTATATATTTTGCGTTCGCTTCTCAAGTTTTAGCTCAAGAGGACCCCGATGTTTTTGATTTGGATTTAACTCAACTAGCTTCGTTAAAAGTAGTTTCCGCTTCAAGATACGAGCAAAATATATACGACGCTCCCGCAAATATAACCGTTATAACTCCCAAGCTAATCGAACGACGCGGTTATAGAAATCTGATTGAAATTTTAGAAGATGTGCCAGGATTCGATTTCGCCACCTATGAAGACGGCGGCGGCGAATATCCCGTGCACAGCTTGAACCGAGGTCTTGGCGGAGATAATGGCAATACCAAAATACTGTTCATGGTGGACAATATCATCCAAAACCATATCTCCTTTAACTGGTCGCTGGGATGGAATAACCAGATGCCCCTGCACGATATTGAGAGGATAGAAATTATCCAGGGTCCAGGTTCTGCTCTATACGGTTCTAACGCGCTGTCCGGAATTATTCATATAATCACTAAAAAGAAAGTAGAAAAAAATAACGAAATTTACGTAAAACCGTGGATCGGCCAGCATGATACCAAAGCGATAGACCTAAGATATGGGGGTATTTTTAAGGACCTTCATTATTCCGCAACATTTCGGAAATATGACACCGACGGAGACCAGGGGATAGGTCGACCAGACCCTGGAAGTTATTTTCAAAACAATTTCGAACCGAATATCCTCACAAAAAACTATGACGCGGACGGAGTTTTTCAAACCAACACCGCCAACCCAACGGCGGGACGGGCTTTGGAAGACGGATTCAACAACTCCAAGGATAATCTGGGGTTTCGCGCCAATTTATTCTATTTCAACCCAGACAAAGACATCTCAAGAGGAACCAAAGAGGCTGGCATTGGACTTTCCTACTGGGATAAAGAAGACGGTTTGGGCAGTTACGTTCCTGGGTTTGAATACAGAACCAGAGATCCCGAGTTCCTGGTTCACTATCGCAATTACCATATTTACGGAAAGCACGACTACCAGTTCAATAAAAAAGTACTCGCAAAATCTTTAGTCTGGTACAGAGCAAACACGCAAGAGCCAAACACGGGTTTTACCTACACTTACAGGTTCAATGATCTTAAAAAATCCTACTACAGCTCAAGCTACCAACTTGGGCTTGAAGAGCAAGCGCATTTTTCTTTTGGAGAAAGTTCGAAATTCCTATTAGGAGCCCGCTACTTGAACAACAGAAAAATGGATCAACTAATTTCTTTGGGACAGATTCATTCGGGAGATACCAATACTACAACTTCTTCCTGGGAATTGGCGGACCAAGGACTGGGATTGGGTCTACCTGAAACAGAGCCGGATATCATTGAAAACGAGTATGCTTTATACGGCGTACTGGACGGCGATTTGAATCAATTCATTTCATATTCCCTAGGAACAAGATTTGATTACAGCACCGAATATAAATCGACCATCAACCCCAGAGCGGGTCTCATTCTCAATTTACCTGTGGAGAACTGGAAAATTCCAGTCAATCAATGGAACGTAAAATTGCTGGGCGGCACGGCGTTCAGAGCTCCCTCGATTTTCGAAACGCGCGACGAATTTCGTGGCAATACGAGTCTGGAGCCGGAAAAAATAATCACTTACGAAGTCGAAAATAATATACAAATATTCTCTAATGAAAACGCAGATTACTTTAACGATTTGCATCTAAAATTTAACTTTTTCTTCTCGGAACTCAAGGACTTTATCAGCCTGGTTCCAGACGCAAGCCGAGCTGGCGGCGAGCGCTATGACAACATCGGAAAAAGTTATATTCGCGGAGTATCCACAAGACTAGGCCTCAATATCATGAAAGACCTGTCCTTTTACTTTAATTATATTTTTCTTCAAGGCAGGGAACAGGGCGGCGATTGGACCGAAATAGACCATACGGCAAAACATAAAATCAACACGGGTATTAACTGGCTGACCTTGAACCAGCATCTCAATATTAACTTTCGCGTCAATTATGTTGGCGAACGTAAGGTTCCCACGACAAACTCATTTTTTAACGAATTCGCTCCAGGGTATACAAAAGCCAATTTAATTTTAACCGGTAAAAATCTGGTCCAAAACAGTTTGTGGAAGCTTGACGTTGAACCTCAATTAATTATTAAAAATATATTCGACGAAGATATTGTAGGCGTCGGACGACAATCCGGTTCCAGCGACAGAAACACCTTTGATCCCGACACAAACCCAAATCCCGCCGGATTCATACCGCCCTACCACCCTCAACCTGGCCGCACTTGGTTTTTTAACGTCAAGTTTACCTACTAAAAAGGCCGCCAGCTTTGACTAAACTTCTGAAAAAAAGAATAATCGAAAAAGTAACCACAATTACTCTCCTGTTCTTTCTCTCAACCGCTACCGCTGTTTTCGGAGAGACGCAAGGATATTCCGAATATAAAATCAAGGCGGGATACATATACAATTTCGCTAGGTTCGTAAAGTGGCCGGAAGAAAGTTTTGAAGGCGATCCAGATTCATTCCATTTGTGTCTGATAAATGGCGACCCTTTTGGAAACCAATTTAAAAGAGTGGAAGGCAAGGTCATTGGCGGTAAAAAACTGACCATAAAACGACTTAATCCAAAAGACAATCTAAAACAATGCCAAATACTTTTTATTCCCGCCCCGGAAATAAACCGCATGAGTCACATCATTGAATCATTAGAAGACTCACATGTGTTAACGGTGGCGGACGTTCGAAACTTTCACAAAGTAGGCGGAATGATCAGCCTTAGAAAAAAAGGCGATCGAATAAAACTTGAAATCAACCTGAATGCAACAAAACAAAAAAAGCTTCTTATAAACGCTAAACTTTTGGAAATAGCGACTATCGTAGACCGCAATTAACCTATAGCTCAATATTAATGAGCGGCAAGCTCACAATATTAAAATGAGTTTTTTAACCGATTTAAAAATTAGAGACAAGCTGATAGCCATTACCCTTGCCACCAGCGTTATTGGCCTTCTAATAGCAGGTATAGGACTAATCATTTACGACCAAAAGGCGTCGCAAAAATACATGGCGACAGAATTATCGGTAATCGCTCGAATTATAGCGGACAGAAGCACCGCCGCTATGGCTTTTGAAGACAATAACTCCGCCGCCGAAAACCTCTCCGCGTTAAAAGCCAGGGATTCAATTGTATCGGCTTGCATATATGACGGTTTCGGTAAATTGTTCGCCTCCTATACCTCCAAAAAAATAGACTCCCCCTGCCCCGATAAGCCTTCGAAACAAAGCTTCAATTTTGATCGAAAATACCTGCACATATTTCAACCTATTCTCATAGAAAACGATCAAGTAGGTACGGTATACATCCGTTCGGATTTACGCGATATCGACGCCCGTCTATATAATTTTGCCATCGCCGTTTCCATCGTCGTTGTTTTAGCCGCCGTCATGGCTTTTCTATTTTCATCCGTTTTACAAAAGATAATAACCAGACCTCTTTCCAACCTTGTGAACACCGCAAAAGGCGTTTCTGAGAAAAAAGATTATTCTGTCAGAGCGAAAAAAGAGGGTAAAGACGAATTAGGACTTTTAGTCGACGCCTTTAATAAAATGCTTTCTACCACAGAAAAACAAAATAAGGCCATCAGGGAATCGAAAGACCAGCTTGAAATCCGCGTGGAAGAACGGACAAAAGAACTCCACATTGAAAGAGATAAAGCGGTGGAACGAACAAAAGAATTGCATGTGGCCAGGAACAAAGCAGAAGAAGCTAATAGAGCGAAAAGCGATTTTCTATCCAACATGAGTCACGAGCTCCGCACTCCCATGAACGCCATTATCGGTATGAGTCATTTGGCGCTGGGAACAGAATTAACCTCAACGCAACATAATTATATAAGCAAAATACAATCCGCAGGCAACGCCCTCCTTATTCTACTAAACGATATCCTGGATTTTTCGAAGATCGAGTCGGGCAAACTTGAAATGGAAACCATCGAATTCCAGGTGGATCATGTTCTTGGCAACTTGTCTACGATGATTCAGGAAAAAGCCTATGAAAAAGGAATCGAACTACTCTTCAAACCGGATCAAACAATTCCAAAAGTTTTAATGGGAGATCCTCTGCGCCTTGGACAGATTTTGATCAACCTTGGGAACAATGCGGTTAAGTTTACTGAAAAAGGCGAGATCATGGTGTCCGTTTCCGTCGTTGAAAAAAATGCCGACAAAGTTGTTCTTCAATTTTCCGTAAAAGATACGGGAATAGGTTTATCCGAAGAGCAAATAGGAAAACTTTTCAAATCCTTTAGCCAAGCGGATACCAGCACGTCTCGAAAATACGGCGGCACTGGATTAGGTTTAAGTATTTCCAAAAAATTAGTGGAGATGATGGGAGGAAAAATTTGGATAGAGAGCGAATTGGGAAAAGGAAGTTCCTTCATTTTCACCGCCGCTTTCGGCTATTCAACCAAAGAAGAGTCAAAAGCGTTATCCTTTGACAAGGATCTTGCTAATTTAAGAGTTTTAGTCGTGGATGATAATGAATCCTCCCGTCATATTCTGCAAGAAACGCTCAAATCCCTTTCATGCAACGCAACGGTCGCAGCCTCGGGTTCGGAAGGAATCGAAGAATTGGAAAAGGCCGCTAAGGGCAAACCTTACGATTTGGTTTTAATGGACTGGCAAATGCCCGGGATGGATGGCGTCAAAGCGTCTAAGCTGATAAAAGCAAATGACCGGCTATCTTTAATTCCTACCATTATTATGGTATCGGCGCATGGCCGCGAAGAGATTCAGAGTGAAGTTCAAAACGCGGATCTAGATGGGTTTCTAATAAAACCAGTAACTCCTTCCGCTTTATTGGATTCCATTATGACTTCTTTAGGGAAGCAAACTCCTAAAAAAGTTGAAAATAATTTAAACAGGGAAAAAGAAAGTCAGCCGTCGACAATTAAAGGAGCGAAAATTTTATTGGTGGAAGATAATATAATCAATCAAGAAATCGCTAATGAAATTTTACAAAAAGCCGGACTTGTCGTAACTATTGCAAACAACGGTAAGGAAGCGATTGAAAAAGTAAAAGAATCTGAATACGATCTCGTTTTAATGGATATTCAAATGCCGGAAATGAACGGTTATGAGGCGGCAAAGATAATTAAAAGCGACCCAAACTTAAAAGATTTACCTGTTTTAGCCATGACAGCCAACGTGATGAAACACGATATTGAAAAATGCTACGAGGCTGGAATGCAAGGCCATATTGCAAAACCGATCAATACGAAACACTTGTTTGAAGCGCTTGTAAAATGGATTGAACCGCGCGAAAAAAACGTCTCAATCCCCGTTATCTCCGACTCTGCAAAAAACGTTGAAATACCTAATTTTCCAGGAATCAACGTTAAAAAAAGTTTGGAAATGATTGGGGGAGATAAAGTACTATACCGAAAGCTTTTAATTCAATTTCAAGAATTGTGTTTAAACTCTATGCAGGAGATTGAAGCCGCCCTTGAAGCGAGAGACATGGAAAAAATAGGAAGGATCATGCACACGCTTAAAGGGGCTGCGGGATCTATTGGCGCGACCAATCTGGCGACCGCTTCGGGAAAAATTGAAACCCAGATTTTAGAAAGAAACGGCGGAGAATTTGATATTAATCTGGATGAGTTTTCCGAAAACTTTGGCGTGGTAATTAGTTCATTAAGTCAATTAAATATCCAGAGTTCCAAAAAAAGCGCTTCGCCAAAAACAAATCAACCCATATCGGATCATAAAGTATTACTGGACTCTTTGAATGATTTGGAACCTCTTTTGAAAACACGAAAACCCAAAAAGTGCGTTGAAGCGTTAGAAAATGTTTTGCGACTCTCCTGGCCACAAGAACTCCAGGGAGAAATTAAAGAATTGGATCAGGCTGTTAACAAATTTAAATTCAAAAAAGCTATTTCAACGCTGGAGTCTCTTTTAAATAAACTAAATTGTGGGGAAAATTATGAACGAGACGCAAAAGTTTAATATTCTTTTGGTAGACGATACCGAAAGCAATATATCTATCTTGATGCATGCCCTCGACGAAGACTATGAATTGAGCGTCGCCGAAGATGGAGAAAGCGCGCTTCAAGCTGTAGACGCAGAAATCCCCGACTTGATTCTTTTGGACATCATGATGCCTGATATGGATGGTTTTGAAGTCTGCACACACTTAAAAAGAGAACCTAAAACCAAAGATATACCCATTATTTTTCTGACCGCAATGACCGACGTGAAAAGTAAGACAAAATGTTTCGAAATAGGGGCGGTAGATTACATCACCAAACCTTTCGAAATAATGGAAGTGAAAGCAAGAGTTAAAACCCACCTTTCATTAATGGAGGCCAAAAAACAGCTTATACAACAAAATGAAATTCTCGATAGAAAGGTAATGGAAAGGACTCAGGAACTTTCCCTCACCCAGGATGCCAGCATTTTTAGTTTGGGAACATTGGCCGAGTACAGAGACCCCGAAACCGGGGGCCACATTCGACGCACTCAAAGTTACGTTAAGGTTCTCGCACAACACTTGAAGAGACATCCCAAATACAGTAATTTTTTAACAGACCCAACTATTGAACTGCTGTATAAATCCGCTCCCCTCCACGACATTGGCAAAGTCGGCGTTCCTGACAATATTTTGCTCAAACCGGGGCCGCTCACCGAAGAAGAATTTAAAGAAATGAAAAAACATACGGTCTTTGGCAGAGACACAATCATGCAGACCGAACGAATTTTAAAAACCAATTCCTCCTTCATGCGGTTTGCCAGAGAAATTGCTTTCTCCCATCAGGAGAAATGGGACGGTTCGGGATATCCCCTGGGAACCAAAGGCGAAGAAACTCCTTTATCAGGAAGGCTTATGGCGCTGGCAGACGTTTACGACGCTCTTATAAGCAAGCGCGTTTACAAACCCGAATTTCCACACGAAAAAGCCGTTAGAATGATTATAGAAGGCAGTGGAACCCACTTTGACCCCGACCTGGTTGACGCTTTTAAAAAAATAAGCGACGACTTTGCAGAAATTGCCAAAAAATTTAAAGACGTTTGAGCGATAATTTTTAAATGACTTAATGAGTTTTCTAAACAGCTTAAAAATTCGAGGAAAGCTGATTACCATCACCCTGGTTACCAGCGTCATAGGGCTTCTAATCGCCGGAATCGCTCTCATCGTTTACGACAAAAAAACCACGCAAAAATATATGGCGACCGAGCTTTCTGTGATCGCCCAAATCATAGCGGATAGAAGCACCGCCGCCATGGCATTTGAAGACAAAACTCTCGCGAAAGAAAATCTCTCCGCGTTAAAAGCCAGACAATCCATACTATCCGCCTGTATATATGACAATACAGGCAACCTTTTTGCAACTTATATAAATGGCAATCACGATTCGCCCTGCCCTGCTAAACCGTCGAAACAGGAATCGCATTTCGACCGGGATTTCCTACACCTTTTCCAACCCATTCTAATAGAAAAAGACAAAGTCGGAATGGTATATATACGTTCGGATTTACGCGATATCGACGCCCGTCTATATAATTTTGCCCTGGCGGTATCCGTTGTTATTGTTCTAGCCGCTATCCTGGGATTCCTGTTTTCATCTGTTTTGCAAAAAATAATAACGAAACCGCTTTCCAAGCTTGTTAACGCCGCTAAAGGCGTTTCCGAAAAGAAAGATTATTCCGTCCGCGTTGAGAGAGAAAGCGAGGATGAACTGGGGCTTTTAGTAGACGCTTTTAACGAAATGCTGTACACCACTGAAAAGCAAAACCTGGCAATCCAGGAATCGAAAGATCAACTGGAAATCCGCGTAAAAGAACGAACAAAGGAATTACACATTGCAAGAGACAAAGCGGAAGAAGCCAACAAGGCCAAAAGCGCGTTCCTGGCTAATATGAGCCACGAAATTCGAACCCCTATGAACGCCATTATTGGATTTGCGGATTTGTTGCAACGCGAAGAAGGACTGAGCGACCGCCAGGTGCAATACGCCAAGTTTATTAAAGAAAGCGGCGACCACTTGACAAGCCTGGTTAACGATATTCTCGACATCGCAAAAATCGAAGCCGGGCAAATGCAATTGAAGAAAGTAGATTTCCCTTTGCAAAATTTGGTCGAAGAACTTTCGACAATGTTTCAATTAAAATGCGAGGAGAAAAAACTTGGGTGGAAAGTGGAATATTCACGCGGCAATTGCCTTGTTAAAGGCGACGAGATCAAGCTCAGACAGGTTTTAATCAATCTATTAGGCAACGCCGTCAAATTTACCGACAGCGGAGAAATATTATTTAAAATAAGCGAAGTGAAAACCAATTATTTTAAATTTGAAGTAGCTGATTCGGGGCCGGGAATTCCTCCCGAATCTCAGACTAAAATATTCGAACATTTTGAACAAGAAAAAGAAGGGATGGATAAAGGGGGAACAGGACTGGGTTTGGCTATATCCAAGAAGTTCGTCACAACCATGGGCGGCAATTTAGAATTAGAATCGTCGGTCGGAAAGGGAACGCGGTTTTTTTTCACGCTTAAACTTCCAAATATTAAAGTAGAAGGCCCCTCTTCTTTAGAAACTCATGAAGAAAGAAAAACGTCCAAACTCGCCGCCCACGTTAAACCTTTGGTGGTGGACGATAATTTAGCAAACCGCGTATTGCTGAACAATATTCTTCTAGAATTTGGAATTGAATCTATTGAAGCCGAAAACGGAAAAGAAGGAATCGAAAAAATCCGTGAACACAAACCCAACTTAGTGTTTATGGATATACAAATGCCGGTTATGGACGGAATTACAGCTATCCGCAAGTTGAAAGAAGCGAACGAACTCGATAAAATAAAAATGGTCGCCGTTTCCGCCGCAGCGTTTGTTCACCAGCAAGAAAAATATCTTGAGGAAGGTTTTCATTATATAATCACAAAACCTTTTGACGCGAAGGCAATATATAATTGTCTTGAAACGTTATATGGCATACCATTAGAATAAATTAATTGGATCGCTCAAAGGAAATTTCATGGATACAGAAACTCCAGTACTCGTCGTCGAAGACGACTTTAAAATGGCCGCCCTGATAGAAGGATATTTGAGAAATATGGGATTCTCAAAAATATTGATCGCCGAAAGCGGGCAATCGGCGTTTGATATTCTGGCGCATCAAAAAATTGGATTGGTTATATCCGATTTGGCGATGCCGGAAGTTTCGGGCCTGGATCTTTTAAAAAAAGCCCGCGAAGACCTGGACCTTAAATTTCTTCCATTTATTATGCTCACAGGCTCGGACAAGGAAGACGATATAAGAGACGCAACTCTTGCCGGCGTTACCGCTTACTTCCTCAAACCCTTAAAGTTCGACGCTTTTAAAAATAGAGTAGAAGCTTTGTTTAAATGTATAGGCGATTGACCGTTTCAATTAGCTCTTCCTATAAAAACAAAACCTGTTTGCCGAATTAAACGCGCCCCCCATCGCTTGTCATTCAGGTAAACTTTACCATCAGTATCGCCTTTCCTCTTCTCTTATAGGCACGTCGTTAGCGCTCATATCCCTCACGTCCATCAAACCGTCTTCCGCGAACTCCCAATGCTCGTTGCCGTGAGTGCGATACCACTGTTTTTTGTACTCGTCGTACCATTCATATTCAAACCGAACGGAAATTCGATTATCCGTATAAGCCCAAAGCTCTTTCATTAATTTATAATTCGTTTCTTTTTTCCATTTCCTGGTCAAAAATTCCTTGATCGCTTCCCGTCCTTGAAAAAACTCGCCCCGATTTCTCCATTGTGAATTTTCGCTATAGGCGCGCGCCACAATTTCAGGATCGCAAGTGTTCCAGGCATTTTCCGCCGCTTTAACTTTCGCCTTAGCGGTTTCGTATTTAAAAGGCGGCTTGATGTCGGTCGGCTTCGCCAACGTTTGAACTTGATTCGACACGGCTCTATCTCCTCAAAGATAATTTTGTTTACCGGTTCCATAAACGAACCTCGTGAAATTTAAATAGCGAATAAGGTCCCTTTAAAAAGCTTCGGCCCATTCCGGATTCAATTCGGAAGCCTTACGTTTAATTTCTTCTTCGGTGAACCTGGGCGTAATGTGTTGCGGACAATTCCAATCAAACGCGTGAACTTTTAAAACGAAAATCCTTTCGACCGCCGCTTTATAGTCCGGCAATTGAACTTTCTCCATCAATTTGGGACTGTCTTCGGCATGCAACACTTCAACCTCAGCCCAAACTTTTAATCGCTGTTGATTTGCGTAATCCATCAAAAACAAAACCGCTTTTTT
Source organism: uncultured Nitrospinota bacterium (assembly GCA_964344185.1). Classification (GTDB taxonomy): domain Bacteria; phylum Nitrospinota; class Nitrospinia; order Nitrospinales; family JAJDAT01; genus JAJDAT01. The sequence goes on from CAYFMN010000042.1 coordinate 40,046, forward strand.
TGTGGCGTTTAAGTTTCCCGCGCTGATGTACTGGCCGTTCCCTCTGAAATCGGCAAAAGCCAATGTGGTTTCGTCGATAACTTTTAAAAATCCTTTGGGACCGCCGCGAAACTGCATATAGGGCCAACCGTTCTCGCCAACCGACGACATATAAAAACCTTGCCTGCTTTTGATATACGCTTTTTCCTGCCACGTGAGCTTGTTGCGAAAACTCGTCTTTTCTTCCATCTTCTTATAAGGCTCGCGCGTACCGTATCTTTCCTGCATTTCCCGGACGCCGCCGTTAAAAGCAAATTCCATAAAATGTTTTGCCATTTGCCTTTCTCTCCGTAAACTAAAAAGATCTTTCTGAAATCATTGTTCTTGCTCAATGTGAGGGAGAAACTTTCCGTTCATTGTAACCACCATCCGGTCCTCTCCCTTACTCCCCTTAACCTTATCAATAGTCAATTTAAAATCTATTGCGGACATTATTCCGTCTCCGAACTTCTCGTTCATGATGGCCTTAATGCTTTCCCCATAGTGCAGGCAAACTTCTGTCATACGATAAACATTAGGCTCTTGAATAAGGCTTGGATCGTATGAACGCATTGGGCATTTACGCATTTCCTTTAAAAGGTCTTCCGTAAGCCCAGGAACTTCTTTAACTAACTTTTCCTCGGTTTCTTTTTTTAACTGAGCTTGAGCCTGAAACAGTTGCGCAACATAGCCGTTACAAAGCCCTGTGGCCGCCGCTAAATCGTCGTAAGTTTTTCCAGAAGCTTCTTTTGCCGCTAATAATTTAGAAACCAATTCTTTTTTGTCCATTTTCCAATATCCTCTCTTTAGTCAAAGTTCGTTAAAATTCCCAAACCGGGGAACTTTGATTATCTCAAAACATGAGGATATTGTAACCCTGGTCTTGAAGTTTACTTAAACTTGCAAGCCCCGTTGTTTTAGGTACAGAGTTGTCCTTGATCAAATCATAACCGTTGGTTTTTGCTCCAAAAACATCGGCGCACGCGCAGGAAATACCTTGAATCTTATCCGACACCTCCGTAAATAAATCGTGCGCGGGATGATCTTCCTTTTCCAAAACCTCCGGCCACCGCACTCCTGTTCCTTGAAAAATTATAGAGACATCCTTGTCGGCGTTTTTGTAATCGTAAGCGGTGGCCAATGCGTTAAAAACACGGCCCAAAGATTCCTCGGAACCATTTTTAGGATCGGATAAAATAACGATCGCAGTTTTCATTCTTTATTTCTCCTTGTTAAAAAAATAAAATACTACGCCCTATAGAGCAGGTTCCGTGCCAATTAAACGAAAAATAATCAAACGACTGCTTTTAAAAGAGTTAACGCAATATTTAGGCTTAAAACATTTTAACGATTTTTCGTTATTCACTATTTTTCGTGCTATAATTTTTTATATTAACGATATTTCGTTAATAATAATTAGCCGCAGAATATTCAGAAAGTCTCCGAAGAAAAAACTATAAAAAATGAAACTAATAACAGATTGGCTCCAACACAAACCGTATAATTTGTTATTTAGAGAAACCGGAAAACGACAATCAGGAATCTCATTTCTGGGGTCTTAATTATGAAGACGTTTTTCGTATATATAATGTCTAGTAAGACTGGAGTCTTATATACAGGCGTAACTAATGATCTGTTCCGTCGCGCCTTCGAACATAAAAATGAAATGAATCAAGGGTTCACTCAAAAATATGTTGTTAAAAAATTAGTTTATTTCGAATCACATTCCAACGTTTCTATGGCTATACAAAGAGAAAAACAAATTAAAGGCTGGAGCCGTAAAAAGAAAATTGAATTGATCGAAACTAAAAATCACTTTTGGGACGACTTAAGCGAAGAGTGGTTCAAAAAAAATATTTCATCCAGCGACAATAAATCCTCTAAGAAACCCAAATAATAGACAAGTGGATAAACTAATATACGGCAGAATCAACAATCGGTTCAATCAAACACAGCCCCTAAC
>CAYFMN010000043.1:0-14440 GCA_964344185.1 uncultured Nitrospinota bacterium
AATACTCCGTGCACCCTTTATCTACAAACTCTTTGTATTTTTTCAGGAACGACTATTTAAAGAAAAATGCCTTACCAGCGCTGGCTACATAAATGACTTAAGAATTAACGGAAAGTTTCTCCATCTGTTATCGTACATATCTCTTGAAGCGGATGTATTATCTAATTTACCAGATAAAAAAATATTTAAACTTTGCCGGTCCTCTTCCATAACACCTTCTCCGTATTCCTCCGTAGCCGCAAAATCAATAGTTAATTTCAGTGAAAAAAGTTTTTCTTTAAACTTTAAAGTTTTTGGAGATTTAAAATTCTTTTCCCAATCTAATTGAACGGAATAAGCATTGTATCCCATCATCTCTTGGACAAAAGATTTATCGTCGATGATATTAAAACGTAAATCTTCTTGTTTCTCTGACTCCCGTTTATCAGAAATAACAAGGGAAACATCTTTTAATTCGAGCTTTCTCCCCAAATAGTAACTGAACATGGTTATATTTGTATTTATGTCATATCCGCTATCATTCTTGCGAATATTCACTCGAAATTTTATAGGGGCTTGAATCGTTCGCTTAAAGATTAAATATTCCTCATCTAAATAAACCAATTCCGAGTTTTCATCAAAACGTCTTTCGCTGCTCAAAACCTTGGCTGCCACCGACTTTTTTGCATCGCTAAGAGCTTTTGTGTCAATCAACAACTGCCTCGTTTCCTTGTTGACGGCAAACGGATTTTGATTATTTGTGTAACATCTCTGACCGCTATTTTTAGGCGTATAAGTAATTACGCCCAAAAACATCACATGTCCTTTGTAAATAATTTTCAAATTACTTTTATTGATCGATTTTATTTTTATTGACTCATCCTCAAATAACGCGTTCCATCTTGGATTCTTAACCTCGACCTTATGCTGAAACTTGTCCCTTTTTATCGACAGGTCGAAGAGATAAAAACAATCCCTGTTATTTTTTATATTAATGCCGTTTGAAGAACTCTTTACTCCATTCCCTACTAGCTCCAATCTTCTCTTGGAAAATAACGCAAAGTTATCAAAGTCGATAAATACACGCTTATAAAAATCTGCGCCGGTAATATTTAGATGATCTAAAATCGCTTGAATAAAATAATTTGTATTTTGATACGTGTATTTAAAATCTTTTCTTATCTCCTGCGTTCTGTACTCGTTGAATTCAGTATAAGTATCCTTAGTGATAAACAACGTAAAAGCCGCCGTTAAACATACAAATATAACTTTTAAACCAGGACTCTTAAGATCTTTAAATACTTCGCAAAAAAATAAAGAGACAATAATAAAAGTAGGAAAAATAAAAATATAGCAATACCATAAATGAGCCATATATGGCCTGGCAATCTCGTAAAAAAAAGCGGGAATATAAAAAGTCAGAAATATGGCGAATTCTTTTTTATAAGACTGAATCCCTTTTTTAAAAATTTTAAAAACCCAATAAGCCAATGCAAAATAGATTAAAAAGTAATAGATCAGGACAACCCAGTTACTAAATAGCCTTCTATTCTCCATCCCGTTGTAATAAGTAATACGCAACATCGTTTTTTTTAGAAAAACAACGTCAAGCAATTCCCCTAACGACAAAAAGCTCCCTATTTTTAATAGCGCGAATTGGTTCTTTATAGGAGGGGAAGGAATGAAGGTCTGCGCTTTATAAAAAAAATAAGGCAGGAAAACCAGTAACAAAATAAACAACGTCGTCAGAATATATTTTCGGGAAATCTTGATCTTATACAAAAAGATAAGAATCAAAGGTATCGCATAAAAAGTAGCCATTGAGTAATGCAATTGAATGCCTAACGACACAACTAAAACAATTAGCGGGAAGGCCTTTTCATCTTCTTTGACAACCAGGTTAAGCGTTAACCAAATATAAATGGCTATAAATGGAAATAGAAAAGACGGGTTGATTGGATAGCCAAATATGTTTACATGAGGCAAATAAATGGAAATAAGAATAGTGAATATAGACGCTACAAAAAAATCAAAATGCTTCTTAATAGCTATAAACAAAACCAAAACCGCCACAACATTCAACAAAAAGTTGAATTGGGCTATAGATTCAAAGGACTTATTAACAAATAGAGGAATGGCCATTAAAAAATATAAAAAAGGCCCTGGCAACCTTCCTCCATTATCCAATTCCGGCCCAGCCAGGGGTATATAGAGTCCCTCAAAAAGGTTAAAAGCTCTATCAAAGTCCCTTGCCACCCACTCGTTAAAATAAAAGAAATCCAACATTTGAAAACGTAAAGAGAGACCAAATAAACAATAGATGGCCAGGATTAAAACCATCAAAATCTTTACGTTTGAACTGGAAAAAAATTTAAAATTTTGCGTCAAATTCATCAGTTACTTGAATTAAATCTTGGAGAAACGAAAAGAACACCTTTTGGGTTCAACATCAAAATATAAACCGATTTATTTTTTTCTTGGAAAATGGAGGTTTTAAATCGAAAGGAGCCTATTAGTCAATGAGTTACTTGAGGATATTTTTTAAATTAATCATCGCTAATAGTATCTAGTCATTCAGATTTTAGCAAATATTATCTATACGAAAATGATAATATAAAGCGACTCTGAACTAACAAAAGGCGAAAAGCTATGAGCCGTTTATCAATCGAAGTAACCCCAGAGCAACATAAACGTTTGAAGGCAATCGCCGCTCTTCAGGGTAAAATCATAAAAGATTATATTTTAGAACGCGCCCTGCCTCCACTGCCCGACATAAGCTCTTTGTCTGAAGAAGAAACGTTAAAACGCTTGGAAGATTTCCTTGCGCCGAGGATTGAATCGGCAAAAAAAGGCAACTTTTCTAACCGGTCTATCGAGACAATTTTTGAGGATGTTAAGAAAAACCTCAAATAATGCCTTCCTATAAGTTAACAAAAGAAGCTGATTCGGATATTGAAGAAATTATTGAATACACTCTTAAGTAATGGGGAGAAAAACAAGCTAAGATCTATTTAGATAAAATTATCTTCTGCTTAAAAAACATAAACAAAAAAGAAACCTCTCCAAAAACCTTTTCACAAAGATATCCCCAAGTCAAAGTCACTCGTTGTGAACATCATTATATTTTCTATTTAACTCGCCCAAAAAAAGAAGAAACTATAATTTTAGCGGTTTTGCATGAACGAATGGATTTTCTAAGCCGATTAAAAGACCGTTTAGAAAACTAATCTCACTTTCTTAGACGTTTTTCTGTGATTTCTGTGGCCTAAGATAGAAGAAGCGTCAAAGAAATGCTCGGCCAAGATTCATTTTTACGAACAAAAAGCGTCCTAATAGTTTCCCTTTATTGCCCATTATTATGACAGATGATAAAATAAAAAGCTTAAGAACCGCTAGGAGCAAAAACTATGGCAACAGATCGCATTAATGCTAGGCTGTCAAAACCCCTTGCCGACCACGTTGGAAGAATGGTTGGGGTTGATGGGCTTTACGAAACCCCTAGTGAATACATCCGCGATTTAATTAGAAAAGATATGGAAAACCGCGATTCATTTTATGTCAAGGAAGCTATATTGGACGGATACCAAGATATTTCAGCGGGACGTTATTTCAAATCGACAGGTAACTTCAAAAAAGATTTAGCGCTTAGTAAGAAAAAAGCAAAAAAGGAATGGGCATAATCGTTGCCAGATTATTTATTAACGCGCCGCGCCATTTTGGATCTAGAAAATATTTATAATCACTCGTCTGAAATGTGGGGCGAAAACGTAGCTGATGATTACCTCAAAACCATATATAACGCGTTTGATCAAATCGCAAAAAATCCCGAGCTTGGACAAAGAAGAAAAAAACGGTCTTTTCCTTTCTTAATGGTACCAGCAAATAAACATTTCATCGTTTACGATACTTTTAGCAAAGGAATAATTATTATAACTTTACTTCATCAAGTCAGAAATATTGAACAAATTATCCAAAGCCTGCCTAATTCCCTTCTTAATGAAATAAAAAACCTGAAAAAACAATTTCCTAAATAGAAGTTTTTTAAGAAATTAATTTAGGTTTTTGACTAGACTAAAAGTCTCTTCTGTGGGGCTCTGTGGAATTCGCAGCCTGTCCTGGGGGACTCGAAGGAGCCTAAAAACGGAAAGTGGCTTTGCCGTAAAAACTTCTCTGTGTCTCTGAGTCTCTTTCCAATAGTTCATTAGATTCAGCATGACTCGGATCAAACAAGTTTTGCCCTACTAAAGAAATATCGAAGTTTTTATTCGGTCTCCAACCCAAACGTAAATCAAACCGAGTGTATTGAGGAATATTTCTTGTTGTATTTTTGCTCACAAGATAAAACAAAGAATCCAACTGAAGATTTGGCGTAAAATTTAAATAGGACCTCGCGTTTAATATATGGTCTGGTTCTCCCACAATATCTAAATCTCCTTCTGTGATTGAGTTTGCTGGTTGTGTATTTGGAAGCGTTGGCCTTGCTTGTATTTGTGCCAAGGAGTATCCAGCCGACAACCTTAAGTTTTTGAGTGGTTGCCACTGCATAGCAAGCTCGAATCCAAAAACTTCAGCTTCAATGGCGTTGTCGTTTGTCCTTGGATTAATAATAATCGGAATTGGATTTGAACTAAAAAAAGGAGCCCCGATAGCTATTTCAATGATCTCGTCATAATCAAAATAAAAACCCGTGATATCAAAATAAAATTTCGACTCCACATTATATCGATAGCCCATTTCATAAGCGAGCAACTCTTCCGGATCAGGCACGCCCTGGTTGTCGTCTACAACCAATAAAGAAAGTGAATCAACCACGTTTGGAATTAATATCCGATTGGAAAATCGACGATCTTCCGTAATAGTTGGTATTCGAACCGCTCGGGAAAAAGAAGCCCATAATGTATGATTTTGTTTTGGGGTCCAAAGCACACGTGCGTTGGGTTGAACCTCCAATCCCGTAAAAGCGTTGTGCTCCAGCTTGGCTCCTAAAATCAAACTCAAATTATTGGGAACGATTTTTATCTCATCATGCACAAAAAAACCAAATAAATTGGTACTTTCTTTGTCCATTTGAAAGATAGGACCTTTTTCAAAATCGAAAAGAGAATAACGATAGTTTAATCCCCAACTCAAATCGTGACGTTTGCCAAGCTTAAAATCATGTTGAAATTCTAAATCCAACTGATCGGTTCTTTCATCCAATGGGACACCGGATTTTCTTCTAAAAAAATCATAGTAAGCTTGAAGTTTGAAAGAATTGTCCTTTTCAAGCGTTCGCGTCCAACGCGAAAGAACATTAGCCCCAGAATAATCATAAATTCCTTGAAAGGAGTTAGACCCAACATCAAAGGAAACAAAGCGGCTAGGAATATCAGTTTCAGCTTCAACTTTGTAATAATCTCCCTGGGTCGTTAAATTATCTTTTTTCGAAATCTCCCAATCAGATCGAAATCCAAATTGCTGCATTTTTTTATGATCAAACGTATCTACTCCAGAAGCGTTTTCACCGTCATCCCTATTTCGGAACTTTCCATATACTCGATAATCAAAATTTTCTTTAATCTTCTCTCCATATCGAATAGTGGCAAAACCTTCTTCTTCAGTACCAATACCTGCAGACGCTAAAGCGCCGTTTGTTTTTTCGGTATCCTTCGTAATAATATTAATTACGCCAGCTACTGCGTTAGACCCCCATAACGCGGCGCCAGGACCTCGAATCACTTCAATTCGGTCAATATCTTCTAAAACAGTATCTTGTCCAACCCAGAAAACACCGGCAACGGAAGGGCTGTAAATTGTTCTACCGTCCATCAAAACCAGTAATTTATCCGAACCAAAACGTCGATTGAATCCTCTAATAGAAACCACATACGAATTTTGATTGATTTTAGAAACTCAAACGCCCGGAATCAACCGTAACGCTGCCATAATATTGACAGCGCCAGATCGTTGAATATCTTCTTGAGTCAATACGTAAATAGCAGAAGCAGTTTGATGGAGGGGTTGTGGTTTTTTGGATGGACTGGTTACAGTCACTTCTTGCTGCATTAGTTGGTAAATATCCATTTCGAATATTTGCAACTGCTCTTCAGTCAATCCTTTTTGTTTTTTTGGTTTGGTAGCGGCAAATCCAGAATTTGATAAGCCCAATAAAAAGCAAACAGTTAGCAAACCGATTTTAAAACGGAAGTAAAAAGTTTTACGAGGAGGATTCATCGAAGGCCGATAGTGAATGAATTTGGGAGAGGCCAAAATCTAAAAGCCAAGTTAATTTAACCTAAGTTAAAACAATATCATAGTAAAAAAAGATAAATTCAGAAAATAAGACTATCTAAAAAAATCCTATTATTAAAGCTAAGCCTACTCTATTTTTGGAGATAAAAACAAAACTTTTTTTTTGCAAAATTTAATATTTTCACCATTCCGCAAAAAAAAATCACAACTTTTTGGTTTTATTAAAGTTATAAAAACCCTTCATTTAAAGCCGTAAACCAATATATTTAAACGCTTATCCCGCTATAGACAACGTCACGTTTTTGTGATATTTTTTTAATCAAAATCGGTAATACGAATTTATTAACTATGTTAAAAATGCCGATCCTACCAACACGATTATCGTATCAATAAGGAGGGAACCTATGATTGAAACGAATCTTCAAGAAGCCATTGCACAACTATCCCTGGATGAGGATTATAGGAATCAAGTAACCCAAAACCCTGATCAATTTTTAAAGGATTATGGGATCAACACTCAAGAAACTCTACCAGTAAAAAGTGGCGATGCCACAATGATCAATGAAGCAATGCGCCCTACAGCCCTTTGCTGTTGTACTTGCGCTCCCGCTTAGTTTTACCTGAATTTAACTTTTCAAAACTGGGCTAGTTTTGTTCTAACCGAACTTAATCTTATAGATTAGTTAAAAAAATGAATCGGCTCCCCTTTTGTGGAGCCGATTTTTTTTTTGCCTTTTAACGCAATTTATCTTCAAACACTTTCATTTTGAGAATTTAAATAAAGCATTAATACTTTTCAAACCATGTAAAAGATGATAAAAACAGACTTTCGTTAAAACTAATTCTATGACAGGTTTCTGATAACTCTTAGTTGAGAAATAGCCTCGTATTGCTTGTTAATTAAAGAATGAACTAGACTCTTGCGCGTCGTCTCTGCCGATGGTTTGAAGGGAAAAATACTAGTTCCGTATTAATTGAAAAAGAACTTTAGTATACACAGTCCCCACTGCACGTCACTTCGACCAAAGCCTGTACTGAGCTCCGTCAAAGTATGGAGAGATCAGGTTAGGAGGCTCGTGCTTCGATTAAATAAAATAAATACTCTATTTCCTTAACAAGCGCCTTCAGTATAAATAGAGTTGAAAACTTTAAAACTAAACGGTTAGTTTTCGGCACAATGAACGATTCAACGTTAAAATTCATCCAATACGCACAAACCCCTCTTCCATCTAGACCTCAATTAGCTCCTTGGATTTCAGCTATAGACATTGGGGATGGTCGTCTTCATTTGCGTGGCGCTGAATTAGTCGTCCCTCTTCTTCACCCGCTTTTTGTCGAAACGTTTTACGTAATTAAGCCTTTATTAAACGGAAAACATTCAATTGAAAAAATAACTGCCGCTGGTGGAGAGAAGATTTTGCCGACAACTATTGAGTTTTTTCTCAAAATGCTTAGCTCTAACGGCCTCTTGCAGGAAGGACAATCAACATCAGAAGTTGATAACGAAAACTCAGAGATTGAAGACTTAAGACAATTCTTTTCACATTACACGCAAAACCCAAATGGTATGATTTCCGCGTTACACAAAACACGTTTGGCGGTTATTGGCGAAGGTCAACTCAAAAGCTCATTAATAACTTTCGCCTCGAAGAATCAAATTACATCCATTATGGACATCTCTGTGAACGAATTAAACAACCCTAAATTGGAAACAAAGTTTAAAAAAGTCGATTTAATCCTCGCCTGTTCGGAAAATCCCGATTATTCATTTTTTGAAAAAATCAACGAGCTTTGTTTAAAAACGGGAATTCGGTGGATGCGAATCGCAGTAGAAGGAACCTCAGCGTTTGTTGGCCCTACAATAATTCCTTATCAAACAGCCTGTTTTCATTGCTATATGAAACGCGCCCTTTCAAATTCAACCGCTCCGGAAGAATTGACAGCTTATCAAAATCATTTTCAAAAAAACGATGTTCCTCAAAACGAAGGCATTTTACCCACATTTTTGGATTTGGTCGCCAACGAAACGATCTTAGAAATAGTCCGAATTATCACTGGTTTTGTTCCCCCGGCTACTATTGGCCGTTTTATCCAAACCAGCCCCAAGTTTATTAGAAGCGAACATGATATCTTTCGACTTCCAAGATGCTCAGTTTGTCGCGCAAGAACCAACCATCAAGAGATTTGGAATTTAGATTCTCTTATTGAAAAATGATCACTCCTAACGCGTTCTCATTCTCAAACCTAAAAGAACCTCCTCGCACATCAATTATAGAGGCTTTAAACCGAGGAAAACGGTTGGTTAGCGATCAAACTGGGCTCATCTCCAAAGTGGAATACGGAGCCTTATTACCAGGAGAACCTGCAGTTACTTTTGCGCGCGCAACGCCTGCTGACACATCGGTATTTTGCGATGAAACAGCTCTCAACTTTGGCGACGGTACTACCATCGATCCGGACAGAGCAGTGATGAAAGCAGTAGGAGAAAGTATAGAACGTTATTGTTCTTCCCAATTTGACATAGACAGTTTTCTATTTGGTTCTTATGAAGACCTTAAAGAACCAGCAGTTGATCCCAAAGAATTTGCGCTTTTTAGCGCACGGCAATACCAAATTCCAAATTTTCCTTTTATAAAATTGGACACACAAACTCCTGCCTTTTGGTCTCAAGGCTATTCCATAACTAATGATCAACCTGTCTATGTCCCCGCAGGTTTTGTTTACGTCCCATATCGGTTCACTCACCCTAATGAATCAAAATTTCACATCTCCATTTCCACTGGATTGGCTTGCGGGTCGAGTCGCGCTATGGCACTCTATAAAGGACTAATGGAAGCGATAGAACGCGACGCTTTTATGATCATCTGGAGAAACCGGCTGTCAATGCCCGTTATCGACCTAAACTCCGTTAATGATCCTGAGATTAAAGAATTAATGGGCGTATTACGCAAAACTCCCGTTCAAGTTTTTGCTATTTATGCAACTTTAGATATTAAAGTTCCTATTGTTTTGGTTATTTTAAGGAGTTCTTCAGAAAAACCACCTTACACTTCTGTTGGAATTTCCACTGACTTAAATCCAATTCAAGCTCTTGGCGGAGCGTTAGAAGAGGGAATTTTAACCTTCTTGGGAATGAATCGATTTGTAAAAACAAAAAAAGATTATCAACCGGAACCTTTTTATAAAAACATCAAAACACCCATTGAACATGCCATAGCCCACGGAGTTTGGCCGGATTTGCAAAAAGAAATCGATTTTCTTGTAAGTTCTACAGAAACAATTTCTATAGAAGATATAGCCAACCACTCTAAGGACAGTTATATCGAAAATATTCGCACAACAACAAATATCCTTAAAGAAAGAGGATTGGAAGCTATCGCTTTGGATATCACCACTCCCGATATTGACGAAGCGGGATTTAAGGTGGTGCGCGCTGTAGTGCCTGGGTTACATCCCTTAGATATTGATCATAACCACATGTACCTTGGAGGCAAGCGGCTTTATCAAGCTCCTAGCGATGCCGGTCTTTTAAACCGACCGCTTAAGGAAGAAGAACTCAACATGGCTCCGCATTGTTTTCCATAAAACCTAAAAGACCTAAACATGGCACAAATATTAAAAACTAACTACGCAATTGGACCTCAAAAAGAAAGCGATCCAGTTACGATTTCCGAGCTTTTTCACGAAAACACAAAATTTCAGCCTGCAGTTTCGGGCTCTTCAAATTTGGAAAAATATTCATCTTCGGAAATGAGGATAATAGCAAGCGCTTTTAAAGAATACACGCTATCCCCCAGCATTTCTTTACCACCAGTAAGTTTAGAAGAACCGTCAACCGAAACTTTCGATCAAGTTATCGCTTCCAGAAGATCGGTCAGAAACTTTGCCAATGAAAAATTGACTCTTACAGAACTTTCTAAAATTTTATTCCAGACATATGGTATTACAGGGAGTATTAAAATTCCTGGAGGCGGAGAACAGAACCTTCGAGCTTCGCCCTCCGCAGGCGCTCTTTACCCAGCCGAAATTTATCTTGCAATCAGACAAATTGAGGGCATATCGGAAGGACTTTATCATTACAACATTCCCAATCATGCTTTGGAATTATTAAAAGAAGGCGACCCTACCAAAGAAGTTTTTGAAATTTGCGGCAAACAGGAAAATGTTCGAAAAGCATCCATTATCTTCTTAATTTCAGGCGTTGTCGCGCGAACAAAATCTAAATATGGCGAGCGCGGATACCGCTATGTGTTATTAGATATAGGACACTTGGGGCAAAATCTGTACCTCTCTTGCACCGCTTTAGATTTGGCTGTTATGACCACTTGTGGTTTTTACGACGACTTGGCAAACGAATATTTGGGAATTAACGGGATAGACGAAACCACTTTTTATGTCGGCTTCGTCGGGAAAAAAGAAAAATGACAATTTAAGAGGGCCTCTAATAATTGGCATTTTTACTGGTTTGCTATTGCCTATCCTTTGAATTTAAGGGATAGGCTCCTGGCAAATCTGAATTTTTAGAGATTACCTTAATGAAATGAGCGTTCTTAAAAATTTTCACTCCGACCTTATTCTTTCTTCCACTTCAACAGAAGATCAAACTTTTATGGCCGAAGTTTTAAAATCGGTCATCCCCCAATATGAACCTGTCATGCCGGGAGCGTTTCAGAAATGGGCCTTTCAAATGGAAAGCGGACCGTTGCCCGATTTTATAAAAACTGATTTGGTTCTTAGAAAAAATGAAAAAATTGGTTTTCTAGGAACAGTGCAACTAACGCAAAATGTTGAATATCTGATGATGCTTTACTTCCCACCTCATAATCAACGCAAAGGATACGGAACAACCGTTTTAAATTTACTTGTTAATCGATTAAAAAAAAGAAACGTATCCGACTTGGTATTGCTTGTCAATCAACAAGCGGATTGGGCAATTAAATTTTATAAAAAAGAAAACTTTCAAACCGTTTCCCGCATCCAGGAAGAAATTGAAGCCTATTGCAATTTCAAAATGAAACCATTTTATGTTCCTGGAACCATGCTGATGGAAAAAACGATTTCATAGTTTTTTAAAACTGCCCTGTCTTTTTAATCCTACCCTGTTTCACAACTCATCAAACTTTTAAAGCGACAAGCTTGTTTTTTATATATTTTTCCCACATCGTTTTAGCCATTTTATTTAATTTTTTTCATTTTATTTAGTTCGGTCAACCTCCGCCCCTCTCTTCCCAAAATACAATCGTTTTACCCTTAAGTCCTTGTCATTAAAGGCCCTATAAAGGCATTATATTGGTTGGAATTCCAAAAATACCTCTTGATTTCCTTATAATTCGTAAATTAAAATTTAGACAGGTAAATTAATTTTTGATTTTTTTTTCATCAACGCATTGATATTCCTATTTCATTATTTTCGGTTATTTCCTTTTTTTCCGATTTATTTTTCCAAAAAGTCTGCACGAGTCATTTGACCTTTTTACCAATATCCGAAAGATAACTATTAAGTCGAGTTGTCCCTTTTAATCTTAAGCCTTTTAAAGAATTGAGGAAATTGTACCTGGCTCCTTCCTCGGTTCTTCGAACCTCGTCCAGGATGACGGGAACCTAAACTGGCGACTTGAAACTATGAATCGCTCTTTATAAAAACATTGGCTGAACTTCTTGATCAATCAAACAAGTTGGACGCTTCTGAAGAGCTAAAATAAGGATTCCCTTCGAGCGCCTCATGAAAGGAGTTTATTTTATTGAATCGAAGCGAGATTCTTCCTCACCCTTTCAGGGTTCGTCTGAATGACAAGTCATTGGAGCCGACCTATAGAAAATAAACTTTTGCTTAGTATTTTTTCGTCTAAACTTTTTGACGACACGCAGAGGGGATTGAGAGTCCCTGGTCCTTTTTTAATTAACGGGCGAAGCTGGCCGAGTTCTCTGGAGGACGCGTGATGGATACGGGTTTTAACAAATATAATTTTAGTAAGCAGTATCTTTTTCATTTTTAGAAAGGAAACCTTTATGAAAAAACTGGCAACAATTACCGCCGCGCTGGCTTTTTTGGCTTTTACCGTATTGGGTAGCGTGTCTTCAAGCTTTGCAGGCGGCCCTAAGGACGGTGAATTACAGTTTCCCGCAAGTTACGAAACGTTTCCCCGTTTCTTGAGCGCCATTCAAAAACCGGCTCATGTACGCGACTTGTACATTAACAAAATCGGCGCGAGCGCCCAAAAAGGACAAGCCTTCCCTAACGGCACTGTCCTGGTTATGGAGATTTACAACGCTCAAAAAGACGCCAACGGCAACGCGGTAAAGCGTCCGGATGGAAGAAACGCTAAAGACAACCTGGCGAAAGTTTTCGTCATGGAAAAAGGCTTTGGCTGGGGACAAAACGCTCCAAGCGATTTAAAAACCGGCGATTGGGTTTTCTCGGCTTTTTCCGCCGAAGGCAAGCGAATCGAAGTTCCTTATCAAAAATGTAGGGGATGCCATTTACCGCTTAAAGATAAAGACTTTGTTCACCGATATGACGAGTACTTCGACAAACGCGGTCGTTAGAAATTATTTTATATTTTTATGGGAATCTCTAATAATTCGAAACTTTTGTTTGAGGCAACTCGCGACCAGTTTCTATTTTTAGGGGTTTCTTTAGGGGTAAAACATTAAGGGAGGTAACTTTGAAAAACTTTCGATTGATTGCATCTATAGCAATACTATTTTTTGCCGCCGCCTGCGCCGCCGGTTCCGGCTCGCACAAAATGTCTTCCGGCGGCAAAGGGCCTAAAGACGGAGGATTAAAATTTCCCGCCGGTTACGATACGTTTCCCCGCTTTATTAGCGGCATTCAAAAACCGGCCCATGTGCGCGATCTTTTCATTAACAAAACGGGGGCAAAAACGAAAAAAGGCGAAAGTTTCCCTAACGGCACAGTCCTGGTTATGGAAATTTATAACGCTAAAAAAGACGGCGGCGGTTATGTCATGAAACGTCCCGATGGCAGAAACGCCAAAGACAATCTGGCAAAGGTTTTCATAATGAAAAAAGGACCGGGTTGGGGGAAAAACGCTCCGGCGGACGCGCAAACCGGGGATTGGATCTTCTCTGCTTTTGCGGCGGATGGAACTCCGATTAAAGCAAATTATACGAAATGCCGGCAATGTCACATGCCTCTAAAAGATAAAGACTTTGTGCATCGCTACGATGAGTATTTCGACAAACGCGGTTATTAAGTCTTAAGCGTTGATTTGAATCGAGGCGAGATCTTTCACTCCTTCGAGTTCCTCAGGACAAGCTCATTAATGGTGATAGCTTCAAGATGCCCCTTCGAGTACCTCAGGGCAAGCTCAAGCGGAGGGAGCTGTGAGATTCAGGTTTTCACGATTGCCAGGTTCTCAAGATAAACATCCATAAGCTTTTTACCGGACAGTAGTGATTGAACACAATGTTTTAATTCAAAAGACCATCAGCCTTGTTCTTTTTTTAATATACTCGGTTTTCAAGTCGGGAGCTCGAGACGACGTTTGACTTTGCAAGGTCAGTCAATTCCGACCGTAGTGGAGGAATCTCGGCGGTCCACAGGACTGTCGTCTCCTCTAGTTACTTAAAAAAAATTACGGCGGTTCTTTAAAGAAAAGGACTGCCGTTTTATTAGAACTTTTAACCAAAGCTTATTCAACTTTCTTGAGAAAACGCCACGCAGTTGCCTCCTTTAAAGTTTGAACCGATTATTGTGCCGCTTTGATCGACCTCAAATTTGGTGACGCAACGCAATATAGAGTGATCCGGGTTGACTCTTAGATATTCGTATATCTTATTCCCCTGTTCATTATCGTAGATTTTTCCCGGTTCTCCCATTTGCGCGACAAGATCGTTTGCCGCTCTTCCATTCCAGGAATCCAATAATTTCACATAATTTTCCGAGGTGGCGCACGCCGCCATAAATAAAAGGATCAAAAGCAAACTAAACGTTTTTTTCATTGCACCGCTCCCATTTTTAAAAATCTCACAGGATTTAGTCGTTGAAACTTCAAAAAAATAACTTGATTTTATTCGCATGCGTAAATTAGTATTTTATCATGAGCGCTAAGTTTAAAATCATATTAGTCATTTTGGCTCTATCCGTTTGGAGCGTTGCATTTTCTCCGTCGGCCAACGCCAATGACGTTCATAAGCGCCACCAACACAATGCGGCGAATCCATTTAACAAAACCAACTTAAACCTTCATTGCCTGTTAAAAGGACA
>CAYFMN010000043.1:14450-41667 GCA_964344185.1 uncultured Nitrospinota bacterium
TATTTTAAAACACCTGGGAAGTAAAAGCCTGCTGTATCTTATCGGTGCAGACTGTGGCGGCTCCCATTCGCAAAAAAAAGGCGTCTTCGCAGGTTTTGATATTACCTTTATGGATTCTCCCGCCGAAAATATTTTTATTTTCTCCTCCGGGCAAACTCTTGCGCTGCCTTCCGAAAAAAGAACCTTTCTTTTTTATGGCTCGATAAAACCGCCTCCTAAATTTCTCTAATCATTTTTAACCTGAACAAATCTATTTAACTCGCTATCAGGCTAGCTACGTCCTGGAACCCTGGCGCTTGAGCGCTTTTGCGACATTTCGCGCCTATTGGAGGTGAAAATGTTTAAGAGAATTTATTTCTTATCAATTTTCATCATCTTTTGTCTTATAAATCCCGTTTCTTCCGCGTTTGCCGCTCTAAATGGAGCCGGTCATGGAGAAATGAAAAACGTGGTTTTCCACGTTAAGACTCAGGTTGATAGAAAATCGACGCTGGAAAGTTTAAAAATCGCTTTAAACAACATTGGCTATCAAATTGAAAACAATTTTAAAAATAAAGACCAATTCAAAATATTTGTTGTCGTGCATGGCGACAACCTTAGATGGTTTCTTAAAACCAGGATCGACACCGAACTTGATTTTATGGTCCGGTGGCTCTTGAGCAAAGGAGTCGATCTAAGAGCTTGTAACCCATGCCTGGAAGAAAGAAATCTTTCTCTGGCTAATTTAGCCGACGGCTTTAAATCCAGTATGGATTGATCAAGGCGTTGTCTAAAGCTTTTACAAATGGGTTTTCTCATCATGGAAAATTCATATTCAGCTTTATCTATTTCATTTTTGGAAAGGAAACATTTATGAAAAGAATCACCGCTATAACCGCCGCTTTTGCCTTTTTGGGACTAACGGTACTTGGCAGCGCATCTCTAAGCTTTGCCGGGGGTCCTAAGGATGGGGAGTTGAAGTTTCCCGCAAGCTACGAAACATTTCCCCGCTTTTTAAGCGGAATTCAAAAACCGGCTCATGTGCGCGATCTTTATATTAACCAGACTGGCGCAAGCGCGAAGAAAGGCGAAAGTTTAGCCAACGGCAGCATCCTCGTTATGGAAATTTATAACGCTAAAAAAGGCGCGGACGGAAACCCGGTTAAACGTCCGGATGGAAGAAACGCTAAAGATAATTTAGCTAAAGTCTACGTTATGGAAAAAGGCGCGGGTTGGGGGAAGAACGCTCCGGCTGACGCGCAAACCGGAGACTGGATCTTCTCTGCATTTTCAGCGGAAGGTACGCCGATTAAAGTGAATTACACGAAATGTCGCCAATGTCATATGCCTCTCAAGGATAAAGACTTTGTCCATCGATATGACGAGTATTTCGACAAACGCGGACATTAAAACCTTAAGACCGTTTAAATGGTTTTTAAAAATACCGGATAAAGGCTCCTTTTTCGAAAAAAACGCCCCCCGTTTCCTCAGTTGATTTCGAATTAGGAGCCGCCGGTTATTTTTGCCAAACAAGTTTTGGAATAAACGTCGATCTAATCGCCCTTTAGTGAGACTTTTTATAAAATTTTTGGAGGAAATTGGAGGAAAAATGAATACTATTCGACTGATTGCATGCACAGCAATTCTATTGTTAGCGACGGGTTGCGCAACTCAAAACGCCGGTTCGGCTTCCGCTCCAACAACGAGCGATACGCCAAGCGCTGGCATAAGCGCTAAAGAGTTAAAAGAGTTGGGAATTAAAGAGACTCAAGGTTCTTATTAAAAACTTTAAGAACGAAAAGACGGCCCTTTATAAAAAGGGCCTGTCTTCAACTTTTTTAGCGAGATTCGTCTATATATTACTCTACGCGCAAGTTTTATTATTTTCCCAATTGGGCAGCTTAACGATAAAACTCGATCCTTTCCCTTCCTCGCTTTCAACAAAAATATGCCCGCCCATCATTTCGCAATATAACTTGCTAATGGAAAGCCCCAGTCCGGTTCCTCCAAACTTGCGGGTTGTAGAAGAATCCGCTTGCTCAAACTCCCCGAACACCTTTTGACATTGATCTTTTGTCATACCAACGCCCGTATCGGAAACTTCAAAAACAAACCATTCGTTATCTTCAACCATTTCCGTTCTAACTGTGAGTTTAACAGTTCCGTTTTTTGTAAATTTGCAGGCGTTTCCTAAAAGATTGATTAAAATCTGTAAGAGTTTGGTGGAGTCGGTAGAGACTTCTCCAAAATCTTCTTGAGTTTCGACTAAAAAAACGTTTCCATTTTTTTCAGCTAATGGATGGATTACATGTTCGAGTTTATCAATCAGTTTTCTTAGATCCACAGTTTCATAATCAATTTCGACTTTTCCCGCTTCTATTTTGGCTAAATCAAGAATATTATTAATCAATCCCAAGAGATGTTTCCCCGCCGACTGGATTTTTTGAAGATCTGGAATAAACTCTTTGACTCCTGTTTCTTCGGCTTCTTCTTCCATAAGAGCGCTATAACCCAAAATAGCGTTTAAAGGCGTTCTCAGTTCATGAGTCATTTGAGCTAAAAAGGCGCTTTTGGTTTTAGTTGCAGATTCGGCGTCTTCCTTGGCTTTTATGAGTTCCGATTCCGTATTTTTTAAAGCCGTGATATCTTCTTTAATCGCTATAAAATGGGTAATCTCTCCTTCTTCATTTTTAATTGGGGAAATCGTGGCGTATTCCCAATAAAATTCCCCGTTTTTTTTCTTGTTGTGGAATTCCCCCTGCCAATCGTTGCCCGCCACAATAGTACTCCACATATTTTTATATTCTTCTGGAGTTTTTTCGCCGGACTTTAATATTCGAGGGTTTTTCCCCACTACTTCCTCATATGTATATCCCGTGAGTTTAGTAAACTTTGGGTTTACATACTCTATATTTCCTTCCCTGTTTGTTATCATGATTGAAGCTGGGCTTTGTTGGATACCTTTCCAAAGCTTACGAATTGAATCGTCTTTTTCTCTTATTTCGGCTTCGTTTCTTTGAAGTTTTTCGAACCTCTCTATAGCTTTAATAACGATTTTTTCAACATTTGAGATATCTATCGGCTTAGTCAAAAAATAAAAAATTTCCCCTTTATTTATAGCCTCTTTCATTATTTCTTTTTCTTGAAAAGCCGTGATCATGATTCGAACAGAATCAGGAGCAATTTTTTTACAATTTTCTAAAAAATCCGCTCCGGCTAATTTGGGCATTTTTTGGTCGGAAATAATGACCGCAAAAGGACCTTCTTTTTTCAGTTTTTCAAGTCCCTCTATACCGTCGCAAGCGGTCACAACTTGATATCCCATATCTAAAATAATGGAACTCATCAATTCCAAAAACTCGTATTCGTCGTCGACAACTAAAATTTTATAGAAATTTATACTCAAGATATTTGACCTCCCTTAAATGGCCCTTTATCTAATAGATTTCTAAATGAAAAAATAATTCCGCAATATACCTATTTTGCTTTATATTAAAAATAGCATAAATTAAATTATCAATCTGAACAATTTTTTTGCCGACAAAAAATGACCTCCTCGCCTTTATATTCGAAAATTCTAATTGTTGACGACGAAAAAGAAGTGAGAGACAGCTTAAAACTATTTTTGGAGGAAGAACAGTTTACGGTAGAAATCGCTGAAGACGGGGAAAACGCTTTAATGAAACTGGGTGATTTTCAACCTCATTGCATTTTATTGGATATCAGAATGCCTTACCTTAATGGGGTGGACGCCTTAAAAATGATAAAGCATCGGCAACCAAACGTTGAGATTATAATGGTTTCGGCAATTAGTAATATCCAAATGGTTGAAGAATGTATACAAAACGGGGCTTTTGGCTATATCACAAAACCAGTCGATCTGGACAAGCTCATAAAAACTATTAATAATTGCCTGCAAAAACGTCATGAAACCATTGCGGATAATAAAAAGAAACAAACGGAAAAATACGAAAAATCAAAACTCGAAGCAAAAACCCATTTTTTAAATAAAGAACTGCTTCACGCGTTGAGGTTTCCTCTCCATTTAGCGGGTTATTTGGACTCGCAATTTTCCAACCACAGCGTAAATGTATCCTGGCTTTGCGAAAACCTCGCAAAACAATTAAAAAGTCAACATGTCCATTTAGCGAGCCTGTCTGGCTTGTACCACGACATAGGAAAATTATGCATTCCAAAAGAAATATTTAAAAAACACAAACAAGATTGGACCCATAAAGAAAAGCAAGCCTATAAAAGGTTTCCAATCTATAGCGAAGAACTTGTGCATTTTCATTTTCGGTTGAAAGGATTAGGCCATGCGCTTAGACACCAGTGTGAAAACGTAGATGGAACCGGGTTTCCCGATGGACTGACCGGCGAGGATATTCCCCAAGAATCAAAGATCATTGCAGTTGCCAATGCATTTGTCGAATTAATGGAAATCGAAGGCCTTGATCAAATCGATTTAAACTTAAAAAAGAGCGAAAATATTTTAGAATTTATAAAAAAGGATGTCGGAACGCTTTATGATGGAGCCGTGGTTGAAGCTTTACAACATTTTGTAACAAATTTTCAAGCCCCAGAAGAAACGACTGTTGAAGTTGGCGAATTAAAACCTGGAATGGAGCTTTCCAGGAATTTATTGACTCATAGCGGCAGGCTAATAACGCCTAAAGGCATGAAGTTGGACGTAAAGGCTATTTCCAAAATTATCGATTTAAATTTAATTGATCCAATTGAAGGCAAAATTCACATTTTTAACAAATAGGATTAAGAGGACCTCTAATAATTGGCATTTTTACTATTTTGCTATCGCCTGACCATTAAATTTAAGGTCCAGGATCCTGCAAATCTAAGTTTTTAGAGATTCCCTTTGCTTTATTTTCCGAATAATTAAACGTTTCTGAAAAAATCCGCAAACCATTAAGAAAATTTAACCGTATGACAATAGAAGAATTAATCTCCCAGGAAGGCGTAGCATCATCTTTACCCAATGTATATTATGAATTAAAAGGCGCCATTGACGATATCGATTCGGATTTTGATGATTTCGAATATATCATTAAACAAGATATTTCTTTGTCGGCTAGAATCTTAAAAATAGTCAACAGCCCCTATTTCGGCATGCCTTCACAAGTAGAAACTATTTCACACGCGGTCAGCATCATCGGACTGGCAGAACTGAACGAACTGGCGCTATCCACCTTTGTCCTTGATAAGTTTAAAAACAATTCATCAAATATACTTAATATAAACCGTTTCACCGATCACAGCGTTTTTTGCGGTACAGCCGCAAAATTAATCGCCGAAATGGTTTCTTATCCCAAGAGGGAAACGCTATTCACTTCTGGGATGCTTCACGATATTGGAAGATTGGTTCTTTGCGTTAATGCGTCAAAAAAAATGGAAGAATGCTTTAAGGTTTCCAAGGAAGAGGGAAAAAGTTTAACAGAAGTGGAAGCCGAGGTCTTTGGTTTTGATCATACCGAGGTAGGTATGGCTTTGCTAACAAAATGGAAACTTCCTTTAGTCCACATTGAAACCGCCGGATTCCACCATAGCTACAAAGATACTTTAGATTTCGCTATTGAAACCGCAATTATCCATGTCGCGGATTTACTGGCATGGTTAAATAACAAGGGAGACGTTGACGTTCCAAACGAAACGCCTGTTTTGAACGACGAAGCTTGGAAAAAACTGGATCTGGGAGAAAACGCTTATATCTCAACGGTGCAAGAAATGGTTGAAGAAAAAATGAGCTTAGCCAATCAAGCTTTCTTTTAAGCTTAACTAATATTTGTTTTAGTCTCGTTTGCAGTGACGGGTAGCTCTATAATAAACGTCGTCCCTTTCCCTTCTTCGCTTTCAAAAGAAATAGTTCCCCCCAACTTTTCAATAATAGCGTGGCTTATTGATAAACCAATCCCCGTGCCTTTTCCTTCCGGTTTGGTGGTGAAAAAAGGATCAAAAACCCTATCTTTATTCTCACTTTTAATGCCGGTTCCATTATCTTCGAAATATATAACAATATAATCTAATCCACTTTTTTCTTTCTTTTCAGTTTTAACTTTCAATACGCCGCCGTTCGGCATGGCATGTTTTGAATTGCTAATTAAATTTAAAAAGACTTGCCTGATTTTATCCTTATCAATAAATATCTTTGGGAGATCGCCGCAAAAACTTCGGACTATTTGAATATTATTTAATTCAAAATCCTTTTCCATAAAATCTAAAACAGAATTAATTTCAAATTCAATTTCTATGATTACAAGTTCTTCTTCAGACTTCCTTGAAAATACCAGCAAGGACCTTAATATTTTTTCGATCCTGTGAATTTCAAACTGCATTTTTTCAAGCGAAGTTTTCAGCGACTCATCGGCAATCGCTTTTCTCAAAAGCATTTGTACATGAATTGAAATTATGTTCAAAGGATTTAAAACTTCGTGGCTGACTCCAGCCGCGAGTTGGCCAATTCCCGCAAGCTTTTGAGATTCCATTATTTGCTTCTGAGCGAGTTCCAGTTTTTCCCTGGCTTTTTTAATTTCAGAAATATCGTGAATGGAACCGTCAATATAAAGCACCTCTTCATTTTCATTAAAAATTGCTCTTCCCTTCTCCAATACTTGATGAATGGACCCATCCCTATTTTTAATTTTATATTCAATTGTATAAGGCATTTTTTTAGCTATTGCCTTTTGAACTTCGCTCCTGACGAACTCTCTATCTTCTTCAGCTATAATATTGTCAAATGAACTAACATGGTTGCCAATCAATTCCCTTGGCGTATACCCACTGATAGGATAAATACCCGCGCTCAAAAACTCCATTGTCCAGTTTTCGTCGTTAGAACATCTAAAAACGGCTCCCGGAATATTTTTAACCAGAGACCTGAATTTCCATTCGCTTTCAAGTAACTCTTTTTCCATCCTTTTTCGTTGGGTTATATCTTCTTTGACCGCTAAAAAGTGAGTGGTTTCTCCTTTTTCATTTTTAATTTGGGAAATTGTCGCCCACTCCCAAAAAAGCTCTCCATTTTTTTTCCTGTTGTGGAACTCACCCCTCCATTCTTTTCCATTGCTAATGACATTCCATAAATCTTTATAAAACTCCTTATTTTGTTCGCCAGACTTTAAAATACTAGGGTTTTTGCCAATTAATTCATCAAAGGAATAACCGGTTGTTGAACAAAAATAGGGATTCACATATTCAATATCCCCTAATTTATTAGTAATCATTATAGATACGGGGCTTTGTTCCACCGCTCTTGATAGTTTATGAACCGTTTCGTTTAATGTTATTTTCTCAGTGATATCAAAACCGATTCCCCAAAGCGCCCAGCCTTTTATAGGGAACTTATCCGAAATATTAGTCCAGGATATGGTTTTAACGATTTTTTCTTTATTTGTAATTTTTACAATGCGGTCTTTAATTTTTTTTCCTTTCCTTTTCCAATCCAAAATTATTTGGTTTCTATATGTTTCATCTGGAAATAGAATTTCGGCAATTTTTGGATTGTTAAGTATTTCTTCCCGTTTAAAACCGGTTACCGCTTCGCATTTTTTATTCCATACAATAACGTTCCAATTTTGATCCAAAACGGTAATAAGGATCGGCATATTTTCTATAATCTCCCTAAACCTTTCCTCGTTTCTTTGTAATGATATTTCGGCAAGTTTATTTTTATGAATATCGCGTATGGAGCCGGACATACGGACCGGCTTACCGTCTTCGTTCCATGCGGTCTGGCCCCTTGCGCGAAACCAGCGATACTCACCGGTTTTCGTTTTCAAACGGTATTCAACATCGTAAGGAACTTTATTATTGAAATTATCCTGGAGAGCTTGCTCTATTTTTGGTAAATCATCGGGGTGCAGCAATTTTTTAAATTGTGAAATAGTCGATTCAATTTCAAGGTCTTCGTATCCTAATAAGTAATATACTTGCGGAGACCACCATACCTCTTCCCGGTTAACGTCGAGCCAATCCCACATGCCGTCTTGCGATCCGTTCACCGCAAGTTGAAGACGTTCCTCACTCACCTTTAGCTTTCTTTCCGCCTCTTTTATTTCCGAAATATCTCTAAACACGGATCGGCTATAAAGGGGTTTTCCTTGCTCGTCTCTTATAGAAGAAACGTTTAAAACAACGGGAATGCTTGTTCCGTCCTTTTTACGTAAAATAAGTTCTTCATTCACCACATATCCTTTAGTAACAAAACAATTGAAAGCTTCTTTGGCTTTTGACATACAATCGAGCTGATACATTTCGAAAACTTTCATCCCTATTATTTCTTTTTTTGCGTAACCGGTTTTATCAACTAAAGTTTGGTTACACTGGATAATTTCGGCTGTCTTGGCGGATATTGAAACAAACATATCTGGCGCGTTATCGTATAAATCGGCGTATTTATTTTTAGATTCGTCTAATTCCTCGTTTAGTTTTATTAAACTTTTAATCAACGGCTCACTGATTCTTAAAAATAAAATAGAGCCTATCAAAACAATAAATAAGCCAACGCTTCCCACCGTCCATCCGGCCTTTACAAAAGGTTTCCGGATTTCGTCTAAATCGATTTTGGCAACGAGGCCCAGGTTTAAAATAGCCAAAGGCTCATAAGCCGCCATTACTTTTTTGCCACGGTAATCTAAACCTATAAGAGTTCCCGAGTGGCCTTTCAAAGCTAATTTCATGGGTTCTGCATACGGAGTGTCAAGTGGCAATAGGTTGGAATTGTTGTCGCCAATAGGAAAGTCTTTTAATATAAAAAAAATTTTCCCGTCATCTAATTTTGCCAAAACAAACTCGCCGGTTTTTCCAAAGTTTTCAATTTTTTTGTGGGCCTTCTGAATTTGATTTAAGGTGGCGGCTGTGGTTCCCTGGGGAAAGTTCATGCTGTATTTTTGGTCGAATTCCGCTATGGCTTCTATAAGCCGCGCCCAGCTCTTTACGATTATCCTCAAATGGTTTTCTTCTTCTTTTAATCCGGTTTTATAAAGACCATTAATAGAAATAAAACCAACGGCAACCGTCGTGGTTATCATGATTACAAAGAGCAATAATCTTAATTTTCTTTCATAACTCATAAGCCTAATCCATTCTATTTAACGCCTATGGTTTTGATATCTTAAAACTTTCAATATTCAAAATTTATCAGCCAAAAACCTTAAGACAAATTCCGAAATTGGAATTACCATCGCATTCCCGAATTTTTATTTCAAAAGCCAAAACTCTAATTGCTTTAACTTTGAATACAACATAGAATGTAGATATTGATTTCTGTCAATGTTTTTGAAGCATAATATTTGAAATCTAAAGTATTAGCTAACATGGAAAGTGATAAGCCTAAAATTTTACTCGTAGACGATGAAGCCGAATTTCTTAAACTACTGAAGGTAGTTTTAATAGAAAACGGATATATCCCCATATTAGCAAACAGTGGAAAAGAAGCGCTTGAAAAACTAAATTCTGAAAGCGATATTTCAGTCATAATGGCAGATCATAAAATGCCAGGTATAAGCGGCATTGATTTATTTGAAAAAACCAAACGATCCAATCCTAATATTACTCGAATTATAATGACCGCTTATCAAAACGCCGAGATGATGGAAGACTCCATTAACAAAGCCGAGGTTTATAAATTTCTCACCAAACCTATCGAAATTGACAAAGTTTTGGAAGCTATAAAAATGGCTGTCGACCGACATCAAACCCGCATTCGAGAAAATAGAAATAAAGAAAATTTTTAAAATTTAGATTTTCCAGGAACCTGCCCATTAAACTCACAAGGAAAGCGATAGCAAACCGGTAAAAATGCCAATTATTAAAGGTCCTTTAAATCTTTTAAGAAAGATCTTTCACCGGTAGGAAAGCGACGTCTAAATCCCGTATCCTTATATTAATGTCCTTTATCGGATAAACCGTCGCTTGCGTTTCTCCACTAGCAATAGCTTGGTTGATATGCCCGCCTCGTTTAATATAAGTTTCATAACCATGCAAATGTAAAGGGTGAGTTGGAACAGACAAAACTTGTTGAATGGTTGGATTCACACCATAAAATCCATTAATTATCCATCTTCCTGGATCGTTTAATTCCAAAAACTTAAAGTTATCTTTTAGCGTATACCCCTCGCTCAAATTCAACCCACCGATCGGTAACAAACAAGCGGTTGTAAAATGAACGTCGCATAACTTCCCGTAAACATTAATCGCGGCCAACCCCAGGTTTTCAGATTCAAACTTTTTAACGATCCATTCGTGAACGTTTTCTCCAACCGGGATAGAATATTCCCGTTTATCCTCAGGGTTGCATAACGCTACTGCGATAAAAGGAAATTGAGGAGCGTTGTCGTCGTCACCAATATAAGGACTTTGCAACGAAACTTCATCTCCGGGTTTTTCCTTTTCCAAATCGAGAACAATCCCTTGCGGGGAACTTTCCGGATCGGCCCATAAAAATTTTGGAAGCTCAACCCTGCCCTCCACTATAGCCTCGCCGTTTCGTTTATACCAATTTGTGGTTCCCAGTCCAATAACCGGCCAGTTATTTTGGAAGGCTTTTAAATCTTGATGAACGTCTGATATTTTTGAGAAATGAAAAAAATCGCCTTTCAACAACCGTTCGACAGTGTTGTAAGCCAAAATTATTGATCGATCGTCTCCAACAATTTGAACCAAAATTCACTCCCTTCAAAAGTTTATTTGTCGCTCAATATATCAAGAGCGGCGGAGGTCATTACCAAGACGCCTGTTTTAATAGTCGGTTCGGCCACAGGCGCGAAAAAAGGAGAGTGAAGCGAAGGCAACTTCTTTCCGCCCGCTTTTGCTTCCGCTAAAACGGCGCTATCCATCGCTCCAAGCTTAAAGAGTAAACTGGGAATTTTTGGCTCCACTCTTCCATAACGCGCAAAATCTTCGCCGCCCATCACGGGAGGAGTATCTTTAACTTTGTCTTTTCCTAAAACCCGCTCGAAAACCTTGACCATACGCGAAGTAAATTTAGGATTATTGTATAAGGATGGAGTCGCTTCGTCTTTTATTTTAACTGTGGGCAATAAGTTTTCAGGCAATCCAAATACCCTGCCCTCGGCGACGGCAATGCGTCTGATCCCCTCTAATAATTGCTTTCGTACCTCGTCGGTATAAGATCTTACCGTGAGCTGAAGGTCGACTCGGTCGCTGATGATATTGTGTTTAGTTCCTCCATGAATTGAACCTACCGTCACCACCGCCGGTTCTAGCGGCGACACTTCTCTTGAAACCAAAGTTTGCAGGGACAAGACAATCTTCGACGCCAAGACGACAGGATCTTTTGTGGTATGAGGATAAGCGCCATGACCGCCAATTCCATGTACGGCAATATCCACTGAATCAACATTTGCCAGCGCAAAGCCTTTCGTATATCCCACCGTACCAACGGCTAATTCAGGATAAACATGTAGGGCCAAATTATAGTCGGGACGGGGGAATCGCTCAAATAAGCCGTCTTTTAACATCATACGCGCCCCGGCGCCTCGCTCTTCGGCGGGTTGTCCCACCATAACCAAGGTTCCTTGCCATTGTTCCTTAATTCGGGTTAATTGACGAGCCGTTCCTATGAAGATGGTCATATGCGCGTCATGTCCGCAAGCGTGCGCAACAGGAACGGTTTTCCCCAGGTCGTCTGTTGTTTGGATTGTGCTGGCAAAAGCCAAACCCGTTTCTTCTTTAACGGGGAGCGCGTCGAGATCCGTTCGAAGCATTAAAACGCCAACCAAACCTGTGCCGCCAACGCCCGTCGTAACCTCAAATCCCAGGGATTTAAGTTCCCTAGCGAGCTTATCCGCCGTCCTGTTTTCATGGAAGGAAAGCTCTGGATGTTGATGCAGATCTTTATAAAGTTCGCTTAAATACCTGTAGTCTTCGCTAATAGAATTTTGGATTGGCGACGAAAAAACAGGTTGGGAAGTCAATGCGGCAATTAAAGCAAAAACGATTATAAAAAATGGTCTTATCAACATTATTAACTCCAAAATAAAGCGAAAAATAAAACGCCACTCAGGAAAAATGGTCTTCTACATCTATATTTATTTAATTCATCAATTTCAACTATTTAAAATAATAAAAGATTTGAAACCAATTTAGCGTATAGCAACAAAATTAATGGCTGATAAAATTGTGTCATAAATTTGTTTCAAATTAGAAATCAAATATGGTAAATTACCAAAACTAGATTTACCTTGAAAATTAATTTAAGAGTTAAAATAATGAAAAAAATACTCCTCGTACAAGAAAACCTCAAATACCAGCAAAGCCAACTCAATATTCTTCAGAAATTACCCAAGACCAAAATCCTGACGGCCAAAGACGGCAAAACAGCCCATAGCATTCTGGAAAAAGAAAACCCTGAAATCTTGATTTCCGATACTCAATTGAAAGATGGCTCGGTTAACCAATTGGTCAAAACTTTTTTAAAGAAAAGAGACCTTTCTCAGGCAATTTTGGTAAAAGGCAAAGACCAACTTAAAACTTCACAAATGGGAAAAGAAGATAATCTCGACAAACTTCTACAAAATCCATATCATCCGGCTCCATTACTTTTTTCAATTAAACAAAGTCTTAACTATTTAAGTTTAGTGGACGTCGCTCTAAACCCCATAAACCTCCAATCCAAAGTTTTAAATTAACAACTCTGAATATTCTCACAATTTTTTTTTCGTCGTCAAAATTTAGTTTTAGAACAGTCCTGGTTAGATCAATTGACGGCAATCTAAATACATGCCAAAATTGAATTCAACCTGACGCTAATGGAGCAAATCATGACCGATACTTCGCGAGAACCGGATGGCGACCTTCTATTGCGAACCCTCGCAATGCCAGCGGACACAAATGCTAATGGCGATATTTTCGGCGGATGGATTATGTCTCAAATGGACATTGGCGGCGGTATTTTGGCTAAAGAAATCGCTTCCGGGCGTGTCGTAACTGTCGCTGTAGACGCAATGACCTTTTATAAACCCGTGAAGGTAGGGCATGTCGTTTGCTGTTATGGCAAGTGCGTCAAAATAGGCAGGTCTTCCATGTCGATCAAGCTGGAGGTATGGGTAAGACCTGTACTCTCAGAAATTGCCGCTGAAAGATACTGCGTAACTGAAGCCGTTTTTAAATACGTCGCCATCGACGACAACGGCAAGCCAAGAAAGATCGCGCAAAACAAGAATTAATTTTCTGACTCCCCTCTCGCTTTCCCCCAACTCCGATCAAAATCAAAAGACTTAATTAGACTCATAACTAGTTGAAATTAAAACCCTTTCATTCCCCAAAAAGAAAAATACATTGCTAATCCAACACTGATTGATAGAAATTATCGATAAGCTTCTAACCCAATTTTAATTTGATTTAAATTAGACTATTATTAGATTTAAATTAGAAATACAAATTCCATTTTTTAATTAACCAAAACCGGAGGTGTTCCATGAGTAAGATATTTCGATTAGGAATGTTGGGGATTATTCTTGCTTGTTTCTTAGTTTCCGCTTGCTCCAGTTTTACGCCCACCAAGCCCACCGTGGAAAAATTGGATTATTTAGCTCATGACGATCATTTTGACGAAGATTTAGAGGATTAAAGCTTTTAGGGTTCTTTTTCCTATGACTTTGGGCGCCACCCCCCCAAAGCTCAAAGTCATAGGAAATATAAATCCCGCACATTTGAAGCATTTTCCCACCCCTTGCAACACCGCAAACCAACAAACTCTTAACAATTCTCTAATTAAAATCAAATATACGGAAGGCATTCTATTTCAGTTTATATACTTTTAACCGAAAGAGAATTTCTACGTGTTATTTAAAAATCGTCTTGTAGTTGGTCTGCTAGCCTTCGTTTTATTTGTTTGCTTTTCGAGTCCTGCTCACGCCAATATTTCCTCCTTAAAAAATGGCTTTAATAAAAATTCTGGAGCTTTAATAATTGGCTATGGGAATCCTGGTTTTTTCGACAATTCCAAATCCGACAACACAGATACTCAGAAGCTTAAAAGGAAGCCACTCAATAAAAAGCTTTATAGAAAAATCAAACGGTTTTTGAAGAAGAAAAAAATAAGAAGAAAACGAAGAATTGTCGCAGAAGTTTTCCACCTGAATCACGCGTAAGACCCAATACAGCTTTTTACACCACAAAGAAAAGAAATGGCTTGGCCACAAAAGAATACTTCGGCAAGCTTCGTCCTGCGGACTCCAGGATGAAGGTAGGTGGGCCTTTTATTTAACGCAAAGCTTGCTCAATCGATAAATCTACAAATTACTACTTCAAAACAAGGAAGGGAATTTATCGAATCGAAACAAGATCCTTCGCAAAACCTTCGGTTCTTCTCCTAAGGACAAGGAGTTTATTTTATTATATCGAAGCGAGATTCTTCCTCACTCCTGCGGAGTTCGTCTGAATGACATGCGAAGGTGACCATAATTGTTACTTAACGCGTGAAACGAGTTTGGCGCTCTGGATAACGGGCGGAGTAGACTTTGTCGCTTAAGTTGATAATCGTTTTGGTATTTAAAAACCTTTCTAATAAATTTCTGCGCTTTCTGTGTTTTTCTGTGGCTAAATTCCTTTGCGGCTCAATTCTTAAGGCATGATCATGCGGGGTCTTAAAAACTTATCCCAAATTAAAATAAGCGCTAGCGATGTTCCCATGAGCGGCATGAGTATTCCTAAACCAATAGTCATCCCCCACATGATAGGCGGCACAGAAACGTTGGGCGTTATTACCGGAGCCCCCAGTTGTCCCTGCGGTCTACGTTTCCACCACATGGCCGCTCCCGATGCTGACAAACCTATAAATGCCAGACAAACCAACAAGCCGATCAATTGATTCCACAATCCAAACTGGCCTTCATGGAATTTCACTGCAAACGTCACCATTTTTGAAATGAATCCCAAATTGTCGGATCGCACTTCCAACAAAAACTTCCCCGAATATTGGTCAATATGGATGAAGGTAACTTCCGACGGCAGTCGATGTTTTGTGAAAATACTGTAAACTCCCTTTTCTCCCCGTGGAAGTTTGATGAAAAAAGGAACTTTTAAATCGCTGTTGTAGGCGACATTCATAACATTGTCCAAGGTTATGGGTTTCTTTCCTTCCTTTGGCGTGGACTTGTATATCGGAGCGAAGATTCCTGGAGGAGCGCCCGCCTTTAAAAACGCGGAGACCTTATTGATGACCCCGCCAGAAATGTTGGTCCATGGCAAACCGCTTAATAGCCAAAACCCAAGAAGGGCGCTTAAATAAAACCCCGTAACCGCGTGGACATTTCTCCATGTATTTCGATCCTTGTTTTTCAGGCGAAAGTAAAACACTCCTTCATAAGAACCGTTCCCCTTTGACCTCCATAACCAGAGTCCCGTAAGCAACATGACCACGGTCCAGGAGGCGACCAGTTCTACTAGGTATTCGTGCCACTTGCCGCCCATGCGCCCTCCATGCAGTTGAAACGCTATGGCGGTTAGCCTGGAACTGTCTTCATAACTTCCCAAAGCTTTACCGGAATAAGGATTTACAAAAACTGAAAAAACCTGTCCTTTCTTATTCCTTAGCCGCACTTCGGCGCTTTCGTCGGGTTGGGTCCCTGGATGATATTCAAAGGCTTTTGCATTTGGAACCGTTTTTACCGCTGCCGATACCTGTTCCGCAAAAGGAATTTGGTTTCCCTTGGAATCCACTTTAAAAAACTCTGGATGAACCCACCGCTCGATTTGCGGTTTAAAAATATAAATAGCCCCGGTAACAGCGAGAATTATTACAAATGGGATTACAAAAATACCGGCGTAAAAATGCCAACGCCACACCGTGTTATATAACGGATTTGAAGTTTTCATAAAAACCTCTTTGGAAACCGTTAAGGGTCAAAGTTAAAAGGGGCCCTGAAAAACCAATCGTTTTTCCGCTCGCAAACTTCCCAAACTCATTTCGGAAGAGGTAGCTAGTTTTGGGCTAGATTGCCTGCCGACCACAATCTGCAAGTATTTGAACGGAAAAAACCATAATCTTTCAGGACGCCCAATGCCGTTAAAACTTGATAGTAAATCCGCCGAACAACCTCCTGTCGTCTCCTGCGTAGAAAACGTTTGTCGCCGCCGAACTTGCGTCGGTAATGGTCGAAAAAGTCGAGACGTATCTTTTGTTAAGCAGGTTGCGTCCGCTAAAAAACACATTAATGCTTTTGTTGATGTTGTATCCCGCCGTCAACCCGATAATCGCAAAACCGGGAGCCTCTAACCTATTGGCGAAATCAACGTCGGCCCTGTCCACCGCATCCATGTTAAAAGCAAGATATCCTTTATCGCCATAGTCGTAACGTAATTCGGTTTGATAAGCGTTTTTAGGTTGACCGGCGATGTCGTTGTCACCGAACTGGGCGCTATCTTCAAAATAGAAATGGTTGTAGTTATAAACATTTCGCCATCGCAAATAATCGCCGCTGGTCAACAGGTTTTGGCCTAGACGAAGGTCCAATCCAAACTCCACGCCCTGGTGAACCGTATCGTCGGCGTTAAATGTCGATGCCGGAAAACCTGCGCCCACTGTAAACTGCAACATTTCATCGTCTACCCATGCACGGTAAAAAGTGATGTCCCACGCGGCCATTTTGTATTCGCCGCGCGTTCCGATTTCAGCCGTCCATGCTTTTTGAGCGCGGACTGGCGTAAACCCTGTGGTACCGCTTTGCGTTAGTTCGATAAAAGTTGGAGGCTCAAAGCTTTTGCTGATATTTGCGTAAAATTGAACATCCTTGGACGATTCATAGATGGCGCCAATCTTGGGATTGAAAGAATCGTAGGTATCGCTATCGCTTTCCGAAGGAGATACAAAGTCTTTGACCTTACGTTTTGCGTAAACAAATTGGGCGCCAGCCACTAAGGACAACTTGGGGGTTATATAAAAATTATTTTGTCCATAAACCACAACGTTATCTGCGGTTTGATCGGCGTCTGCCGTCAGGGCGCCTCGTTGACCTGAATTATTAACAAACACTTTCGCGTCGGTATCGCCAAACTGCGTGGTAACCCCAAAGCGATATTTATTCAAATGACCGCCCAACTCAAAACTCCCATATCCCTGAGCGTAAACGCCATAATCAACGCTTTCCTGATCTATAACTCCAACGAACCGGATAATGGGATGAAATAATTCTTTGTAATTAACGTAACCGCCGAAATCGATAAAATGGTCGTCGCTGAGTTTAAACGTGGTTTTGTTTGAAAACCGAACGGAATTAATATCGCGTTGTTGATCATCAGGGATGGCAAAGAAGTTTGCCGACTGGGGACTATTGAAAACCGTGGAGAGTTCCACCGTACCGGGGAGTTCCAAATTGATTTCGTTTCCAGTTAAATAAAAACGCGTTTCAACGTTTTCGGAAAGCTTAATTCCAACGTTGCCGTTAAATTTGGCGTTCTCTTGCTCCGAGTGGTTGCGAAACCCGTCGCTGGTAGCGCCGGTTGCGCTAAGAAAAAAATCAAACTTTTCATAAGCCCGCCCCGATTGAAGGTGACCGCGATAAGTTTGATCGGAACCGATTTCGGTTCTAAATAGGTCGCCGGGATGGCTGTGTCCGGTTTTGGAAATCATATTCACGGAACCGCCAAGGGTAACTCCTCCATACTGCATGGCGTTGCCGCCTCTATAAACTTCGATACGCTGAAGGGCCAAAAAGTCGGCTTCCTGGAAGTCGCCGCCGCCGTCGGCCAGGTTAAAGGGAATGCCGTCTTGCAATAAACGAAGTCCCCGCAAATGGAATCCGCGCGAAATCCCCGATCCGCGAATCGCCATTCGCACTTCTTCTCCAAAACGTTTCTTTACATAAACTCCCGGAACGTAACCCAACGTGTCCTCAAAATTGAGCGGATAATCGTCTTCATAACGCTCCGCCCCTACAACATAAATTCCGCCAGGAGTTCTTTTCATAATTTCTAACGCTTCGACGTTATTAGGAACCGTCAGCGTTCCTGGCGCTCCGGTCCCCTTATCCTGCAAAGCCACTCTTGGAGCCGCGACTATGATTTCGTCTAATTTTGCCTTGCCGTTTATGCCATTTTCTTCCGCCATGGCAAATGAAACATTAGCTAAAAATAAGAACGCGCTTATTACGAAATTCGATATCAATCTACCAATACTTGTACAGCTTTTATTTTTTTTATAATTTGTGATAACGGTTTTATTACCCACTGCTAACCTCCTCCAAATAGCCCAACATCTCCAGCAAATGCGTGGAAATGGGAACAGCTATAACTTTTACGGAAATAAAACCGACCTGTACTCCGCCGTTCAATTACAAAAGACGTTCAATTCGCAAACGAAGACACGCGCAGAAATACTACTCTCTACTGCTATAGAGCGAAGGATTAAGACCGGTTTGTTTAAAGTTTTAAGGGATTAAGAAAGCTTTGGAGGAGGTTTTATCGATTTGACGCTGGCGGAATTAAGCGGTTCCACAAAGATTAGCGTCTTACGAAATTCGGTGGGAACGAATACATGAAGAGTTAGACTTTCTAAAGGATTAGAGTCTATATTTATTGAAGCTGGAACTTTTGGAAACGGCGAACCGCCGCATTCGCAACAAATGGCGCACGTTTGATTCTTTTCTTCAACTGGAATTGATTTCTTTGGACACAAAGGTTTGCTTTCCTTCTCAATTAAAAGGCAATCCAATGAATGCGTTTTTACGTCAAAGGGAGAAACCGACTTATGTCCGCTATGCCCATTATGATGGATCATAGCCGAAACCTGAGCCGTCCCAGCAATTCCAAAAACTGCGGCTAAAAAGCAAATTAATAAAATGCGTTTAAGCATTTGCGCCATAACTATTTATTTATTAAGTTCATTAAAAGAGCCACTATAATATTTAGCTATATTGAAAAACACAAGAGTTTTTTTGATTAATAAAGATAATGGGATATTTCTTATTTATTCAATTTCAAACGAGACCAATTAATAATGCTAAGAACGCAAACGAAAAAGTTACTGCTGAGATCTGCCAAAAAAATTCAATTATTATTATTTATTTCGATGGTTTTTACTTCGGAGTTTACCTTAGCTCAGGAACCGCCATCGCAATCGATCCTTCTCCATACAACCCGCCTATTCGACGGGATCAATTTTAGAACAAACGCTTCCATACTGATTAAAAATGGCAAAATTGTAAAGGTAGCTCCACGCGATTCCTTTAAAACTACCGAGGTAAAGGTTATTGATTTGGGAAACGCTACCGTTCTACCTGGATTTATAGAACTACACGCTCACAGCGTTTACAAGCATATCCCACCCAAAACTATTTTACGTCACGGCATCACAACAATCCGAGACGTTGGCGGTCCTTTACATAAACCCTACGGTGGAAAGGGAACCCTGCGTCGTCTAACTTCAGGGCCTATTCTTACAGCTCCCAACGGTTATCCTATCCCAAACATGGGCGCTAAAGATATTGCGGTAGCCGTTTCTACCGAAGAAGAAGCGCGAAAAACCGTCCAAAACCTGGTTGAGGGTGGAGCCGTTTTTATTAAAATCGCCCTTGAACCCGGAGGAGAAAAAGGAGCTCCCTGGTCGACTCCTCATGGCCATGGGCACAACCACCAACCGGCCCAAAACCACACCGACCTTCATAATCCGCACAAGCATTCCCATTCGAATCAGGATTGGCCTCTATTATCCGAAAAAGTCGTAAAAGCCATTGTGGACGAAGCGCACAAAAATAACACAAAAGTAACCGCACATGTCGCTGAAGAAAAAGGCGTCAAAATAGCCGTCTATGCAGGAGTGGACGAATGGGCGCATATGCCGTGTAACCCAATACCTCAAGACTTACTTAAAAAAGCCGTCTCGCAAAACGTCAGAATAGTCGCCACAATCGATACATTAAGCAAATGCTCTGGAATTGCGCGCAACGCCGAAATGTGGTCTTTATTGAGCGGAGAAATTTTATACGGAGCAGAAATTGCTCATCCCGATGTTCCCTGGGGAATCGACGCTCAAGAGCTTTTTTACATGATGCAATTCGCAAAAATGAAATTGATTGACGTCCTGCGCTCGGCGACATCCAAAGCGGGTCGCCATCTCAACATACCTTTGCTGGGAACATTACGTAAAGGAGCTCCCGCAGATATTATTGCAGTAAAAGGCGACCCAGCGCACAATTTAAAACTTTTGGAGTATCCCGACCTGGTTATTTCAGGAGGCGTTGTAGTCGTAAATCAGTTTTAAACTAACTCCTATTTGGAAGTTATTCGTTGAAATCCGCTAAATCCGGAAGTAGTATTAAATTAACAGGCGTGCGCTCTTTGCGTATAGGAGTTTAAAACCTGCGGGATTTCCCGCAGGTTTTTTTACCAATTAAAACACAAAACAAACTTTGCATTACAGTAGTTCTGGTTTTATATTAAGTCCTATCATTTCTTTTCCGGAGTGGAGGGCTTTTTTATGAAAACCTTTACCGCATTTCCGTTACTCTCAAAACTGACTCTAAGACTTACTTTTCTACTATTTCTTTTAACGCCGACGATAATCAACGCGGCTGAAATTGTCGAATTTATAACGCCAACAAAAAACAGTTCGCCTGCCGATTTGGTCTTTGATAAAGAAGGCAACCTTTGGTTTGCTGAACTCCACGGCAACAAGATAGGCAAGTTGACGCCTTCTAAAGTCAAACCTGGAACATCCGAAGGCATTGTTGAATACGAGTTGCCCACGCCTAATAGCAAACCCTGGTATTTGTTAATTTCCCGAGACGGTTATATATGGTTTTCCGCTTGGGGAGCTAACGCTATTGGAAGATTAAATCCTAAGTCCGGAGCCGTAAAAGAATTTCCTATTCCAACTCCCAAGAGCGAACCTCACAAACTGGTTGAAGACTCCAAAGGCTTCATATGGTTTACAGAGTTCGAAGCAAACAAAATTGGCCGGTTGAATCCAGCGACAGGAAAGATTAGAGAATTTGCCGTTAACCCTGGACATCCACATGGAATCGCTTTAAAAAAAGGAATCGTATGGTACACTCAGGCAGGCAAGTTTTGGAAAAAACAATTCTTTAATAAAATAGCTTCGCTCGACCCTAAAACCGGACAGATTAAGGAAATAACGATTCCCCCTAAAAACTCAGTACCCCACGCTTTGCGAAAAAGTCCCAAGGGGGATATTTGGTTCGCGCAATTTTTTGCGAAAAAGTTGTCTCGATTGGAATTTCCAGCAAGTGGCGCTCCTGCGATTATTAGCTATTCTCTCGGTAAAGACGGAGGCACGCCCCACGATTTTCTGGTGGATGAGCGGCGAAAAGCAATCTGGTATGCAGACAATCATGGCGATAAAATTGGCCGTTTGGATTTAACCAAGGCGCAACCGGGAACCTCCAACGGAGTCGAAACATTTAAAATACCTACCCCAGGCGCACACACAGGAGAGGTAGCCATCGACAAAGACGGAAACGTATGGTTCACGGAAATGGGAATGTTCTTTCGCGGTAAGTATCAAAATAAAATAGGCAAACTAATTCCTTAACTTAAATAAAGAAAACATACTCTCTAGCGTTAACTTTACTAAATAAAGTTGTCGCCCTGAGCGTTCAACAGACTTCACCCGTTAATCGTTAAAGGACCTGGAGTTTCAAAGTTACCTCTCGCGTGTCATTCAGAACCGATATTTTAATATCGGTGAAGAATCTCGCCTCGATTTAATAAATCAAACTCCTTTTCCTTAGGAAGCTCTCGAAGGGTTTCTCCCTCCAATAAAAATATAAAAGATAAAAAGATTTTGACATCTTTAATTAAAAACACTATATTCAGACAATAAAAGATAACCATATCTTTTTATCATTTTATAACTTGAAACGCTGTGGAGGTAGAAAAATGAACGATCTTACTCGCGATACCCAGCTTAAAGATATTGATACCCAGGAAAACATTCAACTGATGGTCGATTCCTTTTACGATAACGTTCGACAAGACGATATACTCGAACCTGTTTTCACCGAATTTATCGACGACTGGGATGCCCATTTACCTATCATGTATCGTTTTTGGGAGAAGCTCCTTTTTGGGAAAGACAGTTATCGGAGCAACCCTTTTCAAAAACATTTAAACTTGCCAGTGAGCGCAAAACATTTCGCTCGTTGGGTCGAACTATTCACGCAAACTATCGATAAAAACTTCTTTGGCCCAAAAGCTAATGAAGCAAAAAGGCTGGCGGCAAATATCGCCAACTCTTTTCAGGCGCGAATGGGATTAAATCCTGAAGGAGTTGATTACACTCCTCTTCACTATTCTCGGAATTGATTAAATTTAAAGAAGCGCTTACAATACATTTTCAATCATGACAAAAAAGTGATATCGACCTAATGAACTTTTCCATACAAAATGATTATCACGCTCTAAAAGCGCACTACCGATTCACCAAAGAGGACGAGGCTCTACTTCGGCAAATGAAACCCACGTTGGGAACGTTTGCCGACGAGTTTTTGGAAGGATTTTACGAGTTCATTTGGAGTTTTGGTAAAACGGCGGATTTTTTAAAAGACGAAGCTATCATCGCAAGGCATCGTGAGAAAATCCGCCAGTGGTACCTGGATCTTTTCAGCGGCACATACGATATTACCTATTTCATGAAGCTTTATAAGATTGGCGAACATCATGTCAAATTAGGGCTTCCCACCCATTATGTAAACGCGGCGTTTAATTATGTCCGCGTGTTCACGCTAGGCCGCATTTATAAAGAATGCGGCGGCAGTATGGATTTAACCGATAGACTCAAAGCGGTTGAAAAAATCATCGACATAAACCTGGACGTACTAACCAGTTCCTATCGTGAAGAGGAAATGAGGCGATTCTTGTCTCTATCCAATATCGAAAAAACCCTGTTAGGTTTTCTCAAAAAAGCCAGCGGCTTCTTCAATTATTTATTGGCGGGGGCTCTTGTGATGGTGGCTCTTTTCGCCATTGGATTGTTTGTATATGACGTCTACTTGCTTTTTGCGGTCCACACTTCCATAGAGCAAGGCATATTAACCACGCTCGGCAGTCTATTAATTTTGTGGGCGGCTATTGAATTGATTCATGAAGAGATAAAACATTTGCGCGGCGGCAGCTTCGCTCTGGAAGCGTTTATCACGCTGGCGATAGCGGCGTTGATAAGGAAGATACTAATTTTTTCTCTTTCGCCAGCCAAAACTATGGACGTGTTAATGTATGGAGTCCTGGTGCTTTGCTTAGGAATTTCTTACTGGCTGATAGTCCATAAAGTGAATACTAGTAAGAAATAAAATTTGAAAGCTTTTTATCAGAAAGCTAGGATGAAATTAACAGGCGTGCGCTCTTAGCGTAGAAATATAAAAAAGACCTTTGGGATTTCCCATAGGTCTTTTTTTTGCGCAAAATTCCTTTCCCTTTTGACAAATTTGGCAAATTGAAATAATATTTGGTCATTAAAAATCCAAATAAGTAGTATTTAAATATGAGACGCCGAAGTTGTCCTCCAGCCTCTGACGGCAGCAAAAATAGAGTCCTTGTGATCGGCGCTGGACCTGCCGGGTTGTCTGCCGCCTATTTCTTAAAGAAAAACGGCTACAGAGACGTTTTGGTCTTTGAAAAGCTTGGAAGAGTCGGCGGGATGTGCCGAACCATCACCGAAGATTATGAATCGTTCGACCTGGGAGCAAATTACCTAACCCCAGCCTATTGGGAAACGCTTCGCCTTGCCTGTGAATACAACATGAAAACATACGGCGAACGCCCTCCAATGGCGCTCGACTTGACCCAAAAACATCCCAACGGCAAAAAAGATTACTATATTCGAAGTATTTGGAAGGCCGCCCGAGAGAAAAGCTCATTTTGGGAACTAGCCCGCGCTGCCTTCAGGTATTCCATTAAGCGTTTCAAACTTCGCGGAATCATAGACAAACCTGGATTTAAAGGCATTTCAAAATATCCCAAACTTTGCGTCGATTTTAAAACCTGGCTTAAAACAAACGACTTATTGGCTTTAGAAAGGCTTTTTGAAATTCCAATAACCATCATGGGATATGGTTACCTGGATAAAATCTCCGCCCCTTACGCTCTCAAATACATGAGCCTGCTAACGTTCATTCCCATGATGTTCAAAGTGTTTCCTCTAACAACATGGATTCCCTGGCCCAAACGCTTTATTCACGGCTATCAAAGATTATGGGAATCGGTAGCGAGAGATTTAAACGTTCGTCTAAACGTCAATATCAGCAAAATAGAAAGAAAAGAGGGGAAGGTCAACGTCACGTTTACTTATATACGGCAAATCCTTAACGAGATGGAAGAGACAGCCCCTGAAACCTTCAAGTTCGACCATCTAATTGTCGCCACCCCACTCGACGGAACTCTTTTGAGCAAACTGTTGGATCAAGACGAAAGAGAAGAACAATCTTTTAAAGATACGGAAACCTTTTCATATTGTTTAACATCGTTAAACGTGAAGTTTCCAGATATCCCATGGCAGGAACAATTATTTGCAACTGTTCCTTTGGCCGATTTTTTTACTCCGTGGGCAATTACGCGACAATTTCAAAATAGCTCCTTGATGCAATTTTACTCGCGAGTTCCACAGGCAGATTATGACGATCCATCAACGTCGGATAAGATTGAAGAAAAAGTTGTCGGCGAGGTTAAGAACTTTATAAAAAAATTAAACGGAACCATAGATAAGGAAGATTGGAAAACATACAACCGTTGGCCCTATTTTCAACACGTCACTCCCGAGGATATGGGAAAAGGTTTTTACGATAATTTGGAAGATTTACAGGGATATAGAAACACGTATTACACAGGCGGACTGATGAATTTCGAATTGGTCGAACAAATCATCGCTTATAACCGTCATTTGGTTAATAAATTTTTTCCAAGAATTTAGCGATGTCAATCAACATAATTTTTAGGGTGGATTCTAAAAGGAAACTGCTCTTCTAATGGGTTTCCTAAACGGCTTAATTCCTTTCATATTTTGGCCGCTTTTTTCTTTAGCTATTTGCAAATCGTATTTTTGTTGTAAGTTCAACCAAACAACAGCTCCCGTTCCAAAAAACTTACCCAGTCTCATTGCCGTATCTGCGGTAATACTTCTTTTCCCATTTAAAATTTGTGAAACCCGGTTTGGAGGCACATTGAGTCTCTTCGCCAGTTCATGTCCATTAATTCCAATTTCTTCCAATTCATCCGCCAAATGTTCTCCTGGATGTATAGGACTCCGCCAATCCTTCATGATAAAACCTCTTTAGTGGTAGTCGATAATTTCAACATCTTCCGCTCCTTCGTTCCACTTAAAGCAAATACGCCACTGATCGTTAACACGAATACTGTATTTGCCTTTTAAATTTCCTTTGAGTTTTTCAAAATGGTTTCCTGAAAAACCCGCTAAAGCTTCTAAATCCGGACTAGCATCTAACCTATCTAGTTTTTTGACGCATTGTCTCTCGACTCCAGAAAACTTTTTGACAAACTTGCGGTTAAAAATTTTTTCAGTTTCCTTACATTTAAAACTTTTGATCATTCATTATGATGTCATTTTTTACGCCTAACGTCAATTGTACAATTTTTCACATTAACTAATAATAAAAACCGCTTAATATTATTGAATCGAGGCGAGATTCTTCAAAAAATTCAGGAGCATACTTTTTCAAAGTATGAGATTTCTCGACAAGCTCGAAATGACATTTGATTTTTTTCAGAATGACACGCGGAGGGGTTGTTTTAAAAAATGACTACTTCAGTTGGGCGTTTAATTTTAATAACTAAAAGCAAAGTGGCGGTCATACTTCGAGAACCTCAGCATGACAATTTATTTGGCTACTTCTTCAACTCAATAAACTTGCTCTCAAGTTCTTCGTCTTTGCGGGTGTAGTGGATCATGCGTTTGGGGTTTTCGTCTTCGGATATGAAACTATCTATCGGTCCAAAGATCGTATCCAACTCTCCTGGATTGCAGGTGGGTAAATAGGTTCTAAACACTCTGGGATCGTAATAACGGAAATACATCTGCTTGTTGTTGGGTCCTTCGACCATTAAAAACCTGCGCAAATGACGGCGTACGTCCCTAATGGATGAACTACTTATTAAATAAATTCCCCAACTGTCGCCCCACGCTTCTTGCAATAACCATTTCGTGAACTCGTCTTTATGCAACTCAACAAGATAAGGCGCGGCGTAACGCAATACTTCCGGCAAACGTCCTTCGTAAAGACAGGTATAAACATCTCTAGGATGAGATTTCAAACGGGAATAAATTTTTTTATTCCTGGCGCCGTCTAATATCGCAAAAATATTTTTCTCAAATAAAGAAGGACTGCCTTCTTGCGGCTGATTCAACGTCCAAAAGTTTTCTACAAGTTTATTGGTTAGAGTCTCCATAGTTTATTCCTGTTGGGATTGTTTTCTGGCTTGTTCTTGTCTGGCTTTTTCGCACTTCTCGCAAAATGGCGAACCGTTCTCCGACGCTTTCTCTAAAGTCGTCGCCTGATCTGCGGCAACGTCCGGCTGCACCGCGTAACCCTTGGCAGGCGATGGATGCAACTCTTCTTTTGGTTCTGTTTTTGCGGGTTCCGCTTTCGCGGCTTGCGCTTTTTTAGCTTCCTGCTCTTTTCTTGCTTTTTCCCATTTTTCACAGACAGGCGAACCTTTTTCCGACGCCTTCTCTAATGTTTTCGCCTGATCCGCCGCAACTTCAGGATCGACGTCGTATTTCTCTTCTTCTTTTTTGGCTTCTTCTTTGGGAGGCGGTTTAACTTGTTCCGCTTCTACCTGCGCGGGGGTTGGAGACGCCGGTTTTGGTGGAGGAGCGATTATTTTATCGGGCATCATGGGCACGGAAACTTTAACGCTTCCATTCATAATCAACGCCGTTAAATGCGCTATAACGTCCTGATCGCTTATATCGTCTACGCTTAATATGTAAGGCGTTCCATCGGCTAACGCGTTTCGCATAGACTTCATATTAGAGGGCGTATTGGCAAGCCCATGTAAAAAATCCGCAACGCGGTCTGGACGGCCAAAATTGATATAAGGCATCGATGGGTCCAGCGCTTCTGATCCGCTGACTAATAAAAACTCTTGAACTACCGATTGTATGGTCGCTCTCAATGGTTTACCTTCTTCTTTGAAGAGGTGGTCACACTTTCCTTCGAGGTCCTCAGGACAAGCTTAAACCTCAGTGTAACATTTTTTACCTAGATCCTGGTTTATTGTAGTCAAGAATTTAATT
>CAYFMN010000044.1:0-15693 GCA_964344185.1 uncultured Nitrospinota bacterium
CTATTCTTCAAAAAGAAAACTTTACTAACTGTTGCACTTACAACTTGAATCCGCCAAATAAAAAATAAAATCTTTATTCATAAATCCCTAGCTGCATAAAACGATTCTGATTGCATCTAACCGTAATTTAGCGTTTTCCAGATATATTTTTAAATCGGCCTCTTGTTTCTGAAGTAACTCTATCTCTTCAATCCTTATATTTGGATTAATTTTCTTTAATTCTTTCAAACGATCGATTTCGTTCGATAAAGTTTTCTCCATAGAAGCTTTTGACGCTTGAACAATAGACTGAATTTTTTTCTCGGCTATTACCCGACTCTTTTTTAACATAATCTCTATAGTCTCTTTACCGGCTCGGATCATATCTGCGGCAACCGCCGGTTCCATTGACTCTAAACGGTTTTCAAAAAATTCAAAAGAAATCCTCTTACTCCAATTATTAAAATCAGAATCTATTACAATCCGCAATGGGGTTGGCGGTAAAAATCGATTCACTTGCGCTTTTGCCGGCGCAACGCATTCCACGATAAAAATTGTTTCTAGGAGCGCCGTTCCTGTTTCAATCTTTTTATCTTTTATAGTTGCTAAGGCCGTATTTCCAAATTCTCCATTAAAAACCATATCCATAGCCCCGCGAATCATAGGATGTTCCCAGGTCAAAAAACTCATATCCTCTCTTGCAAGAGCCGTTTTCCTATCAAGAGTTATGGTCATCCCCTCCTCTTTTAACTCAGGAAAACTAGAGACAAACATGTTATCTCCCGGTCTAAGAATAAAACAATTTTCGGAATGGTTTTCCATATCGATACCATAACAACCGCAAACCTTTTCCAGGTAACGCTCTAACTCCTTATCGTCATCCCACTGGTTTATTTTTTCAATTAATCTGT
The DNA here is from genome assembly GCA_964344185.1 of uncultured Nitrospinota bacterium. GTDB lineage: Bacteria > Nitrospinota > Nitrospinia > Nitrospinales > JAJDAT01 > JAJDAT01. The sequence goes on from CAYFMN010000044.1 coordinate 891, forward strand.
TTGCAGCGCCTAAGTTGCAAGAATTTAATTCCAAAAGAATATCCCTGCCATTTTCTAATTTATTTTGTGTTTCCTTTGCCAGGTTTTTTGTTTTCTCAATCAAGTTGTTCAAATTATCTTCTCTAAATTCTTCGTCGCCTAAAACCTGATTAATTTCCGTTTCTAAGCTTTGAAAAACGCCATAACCAAAAGAGCAAGATGTTTCAAAAGCGTCCAACCCTTCGTGATACCAACGAAACATTGACTCCTGCGCGCTTCCTTCAAAATATGGGACATGAATTTGAATATCGTGTTTTTGTCCAATCCGATCTAACCGACCAATCCTTTGTTCCAAAAGATCTGGATTCATTGGCAAATCAAAAAGAATCAAATTTCTTGAAAATTGAAAGTTTCTGCCTTCGCTTCCAATTTCAGAACAAATAAGCACTCCAGCTCCATCAGCATCCGCAAAATATGCAGCCGCACGGTCTCGCGCAATAATACTTATATCTTCATGAAATACGGCAACCGCTATATTTGCGCGTTCGCGCAAGGCCGTATTTAAATCTAAAACCGTTTCCTTGCGAGAACAAATAACTAAAACCTTTTCCTGATTTAACTCTTTTAACTTTTGTATCAACCAATCAACGCGAGAATCAAACATCCACCAAAATGGAGTATGTTTTTTCCCAAAAAGATTCCGATATACATTTTCAGGAAACAATGAACCTCTTATCAATATTGACGAGTTTTTTTTCCGTCCCTTTGCCAAAGCCCATTTATCAATAAAGCTGGAACTATACTCCCTTGCGAAAGGCAATGGCTGAGCGCTTACCGTCCTTTTAGGAAAACCCTTCACCGTGTTCCGAGTATTTCTAAACAAAACTCGACTGGTTCCATGTCGGTCCAAAAGCTTCTCAATGATCTCTTCGCGTTTTTCTGGAGAGGTTTCTTCAAAGTTTATATTTTCTTCTGGTAAAGATTCCTCCAATATTTTTTTCTCTAAAGAATCTAATCTCTCACCGCTTAAAAGGTTTTGAACCATTTTCGCTATCGGCTCATACCGTTCAACTTCTTCTAAAAAAAGTTTAAAATCGAAAAACCTTTTAGTATCCAAAAGCCGAAGCCTGGCAAAATGGCTTTCTAAACCTAATTGCTCCGGAGTTGCGGTCAAAAGCAATAGAGATGGAATTTTTTTTGCAAAGCTTTCGACTAATAAATACTCGGCGCTGGCCTTTTCCTCGCTCCAAACCAAGTGATGCGCTTCATCAACAACAAGAATATCCCATTCCCCATTTAACGCTTCTTCATGACGCTTAGGATTTTTTTTGAAAAAGTCTATAGAGCAAATCACTAATTGTTCGGACAAAAAAGGATTTTCTTCCTCAAATGCCGCGCATCTTTCTTCGTCAAACAAACTAAAACGCAAATTAAACCTTCTGATCATTTCCACAAGCCATTGGTAACAAAGAGATTCTGGGACAATAATCAAAACTCTTGAAGCTTGACCAGTCATCAATTGTCTATGCAATATATATCCTGCTTCAATTGTTTTACCAAGACCCACTTCATCGGCTAGAAGAACTCGTGGATAAACCCTGTTAGCCACTTCGGCGGCAATATATATTTGATGTGGAATAAGCCCCGCTCTAACCCCGCATAAACCTCGAGTTATAGCTTTTTCCGTTTCGTTATATTTTTTAAGAGTGGAAAACCTTAAATTAAACCAGGAGTTAGAATCAATTTGCCCCGCAAACAAACGGTCCTGAGGTTTATTAAATTGCACAAAACTACTCAGTTGTGACTCTATAAGTTCAACCTTCAAACCGTCTTCCCTAAGCCCTTGATAAATTAAAAGCCCATCATCTTCCTTTACCGAAAGTGTTCTCATTTTCCAGCCTTCAGAACTTTCAATTAAATCGCCAACCGAAAACCGAACACGGGTTAAAGGAGCCGCCGACTTAACATAAACCCGCGTTTCATTACCGGCAGGGAATAAAACTGTGGCGCGTCTACCTTCCACTTCCATTACTAAGCCTAACCCCAGTTCCGATTCCGTATCGCTTACCCATCTTTGTCCAGGAGCTATCTTCTCAATCGGATTAGACATATCTTACTTTGAAAAGTTTATACATTAAGAATAATTAACAATTAAAACGTTATAAAAAGGCGAGATCAAATTCACCTTTTCTATTTCTCAAACAATTATTTTTTGGGAAGCAATTAAAACAAGAAATTTAAAAATGCTTTAGGTCGGGTTTACCTAGAGGATAAACATTAAAACCAATATCAAATAATGCTTTATGGTCTAGTAAATTTCGACCGTCGAAAACAAAGGCGGGTTTTTCCATCGCATCGTATATCTTTTTAAAATCTAAGTCTTTAAAGCATGACCATTCCGTCACAAGCGCAATGGCATGGGCTCCTTCCACAGCTTTATAAGGGTCTTCTTCAAAGTCGACAGTCCCTTCGCAACCTTCTAAATCTAGCTTGGCGTTCGGCAAAGCGTGAGGGTCGGTTATACACAATTTAGCTCGTTCTTGTAATAATCCTAGCGAAACCTGAAGAGCGGGAGCGTCTCTTGTATCCCCAGTATCTGGTTTAAACGCAAAACCGAATAAAGCGATTTTTTTGTCAACCAGAGTGTTAAACATCGCTTTTGTAATTCTTTTTACAAAACGCGACATTTGAAAATCATTAATGGCCACAACTTGCCGCCAATATTCAGCAACTTCTTCTAACCCGTGATATTCGCAAAGATAAACCAAATTTAAAATATCTTTTCGAAAACAAGATCCTCCAAATCCAACGCCGGCTCGTAAAAACTTACCGCCAATCCGGCTATCTTTGCCCACCGCGTTTGACACTTCAGAAACACTGGCTTCCGTAGCTTCGCATAAAGCCGCAATGCTATTAATAGAAGAAATCCTTTGAGCCAGGAAAGCGTTTGAAACCAGTTTTGAAAGTTCGCTACTCCAAAGATTGGTCGTTATGAGTCTTTCCCTTGGCACCCAGTGTTCGTAAACTTTACATAGCTCTTCCCTAGCCTCTAACCCCTTTTTTGTCTCCTTCGATCCGATTAATATCCGATCAGGGTTTTCCATGTCGCTAACCGCTGTTCCTTCGGCTAAAAATTCCGGATTGGAAAGTATTTCAAAATGTGGACCGCCGTCTCCTGAATGTAAAATCTGGTCTAAAGTATCGGCGGCTCTCACAGGAACAGTGCTTTTCTCGACAACTATTTTATCCGAAGTAGAAACTTCCTTAATTTTCCTTGCGGTCTTCTCGATAAACTGTAAATCGGCGGCTTTACCGGCTCCTTGTCCGAAAGTCTTTGTAGGGGTATTAACGGAAACAAAAACGATATCCGCTTCGCTAATTGCGGAATCGACATCTGTCGAGAAGAATAAATTTTTGCCCCTTGCCGCCACAACGCGTTCTTTCAATCCCGGCTCAAATATTGGCAGATTATCCGAATTCCAGGCGTCAATTCTTGGTTTGGAAATATCGACAACGGTTACTTTATATTCAGGGCACTTATTCGCAATGATTGCCATGGTTGGGCCGCCGACGTATCCAGCGCCAATACAAGCAATTTTTCTTTTAAAGTTTTGATTGCTCATTTAATAGAATTTTTTCCTAAAAAAAAAGGCTCGGCCCTAAGGGACCGAGCCTTAAATTCATTCAAAATTAACCTTTATAGTTAAATTTTTTCTTTTTCTTACTAAAAGGCTTGGTGCCTTTTTTAAACCTTAACTTACCTTTTTTAACCTTCCAGTCCTCAATGATTAGAGGAGTTTCTTCGGATTTTGCGGTTTGCTTTTTACGCTTTTTAATGTGTTCCAACCGCTGGTCCTCATTATCCTCACTCCAATATTTATCTGTTTGATGGACCTTTTTCTTTCTTTCTTCAAAATTGAACTTGTACTTATCATGAAGAGTCGGTTGAAACGGAGTATTTTTGTGGGTATGACATCGAGTACACACGTTTGCATAATCCCACCGCTGACCAAATTTTTCCGTATCCTCTTTTTTGAATTTGCCCTTGGTATCTTGCATCACCAAGCGCATTTCGGAACCGCCGGCAACAGAGTGGCACATTTCGCATCCAACCTGTTCTAAATTCGGTTCATCAGGATCAATAGAAGTGCTTGTATCCTTCCCTTTTTTATTTTTACTTCCAGCTGGTTTAAAACCGCCTTTTTGTCTATAGCCTGTCGTATGGCATCTTAAGCAATGAGGATCGGCGGTATAATCTTTTTCAGGATCTAACTTAGCTCTTTCTTTGGCTTCTTTCCTTACTCCTGGCTTTAACAGATTAAAAGTGCCGCCATGGGGGGATTTCTTCCATGCTTGATAGTAAGGATCGTGACAACTACCATTACACTTTGCAGCCCCAACATATTTCATTTTTTTAAGGCTGGGTTTTTTCTTTTTTCTTTTCGCGTCGGCGTCATCAACACCACTTAATGAAAAAGCCAAACCGACGAATACAAGTCCTAATATTTTAAAAAACTTTCCCATTTCCCCCCCTAAAAGGCAAAACGATTTTAAAAAAGTACCCTATTTTAGGCTCAGAAAGATTAATATAAAACCCTTTAAGGGTCAATATTAAAATAATTTGTGTTTCCTTTTAATATTATATATAAAAAACTGCTTAATATGCAATTAACGTCATATTTCCCCATTTAGTTGAACTGTTTCTTTTCCCTTTCATTTTAAAATGAGACCCGCTCTGAACCTCTCTGATTTCGACTTCAAACTGCCAGAAAGCCTTATAGCGCAATTTCCATTAGAAAATAGAAATGAATCGCGTTTAATGATAGTGAACCGAAGAACCAAATCGATTCAACAAGACCATTTCTATAATTTAAACAATTATTTAGATCCGACCTATTTACTAGTTTTCAATAATACCAAAGTAATTCCCGCTAAGCTTTTTGGAAATAAAAAAAAAGATCAAAAAGTTTTCGAAGTATTACTTATAAGGGAAACTCAGAAGGGACTATGGGAATCCTTAATTAAAGGATTGAAAAAACTTAATGTAGGCGATTCTCTGCTTTTCGCGAATGGGAAATTAGAAGCTAAACTAATTTCAAAAGAACAGGGTAGAGGAATTCTCCAATTCTTATCGCAGAAGAATATTATTGAAGCGCTTGAAAAGTTTGGAGATATGCCGCTACCACCTTATGTAAAAAGGGAACCAAGTAGTAAATATTTCGAGTTGGATAGGGAAAGATATCAGACTGTCTATGCAAAAGAAATGGGCGCTATTGCCGCTCCTACGGCGGGTTTACACTTCACTCAAAACCAAATGGAACAATTAAAAGAAAATGGAATCAATAACTTATTTGTAACTCTTCACGTAGGCCCCGGCACTTTCCAACCAGTAAGAGAAGAAAACGTTTTATTACATAAAATGGAAAGAGAAAAATACATAATTCCAAAAGAATCCTGGAATCGGCTTTTAAAGTTAAAAGAAAATAAAAACAAAACCTTAGCGGTAGGAACAACGGCTACGCGCGTTTTAGAATCTGTAGATATATTAGAAGGACCTGTGCAAAATCAAGTCTCAGGCTGGACAGATCTGTTTATTTACCCTGGGTATTGCTTCAAAAATGTCAATGCGCTACTAACTAACTTTCATTTACCAAAGTCTACTTTATTTATGTTAGTTTGCGCATTTGGGGGAAAAAACCTAATAAAACAAGCATATACAAGAGCAATTGAAAATAAATTTCGTTTTTTTAGTTATGGGGACGCAATGCTAATTCTTTAAACGGCGGTTTTAAAACTAAATAAAGACTAAGTTCTAAATAGGACTTGAGTAAAGAAACTCTTTTAAAATCAATGGAGGATAAAGAAATAAAACTTTGAAAGAAATAATTGAAGAGGATTAAGAAACTTACGGATTTATACCTCCCTAATTTAACAAAACAAGATAAATTAGGGAGGTTTTTCTTAAATATGTTTTTTTCTCAGATACGAAGACTATAGGCCAATAGAGGAACAACTTTTTAATTTTAAATAATTTACAAAAATTTAAAGTTGACCTGTTTAAGAAGATACGTCGTTTACAGTATGCTTAAAATGCTTTCCTGATTTAAATCGAACAACTTTTCTAGCTGAAATAATTGCTTCTTCTCCCGTTTTAGGATTTCTCCCCATTCTTTTTGACTTCTCTTTAACTTGAAACGACCCAAACCGTCTTAAAATCACGGTCTCTCCTTGTCCTAGAGATTCCTTAATGAGCTTAATAACAGTTTCAACCGCTTCTTCTGCTTTTGCTCTAGATAAATTAGCTTCAGCAGAAACATGGTTAATTATATCTTGCTTCGTCATTGTCCCTCCTTTAGTCTATAACAATGCCATTCTTCCGAAACTGTCTAATCATTTACTAATATAACCGCCAGAAGATATCGATATGGCCAAACAACCCATATCGGATTAATAGAACCCTAAAAAAATCGAAATAAAAGAACTCTTAGTTCGCAAAATTAATTAATTCGGATGGTTATAATCTACCACTTTTAACAAAAATTTCAATAGTTTAATGACATTCTGAGCATTTTTTTTTGGAGGAAAAATTAAAACGTTAATATTGATATCAAATATTACGAAAATACAAAGGAAAATAGAGCGGCAAAGAAAAACGCAACATAAACGTAATATTTGAAACAAATTTGTAACATTTATATCAAATCTTGCAACTTATCCATACTTCACAATATATAGACAAATTAATTTCGACTTAATTTTATTGATAAATCAGGTTTTTTTTCAGAAACACGAATAAATTGAAAAACCTTGTCTTTAGGTTTTACGAGGTTTAGTTTTTCGCGGGCGACTCTTTCAATTTCGGAGGGATCTCTTTTTAACGCGTTGATTTCTCTTTTGATTTGCTGGTTCTCTTCTAATAAACGTTCATTTTTTGATTTAAGAACTTTCAAACTATTTTCAAATTCATAAACCGCTAAAACTCCATCGCTATTAAAAAATGCCATCAGCACAAAAAAAGCCCAAAATGATAAACTCAAACCATAGAAAAGACTTTTCTTTGAAGAATGAAAATCCAACCAATCCATAATCACTTAAAAATCAACAAGTTAAAATACCTATTGTAAATTATAAAAGACCTCCTTTCCATTAAAAACTGCAGCATCGCCTAAAATTTCTTCAATTCTTAATAATTGGTTATATTTAGCAGTTCTATCTGTTCTAGAAACAGATCCCGTTTTTATTTGACCTGAGTTTACAGCTACCGCAATATCGGCGATAGTCGTATCTTCAGTCTCACCGGATCTGTGGGAAATTACAGTGGTGTATCCCGCTCTTTTAGCCATCTCAACAGCGTTTAACGTTTCGGTAAGGGTTCCTATTTGGTTGACTTTCACAAGAATAGAATTCGCCACTTTCTTTTTGATTCCATCCGCAAGAATCTTGGCGTTAGTAACAAAAACATCATCGCCAACCAATTGAACTTTATCGCCTATTTCCTGCGTTAGCTGTCGCCACCCTTCCCAATCATTTTCGGCAAGGCCATCCTCAATGCTTATAATTGGATACTTTTTGGTAAGTCCTACTAGAAAATCAACCATTTCGCTAGAAGTTAACTGAGACTTTTTTTCAGCTGCAAGAGAATATTTCTTTTTGGCGTACAACTCGCTCGCCGCTACGTCTAAAGCTAATAGAATATCTTTACCCGCTTTATAACCTGCTTTTTGGATGCCCTCCAATACACAATCAATTGCTTCTTCGTTAGATTTCAAATTTGGCGCAAACCCTCCTTCGTCTCCAACTGAAGTGGCATAGTTTTTCTTTTTTAATACTGCTTTTAAACTGTGGAAAATTTCTACCCCCATGCGCAATGACTCGCGAAAGCTACTTGCTCCAACAGGCATGATCATAAATTCTTGAATATCCACATTGTTATCCGCATGAGCTCCGCCATTTAAGACATTCATCATGGGCACAGGCAATTCGCGGGCGTTTGTGCCTCCAATGTATTGAAACAAAGGCAGCCCCATCTCTTGAGCGGAAGCGCTTGCAACCGCCAAAGACGCTCCTAAAATGGCGTTAGCTCCAAGCTTTGACTTATTATTAGTGCCGTCCATTTCAATCATTAACATGTCAATCAATGCTTGTTCAGTCGACTCTATTCCTACTAGCTCAGGCCCAATCTTCCCATTGACGTTTTTAACGGCCTTTTCTACTCCTTTTCCCAAATACCTTTTGGGGTTTTTATCTCGTAATTCAACCGCCTCTCTCATACCTGTGGAAGCTCCGGAAGGAACCGCCGCATGACCGACATTTCCGCTCTCTAATTCGATTTCAACCTCTATTGTCGGGTTTCCCCTGGAATCTAAAATTTCTCTTCCGTGAACTCCTACTATTTCGCTCATTACAACATCTCCTTTAGATTAACCAACAGCTTTTTCAAGAGCTTTCAAACTCGCTTCCAAGGTTTTCTCAATATCGTCGTCAGTATGAACAGTCGACATAAAGCCGGCTTCAAATTGCGAAGGCGCAATATAAACTCCCAGCTCTAATAAACCGTTAAAATATTTTTTAAAAAAATCAGTATTACAAGTTTTAACCGAGTTAAAATCTTTTATTTCAGTTTCCGCAAAAAACATTGAAAACATAGAACCAACTCGTGAAAACTCCGCCTTAACGCCTAACTTTTCTATGTTATCTTTTAAGCCTTGGCAAAGCTTTTCAGACTTTCTATCCAATTCGTCGTAAGTTCCAGGTTGTTCAAGCAGAGATAAAGTTTCAATTCCAGCAACCATCGCAAGGGGATTTCCTGAAAGCGTTCCAGCCTGATATACATCGCCTAATGGAGCGATGTGATTCATGATTTCTTTTTTACCCCCATAAGCGCCAACAGGCAAACCTCCTCCTATTGTCTTCCCAAGGCAGGTTAAATCAGGCTTTATTCCATAAAGCTCTTGAGCCCCTCCCATGGAAACCCGGAACCCGCTAATTACTTCGTCAAAAATTAATAAACAATCATTCTCAGAAGTTACTTTTCTTAACAACTCCAAAAAGCCGGTTTTGGGAGGAATCACACCCATATTTCCAGCGATGGGCTCTACAATCAAACAAGCTATTTCCTTTCCTTTTTCTTCAAAAAATTCAGTCACCTGTTCGAAATTATTATAATCCAGCGTATAGGTATTATTCGCTAAATCGGCCACAATACCTGGACAATCTGGAATTCCGAGCGACATAAGCCCCGACCCAGCTTTAACCAATAAACTGTCTCCATGCCCATGGTAACAACCTTCAAACTTAACGATCTTATCTCTTCCAGTAAACCCTCTTGCCAACCGAATAGCGCTCATGGTCGCTTCAGTTCCAGAATTAACCATTCGAACAATTTCTATTGACGGAACCGCTGCGACTACCTTTTCGGCAAGTTGAATCTCTAATTCTGTAGGAGCCCCAAAGCTGGTTCCTTTTGCGGCCACTCTTGAAATAGCTTCTATAATTTTTGGATGAGCGTGCCCGTGAATCAGAGGTCCCCATGACCCCACATAGTCGATATAAACATTACCGTCCGCGTCGGTTATTTTTGATCCAGACGCTTCTTGTATAAAAAGAGGATTGCCGCCAACGGCTTTAAAAGCCCGTACAGGACTGTTAACTCCTCCGGGAATAAATTGTTTTGCCCGAGCAAAAAGGCTTTCTGATTTTTGTCTATTCATGAAAGTTTTCCAAATAAAATTTCATAGTCTTGCTTCAAATTTTCCGGGATAACGCTTCTATCAGTAACAATACCCTGCGCTCCCGCGTTTTTATAACCACACTCGTCTAAGTTTTTAATTTTTTCAACAGACTGTTTAATTATTTTTTGAGCTAAGCTGACATTTTTATGCATGATCTCCAAAATCGCCTCAACAGTTACGGCTTCTTCCTCTTCATGCCAGCAGTCAAAATCAGTCACCAAAGCGACCGTAGCGTAACAAATTCCAGCTTCACGGGCCAATTTTGCCTCTGTTACATTTGTCATCCCTATAATATCAACGCCCCACTGACGATATAAATTGGATTCAGCCCTGGTTGAGAACTGTGGACCTTCGATACAAATATAAGTTCCGCCTGTATGAATAGTTGCGCCCGCTTCTTTGGCCGACTCGCTTAAAGCTGTCGCTAACTCTCCGCAAATTGGATCGGCTAACCCCACATGTCCCACAATACCATCAGTAAAAAAAGTGCTAATTCTTCTATAAGTTCTATCGATAAATTGATCGGGTATATGTATATGCCCCGGCTCAATACTTTCTTTCATACTGCCAACAGCGCTCACGGAAACAATACGCTCCACTCCGACCTTTTTTAACGCAAAAATATTGGCCCTAAAATTGATTTCAGATGGAGGAACCCTGTGCCCTATACCATGCCTTGGCAAAAATACAAGTCTTTCGCCCTCCAATTCTCCAATAATTAATTTATCTGACGGTTTTCCAAATGGAGTATCGATTTCTAATCTATCAACAACCTTCAAGTCTTCCATTTGGTAAAGGCCGCTGCCGCCAATCACTCCTAACTTAACGTCGCTCACAATATAGCCCTCTCTGATTGGTCTTTTTCAAGAAAAAACCCATCAAAATTAAATAAAAGTCAATAGTCCCGCTTGGTAACCATAACATGGGTTTCCCGGTATTTTAGAAATAAAAAAACAACTTAAACTAAAGGAATCTCTAAAAATTCAGATTTGCCAAGCAATAGCAAACCAGTAAAAATACCAATTATTAGAGATCCTCCTAAATTATTTTTCAAAATAGGTTGGATATAAAAGACAGTAAAGTATAAGGCGAGGAATTTCGGGAAAGATCTTCCAATTGCATTAATTCAAATCTTCTTTTTTCTTTTCCACTTCGTTTAATAAAAACTTTAGTTCGGCTATCTGTTGACCGGCCTGGGCCGCCACAGTTTCTTCCCTTTTGAGATTTTTTATCTTTACTTCAACTTCCTCAGAAAGCAGATTCAGAACGCTAAGCCGTTTTTCAACATCCTCTAAGAGGTCTATTTTACCGCTAAGCGCTTGAATTTTCTCTTCCGCTTCACCAGTAATATTAGTCAGTTTTTCGATATTAATATTAATTTGATCCAAGTTTTCTTTTTCGTTATCAATTCGTTTTTTATCAAAGTTGACTCGCGTAATCACGCCATCCAATTCCGCCAGCGCTCTTTGGGTTTGCATCATTTTTTCTTCGCTTGCCGCAACTTTTTTAGTTCGAGAATCTAGTTCATCCATTAAGTTTTTCAAAGCGTCGATTTTCTTTTCAGCCCGAATGATTTCTTCTTCATTTTCTTTGAGGGTTTCCTGTCGAAGCCTTAACTCAGACATCAAGGAATCTAACTGCGCCATACGCGTTTCGGTTTGGTTTACTGTTTCAAGGTCCTTATTCAAACCTTCAATCTTATTCTCGAAATTAACCGAAATTTGACCTAATTCGCCTCGAACCCGGTCTAAGCTGCTAATTTCATCTTTAGCTTCTTGTAGATCTTTGTACTTGGTCCTCAATTCAATTTCCATAATATTTAATTTTGAGGCCAAATTATTCATACGCCGCTCTTGATCGTCCAGAGCGGACTTTTCTTTCGTGATATCTAGAATCTTTTCTTCTACGTGATTAGTCAGCCCTTTCAGATCGTCTAATTTTTGATCGACCTTTTCTAAAAAGTCGATTTTCTTGGAAACCTTGGCGATTTTCATATTCGCTTCTTCAATGAAAAACTCAAGACCGTCAACCTTTTTCTCCATCTTCTCGATCAAGGCTTTTCTCTGCATCTGAGTTTCCATTTTGACGTCCAGGCTAATAACCACCGAACTCAAATCGTTAATCTTTTTATCTACCTGATCCACCAACTGCTGTTTGCGAATAATTTCGTCCATATATTCGCGAGTGGATTCGGTCATTTCCTGATTTTTTTGGATAATCTCAGTTAGGTTATCGGCCTTTTTAATCTCATCATCGAAGTGCCTTACCTTTTGCTCGGCTTCTTCCGCAATGATGTTAAATCGACTCATTTTCTCGGTAGCTTCGTCGATAACCTTCATTTCCTCTTTCAACAATTTCATTTTGTTGCCAAGGTTATCGATTAAAAAGGAATTCAACCGGTTTATTTTTTCTTCGGTTTTTTCAATGATGTTCTTTTCGTCTCGAACTTTGGCAATGCGAGTCTCGACTTCAATTCCTAAACCGTCCAGTTCCTTCAACCGACCGCTGATCGTTCGAATCATTTCGTTTTTAACCGAGATATTTTTAGACTCAATTTTTAAGTCGTTAATATCCTGGGTTAAATTCTTAATCTGCTCGTTCGTTTCAGCGATAATATGGCTTTGTCCCAAAAGCTTTTCGGAGTCCTCTTGGACTTTTTCTAAAATACTTCGTATTTCTTCAGCGTCTCTAAATACGCCGTCTACAACTTGCTTTTCTTTATTAAGACGCGCAAATTTTAAATCTAATTCTTTAAGAATATTCTCCATTTCAGAGACTTTGTCCGAGCTGTTTTTCATTAACTCTTTAAAAGTCGTCACCTCTTCAACCTGACCCGAAACCTTGTCGAGCATATACTCCAACCGATTAATGTTCTTATCGGTGGTCTTTACAAGCTTGTTTTCTTCCTGGAGTTTTTTGATCTTGGAATCCATATCCCAGATCAAAACATTTAAACGACCAGCGTCTTCGTTGGCTTTCTCTACCAGGCCTCTTTGCTGATCCAGATTTTTCGTCTTAACGTCGATATGTTCGCTCAACATATGTAAACTATCGAGGTTTCTCTTGAGATTAGAAAAATTCGAATCTAATTCTTTAGACAGTCTCTGGAAATCTCTAATGCGAATATCAAAGGTTTTAACTTCTTCTCGGCTTTGGTTAAGAATCTCTAGTTTTTTGAGAGTATCGGGAAGTTGGGAATTAATTTTGTCGAAGAAAACCTTGCGTTCGTCAAATTGAGAGGATTTTTTTTCAAAATACTCAACCAGTAATTGCAAGCCTTTCCGCTCTTGACTCGCCGATTGGACCAACTCTTTAAACTCATTCATTTGAGCCGTGGTCAACTTGCCGTCTTCAATTTTTTCACGTTTAAATTCAGCTTTTTCAGGCAGATTCTCTTCAGCCATGATTGTTTTTCCCAAAAAGGTTAAAAACTGCGCATCTTAGAGTTACAAAACCTCTATTTTTTATATACTTATAGCTAGAGGATGTCAAGGAAGGAAGGGGTTTAAAATGCTCAAAAATTAAGCTAATTTCCAACTCAACAACAAATTAATTAGCGGGAACAAGCAGTTCGGCAATCTGAACTGCGTTAAGAGCGGCTCCTTTTCGCAAATTATCCGCCACAACCCAAAAATTAACCGCATTCACGCCTGAGATATCGTCCCGTATCCTTCCAATATAAACGGGATCGGTCGCTTCAGCGTCAATAGCTAAAGGATAAGATAAGTTTTCTGGATCGTCAATTATCTTAATTCCAGGAGCGGAACTCAATAGCTTGATCACTTTCATTGAATCAATCGGTTTCTCGGTTTCCACATTAACCGCTTCCGAATGTGAGTAAAAAACAGGAACCCGCACAGTTGTAGGAGAAACTTGAATTTCAGGATCTTCTAAAATCTTCTTTGTTTCGTTTACCATTTTCATTTCTTCTTTGGTGTATCCATTTTCCATGAACACGTCGATATGAGGCAAACAATTAAAAGCTATTTGATGAGGATAAACCTTGGGTTCCGGTTCCCTTCCTTCCAATAAACCTTGAGTTTGCGCCTTCAACTCCTCAATAGCCTTTTGCCCTGAACCCGAAACAGATTGATAAGTAGACACCACAACGCGCTTAATTTTAAATTCATCGTGGATGGGCTTTAAAGCCACTACCATTTGTATGGTGGAACAATTGGGATTGGCTATAATCTTGGAGTTGGAGTTCAAAGCCCCAGGGTTTACTTCCGGAACGACAAGCGGAACATCCGGCTCCATTCGAAAAGCGCTGCTATTGTCAACGGCGAAGCACCCTTCTTTTGCCGCTAACGGAGCAAACTTTTTACTAACCGACCCTCCGGCTGAAAACAGGGCCAAATCCAACCCTTTAAACGAATCTTCAGTCAGTTCTTCGACTTTAATCAACTCGCCGCGAAACTTTATTTCTTTGCCAACGGAACGCGCCGAAGCCAATGGAACTAAACGGGCAACGGGAAAATTCCTTTCCTCTAATATGGAGATCATCCTTTCGCCAACAGCGCCGGTGGCGCCGACAACGGCTACTTGATATCCATCTTTCCGAGCTAACATAATTCCTCCAACTTGGCCGCAACCAGATCTCCCATTTGCTCGGTCCCAACTTCTTTACCGCCTTCAGCCATTATATCTTTCGTCCTGTAACCATCCTTTAAAACAGATTCCGCAGCAGACTCCAACCATCCGTTAGCTTTCTCTAAATTAAACGAATATTTAAACATCATTCCAACCGACAAAATGGTCGCCAACGGATTCGCCCAATCTTTTCCGGCAATGTCTGGAGCGCTGCCATGAATCGGCTCAAACATACCGCCGTCGCCGCCAACGCTGGCAGACGGCAACATACCAATGGAACCCGTTAGCATAGAAGCCTCGTCGCTTAAAATATCTCCAAACATATTAGTGGTCAAAATAACGTCAAACTGTTTAGGATTTCGAACCAACTGCATCGCGCAGTTATCAACGTACATATGCTCTAAAGAAACGTCAGGATAGTCTTTGGCGAAATCAGTCACCACTTCCCGCCAAAAACCGGTGCATTCTAAAACGTTCGCTTTGTCAACCGAACAAACCCGCCC
>CAYFMN010000044.1:15817-22609 GCA_964344185.1 uncultured Nitrospinota bacterium
AAATACCGCCGGTCAATTCTCGAACAACAAGAATATCCAGACCTTCCACAACCTCGCGTTTCAAAGTAGAAGCGTCTACAAGAGCGTCAAACACTTTTGCAGGCCTTAGATTCGCAAATAACCCTAAATTGGAGCGTAAACCGAGCAAAGCCCGTTCTGGCCTTAACGAAAAATCGATTGTTTCCCACTTTGGACCGCCAACAGCCCCCAGCAAAACCGCGTCCGCTTTTTGAGCGGCATCCATCGTTTCCCTTGGCAGAGGGTGTCCCGTGGCCTCATATCCCGCGCCCCCAACCGGATATTCATTCAAATTTAACTTGATGTTGAGCTTGTTCTCAAGAATTCGTAAAATTTTATTTGCCTGTTTTATCACCTCCGGCCCGATACCGTCGCCGGGCAAAACGGCGATAGAATATTCTTGCATTACTGTTTCCCTGTCCTTCCAATTTTGAAAATTAAACTTTTATGTTAAATTTTTATGCTTTTGTTTTTTAGCAAAAGTGAATAATAATATTTATCGTTCGCGATAACAAGCGGGTATAATGCGTTTCGTAATATTGTTGTGGATTAAGAGAACCTCTAAAAATTAAAGTTTGCCAAAAACCTGGCCTTTAAAATAAGGGCTTAAGTGATAGCAAACCGGTAAAAACATGAATTATAGAGGCTCCTTAAATCCGGTTTCCCTCTAACCCTTCCTTTTATTTTCAATTTCTCATGCTGAACGGAAAAAAGATTGCAGTCATTATGCCTGCATACAACGCCGAAAAAACCCTGGAAAAAACTTACAACGAAATCCCAAAAGACATTGTCGATGAAATTATCCTAACCGACGACGCAAGTCAGGACCGAACCGTTGAAATCTCAAAAAGGCTAAATATTAAAACATTTGTCCACGATCAAAATAAGGGATATGGAGCCAACCAGAAAACCTGTTATCAACAAGCGTTAAATTTAGGCAGCGACATAGTCATCATGCTGCACCCCGACTACCAGTACACACCTAAACTAATAATCGCAATGGCGTCTATGATTTCCTCAGGATTAGTCGATGCCGTCATCGCTTCGAGGATTTTAGGAAACCAGGCAATAGCAGGAGGAATGCCCGTTTATAAATACATCTCAAATCGTTTTTTGACGTTTTCAGAAAACTTCATCATTGGACAAAAACTTTCTGAATACCATACTGGCTATAGAGCGTTCAGCCGCAAGGTGCTTGAAACTGTCCCGATGTTGGAGAACTCGGACGACTTCGTTTTCGATAATCAAATGTTATGTCAAACGCTTTATTTTGGATTTCAAGTTGGCGAGGTTTCATGCCCTGCCAAATATTTTGACGAAGCCTCTTCGATTAATTTCTCTCGAAGCGTGGAATATGGAATAGGAGTGCTAGGAACGGCTATGCAATATTTTTTAAGCAAAAGAGGTTTCGTAAAAAATCCTATCTTCCAACCCGACGGCAAAAAACTCACCCCCGCCCCTTGAAAATTAAAGATTCAGACTCTGCCGTAATGGGGAACTTATTATATTTAATCCCCTAGAAAGTCTTTAATTAGGAACTTTTCTATAAAAATTTTAAGAGAAGATTTTGAAGAGATAAAATTTAAGTGTGTCATCAAATTTTCCGTTAAATATTTAGAAAATGCATATTAAATCTGAATTTGCTCACCATCTTAGACTGCTTCAACTAATGACTCACTTTGAGATGTAATTTAACTTGAAGTGCATTATTTCGAATGTGTTTTGATTTTTTTCAAGCGGCAGTATCTTAAGAAATTCACAAACTAACTATTATGAAAATATAAAAGAAGATTTTTTATGACTAACAGAGAGAAAATTATTCAGAGGGCGGAGAGGGACGCCATGGTGCGCAAAAAATATTTTTGGCAGACGGCAAGCGGCTCCATCGGCATTCATTTGTGCGCTAATGGGGTAATTTCTGATAATGAAATTGGAATGCAAGCAGGAAGATCTATAAATTGCTTTGATTATTTTTTGATGCTTTGTATTCAAGAAAAGGTAATGAGTATAAATAAAGTAAAGGAAATTTATTTAAAAACTCGAGGCGTTAACTATAATTTAAATTTAGAAAGAGCTGCCGGAGTTTTTTCAAAACATTATTACTCAACGGGAGTTTGGAAAGATTGGCCATTGGAACATTCTCTATTCGGATTTGGTCAATATATTTTCTCTAAAGACTACTGGAGACCAAAAAGAGGAGATCTTGTTTTTTTTAATAAAAAAGGTTCGAGTTCTGGTGGTGATTTTTACCACGTTGCTTTAGCCTGCGGCAAAGAAAAGGCTAGAGTAATCAGTTTTGGTCATAAAATGAAACGTTCTGGACCTGTAGAAACTGTGGTAGAAGAAATATCAATCGGAGAAATAAAAAGCTCTGAAAAGGGAATTGTTGTAAAGTTTACAGATCCTGCTTGGGCGTAAATTGCTCCAGAACCTTTTAAAGTAAACGTTTTGAGAATTCTGTTCCTACTTTTAGTAAATCCACCCGGAAATTTTTTCTTACTCGATAAAATTTTTTCGCAATTAAGAATAAACTAAAAACTTTAATCTTTTTGAAACCGGTTTACTTTAACTCCCTGATCTTTTGGGTGTTTTTTGTACCAGGAGTTTATATCCGGAGACAATGTCGGTCCGTATGAATATTGCTCGGCGTAAAGGGCCTTCTGAAAGTAGTTCTTTTTGTAAACATTTTGTGAACTCGATGTTTGCCGTTTCATGACTTCTTCCTCTCTTAATGGATATTCTGCCGTTAATAACCGTCAAAAATCATTCATAAAAAATCAATTCAATATCCATGCCAAAGGCGCAAAGCAGTCAAGCTTCGCAAATATACAAGCAAACAAAAAAGTTTTTTTGATCATCCCCTTTTCTTACAATCACACAACTTCGTAGATCAAACGATAATTACAATGGTGGGCATGGAAGAAGCATTCCTTTTCGCCTCTTCCCTCCAGTTTTTTGTAAACCATATTAGTTCCTAAATGATCGTCAGAACCAATAATCCCCTTCGCCCATAATTCAATGACCGCTTTTGAAGAAAACTCAATATCCTTTTCAATATTTTGATGCTCATGATCATGGATCGTAGTTGGTCCCCAGACGATTTCCTGTTCGACTTTAAGATACACGTCATCTGCCCCCCAAAAATGTTCCGTCTCATAACATTTCACACGTCTTATCTTTAAAGTCGGCATTCTTTAGTCCTTTTTTGAGGGTTTATGTTCAAACTTAAAAGGAATTGGCGTTTTGCTCTAACAAATAAAACTGAATAAGGGTTTCCATTTTCTTATTTAAAACGCTTAAGCTAAAAAGCACAAAAGAATTTTGGATTTAGACACCCCCATTATACATTTACATTTTTTAGGTTAGAGTTTGGCTAGATTCCAGAATACACAACTATTTTTCTTAATATTTAGTCCCACAAAAAAGACTATATAATGCCTGGATAAGGTTCATATCAAGGCTTATCGGGATATTCGACCCTCACTAAACACAAACCTTGAGGCGGGGCTGTAGGGCCTGCAAGCTGGCGGTTTTTTGCTTCTAATATTTTCTTTACCTCTTGCGGTTCCATTTGATTTTTCCCTACCAGAACCAAAGTCCCCATGATATTTCTCACCATATATTTTAAAAAACCGCTGCCTTCAAAAACTATATTTATCCGCTCCCCATTAACGTCAAATCGAATTTGAAAAATACGTTTAATAGGACTTTTTGACCCGCAGCCGGAAGCTTGAAAAGAAGAAAAATCATGCCTTCCCTCCAAAAAACTTGCCGCCAACCTCATTGCTTCTATATTTAGTGGAGCGGAAATATACCAAACTCTTCCAAAGTTCAATGCTGAGGGAAACTCGCGATTTAGTATCGAATAGCGGTAGACTTTTTTTATCGACGAACGTCTGGCATGAAACCCCTCCGATACTTCACAAACGTTTGAAATCGAAATATCCTTAGGCAACGCTGAGTTTAGAGCTTTTAAAAATTGATACGGCGTCATCTTTGATTCAGTTCTAAAATGAGCTACCTGGGCTTCTGCATGTACTCCCGCATCAGTTCTTCCCGAGGCAATTACGCTCGTTTTTTGTTTTACAATTTTTTCTAGAGCGTTTTCTACCGTCTCTTGAATAGAAACTCCATTAGGTTGAACCTGCCATCCACAATAAGCGCGACCGTCATACTCCAAAATTATCTTTATTTTTCGCATAAACCTAAAACTAAACTTAAATTAGAAACCGAAGCGGTAAAAAAACTCATTCTACATACATTAATCATTGAAAAGTATAAACTTATAGTTATAATCTTATATTCTTCTAGATATTCATTTGATTTCTTTTTGGTTAATGGCCCTTCCGCTTTAACAATGAAAAAAATTAGTAAACCAGATTTGGTTAAGCTACTCCATAAAATTTCTTTCTTTAAAAGTTTTACGGATGCTGAAATCGATAAAATTGCAGATGTTGAAAGTTTCATTATTAATATGCCAGCGGGGAAACCATTTTTAAAAGAAGGCCAAAAAGAAGAAGCTCTTTACATATTAATAAAAGGTTTGGTTTACATTAATAAAAGCTCAAGCCCTAATGCCAAGTTAGCGATTCTAAGACCAGGTTCTGTTTTTGGCGATATTTCGTTTGTCAGGAAACTGAAGCGCACAACTAATGTATTTGCCGAAGTCCCATCCATTGCGTTAAAATTAAATACGGAACTGATCGCTCATTTAGGCGCTGAGATAGAAACTAAAATCAAGGATCAATTTTTAAATATTCTTTTTCGCAGACTAGAGAAACTCAATCAAACCTTTTTTAAGAAATTAAAAGTATAGACTTAAAAATATATTCCCTACATAAACGAAGAGAAACAAAGTGCCCATAAATCCAAATCCAAGTTCATCAAAAACCCTGAGTCAAGACGAGGTGATGAATCTCCTCTATAAAATTCCTTTTTTTAACGATTTCACCAACGAAGAAAAGTTGCAAATCGCTAACATGGAATCCTTCATAAAACGTTATGAAACAAGAAATTATATTATTGCTCAAGGCGACCAAGACAACTCTCTCTATGTTTTGTTAAAGGGGATCGTTTATATAACTAAAAATGGCAACCCTTACGTAAAAATTTCTAAGCTAAAACCCGGAGCCATATTTGGAGAGATCTCTTTTCTTTCTGACGCTCCCAGGACAACAAACGTAGTCGCAGAAGACAATGTTGTGGCTCTGGAGATCAACCCGGGAACCATCAAGGAATTAGGAAGGGATCTCGAAGTAAAAATTCAAAAGCAACTTATAAAAGTGTTAATAAAACGCCTTGATCGGTTGAACAACGCTTTACTTAAAAATATTCGGATGATTCCGGAAGAAGATCGCTTTTTATAATTCGTTCGGTTTAGGCCGAATATGATAAAATAAATACCCAAAATTCCAAATCAGGAGTAATCCATGAAAACCTATAACGACTTGGCCGGAGACGGAGGATCAAACTTTGTCGAACAAGTCACCACGCAATTAGAAAAACTAAGAACTCGATTAGATAAAATCAAACACAAAATCGCCCTGATGAGCGGTAAAGGCGGCGTTGGAAAAAGCTCCTTAACCGCTAATTTAGCCGGTTGCTTGGCCGACCGGGGATATAAAGTAGGAATTTTAGATTTAGATCTAAACGGACCTAGCATTGGCAACCTCTTAGGCGTTCCTAACGATGTCAAACTCAATGTGGACAACGATGGTGTTCATGCTGGAGAAGGCGCAAAGGGAATCAAAATTATGTCTATGGATATGCTTTTGCCAACTCCGGATACCCCTGTAATGTGGACTCATAAAAGCGGCGAAACCGCTTCTTGGGTAAGCATGTTAGAAAACACGGCTATCCGAGAATTGATAGCGGATACTTACTGGGGAGAATTAGACTATTTATTATTGGACATGCCTCCTGGTAGCGACCGTATCGACAATATAAAAGAACTGATTCCTGAGTTAGCCGGGGTAATAGAAATCACCATCCCTTCGAGCATCTCTCAACACATTGTATCCAAATCCATCACAAAAAATAACAAAGTAGGTGTTCCAATTATAGGATTAATTGAAAATATGGGAGGCTACTCATGCCCAAGCTGTAACGCCGAACACCCATTATTTTCAGGACAAAACGTGGAAGAACTATGCCGCCAAAAGGAGGTCGATTATCTGGGTAAAATTCCTTTCGACCCCAGAGTTTCTGAAAAAACTGGAAATGGAGTTCTATTCTATTCCGAACATAAAGACTCTACCGCCGCTAAAGCTATAGACGGCACGGCGGATAAAATAATAAATTTTATCAAGTCAAATTCTTAAGGAGCCATAATGAAATTCCTTTGTATACCCTGCGACGAGCAAATGGCCACTCAAACCGACGGCATAATGCCGTCCGACTCCAAAAACTTGGCCCTCAAATTTAAATGTAAAAAATGCGGCCATAGCATTGCCATGCTGACCAATAAATTTGAAACTGAATTTGTCAGCAAAATTGGCGTTGAAATCGGCGGCAGCTCAGAAGAATCTAAATCTCCTTTCAATATGGTGGGAAATACTCTATCCCAGGCGAAAGAAATCTTGAGCAAAGATAAACCAGCCGAAAAGCAAGAGCTGGTTTGGACAGATGAAGCCAAAGAACGTATCCAGCGAGTGCCCTTCTTTGTAAGGAATATGGCCAAGAAAACCGTCATTAACTACGCCCAAGAGCACGGAGTAACCGTTATTGACGCAAAATTGATGGACGAAGTTCGGGAAAAGGTTGGTAAATTGGACA
>CAYFMN010000044.1:22619-41358 GCA_964344185.1 uncultured Nitrospinota bacterium
GGAAAAAGTAGGTATGTAACTTCGTCGGCGCCTATAAACTTTAAAACTTCTACGTTTTTTAAATAAAATTTAAAAAACGTAGAAGATTTTCATCCCCCCAAAAAAAGCCCTTCCCTCTAATAAATCAAAACCAGACTAGCGTTTTTCATAAAAACCTCTGCCTATATCACTAACCTGCTTTCAATACTTAAAAATATTAAAGCGCTTCATTTCCTAAACACATCATTCCAAAAAACTTATAAAACCGCGATCACAACACTAATTTTTTACATGCAAAAATTTTTTTTATTCTAAATCCGAACTCTTAAATTTAAAATCAATTGAACAGGCATTCTAAACCTGGTTCGTTTTTTATGTCGCTTTGCTCATAAGTAAAACTTAAAAAAACTAAATATATTAGTAAGTTAGACTATAACCCATTCAAAAAATCCACTTTTAGACCTTCCAAGAATATCACGATAAACCTGATTGAACACAGTTCAAGTTTCGGATAAAATGGAAAAAATATGGTTTAACCATGGTGGTTTACGGAAAAAGGTAGAAAAACGGAAAAATAAACCAACTCAATGACATACAAAAAGCCAGATGTGAAAAAAACAGATCTCGTAACTTTCATTTTATTATTTTTTTGTATTGGATTTACGACAAAAGATCAAGCTTCATCCTCTAATAAACCTTTTATCAAACAAAATATTCTAAAGACCGAAGTCAAAAATTACCTGAATAGTATTCAAGAAGCCTATGACGAAATAGAAAAATACCAATTAGACGGTGAGTTATCTCAAAAAAATGTACTTAACCAGGAAATCGTTGGACTACTTCGAAAAGGAAGCTTTTATGTCTATCATCTTTGGGAAATGACTCAATTCAAAGACTGGCTAAGCTCCCAAAATTCTAAACGCATATCAAAACACACAAGTGATTATATTAAAAAAGGCTTTGAAGAGTTTCTTGAAAAACATGAAAAAATTAAATTCCTGTTATCACGCCTCTCAGAATCTATTCATAAAAATGTAAATCCTACCGACGTTAAAGAACTAATTTCACAGTTAAGAAGTTTTCATTCTATCAAGCTGTTCTCATCTTTAACAAAAGACTCCTTAATTCCTTCCCATCCCTCTAATAACATAACAAAAGTCACGATCACCAAAGTCAATCCACCTTATGAACCTATCGATCAAGTTTCGTATGGTGAGAGTTTTAGGATAAAAGTCATTTTCGACAAAGACCCTGGATTAGATTCCGAGCCGGTAACTATCAGAGTAAAACCCGGAAAGATGGAAATTCAAACAATCGCCTATAGAACAGAAGACCCTTTAGTTTATTTATCTAAACCTCTACAAACCGTTCATAAATAAACAAAAAAAATGAAAAAATTGAAATTCACCCGCTCTCTTTTTCTTATCTTTAGTTTCGCTTTATTTATTTGCGCTTATCAAACTGTGCAAGCACAGCAAATTCCAATCGGAAAAGGCGATACAATAGAAGGACAAGCGCGTAACAAAAAAGATATCGCCCACATAAATCCAATTATTTCTGTGCGCTTTATAGAAGCTTTAACTCCTTACCTTCCAATTAAAAAAATTTTTATGCCGCAAACTTTTCGAATCGAGGTTACTTTTAAAAAAAATCCTCAAGGGCGAACCCAGCCGATTGTGTTGTCAAAAACCAATCACAAAACAGGAGAGACCAAAGAATTATTTGAAGTTAGTTTAATCTCAGGAAAAATTAATTCGAAAACTTTCACCACAAATCCTATAGGAATAAAAGACCAAAGAAACGATTGGTTCCCCGCTGAGCCCTACGCTTTTCCCCTCGTAGTTGTGTCGCCCAGGGATGTTATTCAAGCTGCAATCGGAAATCAAAAGGCCCAAGTAAAGGCGACAGATACATGCAACTTTTTAAACATGGGAATTTTTGATATTGAGGAAACGATACAACCTCTGGAGGAAAACTATAAACCATGGCTTGGAAAACTCATTTGTGGCTACATCACATCAGATTTTAAGACAAAAAAGAACCAAACTAACTTCGTAAAAACCGTATTAGAAGCTCTATCAAGAAATTTCATTGGAGAAGGTTGGTCTCTAAACCCTGAAACCAAAACTTCGAGTATTTTAACTTCAGTTTCGAGCGCAAAAAAATCACATACTAAAATAAAAAAAGCTACCAGGAATAGCTTAAATCAATTATCCAACCCACTAAGCGATTTATTTGATAACTCTTCTAAGATAATGGATGAGAACTTGCTAAAAGCGGAAAAAGCAATTTTAACTATTTTTAAATTTAAAAAAGTTTTTGACCTGGAGATTAGCCTGAAAAAAACAAAAGTCCAAAGAAAAGATTTAAAAAAAATAATGCAAGAAAATATAAGTGCGTTTAAAAAAGAACACCTGATCAAACTTAACAACAAGTTGATCTTAGCCAGTGAAAGACAATAAGGCTTGTTAAATCGGGTTAGAAATTTAATCCTCTCTCCTAAAAAATCGACTGGAACAAACTGCTCAAAAACTCCTTTCAAATTCAAACCCAAAAAAGAGACTCAAAGTATTTTATTTATCCAGATAGCGTTTCTAAAGTTAACGACCTCAGTTAAAAACACAAAGTTTCGCATAGGGATATAAGTTCTTAAGCGTCGATTCGCTTAAGCCATATCCAAATTTTAGGCTTGAATCAAGCTTATTGTATTAAAAGCAAGACACCCAAACATCTAAAGAGTCTTAAATACTTTACAAAGCGATAATTTTTTAAAAAGTTCTGTTCAAATTTCATAATTGGCGACTGAAATATTAAATCTAAAATGCTATAGTTCAAAAAATTACATTTGGCAAATCAACTATATAGTTTTCTTGTCGTTCAAAAGCGTGGCGAAATAAGGAGGTATTTCATGGAACAAAAGCTTGCGACAGTTTCACAGAGCGCAGACGTTTTATTCATGATGCTTGGCGCAGTAATGGTATTCGCAATGCACGGCGGTTTTGCTTTTTTGGAAGTGGGATCGGTGCGTAAAAAAAATCAAGTTAACGCAATGGTAAAAATCCTGGTTGACTTCTCAGTTTCGACGGTCATTTATTTTATTATTGGATATTACATCGCATACGAAACCGGTTTTTTAAAATCTGCAATAGATTTAACCAGTCCAGACCAGGGTTATGAATTGGTTCATTTTTTCTTCTTACTCACATTTGCGGCTGCCATTCCTGCAATTATTTCAGGAGGAATTGCGGAACGGGCAAAATTTTGGCCTCAGGTTTTTGCCGCCGCCCTATTTGTCGCTTTTGTTTATCCATTATTTGAAGGAATGGTTTGGGGAAGTATTACCCTGCTTGGCCAGGACGGCTCCTGGCTTGCCAACCTATCAGGCGGAGTCGCTTTTCATGATTATGCGGGATCGGTTGTCGTTCATTCCATGGGAGGATGGATTGCTCTGGTCGGAGTCATAATTTTAGGTCCTCGTATTGGTAGATGGAATGCACAGGGAAAAAGTTGCCCGATTCCAGTGAGTAATATTCCTTTTTTAGCGTTGGGAAGCTGGATGCTCTGTATTGGCTGGTTTGGGTTTAATGTTATGTCAGCCGCTACTTTAGATGGAATTACGGGCTTAGTCGCCATGAATTCTTTGTTTGCAATGGTTGGTGGCGTGCTTTTTGCATTAATAATCTCAAATAACGATCCGGGCTTCATTCATAACGGAGCTTTGGCTGGTTTAGTGGCGATTTGTGCAGGTTCTGACAAAGTTCACCCGATTGGCGCTTTTTTTATTGGCGGAGTAGCCGCTATAATATTTGTTAAGGGTTTTACCTGGGAACAGGAAAAACTGAAAATTGACGACGTTTTAGGCGTCTGGCCGTTACACGGAATATCCGGCACATGGGGTGGAATTGCTTGCGGAATTTTTGGCCAGGAAGCTTTAGGCGGTATGGGAGGCGTGAGCTTTATAGCTCAATTTATAGGCTCGATTATCGCTATCGTTATTGCCGTAGGATTTGGTTTTGTAATTTACAAAATATTAGATTCAACAATTGGGCTCCGCTTATCGGAAGAGGAAGAGTTTAAAGGCTCTGATTTAACGATTCACAAAATCGAGTCTTATCCCGAAGACGCTACCACCAGGTTTTAGCGACATGGCGGACCCTCCATCTAGGAGGATGGTCGATGGGAAAAGTGTGGGCGTTTTTTACTGTTTTCATTTTCTCAATATCGGTCGCTAACGCCGAAGCGGATATCACTCGTATTGATGAGCTAGAAAAAGCCATCAAGCTTGACCCCAACGACTATGTTTCCCATTTTAGTTTAGGGAAAGCCTATCATATAGTTGGTCTGTATGAAGACGCGATCAAAGAGTTTAAGGAAGTATTGCGTATAGAACCCATTTATCCAGCCGCTTTGTTTGGCCTGGGAGGGAGCTACGGAGAATTAGGTCGCTTTGAAGAAGCTGTAAAAGCTTATAAAGATGCTGTCAAAATGGATCCGATTTATGGAGAAGCCCAGTATGGCTTGGGGTGGGCTTATCGCAAACTAGATAAATGCGATAAAGGCATTCCCCATTTATTGGAAGCTGTTCGCATTTTACCCAAGATGGCCCCGGCCCACTTTACCCTGGCGGAATGTTATGCGCTGCTGGGAGTCCACACCGAAGCCCAAGAAGAATTCAAAAAAGCAATTCGATATAATCCCGTCTATCCAGAAGCCCAGTTGGGCCTGGGAAAAAGCCACCAGGCTTTGGGACAAAACAATCAAGCTATTTTTCACTTCAAAAAAGCTTTAGATCTTAATCCGAATTTCGAAGAGGCCTTGACAGGTCTTGGTAATATTTATATTCAAATAGACCAACCTAAGAAAGCGTTAGACCCTCTAAAAAACGCCGTTTTTATAAATCCTAAAAACTCGGAAGCTCAAGACTATCTTGGGACCGCCTTTTCCAAAGTCGGACAACACGAAGACGCTGTTGGACCTTTTAAGGAATTAATCACCTTAAATCCGCTTTCCCATCTACCATATTTTAAACTAGGCAAAGAATATGGGGAGCAGGGGGTTTTAGACAAAGCGATCGAAAATATCAACGACGCTATTCGCTTAAAAAAGGATTTTATACCTGGATATAACCAATTAGGCTTGTACTACGAACGCTTAAAAGACTTCCCGAAAGCGATTGAACAATACAAAAAAATCGTAGAACTCGATCCCGAAAATTTTGAACCTCATTTTCGAATTGGCGAAAGTTACCGTGAAATGGGCAATTATGAATCGGCGCTTGAAGCTTATCGAGAATCCTCTCGCCTGAACCCTAATCACGTAGATTCTGTTTCCAGTTTAGGCTGGATATATAACGCAACCAAACGCTATCAAGAAGCGTCTGAGGTATATCGTCAGGCAATCGACATCGATCCAGAATTTACGCTTGCTCATTATAATCTTGGGGTCACCCTTGGAGAATTAGGGAAAAATCAAGAAGCAGTCCCTCCCCTCCGAAGGGCTATTCAATTGGATCCAAAATTTACCCCTGCATATTATCAATTGGGAATTACGTTACTTAGGTTAGACCGTTTTGAAGAAGCTCTTTCTCCGTTAAAAAAAGCCGCAAAGGTAAACCCGGATAACCATTTGGCTCAGTTTGGACTCGGAAGAATATATAGCGTAAGAAAAATTTATCCAAAAGCCATTGATCACTTAAAAAAAGCGATTATATTAAATCCTGACTTCGCTCCGTCCTATCAAATGCTTGGCTCGGACTATTTACAATTAGGTAGATACGAAGAGGCTAAAGCTCCATTGGAAAAAGCGATCGATCTAAACCCCAGCTTCGGAGAAGCGCTAAATGATCTCGCAATGGTTTATTGGAATCTTAATCGTTTAAAAGACGCAAAAGAAATTTTACTGCGCGCTATCAAGGCAAATCCAGACTCTGCAACCGCGTTTAATAACTTGGGACGATTAAATACTTTAATGGGATCATGCGGAAGCTATTGACAATCTAAAACAAGCGCAAAAAAACGATCCAAACTTAGTCCCTTCTTACTATAATTTAGGATTGGTGTATGAAATCTTAGGACGCTTTAGCAATGCAATTCAAGAGTATCAAAAAGGGACGCTTGTAGCTCCCGATAATCCGGAAATATTGATTAGTCTCGCTTGGGCTTATGGAGAAACTAAACGATTTCGAGAAGCTATAAAACCTTTAGAGCAAGCAATTAAGCTATCTCCTGACAATGCCGACGCCCATTACAGCCTTGGCTGGACCCTTGGCGAGCTTCATCGTTATCAAGACTCGATTCGCCCTTTACAAGAAGCGTTGCGCCTAAACCCAGGCCATTCAGCTGCCCAGGAACGTTTAGAAATGGCTTTTAACCAATTACGTAAAAACGACTCCAACCAAAATAAAAAGCTTTTTTTGCATTCAAGCGCAAAACAATAAAAATCGCTTAATTTATTGAAATAAAGCTAAAAATAAATAATATACGGCCTTTCATATTGCTGACTTTTTTGTTTTTAGTCTACAGTGAGGTTTTTTAAAGCAAAATTGGCTTAAACTATTAAATAAATTTCGTCCCCCCCCTCCTTTTATTCCAAAAATAAAAGTTTATCTACCCCTTCACCCCCCTTAAAAAACCGGTAACTAGTTAATTTCAAAAGACTTATTGAGGATTAACCTAAGAAAAACAGATAAATAACTATTTTTATAAAAGTTAGACTCTGAATTTTTTAATTTTAAATGCCTCAAATCTTCGGTTAATCACCGCAAAAAACCGCTTGGCGAAAGCAAAAACTATTCATCTAAAAGCAAACTATATCCTTAATATGTCGATTTCATAGATATAATTAAAGTAGTATTGAATAAAGGTGTTGACAGTCATTTAAGGCACTTTTATACTTCCCTTTTCACTAATCCGGTGGAAGAAAACGACAAATATGAGCTTAACAAGGATAACCCAAAGTAAATCCGAATAAGTTCATCTTGTTTAATTTATTGAGCGATTGTTATGACAACTACCGAAACTGAAGTTAAAGAAGAAACTCCTCCTGAAGAAGAGGAATTTGACTATAGTAAGCTTGAAGAAATTCTCGATAGTTTGCCTCAAAAATCGCGTAGACACCTGATTCCCGTTTTACAACGAGTTCAAGGCGCCTACCGATACCTTCCAGAAGAAGCGATGGAAGTATTAATGGAAGAACTTAAAGTAAGCCGTGCGGAAATTTACGGGGTGATCTCTTTTTACCCTGGGTTAATGATCACTGAGCCCGGCAAATATATTTTAAAAGTTTGTATAGGCACCGCTTGTTTTGTAAAAGGTTGCGAAATCATTTGCAGTAAAGTGGATGAAAAATATCATATAAAAGTTGGCGAAACCGACGAGAAAAAACTTTTCACATTGCAGACGGCTTCATGCATGGGTAACTGTGGCGCCGCTCCAATTTTAGTCGTTGGAGATGATTTCTACGGAAATATTGACCCGGAAGAAACTATTTCAACGCTCGAATCTTACGAAAACAAAGAATAAGCTTAGGAAGATTTTTAAGACATGAGTATCGTTGCTAAAAAGATCTGTAATTTTAAGATAAACGACCAGGAAGTTACCGCGCCCGAAGGCATGCCAATACTGGACGCTGCGCAAAGAAATGGTTTTTCAATTACCAATCTTTGTTTTAACCGAAAATTAAAGCCTTTTGCAGCTTGCAGAACTTGTATGGTTGAGGTAAAGGACGACGGTAAAAAAGAATTGGTCTACTCTTGTACCCATCCCGTTTCCGAAGGAATCGAAGTACAAATAAATACTGAAGAAACTGATCGATACAACAATGCATGTCTTGAACTATTGCTTGTTGAGCACCCATTAGATTGCCCTATCTGCGACAAATCGGGAATTTGTCCGCTTCAAGACAACACCGAAGCAATGGGCATCTATGACGGTCGATTTGAAATTAAACGTAGAAATGAACCTAGCATTAAAACCAACCCCATCATCGAGTTTTACCTTAATCGTTGCATTATGTGTGGAATGTGTGTTCGGGTTTGCGATGAGACTCAGGGCGTTCAAGCTTTAGATTTTCACCGCAGAGGGTATGGCGTCGTTATTGGAACGGCTAATGAAGAACCGTTAGATTGTGAATTCTGCGGACAATGTATTACGGTTTGCCCAACAGGCGCTCTTAACGACCTCACTTCTCAAGCAAGAGGATTGGCGGCGTTATTCAAAAATACATACTCCACCTGTAATTACTGCTCATGGGGCTGTACAGTTAAGCTGGAAACAAAAAGCGGACAGCTCATACGTATCGAGGCGGACGAGACCCTGGGGCTTGGCATTAACGATGGCAACTTATGCGCCAAAGGTCGTTTTGGTCATGGCTTTGTGCAATCTGAAAAACGACTGAAAGTTCCGATGGCAAACGTAGGCGGTAGTTTCCAAGAGATAACTTGGTCGGAAGCCATTCAAACAATAGCCGAAAGATTACAATCCACAGTCAACCGCAACGGACCGGCGGGAGTCGCTGGAATCGCTTCCGAAAAAATGACCAACGAAGAAGCTTACCTTTTCCAAAAACTATTTAGACAAGGCCTCGGGTCTAACCAGATTACAAACCTGCAAAACATTAGAGCTCCTTATGTAAACGAGTTCATGCAAAAATGTTTTGACAATGGCATTGAGTCAAAACCCGTTACGGAAATAGAAAACTCCGATGTCGTTTTAATTTTTAATTCAGACCTGCCTTCTGAATACCCTGTAGGCGGCAATGCGGTTCGTAAAGGAGCGATATTCACAGGGACGGATATAATTCTGGCCAATCCAAGAAAAGTTATTTTCAAAAGCGAGGCGAAAAACCAAATTGAACTTACTTTCTCGGTAGGTTCCGACATGGCGCTGGCTAATAGCTTATCTAAAATAATAATTGATAAGAAACTGGTTGACTTGGGCAAAGCCAAAAAAGCCGTTCCAAATTATGACGACTGGGCTAAATCCCTGGACTCCTATTCTTCCGATCAAGCGCAAAACCTAACTGGACTGAGCGATGAACAACTGAATAAAGCTGCGGAATGCTTTGCTAAACCAGCAGACCGTTATGTCTTGGTCGGTAACGATATCCTGGAGAATGCCCAGGGTGAAAGCGCGTTAAATGCTCTGTTAAACTTATGCATTTTAGTTCACGCCGGAGGCGAAGGGAGCGTAAGCGTTTACCCGCCGAGAGAGCACTGTAACTCTCAAGGAGTTAACGATATGGGCGTAACTCCTCAATACTTGCCGGGATACAAAAAGGTAAACAAAACCTCATCCGTAGCATTGGCAAAAACTTGGGGAATAGAAAAATTAGATCTCGACCAACCAAACCACGCCGAAACTCTCTTTGAAAACTGTATCAGCGGAAATATAAAAGCTCTTTTTATCTCCGGAGAAGACCCGCTAACCTCGTACTATAAAGGAAGTCTCGTAAAAGACGCGTTAAAGACAGTGCCGTTTTTAATTGTTCAAGATTCCTTTATGAGTCCAACTGCGGAAATGGCGGATATCGTTCTTCCTTCTTGTTCGTATGCCGAGAAAGACGGCACTTTTACCAACATGACCCGTCATATTCAAACGATTAGAGAAGCCGTTTTGCCAGAAGGAAGCGCGCGGCCAGAGTTTGATATATTTCAGGAATTAGCCGAAGCTCTAGGCAAACCGTTTAACGCTGGATCAATTGAAGAAGTACAAAAAGAAATTGAAAACGTTGTTCCAGAATATAAAGGAACGTTTAAGGGTAAAGGTTCTCCTCAATGGAAACCTTCGCAAACTGGTTCAAACCCTGGGTTTGCCACAGGCGAAGATTACAAAGAACCAAAAGAACAAAAAGGCTTTCCATTCAAACTGATAACCAATAACCACATGTTCCACATTGGAAGTTATACGCAACACTGCGACGCTTTAAATGTTGTAAGCGGCGAAAAGTCTGTGCAAATTAATAGAAAAGATGCGCAAACCCAAAAAATTAAAACTGGCGACAAGGTAAAAGTTGAATCCAAAAACCATTCAGCTATTTTAACCGCCGAAGTAAACGGAGTATCGGCTCCCGGAACGGTTTACATTGCAAAAAATTGGGTTGAGCATTCCATTAATCTTTTCCGAAACGGAGAAGAAGGATACGTTCCCGTAAAAATTTCAAAAGCAGAATAACCGCGCAAAATCGCGATTATTAAATTTTTAACGCAAGGATTACTTTAAAGTAGCTTCTTAAGTATTTTAGCAAAACTAATCAGCCTGCTTCTAAAGTTTCCATCAAAATAGTCTTCAATTATGTCCGATCTTAAAGAAAGTTTACACACTGAACACTTGGTTCTAAACATGGGACCATCCCATCCTGCTACTCACGGAACCGTGAAATTTACGATGACTTTAGACGGTGAAACTATCGTCCACAGTTATATGGAAATTGGTTATTTGCACCGTGGGTTTGAAAAAATGTGCGAAAGCGTAACCTACACAAACGTGTTCCCGTATACAGATCGGCTCAATTACTGTTCCGCCATAATGAATAATATTGGCTATGCTCTTGCCGTTGAAAAACTTCTGGGAATTGAATGCACAGATCGCTGTAACTATATCCGTGTTGTGGTTAACGAGCTTTCAAGAATTTCAGATCATTACACCAATATTGCAGCGGCGGCCTTAGAGCTGGGAGCCCTTACGGCATTTATTTATTTTGTCGAAGCGCGTGAAATTGTTTGGGACATTTTAGAAAAAATTTGTGGAGCCAGGCTAACCTCCAATTACATCCGTATTGGAGGATTAATGTGCGATTTTCCAAAAGATTTGGACGACGACTTACAAGCCATCTATCCTAAACTGGATGACCTCTTTGATGATGTCGACAAGTTATTGACCAAAAACAGGATTTTCCTGGACCGGATGAGAGATACCGGTATCATTTCTAAAGAAGACGCCATTTCATTTGGTTTTACCGGACCTTGCCTGAGAGCTTGCGGCGTTGATTACGATGTTCGCAAACAACATCCTTATCTTTGCT
Organism: uncultured Nitrospinota bacterium; assembly: GCA_964344185.1. Classification (GTDB taxonomy): domain Bacteria; phylum Nitrospinota; class Nitrospinia; order Nitrospinales; family JAJDAT01; genus JAJDAT01. The sequence continues at coordinate 33,618 of CAYFMN010000044.1, forward strand.
ACGACAAACTTGATTTCGACATCCCTCTGGGAACCACCGGCGATAACTTTGACCGTTATCTGGTCCGAATGGAAGAAATCAAACAAAGCCTGAAAATTATCAAGCAAGCTATGAAGGATATGCCTGAAGGTCCAGTACAAGTCGACAATCCATTTTTGCGTCCTCCTTCAAAAGTTGACGTTTATTCAAAAATGGAAGAAATGATCGCCCACTTCAAATTGATGATTGATGGAGTAAAACCTCCGGTTGGAGAAGTATACTTTCCTTCCGAAGCCGCCAATGGAGAGCTAGGCTTTTATTTAGTAAGCGATGGCAGCGGAAAACCTTATAAATGCCGTGTGCGCCCTCCTTGCTTTGCGTTAACCTCGGCAATGGACCATATTATCAAAGGTCAAATGCTTGCAGACGTAATTCCTACTTTCGATATGATCAATATGATCGGAGGAGAATGCGATAGATAATTCGCGTTTTCTTCCATATTTTGATTATTTTCACCTAAACGTCTTTCTCAATTTTGACGTTGCTTCTTTAAAAAATAATTCTATCGCTTCCAATTAATCCTATAAGCTGTTCTTTCGCTTTCCATCCCATCAAAGTTAGCTTCCCCTCAAAATGCTTAAAATCTTAAAGTTGCTCTTTTGGTTCATGGGCCTCTCCCTGTTATTTTGGGCTATAAAATCCACGGATTTGCCTTCAGTAGGTTCCCTGCTGTCTAAGATGGGATTAGGCATAATAGTAATATTATCTGTTTATATAATCATCAATTTAATGGACTCCATTGCCTGGCGTTACGCTTTAAAACCAAATGAAGCCAATGGAATTAAAGTTTGGAGTTTGTGGAAGATTCGACAAATTGGCGAAGCCTTAAACCTGGCGACTCCCTTTGGAAAAGTTGGAGGAGAACCCGCAAAAGCGCAGCTTTTAAAAGAAACTTATGGCCTGAATTATAAGCAAGCGATTTCGTCTTTGATCGTAACAAGAACAACGAACTTAATTGGGTTGGTCGCTTTTCTAGCCTGGGGAGCGGTATTGATTTGGAATTCTGATTCTATCTCAGGCCAATTTAAAACGACCTGTGAGTGGGCTCTCGCGATTTTTACGGCGCTGATCTTCTTATTTCTATTTTTTCAAGTTATTGGGGTTTTGGAAAAAGTAGCCAAACGAATTGCCCAGCTTTCCTTTATTGGAGAAAAAGCCAAATCAGTTTTAGAAGAGACTCAAACTCTAAGTCACAACATTGCCGACTATTATAAAAACCACGGAGCAAGATTTGCTTGGTCTATTTGGTACTCTTTTGTAGGCTGGGCTCTTGGAATACTGGAACTTTATTTAGCGCTTTATTTTTTAGGTTTTTCACTAAGTTTTAGCGATTTATGGATCATCGAGGCTTTGGCTCAACTGATAAAGGTAGGTAGTTTTTTCATTCCACTCAGCATTGGAGCCATGGAAAGCGGACTCATCTTAATCTTTTCTTCAATGGGTATGACGCCGGATTTAGGGCTAACTCTATCTATCGTTCTCCGCATAAAAGAGCTAGTTTGGATCGCATTAGGGTTAGGTTTGAGTGGGAAATTGGTATTTAAAAATTAGCTGGTAATATTCCTAAACCCGTCGTCTTCCGAACAATTAACCAGGCGCTAAAATACGTCCCGTTGAACGCCTCTGTCCCTGCCCCTTCCAAACGGGGTTCTTTTCAAAGACTCGGTAAAAACATCGCGCTCTTGCACTAAACCATCGTGTCGGGTTTTAATTGTATCGATACGCTTCCCTTCTAACTCTTTAATCGCCTCGTCAATAATATCTTGCTCTTTCTGCTCTTCCGCAGTTAAGCCATTTTCATTTTTAGCCGTTGTCGTCGCTTTAGAGGAAACTCCTTCGGTTGGAGGCGTCGCTTGCGCTGGAGCCGGTTCTGTCGCCGTAGATGCCGCTGGCTCTGAGCCTTCGCTTGCAGTCGCCTCGCTATCGCCGTCCGCTTCCTCCGCTTCTTTCATTGAAGATTTAAAATTTTTGATGCTCCTGCCAAAAGCGCTGCCAATTTCTGGCAACTTACCGGCGCCAAATATGATCATAATAATGACCAAAATTATCATTAGTTCTGGAAAACCAATTCCCATCATGGCGTTATCTCCTAATCAACCCAATACGTCCTTAAACGGATCTATAAACAAAGGCTATGCCTTTGAAATTAAATCCCTAAAATTCGATTTAAAAATTCTAACAAATTTAACGATTAATTAATACCGTTTATTAAAACATTGGGCATAAAAAAAGCGGGAAAGGAAAACCCCTTTCCCGCTTTTAAAAAAAAATTATTTAAACTTACATACCAAGATGAGCGTTTAAAATTTTTGATTCTAAAATTGCTTTATTACCATGAGCGTTTTTCTTAGCTTTACCAAAGTGCTTGGTAGCTTCGCCATGTCTACCCAATTTATCTAATGCAATAGCCTCGTTAAAATGAACTTCTCCATTGCTGGCGTCAACTGCGGCAGACTCTTGAAAATGCTCTAAAGCAACATCATAGTGTCCCATACCGTAATGCTTAATACCCGCTTGGTTATGCATTTTTGCTTCTTTACTAGCGCCATCCGGCAGATGCATAGGACCTTCGGCAAAAGCGATTACAGGAATCGAAAAGAAAATGGCGGCAATTAAAACCGAAACAACTTTTTGCATAAAATTTCCTCCCAGAAAAGGTTTAGTTGAATGCCTCCTACAATAAATTTACCATTTTTATGTTTAATTTAAAACATGAAGTCGCATAAATTACAAACAATAAACATCAATTTAATAAACCATTGAATTTATTGAGGTTAAAATGGATCTAAAGCCGTAATTGTTCGAGATAATAAAGGACGCCTTTGACCGTAAAAATCCCACCTTCCATGAGTACGAAAACCGATAACCTGAACTTCTTCTATGTTAGCGTTATAGTTTACTCCCGGCCCATAACATGCAATAGGCTGATTAATGGCCGCAATAAATTCTCCATTTGCTAAATTAGCTCGAACATTATTTGGATTATTTCCATTAGGGTGGATATGAGCGACCCAGGTAAATGCCGGACCTCTATAATAGCAAAAGGTACAACCCGTTAATAAACCGGTAAACATAAAATCCGACCCTCCCACTACCGCCAAACCAGTTCCCGGTATATTATCTTCTAGCCCGTTATTGTATTGATCTATCGGGATCCTCATAGCGTCTATTGTTGGGTGTGGGCCATTAGGCGGAGCAACCGTTAAGGCGTCAAACGCATTGGGTCTGTGCATTCTTAGACGTCCTAGATATCTCCCCGGATGAGGTTGAGGTTGTATATTCGATAACCGTATATGATACGTTGTAACAGCCGCTACGCCGGCTCCAGCCGCAACATTAAAATAATGACGCCTCAAAAAATGCTCGGTATCATTTCGTAATCTATCTTCAACTCCATCAGGTTGTACCGCCATAAAAAATCTCTTTTAAAAAATTTCACATTCGAAAACTTATAAACAATATATTTTTCAATATATTATAGATAAAAATACCACATAAATTTTTGAATACGAAAATAAAAATCAAAAACCTGACTGCGAGACTTAAGCGTCAAAATCTCTAATAACTGGGAGATGACTATTTTACTTTTTCAAGGCCAACAGAGCGTCGGCTAAATATTCAGGGCGGGAAATTTTATTTAAAACGATATCGGCTCCATTTTCAAACAACCAATTCATTCCTAAAGTTTGAAGCTTCGAGCTGTCGTCTTTGAAATAGTTATCACGAAGCTCTTTCGATTCAACATTAATTTGTGATCGAATAAAACACCTTAAGGAAAACAAAATATTATCAAAAAATGTTTCTATATCTAATAACGATTCTTCAAATTCCGATCTAGGTAATAGTTTAGCGTTAGCCAATTGGTCCCTAACTGTTTTTGCCATAGAAATAGATTGATTTGCCATTTCCTGCAATCGGGAATAATCATTTGCAGAAGGTTCCCTTTTCTCTAAAAAGGATAAAAACATCTGAGAAAAGTCAAAAGGGGAGCGTATTCTAGCGTCGCGCATAGCTTCTTTTAAAGTGCGGTTGTCGGCTAGAGGCGTTTCATGAATTGTTATTTCTAAATCAACTGCCCTCTTTAAAAGTTCTTTCGCTGTTTCTTCCCAGGAACTGTTTTCAAAATAATCCGCTAACCATATGGTTTTATTTCCTACCTGCGCTTTAAAAGGATTACCCGCCAACACTTTTAAGCCTAATTTTTTAACTCTTTGCACAAAACTTTCATTACCCTCTCCCGGTTCAAAAGCTCTTCGATTTATAAAATTACCGGCAACTTCAATAGCTTGAAAATTCTTTGAACCATTAAGTTCATCATAAATGGTTTCTAGTGGGAAAGGAGCAAAACTAGATTCTTTTTCCTTTAATTCAAAAATTGAAAATCCATAGCCTTTAATCTTTCCTTCTTTGCATTGTACTTCCAAAAACTCTAAAGATTTATAGATATAGCTTAAAACACCCTCTTCAACAAAAACTGGTAGTCGCAAAAGGTATAGATCCAAAGATCGAGTTCCAATCCTGTAAAGCGAACGTTCGATCTGGTCTTTTAAGAATTTTGGAGAAAGACACAAATTTATTTCTGAATCTAACGGATAAATTTCTTTATGGAAAAAATCGCGCTTTATTAATTCATCAGTAACCCTCAATCCTCTTCCTTTAACCCATCCTCCTCTTGTGATAATAAATAAGTCGTCTCTATTTACGGTTTCAATCTCGTTTAACTTAGAAAGCGTCTCTCCTAAAATCCATTCGTCCTCTCCATTCGTTTCGTCTGGCGATGTTTCAAAAACATTAATCGGACTTTTCAAAATAGAGTTCAAAGCGTTTAAATTTGAATTACGATACCGGCTCATTCCTCGCAACCCTAAGCCAACCCTTAAAAGCGTCTTATCGTTCCACCGGATAGAGCGGTAATTATTGTATTTTTCTTCTAAAGCTTCATCTTGTCTAGAGGTTTTATAATCCCAAATACATTTTCCAAGACTAATCTCTTCCGCCCAAATATATGGCGGATGCGTTTGCAACCTGGAATCGTCAACGGGACCGCCAATTGTAAAATGATAAAAGCTTTCCAAACTGTTATCTTTAACTCCAAGCAACTCGCGCACAGGGTCGTCGAAATAACAACCGATACCTGTGCCGCGCAATCCAATAAACTCAGCGGCTAAATAAAGACTTTGACCAATCATTCCAGACTCCCAAAAAAGTCTGCGATATTGAGACGGCCCAAAAGTCTCCATAGCCGATTCGATCTCGGCAATCATTCCTAAACTAAAAGCGCTGTCACCGGCAATATCCTGGCCGCAGCTGACTTGAGCTGCATGGCGTTTAAAGTCTCCTTTCTTTAAAAGATATAAATTCAATTCATCTGGACAATCGTCAGGTCGAGTCCATTCAAACTCCTGTTTAAATTTATTTTTAAATTCGCCGAGCCTATCGGAATTTCTAACCAGGAAATACAACCCTGAATCGATGCCTTTCACTCTATGAATAAACAAAAAAAGATGAATCGAAGGTTTCCATCGAATTGCGTCCCAGGGAATCCCCGGTTTATCGTCAGTAAGCGTTGTATGAGACAAAACGCAGTAAAACTCTTCCTTTGACATACCGGTGTGACCGTCAAACGAAACAGCGCTGCGTCTCTGCCGGATAATTTGTCTGGCGGAAATTCTCTTTCTCTTAAATGAATTCAAAATAGGTTCGAACTTGATTCCTTCAATAACATGCGACTCAATACTGGAGTTAGCTTCCCTCTCGCTTTTAAGAGAAGTTTGCGCAACGCTATCGATGATTTCCCAATCAACCCGATCAGAACTCAACCGATTTGCTTGACCTTTCCAGGAACCGCTGGCGATTACTTCAATAGCCTCAATATCCAATGCGATAGGTATCTTTTGGGTTTCCTGCGTATAAGGAAACAAAGCTAAAACCAAATCAGGGTGTTCTCGATCTCCTTCTTTAAAATCACCATCTCTATTCAAACCTAAAAAGCGGCAGATATCATCGTCGCCCATTCCCTCTAAATGAACGGCTCTCCAACCTAAAGCCGCCGCCGCAATCCGAACAGAAGCTAGAGCGTGCCCCGTATCGTGCTGACAATATCGGAACGCCCTCTCGCCATACTTCCAGGCTTCCCGCCAATGAATAGAAGTCAAGCCGACAAAAAACGTTCCTTTTGGAAAGTTCGAACAAAGACTCTCTAAAACTTCATTAGAAAACTCTGTTCTGAGTTCCAAACCATGTTCTTTAGGACAATAGTGATAAACGCCAGGTTTCGAGTTTAGTCCGTATACCCCAGGGCAAATCAAATAAGCTTCTGTCGGATGCAGATTGCCGCTGGATGGATTAGCGCGCAAAGCCCAACGCGAATCTCCAGCCTGCTTCCAGGCCGTAATACCCATCGACATTTCAAAAAGTTTGGAAAGAAATTCAATATCAAAAAGATCGGGCGAAATAATTTCGGCAGAAAAAAGAGAAACATAAGGAGGCGTTACATCTTTAATTATAGGGGATAAAAAGAAAAGTCGGGAACCTTCGAATCTACGGAAAGGGTCGGGTTGATTTGCCCAGTCCATATACCCCGGCCCTTTAGCGTAACCATTAAAGTTATGCTTTGTCTTTTCGTGGTATTGGATTGTTTTATTTATAAGATCATCCATCATCAACTTTCATAAAACTTAGGGAATTAAGTTTATATGAATTGCAAAGAGTAACGATTATCACATCTTTAGCTATTATTTCCAGCCTTAATATATCGCCACATGGTTGCACAAAGATCAGCTCAACCTGATTGCCTCGCTTGACAAGTCCGGCAATGTGGTTTCGCGCTTTGTCTATGCCAGTCGTTCAAACGTACCCGATTACATGATCAAGGGCGGAGAAACTTATCGAATCATCAGCGACCATTTAGGCAGTCCAAGAATGGTTGTGGACATTGCCAACAGCAACGCCATCGTTCAGGAAATAACATATGACACGTTTGGAAGAATAACCAGCGACACACAACCAGGATTCCAACCCTTTGGATTTGCCGGAGGGATTTACGACACCGACACCAAACTCACCCGCTTCGGAGCCCGCGACTACGACGCCGAAATAGGCCGCTGGACCTCCAAAGATCCTATTCAATTTAGAGGTGGTGACACCAACCTATATGGATACATTTTAAATGATCCTATAAACTTTATTGACCCAGACGGGCAAAATCCTATAATTAACGTTGCCTTTACTGCATTATTTGCATGTTTTTCTGGATTATGTAACCTATTTGTCGATAAAACTTTTCCTCCAACCAATCCACCTGGAGTTAATTTACCTCCTAATTCAGAACCAAAAGTAGCTGGCAATAACCCAACAGAGCCTGACTCAAATCAGCCCAGAAAAAAAGATAGACTTCCTGAACCGAGAAAGAAGTCTAATCCTCCAAGGCTGAAACCAAGAGATATTATTCGACCAAGAATTAAAACTAGGCCACCTTTCTTTTCGCCATTTTTCTTTCTAACTAACCCTTGTATAATTGATCCACAGCTTTGCAATAACACATGTCCATCGAACCGGACTTCATAATTACTTTAAAGGGACTATTTAAATTTTTAAATGTTTGCAAAAAATCTAAATTAAGGAATTAATTTAATTAAATTGATTATTTAAAAATTTGGCGGATTCAAGTCTTAAGTGCAACAGTTAGTAAAGTTTTCTTTTT
>CAYFMN010000045.1:0-40257 GCA_964344185.1 uncultured Nitrospinota bacterium
TTCTTCAAAAAGAAAACTTTACTAACTGTTGCACTTAAGACTTGAATCCGCCTTTCTTTAGAGTAATTGCATGAAAATTATTTTCTAACCTATCTATTTTTATATTTTTATCAGATATATATTTTAGGTAAATTTTGCTGCTTCTTTTTATAAAACCTTCCCAATGGGCATAAATTAAAAGAATCAGGCTCTTCAATAATACTTCGTCATCTTTCTTTTGCGCCAACATGTACAAAACGGAAATTTCTTTTTTTCTCCAACTCATATCAGAGTCAAGCTCGTCATCAAATTCTTCAGGATACATTTGCAAAAAACTCATTAGAAAAATTGGTTAAGTTTTTATACCTTATCGGAGCTCTTACACCATGCTTAGAGTTTTCTAAGAATGTATTCTCTTGTTGCAAAATTTTAACCATTGACTTTAGATCAACTTTATCTTTTTTTAGTCTATGAAGATTAAGGGCAACCCCAGGGGCAATGGCTTCAAATATAGCATTTGAAAACGGTCCAATAAATTTTTCTCTTTCTTTATCGTATCTTTTGAAGGCGTTTAAACCTAACTCACTTTCAATCCAGTCAAAGGTTTCTTTAAAAATTTCTAGAGCATCATCTAAGTTGAACTTTTTATTCTCAATTAAGGCAACTGTTTCTTCATCTAAAAAATCCCTGATATGAACACTGTGTAATGAATACTGGTCATAATCCAGTTTACTAAAAACGGCTATTAAAAATCTTAGGATTATTTCCATGTGATATTCTTCCAAATACTTTGACTCACTTAGTTGTAAAGTATTTTTAAAAGATTGATGCTCCTTTACCTTGTTGATTTTTTCATAAAAGGTTTCGTCAAGCATAATCATTAGACAATTTCTTAATTCTTGAGGAGCTAAATGAACTCCTCCCGTATTGAGTCTTTGAAATAGTTCATACTGGGCCTGAATACTATTTTCGGTTAATATTATGTTTATACCCAATTTAGCCCTTTTTATTAGCCTTTGAGCTTCGCTAGGAAGGTCTTCCCAATGCTGATTCTCTAAATCAGATAAATATTTTGTGGATGTCATTTTAAGCGGATCTTTATCCGGCAGATCTCCCGTAAGCTGCAAAATTGTAGAAATCCTTTGAACACCGTCAACTATTGTCCATTGTGCTTTAGCGTCTTGCGCAACGAAAATTTCAGGAACAGGAATTCCGATCAGAATAGATTCTATAAATTTTGTTTTTTGCTCCTCTTTCCAGCGAAATAACCTCTGAAAAGCAGGATTGAGTTTTATGTCACCATCTTTGTAAAGATTAATAATTTCACCGATAGACATACTGTAGCGGTCTGTTTTAATACTCTTTCTAACTTTTTCAAGCTCTAACAGCAGTAACTTGGACATTTTATCTACTTTCTAGGTTTAAAGTACTTAAAGTGCTTTTTATCTACCAAGGACCCAAAAATTTCTCACCATTAAAATGAATCATATGAGTAGGCGATTCTGCAACCCACACTTCTGTCTCCCAAGAAATATCGGAAAGATATTTAGCCAAAGTGGAACGATCTGGAAAAGCTGTCACAAAAACCAATCCAGGCTTTGCGTTTTTAAAAAGAGTGGATAATTCCTCATGCCGCTTAGCATTCACAGGTCCATGACTAGTAACCGCTTCAATCAAAAGAAGCCAATCTTTATCACTAAAATAAAGGACAACATCAGGCATTTTCCCATGTTTATCTATTTCAACATTCATTTTAGATAAGAGATCTTTTTGGAAATAACCTTCTTTCTCACCGGTATCTCCAATATAAATCACGTCACTTCCAGGCGCGAAACGTGGAGCAAACCCATTAATTATTTCCTTTATTAATAAACTGTGGTTTCCCGGAGACAAATAAATTTCCTGTTCTTTTTTTATATCAACAGGAATCATCTGCATTTCACGTTCTTTTGCGTAACGTTGGGCAAGAGTTTTTTGGTTTTCGAGAAACTTTTCAAGCGACGAACTCCATGCACTAGTTCCAAAAGTTTCAATCACCTCAAATGCTTCTAGGCTAACTTGATAACAAGCTTTTGGACTATTTACTGCACGACCGGGTTCATCTGGATTATAAATCGCAATTCCTGCATCAACAAATTGATGCATAGTCTGTCTACGAAAAGTTTCTCGCGAGTTTGGCGCATATTCTCTACCGTAGTGTTTACTACAAAATTCCATTATTGGAGTAATTCCAATTAAGATTCTCTCTACTTCACTCCATTTTTTTTCCGGCGTTTGATTTAGGATAGCCAAAAGCGTTAAGGCAGATCTATCGTTATGCTGACCTTTAGGGAGCCCTAAAGCTTTTATAATTAAGAGAGCCTCTTCAATTTTTTCTTTTACTTTTATAGGATCAATTGAGGGAGAATCAACCATATTGGTTATTTCCTTATCTAATAATTTATCAATCTCTTTTTGGGAAGGCAAAACCCCATAAGTTTGCCTCCCCAAACTCTTAATAATATCAATATTTGGGAAATTTAGCGAACGAAGATCAGTAGCATTTACTTGAGTATGCCCACTAAACTGCCGAAAATACTGATCTACAAGAGTACTATTTAAATAAATGGCAAGCCCTTGAGCAATTTCCTTTGATAGCCTTCCTTTGCTTTATGAAAAACATTAAGATGATTTTCAAATCCAATCAATTTGCCAGGTAGAGACGAGTTATATACAGCCGCAACAACACGGCGTTTTTCTTCTTTAGACGTAAATCGGCGTGTGACAACAAAATTACCTGAATTAGACCACAACCATTTTTGTGATTCTTTTGAAATCCGAATAGCGTTTGGTTTCTTGGAATCCTTAGGCCATTCCAAATAATTATTCTTAAAATGTGTTGGATAAAGCAGAGGAGCTGTTCCAGGTTCAAATTTTTGAACCAATTCGGCTTTAAATCTGAAATCAACAACAGGCCCCGTAGATATTTCAATATTTAGATCTTCTAAGGAGGAATTAAAAAAGGAAATTTTATCGATGATGGCTTGTTCATAGCCTGTAGTAGCGAGATGAATAAACTTTTCTGGGTCATTGGGTTTGACTACGCTAGAAAAAAATACAGTTCGTCTAGTCATCTCTTCAGAAATTATTTCTCTTGATTTTTCATCAAAAAGAAAATTTGCCCCATTGCTAGAAGTGATAGTAACTTTTTTGGGTTTTTCACCTTTTATGCAATGAAAAATAATATTCTCCTGAAGGACATCATCATCCTTAAAAGCTCTATTTCTTGATTCAAACACATGCAGATGATTAAGAGCTGTTTCTTTTAGCAATAACTCTCTAAAGGACTTAAAGTAAGGCCCGTTACAAAAAGACCGAGGAACAATAGCAACTAACTCACCACCGGGCTTCAAAAGCTTAATAGCTAAGGCTAAAAATCCTGTATAAAGATTAGACGTTTCAATATTGATCGATTTCAATAGTTTGCGATGTAAAGAATTTGAGGAAATTTTTTTGTATGGAGGGTTAATAATGACATGAGAAAAAACTTTATCTTCAACTGGATCGCTAAAAATATCATTAGCTAGACCAAAAACTATATCTTCTATAAAATCCAAAGTTTTGATATCAGCGTCTAAACTAACTCCAGACTTTTTACAAACTTCACTTCCAGTTCTTATAGTTGATTGCAAGTATTCTAAAAGAATTGGATCTATTTCATAGGCAGTTAAGTGAATTTTTAAATTCTTATCTTTTTTCTGCGCAAATTCTTCCAAAAAAGCAGCAGTAAGAGAGCCCACCCCGGCTCCTGGATCTAGAAGAAAGATTTCTTCGCCATGAAACTCCTTAAATAAAGACGCCATAAAACGTGCAATAGAGATTGGAGTCATAAATTGCCCCAAAGCTGAACGCTTTTCGGGTTCTAACTTTCGGTTTGCATCTATTCGAAAATTTTCCGTACAATCTGCAAAACCAGGGCTAATCATTTTCATTCCTGAATAAACATATTTAAGGAAGGGATCAAAAATTTAATTCACTTTAAAGAGGAAAAATAAATCTTAATTTTAGATTAAATCCAAATTAAATTTATATATATAAGAAAAACATCAATGGAAGGAAGTTTTTATAGATCTATACCTAAAAATTTCTTATATGAATATAAAATTAATACACCATTTAGGCAATTTCTTTTAAAAAAAATATGAATCTGCAGACACTATTTTTAAAGCTGAAAAATATTTGCAAACTAATCTATCAAAATTTATAACCATATTTCTTATTAAAAACCAATTTCATTTGTCTACATAGTGTCTACATAAAGAAAAAGGGTTTACTAGAAATATCCAGTAAACCCTTTTAAAATAATTTGGTGAGCCGTGAAGGAATCGAACCTTCAACCTACTGATTAAGAGTCAGTTGCTCTGCCAGTTGAGCTAACGGCCCATCTTTTTCTGTTTGTTTGACTCAAATTAGCATTTCCACTCTTTTGAGTCAATAAAGGCTACCTCTACCTTTTTTAAAAATAAGGTGGTCATACTTCGAGGGCCTCAGCATGACAATTATTAAACTTATTTTGTTTCGTTCTTTCATCAATTAATACGGCTTCCGGGTCTGACGCTTAATGTGACATTTTTTATTTCAGTCAAGATGACTATTAGATCGGGGCGAGATTCTTCACCGAACCTTTGGTTCGGTTCTGAATGACGCGCAGAAGGATTAGGCTAAACACAGGTTAGTTTAATTTAACGCCAACTCTCCAATACCTTAAAGCAAAAAGGTGGTCATACTTCGAGGGCCTCAGCATGACAATTTTTAAATCCAATATCCAGCGCTAGAAGTTCGTGTATTCAGGCTCGGTTTTTGCTTCCTATTCATTATATAGCGCCAAACCGCCAAAAATTCCCCGAAATTCGTCAAAACTCCTTACAAATCAAAGTTTTTTGGCAATTTATTTGATTATTCAGCCGTTATATCGCTCTTGGCATAAAGTTTGCTCTAAACAGTATGGTTAGGAAAAATGTCTGTTTTTTTGACGTTCTTAACCTGACTCATTAATCAAACAACAATTTTGCCACGGGATATCTGAGAATGAACGAACAAGGTTGGATGGCATATTTAAAAAAATCGAACGAATTTTTTATCGCTTTTGGCGTGATTTCGGTTCTCGTGATCATGGTCATTCCGATTCCTCCGTTCTTTTTGGACTTGCTTCTTTCGTTCAGTCTCACTGCCGCCTTAATTATTCTGATGGTTTCGGTTTTTATGAAATCTCCTTTGGAGTTTTCGGTTTTTCCTTCTTTACTTCTTGTCGTTACCCTATTGCGATTATCTCTTAACGTCGCTTCCACTCGAATTATCCTTTTAAATGGAAATACGGGCGTTGACGCGGCGGGTCAGGTTATCAAATCCTTTGGAGCGTTTGTCGTTGGCGGCAATTTTGTCGTTGGCACCGTTATCTTCCTCATTTTGGTTTTGATCAACTTCATCGTTATCACAAAAGGTTCGGTTAGAACTTCGGAAGTCGCCGCCCGGTTTACCCTGGACGCTATCCCTGGTAAACAAATGAGTATCGACGCCGACTTAAACGCGGGAATCATCACCGAAGACCAAGCGCGAGAACGCAGAAAAAATCTTGAACGCGAAGCCGATTTTTACGGCTCGATGGACGGCGCCATCCGGTTTGTTCGAGGGGACGCCATCGCCGGTATCATCATCACGCTCATAAACGTTTTAGGCGGTTTCTCTATCGGCGTTTTACAAAACGACTTATCTATCGCGGAAGCGGCTCAGGTATATACCTTATTAACGATTGGCGACGGTTTGGTTTCCCAACTTCCCGCTTTGATCATTTCCACTGCGGCGGGTATGGTTGTTACCCGAACCGCTTCGGATCACAATCTGGCGAACGAATTGGGAGAGCAATTATTAAATCATCCAAACGCTTTTTATATTGCGGGCGGCGCGTTATTCCTTTTCGGATTAATTCCGGGATTGCCGCATCTTCCTTTTTTCTTGTTAGCCGCCGCCGCTATCGCCATCGCTTACTTTAAAACGGAAGAAACAAAGTCTAAAAAGTTGCTGGAAGCAAAAAGGAAAGAAGAAACCACAAAAGCTCCGGTCCAGGAGAAAGTGGAATCCATTCTTCCTTTGGACGCTATGGAGCTGGAAGTCGGTTACGAATTGATTCCATTAGTAGACTCGGATCGCAATGGCGAACTTTTGGACAGAATCAAATCCATCCGAAGGCAGTTCGCTTTGGAAATGGGCTTTATCGTTCCGCCCTTGCATATCCGCGACAACTTGCAACTTAAACCAAACGAATACGCTATCTTGATTAAAGGAGTTGAAGTCGCTAAAGGCTCAATCATGATGGGACGATTCATGGCTATGAATCCTGGAACTGTTAAAAGGGAAATTGAAGGCATCGAAACGAAAGAACCTACTTTTGGATTGCCTGCGAAGTGGATCACTTCGGCGATGAAGCAAGAAGCGACAAATGCCGGTTACACGGTTGTCGACCCAACAACAGTTACCACAACGCATATTAAAGAAACTATCAAACGTCACGCGCACGAATTAGTCGGTCGCCAGGAAGTTCAAAGCCTCCTGGATAAACTGAAAGAAACCAATCCGAAAGTTATCGAAGAGTTGATTCCTAACTTGTTGAGCCTGGGAAAAGTTCAGAAAGTGCTGCAAAACATGCTCAAAGAGCAACTTTCAATTCGCGACTTGCGCACCATACTGGAAAGCCTGGCCGATTACGCTCCCAGCGTTCAAGACCCGGACATACTGACGGAATTTGTGCGGCAGTCTTTAGCGCGGCCAATCACTAAACAGTTTCAAGCTGGAGACGGCAGTCTCTCTGTTATGACTTTCGACAAAGGCGTTGAAGACGTTATTGCCGGATCTATTCAAAAAACGGAAACCTCTTCTTACCTGGCTTTGGAACCAACAGTGGCCGAAAAAATCATCACTCAACTAAAGAGTACGGTCGACTCAATAACTCCGATGTTAGAAACGCCCCCGGTTTTATTAGCGTCGCCCATGATTCGAATGTATGTACGTAAATTGACTGAAAGATTTTTACCTGATTTGGCGATTCTTTCACATAACGAAATTTTACCAACCGTTCAGATTAAAACTTTAAAAGTCGTAGGGTTAAATGCAAATTAAAAAATTTAAAGCCAAAAACTTCTCTAAAGCGTTGGAAGACGTCAAAAAAGAACTGGGCGATAACGCTTTAATTCTTAATACCCGATCATTGGGCGAAACCGGTTCTTCTTCGTCGGCTAACGCCGTGGAAGTTACGGTCGCTATTGATCGATCCGAAGAAAACGACGAACAAAAAGAAAAGTTTGAGCGTGAGGAAACAAATGTTGTTCCGGAAAAACCCAAAACTCAAAAACAAGAAGTCGCGCAAGAACCGTTGGCTAAAGAAACAGACGCGGATCTAAAATCTTTACTTTTTACTCTATTAAGCCAAACGGATAGAGCAAAAGCGCTTGGCCTCAGAGATCACCAAATCGAACTTTACAAAAAAATTGTTGATAACGGAGTTAGCGAGAGAATCACGGCCAAAGTTTTTGAAAAAATTAACGCCGGCGCATTATTGGGAAAAAAGAGCGACCGGATTAACGACAATATCTCAGCGCGCAAATTATTAGGAAAAATCGTTAAGTGCAGCGGCCCTGTCAAATTAAACTCTGGCTATCCAAAAGTAGTCGCCCTGGTTGGTCCGACGGGCGTAGGCAAAACGACAACTATCGCCAAGTTAGCCGCCGATTTTTCTATTCGCCAAAAGAAAAAAGTAGCGTTGATTTCTCTGGATACCTATCGAATAGGAGCGGCAGATCAATTAAGGGTTTATGGCGATATTATGCGGATTCCAGTGGAAGTCGCCTCAAATGGCCGCGAATATAGAAAATTACTCAATAAATTCTCCGATATGGACATTATTTTTGTGGATACGATGGGCAAATGTCACAAAGACGCGACATACGCCACCCGCTTGAATGAAGTATTGAGAAAATCCGGTCCAGTGGAAATTCACCTGGCTTTAAGCGCTTCTTTGCAGGAAAGAGTGTTGGAAGAGACGTTTAATCAGTTTTCTCCGCTCAAAATCAATAAAATTCTTTTTACCAAATTAGATGAAGGATTAACGTTCGGTTCTCTGATCAACCTAGCATTACATACACAGCTGCCGCTGTCATATTTTACCGACGGGCAAAGGGTTCCAGAGGATATTGAAACAGCTTCCAAAGACAAGGTAATTCGTTTGATTTTTAACTTAAATCAAGATAAAGTAGGGGTTTAGATGACTAAAGACGGCAAACAAGCCCAAACATTGAAGAAGATGATGAATGGAGGAAAAGCAGGAAATTCTCTCAAGGTACTTTCCATTACCAGCGGAAAAGGCGGAGTTGGGAAAACCAACGTTGTCGCCAATTTGGCTTATTCTCTCCGAAAGAAAGATCAAAGAGTTCTGGTTTTTGACGCAGATATAGGTTTGGGTAATGTCGATATCCTGTTAGGCTTAGCCCCAAAATTCAATCTTCAACATGTTCTTCAAGGTCAAAAAAGGATAGAAGAAATTATAGTTGAAGGTCCTGGAGGCGTGAATATTCTTCCCGCCACCTCCGGAGTGCAGGAATTAACCCATTTGGACAAGGATGCCCGATTGGTTTTAGTGGAAGAGTTAGACCGAATAAGCGACCAGTACGATTACCTTATATTCGATACGGGCGCCGGAATTTCGGCAAACGTAACTTACTTTTGTTGCGCCGCGCATGAAATCCTGTTAATCGTTTCCACGGAACCGACTTCCCTTACCGACGCCTACGCTCTAATCAAAGTTCTAAATCAAAAACATGGGCAAAAACAGTTTCGGTTGATTGTGAATACCGTAAAATCAGACAGGGAAGCGAAAGAAATTTTTAAACATTTATCGGCTGTCACCGATCGCTTTCTGGATTCAGTTTCAATTAACTATTTAGGATATATAATTTCCGATCCAAACGTTCCAAAAGCTGTTCGGCAACAAAAACCATTTTTAGAAATATACCCGTATTCAAAAGTTAGTAAATGTGTTAACGATCTTTCAGATACTTTGATTCACGAAAGAGAAAAGGAAAGAAGAGTTTCGGAACCTTCAAGAACCTTTTTTTGGAATAGCGTATTTCCGGTTCAATAATGGATATCATTGTACAAAGAGTTGCATTGGGATTTGCCTTTGGATCGTTTTTTTTTATGGTTATAGGCAGCGTAATTACTGGAGCCACGGCTTTAACGGCCATCATTAGAGGCTTTGAAGGAGCCGCAGTATTTGGTTCCCTTGCCTGGCTTGTTGCTTCGTATTTATTTAAGGAAGAAGAACAAGAACCGATTGATCTTGAGTAATTAAATTTTTCATAATAATTGGAAACAATTCAGAAAGCACTTTATAAACTAGGAAAGCGAACCAATGGCTGATAAACCAGCGCTTGACGAAATTGAAATATCGCCGGAAAACTCTGAGCAGGTTATTAAAGAATTTGCTCCGATGATAAAATATGTGGCTAATCGTATCGCTATGCGATTACCCCCACATATTGAAGTAGACGATTTAATAAGCGTTGGCGTGCTTGGCTTAATCGACGCTATCGAAAAGTTTGATCCTACTCGCGGCGCAAAGTTCAAAACTTACGCAGAGTTTAGAGTTCGAGGCGCAATCCTGGACGAACTGAGATCCCTCGACTGGGTTCCAAGATCCGTTAGGCAAAAAGCGGCGTCCCTGGACTCCGTTTGCCAAAAGTTACAAGCAAAGTTTGGCCGACCGCCGGAAGACGAAGAAGTCGCCGAAGAAATGGGCATGACAATGGACGAGTTCTTCAACACGCTCAACGAAACCCACAGCATGCCATTGTTAAGCTTGGAAGATTTGGGCATTTCCAACGACGAAAGCGATCAACGCAATCTATTAGACTGCCTTGCCGGCAAGTCCGACTCAGATCCTCAAACCCAACTGCGACTTACCGAATTAAAATCAGTCATCGCCAAAGCTATAGACACCTTACCGGAAAAAGAGCGACTCATGATTTCTCTTTATTACTATGAAGAGCTAACCATGAAAGAAATTGGAGAAGTTTTAGGCATCACAGAATCGCGAGTTTCTCAGATTCATTCCAAGGCCGTTTTCAGACTTCGAAACAAATTAAAAATTTTAATTGCCGAAGAATATTAATAGACTCTTTCCTCAACCGTTCTCTCATAAATGGTTAAACTCACCGCAACCTTTCCCGATTTATCGAAACTCTTATTAAGATTTGGAGCCGGCTCGTCTTTTATTTTTCATGGATCTCAAAAGCTGTTTGGGGCTTTTGGAGGGTCTGGGATGGAGGGGTTTATCAAATTTATAGGTTCGCTGGGAATTCCTTATCCGGAAATAAACGCCTGGCTGGCGGCAGGCTCCGAATTCTTTTGCGGTGTTGCTCTGGTTATCGGTTTTTTTGCCAGATTAGCTTCGATTCCCCTCATTTTCGTAATGGGAGTCGCGATATATAGCGTCACGGGAAAAAAAGGATTTAACATCGTGGATGGAGGCTTCGAATATAACGTTGTATTAATAACCGTTCTTCTTTCAATATTCCTATCCGGATCTGGGAAATACAGTATCAAGGATTAAAAATTAGATCCTTTCATCCTTTCTTCTCGGTTATTTTAGCCTGATTTTTCAACTAATACGGGCTACACTCGCTTTCAAATTTCAAAATGAAAATTCCTCTTCGTACTTTTTTATATGTTCTATTTTTTATCTTCAGCTTCCTTGCCAGCTTTGAGGCGTATTTTCGACTATTTGACCGGCAGCCGGTTTTTGAAAACTACACCACGGCAAAATTCGGAATTCGAACGGCATATAAACGTAATCAAATAGTTAAAAAGAACCACGGGGCTTTCCCTTATACTATAAAATCGGATGACAGAAACTTACGCAATTTTCGCGAAACCAGTTATAAAAAACCAACGAACGTTTTTCGTATTTTATGTATTGGAGGGTCCATTTTTGCGGCTTCCGGAGTTAACAATGACGAAACGTATGCCGCTCAACTAGATCAATTTCTTCAAAATCAGAATTTTGATCAAAAGTTTGAAGTAATTAACGGGGCCAAAAATTCTTGGGAACTACCTGAGTATGACTCGTTCTTTCGTACCGAAGGATATAAATACGCTCCCGACTTAGTCATCGTTTACTTCCATACAGGCGAGTTCCTGACATTAGAAACCTCGAAATATGAAGCCGATGAAATCAATTTTACAAGATCGTCTGAAAACTCCGTTTTGATTGAAATCAAAGGATTACAATTCAATCTTGGCCTGAATAAAGCCGCCGCTCAATCTTTAAAAATAATCCAAAATATCCCTTTCTATGATTCCCTATTTCATAATTTCCATGCTTTAAGATTCGTAGAACTCAAAATTAGAAGAACCTTAACGACTAAAAAACCGCCCCATTCATCCAAAATTAATTTGGAGGATTCAATAAAAACCTGGGACTTAAAACCAGGAGACACTATAAATTGGAAAACGGATTATGGAGAAATCCCCGACACATCAGAAAACCAAATTAAGGCCGTTCTCTATAGCATTGGCCTGGAAAAATTTTATAAAGAACTTAGAAAAGCCAATAGCAATCTCCTGTTTTTACACGTTCCGTCTTCCCAAGAGGTATTAAAACTCGAAGACCTTTCGAACAGAGCAAAACCTTTTCCTATTTCAAGGCATTCAGGCTTCGAGTGGCTGAATTTAACCGAACCGCTAACAAAATTTCAGCTCGCTCACTTCACTCCTTTAAATTATCCAGGTTTTATTCATTGGACTCCAGCGGGACACAAGCTAGCTTCGTTCTTTACATTCAACTTTTTGATAGAAAAAAGCTTGATCCCCGGCGCAAAGGATTCAAACAAAATTAAACTGAATGAAAATATCCAAACTTCTGTGGCAAACTCAAATAAAAGAATAGAGCCAACCCTATTGGAGCAAAATTATGATTTATTGTTAAAGGGAATTCTCTTCAAAAATCAACATCGCACAAACGAGGCGGAAGAAAACCTGATTCAATATCTTCAATATCATCCAGACAATTTGATGGCGAAGTCCGTTCTAGGATTTAATTATTATCAGGACAAAAAATTTCGAAAGGGCATAGAAGCGTTTGAATCCGCTTTAAAAAACTTTAAAACTGGAGACAGTTATAAAAACTCGACATCTCTAAACCTGCAAAACGAGATTCAATACTACCTTGCCCTTTCAAAACTATTAGAACCATTTTGGAGAGAATTTAAAGCCAACAACCTTGAAAAAAGCTTAAAGTATTTAGAGGAAGCGGAGAGTCTAAAAGGAAAATACGATTTGGATAAGGTCTACGACAACTTTGCCATGGTTTATTACAAGCTAAGAGATCTCAAAAAAACAGAGATCTACTGGCGTAAGGCAATCGCCCTTAACCCCAATTTTTTTGGATATTATCAAAATCTTGGAAATCTATTCTTTGACCAAAAAAGATTTCGAGAATCGGCGACATTTTACCAACAAGCTTTAAAGCTTGGAAAACCAAATGCAAAAATTTCTACTTTTCTGGGGTTATCCTATATTTTTATTAACGAGATAGATCTTGCGAAAAAGGAATTAAAAACCGCTTTAAAACTTCAACCACAAAATGAAATAGCAAAAAACGCCCTTAGACAACTCGAAAAACTTTAACTCGTCGCTATTATAAAGGGTTAGATATTCAGCGATTTAGCGACACTCAAGTTTCATCTTTCAAAAACTCTGCAATTTCCAAAACCTTCTTCCACAAATGAACATTTTTGTCGTTTATTAACGCCGCATTTAGACCGCCATTATCCAGTAAAAACCGCGCCAGATTTAAAATTTTCTCTTCCTGGTCGGAGCGGGATAACCGCTTGAACTCCTCTAAACTAGCTATATCTTCAGGGGTCTTTGCAGAACCAAAAAAACGTCCCAGGTTTCCATAGCTCATTGGGTTTCCCGTATTTTTAACGATAAAATCTATACATTTTTTTGAATCTTTTCCAGCGTCTTTAAATTGGCCTTTTATTTTTACCTGCAAATTTAATTCTAAAGAATAAAAACCCTCTTCGAAAGGACTTGGAATATTCGCTTCAAAATTAGCGGTTTCACCGGGCGGAATAATACGATCAATTGGAATTCGAACTTCTTTTAAAACTTTACCGTCAGGACTGCAAGAGTTTGCCCCTTTTCTATCTAAGTATCTAAAAGCCAAACTCATATTGCCGTCATCCGAATCATAAAGTTTGGAATTAAGTTTACCGCTTAACCAAATCGCAGATCCTGTATTTTCCAAAGAAGCGCGAACGCGAACTAAATCTCCTTGTTTATATTGCGATTTATTATTAATCCCTGACAACGATTTCCATTTTATTTTTATATCATTCTCCGCAGTTTTGGAGGTTTTTTCCTCATTAAGAAAATAGATATCATTCCTTTTTAAGTCTATAGTTTTTAAAAGTTCGCCAGATATTTGTAGAGATGCCAAATCGTCTGGAGCCTCTCCCAAACGAGTAAAAACTTTCACAAACTTAACGTTCTTTTCCGTCGGCAAAATATAGTTGGGGGTATTGAGCGTTTTATCTACAGAAATCGTTCCCGAATCATTCAATTTCATTTTGAATTTAATTTTAGAGCGTTTGACGTTTCTCCATCCTTTATCTTTTTCTGGAGCAAAAGATAAAACCACAATAATTCCATGTTCGTCAGAGTCTATATAAACCGTGTCAACATGCAATTTAGAACTTAAAGGAACTTCTTTATTTTTATCTCTTTCCCAAACTAACGTGGAACCAAATCTCTTTGGCTTTAAAAAACCATAATCCTCTAATACCCAGGATTCAAATTTTTTCCCTCTTTCAAACGGTACTCTGTCCAAATGCACAATAAGGGAGTCAAAGGGAACAATTTGCAATAATTTGGCACAGGACTCTCCCGGACAATATCTAACGCGGTCGTTAACAAATTCAAAAGAAGGAGGAGCCCAACCGCTAAAACCGCCAATAGTCGGTCTCCAGTGTCCAGTTTGATAATGCAAATATTTAAATTTAGCCCAGGAGTGAAAAGGCAATTCAAGAATGGGGCTGTAAGGCGGGGCATTTTCTAAATATTGATACACTGGGGGAAACTTTGTTTTTGGCTCTAGCGCAACGCCGCGAAAATCCGTAATGCGATATTCAAAAATAAACGCCGCTCCAAAACTAAAAAGTAAAAAAAGTTTAGTCGCTATTGGTTTATTCTTTAGGCGGTTGAATATAATACAGAACCCAATTCCACATAGAATAGAGATAGATAACAAAAAACAAATTAAAAACCTTGCCGGTACCCTTATCGCTTCTCCCCCAGGTATTAATTTGTGAACCAGTAAAAACGGCATGGGGATTCCTGTATTTTTTCCCAAGACATATAAATAAGGCCCCATCATTATGAAAAACAATATTCCCGTTACACATGCATACCGCAAAGCGACAACGTTCTGGGAACTGAAGATTTCACGTTTCCTCAAATAAAAAGCAAGGAAACCCAGGCCCAATGGAACGAAACCAATAAATAAAGCCGTTTCATATTTATCGCCATGAAAACTTTCGAAAATCGCTTGTCGAAGCCACGTATAATTCGCGAATAGGCTATTTGGGAAAAAAATCGACTGAGGTTCCGCCGAATAAAATACATTTTCGCCAACAGTGCGAAAGAAATCCCATTCACTAGCCACTTTAAGGTAAGGAAATCCAATTGGAAGTAAAGCTATCGCTCCTGCAATAACTCCGCAAAATAAATTTTTTATAAATTTTGGATCTCTTAAAAATCCGATACGCTCTTTCCCTTTAAGCTCCAACACAAAAAAAACTAAAAAAATAATGATAAGCGTCGTTAACAGCATCGTTCCCAAATAAATCGACGCGTAATACTGCAATCCCGTAAACAAGATCATTTTCCAGAAATCGCCGTAATTTCTATTTTTAAAAAACCGGTTTGCAAACAATAAAGCTAAAGGAGCCCAAAAAAAAGGCATTAGTTGCGTGTGCGGAAGTTGTCCCCAATGATAGGGATTAAACGAGAAGATCAAACCGGAAAGCAAACTGGCCCAATAATTATTCGTTAAATCATTTACCATCAAAAAAACAAAATATGAGCTGAGGATAAACGAAACAAAGACCAGGCCATTTGCCGCAAGGACATGGTTTTCTGTCAACCATTGAATAGGCAAAGTAATCCATAGATTGCCCAATAAATTTTCCGAAAATGCCAACGTATTTTTTACTGGGTAGAATATTGGGGCATCCCAGACCGAGAGATCCGGACTAAAAAGAGAATGTGCGTTCCAGGCTAAAATCCAGGCGTTTAATACCGAGTCTCCTTCATCTGGCAATCTATCGGCAAGATGTAAGGCATATTCTCCGCCTTGAACAAAAAAAACAAAAATCGAGAAGATAATTACAAAAAGGTGGGAAAAACTACGTGAAATTCTCATCAAAAAGACAACGACACAACATATATCGATTTTAAAATATTTAAGGAAAAACTTTTAAATTTTAAAGCCCCTTAAAACCCAACGATTCAAAATAAAAGCTTCTTACTCCAACCAAACCCTAACATCTCTCTCAGAATCGTGGACTTTAAAAATAACTTGAGGCTTAAAACCATTTTTCCGAACTCGCAATTGCATCTCGGCTAAATCCAGGGAGTTCCGTTTAATCGTCTCTTTCACAGACGAATCTATGGTGCCTTCAAGGTCGTCGGCGACTCTGGCGGGCATAGTTAGCTCAACGCGCCCTCCGCTGGCTTTTTTTACATAAACCTTTAAATATTGAGATAGCGAACTAAAAGTGATGTCATCCTGAGCTTCTTTTAATTGTGGAATATTAAACAACCTTACTTCGGAATACAAATCGCCGCACGCGTCGTCTAATATGTATTTCCAAGATTGACGTGTATCCAGCCTGCTCAGCATCGTTATCAATCCATGGATAGTTCGCATCAAAAAAATAAATTTTGGGGGAGCCGAAGAACGGAACCACCATTTTAAATCCCCGGCAAGGCCATCGATAGATTCGCTCAATTTCCAGTCTTTGACGTCATAGGGATAATCAAAAATAAAAGGATCAAAGAGAACTCTTAGTATTGCGGGCAAAAAGGAACGCAAATCTTTTAATTTTTCAGGATCAAAACCCAATGCGGCTAAACAAGAAGCCGGGTTTATATCTTCTCGGTTTCTAATCGCCAATATAATACGAAGTAAAAGCATCCTTTCAGTTTTAGTCAATTCTAAAATACTTCCATAATCGTAAAGAACGACTTCGGACCCTATATTGCCTTTCAATCGAAAACCAAAGTTTCCTGGATGCGGATCGGAGTGAACATAACCATGACGGAATATCATCAATAAATAATGACGTAATATTGACTTACCGATGGGGAACCTTTCGTTCCTGGGAGCTTTTACAGCCTCGTCCAAACTAATTCCATCCTCTCTAATTTGGACTAAAACACCCGGCCTGCAATACTCCTGAACCACTTCAGGAACCACGAAGTTTTCGACCGATCTCACAAGTTCTCTATATTTAATTTGGTTTGCCGCTTCTTTTTCGTAGTCTAATTCAGAGCCAAAATGGTCCCAAAACCTATCTCGATATCCTTTTAAATCAAAACCCCATTTTGAGACCGGACCTATTTTAGGTAAAAACCCCATGAGCTTTAATTCAGACTCAACGCTTCTTGCTATATTGTCGTATTGAATTTTTACCGCGACAGAACGTCCATCTCTCAACTTTCCAAAATGAACTTGTCCGAGGGAAGCCGCTTTAGCGTCTTTTTCGAGGGATTTAAATATTTTTGTATACGGGGTCCCATACGCATTATTTAGCAATTCGACCACCGCTTCAAAATGCATCGGTTGAATAGAAGCGTTTAAAGAATCGCGAAGGTCAAGGTCTTCGCCATCCATCGTCATAAACTGGCCAATTTTTGTAGGCAACCCCTTGCTCTCGCCTAAAACTTGGACCAAATAGTTTTTAGCGCGTTGCTTCTCTTCGTCTCCTGTTTCTTGACGAAACTGTCTTGCGGCGTTGCCAATTTTTATTAGATTGAGCAAGCGGCTAAACATTGGATTAATTCACATCCTAAAGAAATTGTTTCAGTTTGACTCTCTTAGCTGAGAAATCGTTTTCAAAACGCCTTCACCAACTTCGTCATTATTATCTCGCGACCGCATCATAACCACAATTCTAGGCGTTGATGCATCTTGCAACAGAGACTTAGCGGTCTCAACAACATCTTCTTTCTTTAGATTCTTTACCACTTCAAGCAGTTGCTTTTTCATTTTAAAGTTGCCCTTTTCTTCCGTCGCCAAATAGAATATCTCTCCCGCGACTTCGGCGATACTATTTCCCTTTTTTTCTAAACCGACAATCAAACTTTTCCTATGGTTTTCAAAAGTCTCATCGGAAAGATTATCAAATAAATCGCCGGAAGTTTTGAACCACTCCTCTACTCTTTTGGATAACTCAAAAGGACCATAGGTTGCGGACTGGATAACAAACCTTAAAAATAACCTGTCTTCCATCCTGTGGTTAAAGCTCCATACAATATATCCTAATTGCTGATTTGTTCTCATTTGCAAGTAAAAATCAGATTCAATAATATCCGCAATAAAAGAAGCTTTTGCCTGATTCTCCAAATTAAAATCGCCAATTTGCAATGTATACGCCATGGAGTTATTGGTATCTAGAATTTGCTTGGAAAACCGAACATCTTGTCCCGCCTTCAGCTTTTTAATTTCCTTTTTGAAACGATCTTGCTCTGGTAAAGGAGAACTTTTAATCTCTGACAGCAACGTTTTTACTCCATCTTGCACGTCTTTGTCAGTCCAGTTTCCGTGAGCGACTCCGGTAATGAAAACTCTTTCATACAATTTCCCGGAATAATTTTTTACATCATCCAGGGTAATCGGCTCAAGAGCGTTTAAAATTTCTTCTTCTGTGTAATGTTTTTTGTTCCAAAATAGTCGATGATAATATCCTCCTCTTGCATAGGCTTGTCCCAATTTAGCGTTATTTAAACCGCGAATCATCGCCTCTTTCAAATTCTCAAATTTAGTTTCGTCGATCTTAATTTCCTTCATATTTTTGGCCACAATTCGGATCAAATCCGCAATCCGCTCCGAATAACCTCCAACGGTGAAATTAACGCCTTTTTTCCCCATCGAAAGGCTATAAGAGAGTCCCGCTAGTTGAATTGGGTAGACGATTTCGTTAAGCCCCTCTTGAATAGCGGCGTCATATAACTTTGACTTCGCGTAATTAACTGGAGTGTCATATACCAGAGGCGTTTCTATTCTTAATGAGATATAAGACTTTGGCTGTTTAAACCGATTATCGTATTTAAACCAAACCTTCGCCAATTCATTGTCGATCACCAAATGCGGCTCTTCATCGGTCAAAACTAAATTATGAGGAATAAAATCGTTTTTTTCTGGATAAGTTAATCCGGCGACAACCGGCGGGTTCTTTAACTTTTTAAAAGACTCTCCACCCACTTCGGTCAACGAATATTCCGCTCCGTAATATTTTTCTACTTGATCCGTTTCCATAGATTGGCTACTCAATACGGCCAACATATTTTCTGGGGTCAGAGTATCCAAGATGGCGTTATAATTTTTGGAATCATATTCCTTTATTAGAAATGGAGCCTTTTCAATATTCTCTAAAGGAAAGTTTTGCATTATTGACGCTCTTGAAGAAATAAACCCCATACCTTCCTGCGGATCTTTCCATTCAAAGTTAATTTGAGCCATAGTTTGATCTTCTTTAAAGCTATATTCTTTTATCCCTGTTTCTTTAAGAAGCTTTATATAAGAAAAAATCAATTCCAAAACCCTTTGATACTCTATTTCACCCTTTTTCGTTAAAGAAACTGTAATGCTAAATTGATTTATTGATGGATGACTGTAACCGCCTCCTGCGGATAAACCAAGAGCTAATCCCTCCTCTTTTAGCTTAGAAAGTAAAGAGCCTTTACCTTCATAACCTATAATAGAAGAAATAACCGAACTAGGTTTATTTTCCTGGCTGTCTTTCAATCTGATCGTAGGAAATTCCAATTCTAACGTTCGGGTATCTTTGATCGTTTTTAATTTTAATAATCTATATTTATCCTTTAAAGGTTGCCTGAATTCAGGATCTATAGGCGGTTTTTCAACCTGAAAACTTGGAATCTCCGAAAAGTATTTTTTGGCAAACGCTTCCAACTCATTTAAAGAAAACTTTGAAATCATCGCCAGTTTCATATTCGATCCGGAATAATATTTCTTATAAAAATTAAACAAATGTTCCCGGTTATCGCCAGCTAAAGTTTCTTTATTCCCGGTGCTAAACCGCCTTAATGGATGGCCTTCTTTAGCCATTAAATCCATCACCTGGTTTTTTCTCCACCCGTCGGACAACTTATTTTTATCATGCTCGCTACTTACGGCGTTAACTTCGCGTTCAGCGTACTTTTGATCAAATAACGGAGCTTTAAAAAAGTCGCTGAATCTATCCAGCGCTCCGTCAAACGACTCATGCGAGCTTTGGAAAAAATAATTCGTTTCGTCGGAGCTAGTGTATGCATTACTCCTTCCGGAGTTTTGATTGAGATATTTTTTAAATGTTCCTACTTCCGGAAATTTCTTAGTCCCCAAAAACAACATATGCTCTAAATAATGAGCTAACCCCAGCTTATCGTCCGGATTATGAAGGCTCCCGACGCCAACAGACAAAGCGGCGGCGCTTCGATTAGCTTCAGAATCGTGAATTAACCAAACGTTAAGCCCATTTTTCAAAGTTAACGTCCGGTTTTCCCTGACCCGAGCTTCCGATTGAATACAGAAGGTAAAAATTAGAACAAATACAGCTAATCCGAAAACGGCTGCTTTATTTTTCAAACCCACGGCTACCTCCACAAATATATTTTTTTGTCAACTTAGCAAATATCATAAGTTTTAATTCGATTGCCAACTTGCGCAAGCGACGCCGACTATTGTAATTAATGCGGCGGATATCCTTTCCCGTCCAAACGATTCGCCTAAACGGAAACATCCCCAACCCACCACCATCAAAACGCTGGTTTGTCTTAAGGCGACAACGATACCCACTTGCTCGTGTTGGAGTACCACACAGATTAAACCATAGGAACCCAATGTCGCAAAAGCGCCTAATAACCCTTTTGCCCATTCGTCGTTCCACACTGACTGAACTTCTTTAAAAGGATAACTATAAAAAAGCTGGATGTTATAAAATATAAAACAAAAACTCGCCTCCAGGAAAAAAAAGACAATGCCGTTTCCAAAACTTGTTCCCGGAGATAAACGAAAAAACCGGTCCATTGCAAATTTATCAAAAATGCTATAGGAGACCACCGCTCCCAAAGTAAAAAAAGCCCAACGAAGGTTTTTATGCCTTAGCGCAACGAATAAGTTTTTAACTCCCCGAACCAAATGTCCGTCAAAATGCAAAAGATAAATAGAAATAAAAATTAAAAAAACGCCTAAAGCGTTAAAGCCATTTATTAATTCCCCCAAAAAAACAAAAGCAAAAACCGGCACAAAAACCGGAGCTGACCGAGCTATTGGATAAACATACGAAATATCAGATTCCTGATAAGCTCTGGAAAGGCAATAAATATAAACGCCATGAATCGCTCCCGAAACAAGGGAAAGTATCCAAATCTCATTAGGAATTTTGGAAAACCCATAGTAGGTCATGAAAGGAACTGATAAGAAAATAATCCAAATCCCTTTTAGTCCGGAAAAAAAACGAGAGTTTTGACTCGTTTGAGTTAATATATTCCAAAGGGAATGCGAAACCGCCGACAACAAAACCAATCCAACATTTACAACTGACAACTCAAATCGCTCCCATTTTTTAAAATCAATTACTCCCCTATTCCAATAAAATATAATTTAGATCGCCAATAGAACCTATTATAAAGAATTCAAACTTCCCAGGTCATTAAACTTTTTTAATATTCA
This sequence comes from uncultured Nitrospinota bacterium, assembly GCA_964344185.1. Classification (GTDB taxonomy): domain Bacteria; phylum Nitrospinota; class Nitrospinia; order Nitrospinales; family JAJDAT01; genus JAJDAT01. The sequence goes on from CAYFMN010000045.1 coordinate 21,029, forward strand.
AATGGTTAAAGACATTGCATTCTCATATTACCGTGTATCGAACATGGATAGAGCAATCAAGTTCTATGAAGAAACTCTTGGTTTGTCCGCTTTATTTAAGGGGAAAGATTGGTCTGAATTCCAGATTAGGGGAAACCGAATAGCTCTTTATAAAACAAACGGGACTGTCCCCAATCGAGGCGGAGCCGTCTTATCATTTCTGGCAAATCCGATAGAAAGCGTTATCAACGATTTGAAGTCGCAAGGAGTTCGATTCGTTAAAGAACTACAGGTGTTCCCATATGGTAAATTAGCCGAATTTTTGGATTCAGAAGGTAATATTTTGGGGCTGTATGAACCGCCTCCAAAAAAATAACACAGTATATATTGCGACCATTTTAAAAAATTACTCAAATCAAACGGATCTGGTCCACAAAAATTTATTTACATAATAAAACCCCATGGACAGATATTGCTCTAAGAATAAATTGGCATAAGTGGTTTTTTTCCACCAATATTTTAGCTTCTCCATATCAATCGGTTCTTCATGCTGTACATAGGTCTTAATATTTACATCTTCAAAATACTTGTCTAAAAAAAACCTTCGAGTTCGCGTTTTATAAAACGGAGCAAAGAAAAGCGCGGACTCTGCTTTTAAATTCGCCAAAACGTGTTTGTAAAAAACGACGCGATCAATCCGCCCAAGAAGTTTTCTTTTGTAAATTAATATCTTATCTTGCGGAATCCCAAGCCTTGCGGCTTTTGCCCGAATTTTTAAATCTGCATTTTTAATATAAAAAGCTCTCCAAGAGCCGCTTGGATTATCATCCACTACCATCAAAACTTTTTCGACTTTTCCATTATTTAAGTACTCTACGGTTTTTGGCGTCAGATCTCTCGTAATCAAATATTCAACGTTTTCAAATTCTTCATGGACAATTAAATAAGTTCCAATTTGCGCTGCAATTTTTGGGACTCCCCAATATGCCGCTGTTAACAAAACAAAAACCCAAAGGAAAAATTTCTTCATACTTTACCCAACCAAGCGTATTCTAATTAAATCGATTGGAAATTTTATCCACTCTTTCAAAACAAACTTAAAATCCTCTTCTAATTTCCACCAGCTATCAGGCTGCCATCCTTCTTCTCCATGAACAAAGCGCAATTTTAAATTTGAGCTCCCAAAAACATAGTTAAATATTACTCTCAACCTTCTCATATTGTAGGGGTCGCTAATAATAGAAGCCGCTTGCAATCCCTTTTCTTTCATAAAATTTTTGGTTACGCGAGCGTCAACCAAAGTGCTGGTAGAATGTCTAAACTCTAATTTAGCTTCCGGCAATTTCAACAACTCCGTCTCTATTTTCGCAATATCAAGAGGCGACTTTTCGGGTAACGGCGTTTCCAGTCGTCGGTCTCCCAGGATCAACATTTTGCTATCAGGGTTCTCCTGCAAAAGACTGGCGGCAAATAAAAACCTTTCATAAGATCCTGTCGAAACGACTATTAAATCTCCTTTGACATAGGAATCTTGAACAATTAAAAGGGAAGAAAATGGTTTTAACCAAACGCTCTGAAAACATACCGCCATCGAATAAATAAAAAAAACAACCGTAGTTACCTTGAGTATTTTTTTTACCGTTGTCATAAATCTTAATTTATCTCCCAATAATCTAAGAAGACTTTTCCATGCCGTCTAATTAAACGCTTTTCAAAACTTCAGGAATGGTTTACCATTTGATTTATCTATAGTTCAGCCTTAAAGGGCATTCAACCCCTTATCACTATCATTGTAAAGTTTTAAATCATGAGCGATCAATTTACCCATTTTAATGAAGAAGGCCGCGCACGGATGGTCGACGTAAGCGCCAAGGCAAATACCGAGCGCAAAGCGACAGCCGAAGGGTTGGTTTACATGAAACCTGAAACCCTAAAGTTAATACAAGAAGGAAAAATTAAAAAAGGCGACGTACTTGCCGTAGCTCAGGTAGCCGGGATATCTGGCGCAAAAAAAACGTGGGATATGATTCCTATGTGCCACCCCCTTTTGCTCACGAGCGTAAATATTGAATTTGAAGAAAACGAAAAGCCCGACGCCAATACAGGGTTGTGTTCTATATATATTCGAGCTACCGTTAAAGTATCTGGGCAAACTGGCGTCGAAATGGAAGCCATAACAGCCGTTACCGTTTCCGCTCTTACTATCTATGATATGTGCAAAGCGGTCGATAGAGGAATGTACTTTAATAACATTGGATTGGTCTACAAAGCGGGCGGCAAATCCGGAGTTTTTTCTAGAGAGAGCATTGCGTCATGATTAGTATTAAATATTTTGCCAATTTAAAAGAAGTTGCCGGAAAAGAATCAGAAGAATTAACCGCTTCTGACGGAATGAAACTGGCAGACCTTTGCAGTCAATTGGAAGACTCTCAATCGCAAATTGTAGAAATGATTCGCCAAAAAAATGTGATGGTGGCTATTAATCAAGAAATGGCAACCATGGATACCGAAATCAAAGACGGAGATGAAATAGCCTTTTTACCTCCATTTTCCGGTGGATAATATCTTAGTAATTAAACCTTTAGGAATTTTAACTTAGATTTACGTATTACAAGACACGCTTTCTCTATCGGCTAATCAGCTCAATACATAAACCATCCCCACGATTAAAACCCACAACTCTGTTGTTTTTCACGTTAAAACCAACAATTCCTTGGGGTTTCATCGCCTTTTTCGGGCAATTAAAAACGAACCCATTTCCTTTTTATTTTTCTTTTAAATTTAGTTTATTGTTTTTTAAGGTTTTATCAACCAACGGAATTAACCGACTTCAAAAAAGAAAAAAATGGCGCTGAGGTTGCTTTGTACCATTACATAAAACAAATTGCCGATCTAAACCGAGGGGAAAAATGAACGCGAACCAACTCAAATCTAAGTTCAACCAAAACGAAGACGCCATTTTTGAAACTCATGCGAAAACCTTGAGTCAAACTTCTAATGAGTTTTGTTCATCTATCTCTAAGTTAAATTGTAACGATCAAGCTACAGAAGAAACTTCAGTAGCTATCAAAGAAATACTCGAAGAAATGCAAGAGTCTACGCAATACCTCATCCACAACTTAACTGAGTTTAAAAGAGAGCACCTGCCCCATTAATGTGAAGCTCCTTAATTAAGAAAATAATAAAGAGCCTGAAAGAAAAAGCTGGTTGCTATAAACATTTAGATAAAACTATTCGTTTTTTTTAATTCCCAATTTCTTCATTTTATTTGTCAACGTTTGAGGATGTAATCCTAATATTTTAGCGGCTCCGTCAGAACCATAAACCTTCCATCTAGATTTTTTGAGCGCCGCAATAATATTATTTCGACTGCGGTCTTTTTCTTGATCGACGGTAATAACGCCTTCGTCGGAAACAGGTTCATTTATTGAAGCTTCTTTGGTTGAACTATGGGAAAAAGTAGGTCTTGCTCTTAAATCAAAACTTAGTTTCCCGTCTTGAGCGGTTATTAAGGCCCGCTCAATAACATTTTGTAATTCCCTAATGTTCCCAGGCCAATCGTAAGACTCCAAATCCTGGATATTTTCTTCGGTTAAAGTTATTGGTTTTAAATTAATTTTACGGCTATGATTTTTTATAAAATAATCTGCGATCAAACCAATATCTTCTTTCCTCTCTCTTAACGGAGGCACATGGATTGGAAAAACGTTTAGCCGATAATATAAATCTTCTCTAAAAGCCCCTTTCTCAATCTCGTCTTCCAGGTCGCGATTCGTTGCGGCAATAATCCTGACATCTACGTTTTTAGAAGTATCGTCTCCAATAGGCTCAAACTCCCCTTCTTGAAGGACGCGGAGTAATTTCGATTGCAGCTCTATGGGAATCTCTCCAACTTCATCCAGGAATAAAGTCCCCTTATCGGCCAATTGAAACCTTCCTGTTCTATCCTTAATTGCGCCGGTAAATGATCCTTTTAGGTGACCAAAAAATTCACTCTCAAATAACTCCCTGGGAACCCCTCCACAATTTACCTTCACCAGAGCGCGCTCTTGTCTTTGGCTTTGCTCGTGAATTGCTCGCGCAATAAGCTCTTTACCAGTTCCCGTTTCTCCTTGAATTAATACTGTTGAGTCCGACCCCGCCACCCGCTTAATTTGATTTAAGACTTGCTCCATCGCCGTACTGTTTCCAACGATTCCTACAAAGTTAAATTCGGTGGTAGCTTCTTCGCGCAAATAAGCGTTTTCTATTTCTAATTGATCGCGTAATTTTTCAAGTTCTTTATTTGCTTCAATTAATTTTTTTGTCCTTTGCTCAACCTTTTCTTCTAAATCTATATTATGTTTTTTTATTTGATTATGCAGCAGACGGACTTCCAATATGTTGCGAATACGACATAAAATTTCATTTTGCCTAATAGGTTTGGTAAGAAAATCCCTCGCTCCAGCCTTTAAGACTTTTAAATGAGTTTCTTCGTCAATGAGAGCCGTTAAAACCAAAACAGGCGGATAAGAATCCTTTTCAATTTTCTTAATTTCTTCCAAAACCTCAAAGCCGCTCATTTTTGGCATCAATAAATCAAGCAATACCAGATCGGGTTTGGAATCTTGGTACATCTTGACGCCTGTTTTCGGGTCAGTAGTACTTTCAATATTGACAAACCCAGGTATCGACAACATCTCCTCTACCAACCTGACGTTTGTAGGTTCGTCGTCAATAATCAATATCTTAGATTCAAGAATTTCCGGTCCAAAATCCACTTTTTAAGCCTCAAAAAAACAATAAATTACCTTCAACCAACATTTCAAAATAATACTAGCTATTATTATATTAACCACTAGGGTTTTACATCGCAACATGAAAAATATATTAACAGTAATTGAAATAGTTAAAATCAAAAAACCATTTATTAATCCAAAAACTTTTACAATGTATTATCCCCAAGGTATGAAAGATAAAGCTATAAAAACATTAGTTAACAAACGCTTCTAGCAATACTTAATTGAAGCGCAAAATTTGGCAAAAAATATAACTATTTGCTTCATTACCAAATTCTTGAGAATGCATGAATGGTAAAATCAATCAACAACTTTAAATCGTATCGCATGCCTTCCCTCGTTCTTAGCTTCGTAAAGGGCTTTGTCGGCTCGGGCCATAACCTCATCCACCGTGTCCTCAGGTTTAATATTGCTGATCCCCATACTCGCCGATAAAACTACTTTTTTCGTTTCATGTGGGATAGGAGTTTCATCCAACTTAGTCATCAGTCTTTCCGCAAAAACTTTTGCTCCACTCATATCGGTTTCCGGTAAAATAATGCTAAACTCCTCGCCTCCAGTGCGACCAAAAATATCGTTATGTCTTAAAATAGATTGCGTTATTTTGACAAAATGGCAAAGGGCTTGATCTCCAAACAAGTGCCCATGAGTATCGTTAATTTTTTTAAAATAATCCAAATCTATTTCTACCAGGGCCATGTCTGTTTTATAACGTTTTATTCTTTCTAACTCCGAATTAAAAGACCTTACAAAATACCTTCGATTCGCCACTCCCGTTAGAAAATCCGTGAAAGCCATTTGCTCAAGCTCTTTCCTTAGGGCGTCGCTTTCCGAAATCTGGATTTTAAGACGTTGGTTCAGCCGAAAAAATGCGAGAGCAATATTAGTCACAACAAACAAAATAACGCTTACCAACCCCAAAATGAGGTAAAAGCGAGTGTGGTCCTGTTTTACCGGCGGTTCATAAATAAAAGATTTAAAATCCACAAGCCGATGAGGCTCAACTAAGCCAATGGTTTTATAAGTATTAAGTATATGTTGCCAACGCCACTTAAGCATGTACCCAACTTCCAGCATATCAGCCATTATAAAAACCAATGCCTTCTTTGCTTCAAATCGTAAATGTTCCCGGCTATGTCGAGCGCCATACTCTTCCAATATAAAGTCGATCAATTCTTCAGTATGCTGCAAAGCATAATCCCACCCCTTCAATGAAGCCTTACGGAAGCTTTCAACTACGTCGGGCTGGCTTTCAATCATTCGCTCCGAGGTAAACAACGTATCTCCATAAAAATCGATTCCATACACCCGTGGTGAAAAAAGAGAATATTCATACTGCGCTTGTTGTAAATCGAAAATCTCATCGGAAGTATAAATAGATAAAGCGTCTATTTTCCCGTTTAATAAATCATTCGTATTAAACATATGTTCCGTCAGTTCGATATCCGATTCCTTCAAATCTTCTCGCCTAAGCATTGCAATTATTTCAGCCGATTGCGCTTCCAGAGCCACGCGCTTTCCCGCTAATTGACCAAGCCTGTTTATATTAGATTTAGCGACCAAAGCTAAAGGAGAATGCTGATAAATAACTCCAAGAGCCACAACAGGAACGCCTTGACTCCTTCGCAAAATCAAACCTGATCCAGATACCCCAAACTCAGCTTCGCCTTTGGTTACAAGATCTATCGCGTCTGAGTTTGGATTTGGTTCTTTTAAAACAACTTTCAGGCCTTCTTCGCGATAAAAACCCTTTTTTATAGCGGCATAGTACCCTGCAAATTGAAATTGATGCTTCCATTTAAGTTGCAGAGTAACTTCTTTGAGATCTTCATCCTCTTTAGCTTCCGCAGCGTATGAAACGCCCAGCGGCAAATTGGTTAAAACCCAAAAACTCAATACGAAACTTATTAAATTCATTTCAATTAACGGCTATATCCCATAAACTTAACAAAGTCGAACTCAGCTAAACTATAACCTTAATTAAAAAAAAATGCAGGCGGGAATACAAGATGTCTAACCATTAAAATTCTGGTTTTATTTTTTAAGGCTAGATTGACGGAAACGATTCCATTAGATAGAATAAAAAAATTATTCAAATTTAAACGTAATTGAAATTAAATATTCAAAAATAACTCCTTAGAAGATTTATCTTTTTTGGTTTTACCTTAATCTTTCCTTCTGGAGAGACTCTATGTCTACTTTAACTTTAGAATCAAAAATAAGAATACAAAGAGAAGATTTTGTCGTAACCGACGAAATTGAAGCCATTAAAACTGTCTCTAAAAATATCGGCGGCATTACAACTTTTTTAGGCACCGGGCGAGAACTAAATAAAGGCGAAAATATAACCAAACTCAATTTCGAACATTACCCTGAAATGGCGGAAAAGAAACTGGCCGAAATCCGCGAAAAAGCCATCAAAGATTTCAAGATCATCGACATGATCATCATCCACCGCATTGGCGAAATCGATATCGGCGAAAACATCGTTCTCATTGTCGCGGCTGGCGAACATCGCAAAGAAACCTTCGTCGCTTGCGAATGGGCCATTGCAGAATTAAAACGCGTCGCTCCTATTTGGAAACGGGAAACAACGTCTCATGGAGAAGTTTGGGTTTCTCAAACCCCATAATTTTACGAGCTAACGCATGTCCGTTTCCGGTCCCGAAAACGCGACCGTTATAACAGTTTCTTCTCAGCTGGCTCGATGGCTTCTTTATTTAGAGAATAAAAGCCTTGCCTCCACTGGCAAGAGCGCATGGGAAACCCCAAATATCGGGACCTTGGAATCATGGCTTAAAAACCTCTGGGATTCCTCCTGGCCCTCCAAGTATGTGCTTTCCAAAACACAGTCTCTCAAACTGTGGGAAACTATTATTGAAGGCGATCTGAGGCTTTCAAGAATCAACCTGTTACAACTGGAAGGTTTAGCCCAATCCGCCGCTAAAGCGTATGAAATCATTAAGCTTTACTCAATTCCTACCGACTTCAATTCATTCGCCGATTCTTTAGAATCGGAAACTTTTCTAAAATGGCTTAAAGAATATGAAGAGAAACTAGAAAATCTTGAAGCGATAGATTCTTCAGATCTGTGCAACCGAATTTACGATGAAATTAAGAATGGTCAAATCGGTCTCCCTATTAACCAACCCCTGATTTTGTCTGGTTTTTTTGAATTTAATCCAGCGTTGAAACAACTAATCGATTTTTTATTAGATAAAGGAGTTTCAATAACTGAAGACGAATCAACTAAAGATAACGCCTCCGCTTCTCTTGCTCAAATATTCGAATCCAAGTCAATTCGCGAAGAATGCCAGCTATGCGCTAAATACGTCAAGAAACACTACAAACCAGGAATAACCTTTGGAATCATTTTATGCGACTATTCAAAATACAGGGAAGTTCTATCCAAAGAGCTAACGGCAGAGCTTTCTCCAAAATATATGTTTCCATGGTTGGAAGAGGAAACCCCTTTTAACTTTGAAAGTGCCTCTCCCTTAACCAGAGAGCCTGTTATCCAACAGGCTTTGTCCATCTTATCTTCTGGCCAAAACATTAGCTTAGAGGTTTTTACTGATTTTTTGTACTCTCCCTTCTATACAGGTTTTGACAAAGAACAGGAACTTCGCAGAAAAATTGACAAAGACTTTCATAAAGAAAAACGTTTAAAAATCGACTTAGGAAAGTCGGACGCGTTTCCACCTACGCTTCCACATCTAAGGAAAAATTTAAAAAACTGGTTTTTATTTGTCCGAGATAACGAACCGCGCCCCCCAAGCGTTTGGGCTCGCATTTTTTCTCAAATACTTCGGAGACTCGGATGGCCTAATGGCGATAGGGAAACTAACCTGCGGACAAACCTGGTTTATGAAACTTGGGTTGAATGTTTAGACGCATTGGCGTCGCTGGATCATATACAGGGTTCACAAACAAAACAACAAGCTTGGACAACTCTCAAACGCTTTGCAGAAGGCAAATCTTTTCAAGCTCAAAAAAAGAATAAACCTATCCAGGTTATCGACTTTACCAACGCCGCCGGAATGCAGTTTGACTATATATGGGTATTAGGAGCCAACGCGGACTCGCTTCCCGTAACGTCTTCTCCAAACCCTTTCATCCCGATAAAGATTCAAAAAAAACTAAAACTCCCGCACAGCTCTCCAGAATGGGAACTGGAGTTTAGTCAAAACCTTTTATCTCAGTTTAAATCACGCTCCCAATCTATCGCCTTCAGTTATTCGCTTTGGGATAAAGATATTACAGTTCGCAAAAGTCCATTACTCAACCAATACTCCAATAAAATCGAAACTTTCTCTTCTTTAAATCTGGGAGAACCAAATACCGCACACAAAAAAGAAGACTTTTTAGAATCGTTTGAAGAAGATGTTGAAATACCAATATCAAAAGCAGAAATTGAAGCGAAAAAAAAAGATTGGAGTCGAGCGGGTTATCGACTAATCAAAAACCAATCGAACTGTCCGTTTAAAGCTTTTGCAGCGCACCGATTAGACCTGGATCCTGTATCTGTTCCAGAAACCGACTTTGAAGAATCCGAACGCGGTATCTTAGTCCATAATGTTTTAGAAAAGGTATGGAACGAGTTAAAAAACTCTAGCAAATTACGCGATCTTTCAGAAAATGATCGACTACCCGAGCTGATAGAAAACAAAATCGAAGAAGTTTCAGAAAAAATCAGCGGATCTCTAAAAAGCCAGCCACATTTTTTTGAACTAGAGAAAAAGCGCGTCGCCTCATTAATTGAAAAATGGTTAGAAACCGAAGATCTCCGAGCAAACTTTGAAATTTTTGGTTTAGAACGTCCAGAACCAATTAACCTTGCCGGTTTAGACTTAAACGTCCGCGTGGACAGAATTGACCGTTTAAGCGACGGAAGCCAGCTTGTTATCGATTACAAAACGGGAGCGGTCAATACATCCGATTGGTTCCAAGAACGTATCCAAGAACCGCAACTCCCTCTTTACGCAATTAAACTGAAACCAGCCGGAATCGCTTATGCAAGAGTAGTCAAAGATAACAAAACCACAAGTTTTTCTTATCTTTCCAAAGAACCTTCTATCCTGCAACTTCCCAACGCGCCAACCTCCTTCGAGAAAAAAACAGGTATATCAGAGTGGGAGCATCTCCTTAATTATTGGGAAGCGTGCCTTTCAAGTTTGGCCGCAAACTTCCTGAATGGAAAAACGGAAATCGATCCTTTCCGGCCTGGTATAACTTGCAAAAACTGCGACTATCAATCTTTATGCAGAATAACGGAAACTAATTTGGAAGCTTTCTTACAAGACGAAGGAGAAGGGGAATCATGAACGCTTTACCCGACGCATTCCAACGCCAATTGGCCTTAGATCCTTCCCGCTCCTTTATTGTTCAAGCTCCCGCCGGGTCCGGAAAAACGGAACTACTCATCCAACGTTTTTTAAAATTACTCGGTTACGCAAAATACCCAGAGCAAATTCTTGCTATCACCTTCACTCGAAAAGCGGCGGCAGAAATGAAGTCCCGAATACTGGCCGCCTTAGAATCAGCGGAATCGGAAGAAGTTCCTGTATCTTCGCACGAAAAACTGACTCGCAGTTTAGCGGAAAAAGCTTTAAAGCAAGATCGCGAGAAAAATTGGAATTTAAAAGAAAACAGCTCTCGGTTGAGGATTCAGACGATTGATTCTTTTTGTATGGGGCTGATCGAACAAATGCCTTTGTTATCCAGCTTGGGCGGCGCTCCTGCAATTGACGAAGACGCTTCTACTCTATACAAAGAAACCGCAATTAAATGCTTAGAATTAGCGGAGAGCGAAGACTTGGTAGGAGAAACAATTCGTAAAGTTTTAGTTCGCCTGGATAACTCTAAAAAGGATTTCATCAATAAAATCGTCGGACTACTAAATAAAAGAAGCGAATGGTTTCTTCCATTCTTTGAATCGGCAGAGTTGACGCAAGAAGACAAAAACTATTTGGAAGAGATTTTAAGGAAAATAATAAGTTCCCGACTAGAATCTATAAACAAAATTTTTCCAGATAGCTTGAAAAGCAAGCTAACTCCCCTTGCTATTTATGCCGGTACAAACCTTGCCGCTGATTCGCCGGAAAACGAGCTAGCTCAATTAGTAAACCTAAATGATTTCCCTAAACCAGAGGCAGAAGCGCTTTCAAAATGGAAATTATTGGCTTCTTTATTACTCACTCAAAAAGGAGAATTAAGGAAATCGGCAAATATTAATCTTGGTTTTCCTCCTAATAAAAAAGAAAAAAAAGATTTTAAAGATATTTTGGAAACTATTGCGACTATACCAAATCTTTCCAACGCCCTATGTAATTTGCGCCTATTACCTTATCCAAAATTTTCGGAAGACGAATGGGATTCCTTAAAATCTTTTATATCGCTTCTCCCAGAACTAGAAAACATATTAAGACAAGTGTTTGCGGATGTCGGCAAAACCGATTTTTCTGAAATATCGCTTTCTGCTCTTAAGGCTTTAGGATCTGAAGACGACCCCACCGACTTATTGCTAAAAGCCGATATACAACTACAACATATTTTAGTGGATGAATTTCAGGACACGTCTTTCAAACAATTCCGATTACTCACGCTTTTAACTTCCGGTTGGGAAAAAGGAGACGGCAGAACTTGCTTTCTTGTCGGCGACCCCATGCAGTCCATATACCGGTTTCGAGACGCTGAAGTAGGGCTTTTTATAAAAGCTCAAAAAGAAGGAATCAAGAATGAAAACGTACAGCAAGTTCACCTTGAACCTTTATCTTTAACGACAAATTTCAGATCCCAGGCCAAAATTGTTGATTGGACAAACCAATGCTTTCAACAAACATTTCCTAACATTGAAAACATTGAGCTTGGCTCTATCCCCTTCACTCCGTCGCAAGCAATCTTACCCGAAGAAGACGGACCTGGAGCGCTCATTCATTCCTTCAACGATCCAAAGTCTAACGAAGAAGCTCAATCAATTGTTAATTTAATTCAGGACATTCGCAACAGCGACCCGCAATCGACAATAGCGGTTCTCGTAAGAGCCCGCCCACACTTGAGCGGTTTAATTCCATTACTGCAAAAGTCAGAAATTCCTTTTAGCGCAGAAGAGATTGACACTCTCGATAAAAGACCAGCCGTCCTGGACCTTTTATCTTTAACGAGAGCGATTCATTCAATTTGGGACCGGCTCGCATGGTTATCTATTCTCAGGGCGCCCTGGTGCGGTCTCTCTATGCGCGACCTGTTTCTTCTATGTGGAAAAGGACCTCAAACTCCTATTTGGGAAACGATTAAGTCTTCTGATAATTTTTTATCCAAACTGTCTAACGATGGACAAAAACGAGTCGAACGGTTTTCCGAAATCATGACAAAAGTTTTGGACTCAAAGCTTGAACGACCTTTATCAGAAATTGCAGAGGGAGCCTGGATTGCTTTAGGAGGTCCCTCGTGCGTCACTCAGGCAGGAATGCAAGATGCAGAAACTTTTTTTACCAAAATGAAAGAAAAACTAGACGGCAAGGGAACTTATCCTCTCAGAAATTTTGAAAAAGTTTTGGAGCGTTTGTTCGCTTCCCCTGAAACAGATAGCGATAACCCCGTTCACATTATGACCATACATAAAGCGAAAGGTTTAGAATTTGATCATGTTTTATTACCAGGTCTCGGAAAACAAAAGAAAGTTGAAGGCGGCAGGTTATTATTCTGGATTCCTTACGGCGATGACTTACTCTTGGCTCCACTTCACCAAAAAGGAAACCCAAAATTAGAAATCTATCAATTTTTGGAATCTATCGACAAAGAAAAAGAAAACCTGGAAATACTTAGAACGCTTTACGTCGCTACCACAAGGGCAAAAAAAAGACTGCACTTGTTTGGACATTTACGAAAAGGCAAAGACGGCAGACGTCCCGCCACTAATTCTCAATTAGAAAAGCTTTGGTCTTTTCTTGAAAAACAGTGGCCCGAAGAAACCGAAGCCTCTGAAGACCCAACCGCTGAATCCGATGTTGATGAAAAAATATTGAAGCGCCAAATTCGTAGATTGCCTAACGACTACAAAACTCCCGAACCAGGCTCCAACATTCTTGGCGAACAAAATTCCAAAAAAGAAATAACGCTTCCGACAGAATATATTTGGGCGGGCAACAAAGCTCGCTGTCTCGGAGTCACGCTTCACGCATTATTTCAAGAAATCAGTAAAACCGAACTTAGTTCCTGGGAAAATAGAGGTCAAGGTTCCCTGGAAAAAATCTTAAAAACCCGTCTTCTGAGCGAAGGACTTCCCTCCTCGGATTTAGATTCAGCGGTACAAGAAGGAATAACCGCTCTCAAAAACATTTTCCAAGATCCTAAAGGCAAATGGATTTTCCAGAGTCATAAAGATCATCAGTCAGAGTATGCGATTTCAGGCTTCATCAGCGACTTCCCAGAAAACAGAATCATGGATAGAACTTTCATAGATGAAAATGACATTCGCTGGATCATAGATTTTAAAACAGGTAAACACGAAGGCGCCAATATTGAAAAGTTTTTCGAAGAAGAGAAAAGAAGGTATAATAGCCAGTTGAAAGCTTACGAAGAGCTTTTCATAAAGTTAGGGGAAACTCGAGAAATTAAAAAAGCCCTCTATTATCCTATGCACAAAAGGTTCATCGAAATTGCTTAATTCCTTTTTTCAGACTTTTTTTGTCTTAAAAGACTCCAAAAAAGTGACATTTTTCAAATCATAGTTTTATTTCATACTCAAAAATTTAACCTTAGCTTCCTATATTTCAACCACTTAGTTAAAACCCAAAACTGAAACCGTCATTTTGGCGCCTCCCTTGCTTTGATTTATCAAGAGTCTTGATCAAGAAAAAGCTTAAAACGCTATTTAAAAGTTGTTGCTATGAAATTGACTAGACCTTTTAAAAATACAGTTACTATTGAGGTTTTGAACTAATGCAAAACCATTCAAAAACCGCAACTTTTCTCATATTAGCGACGATTTTTATTCCACTATCAACTGCTCTTTCCCAACCCATTCCTCTTGATGAGAAAATTATTCGCGAACTAACTTTAAAAGCGAGTCTTTTACTTAAAATTTCTAGAAAAGTAAAATGGCCTAATAATAAAAGTCAAAATCTAACTTTATGTTTCCCGCAGAGCGATTACTTTAGGGGAATTATTGAGCTAGCGATAAAACACCCACGAATTCGCATGGACTGGAAGGTCAAGGAAAATGTTCCTCTAGAAGAGACAAGAAGCTGCGATATTTTATTTCTTGATTCGGATCAGGAAAAGCGTTTGGGGAAAATAATAGCCTACCTAAAAAACTATCCAGTATTAACAGTTGGAGATACGGAAGGTTACTCAGAAAAAGGCGTTTTGGTTAATTTTTTGATAGTCGATAATAAATTAAGATTTAAAGTTCAAAAAGAAGCTACAAAAACCAGTTCTATCCAAATCGACGACGAACTATTTTCATTAGCGATAGAGTAAAAAACACCGCCCACCCCTTAAGAGGCTAAAACCCCCGCAATGCAACCTGTAGCCAGGGTCGCTAAAAAAGCAATCCATAAGGCTTTCAAACCAAGTAAGCTTAACTCGCCTGTTCTTTCTGGAATAAGTCGCGACAACCCGCCGACAAAAATACTCAAGCTGGCAAGATGCACAAATCCACATAAAGCATAAGTTATGGCAGAAAGAGATCTTGCAGAAAATACGGGTTGAGCTCCAGCCTGCATACCGCCTAATTGAAAATATGCGGAAACTTCGGTCTCAATAAACCGCGCTCCCAGGAGTTGAGCGCCAGATTGCCATTCTTCCGGTCTCAGTCCTAACAACATTGCAAAAGGCAAAGTAAGCCATTGCAAAATTTTATTGAGCGATAACGTTTCTCCTCCAGACAAAGGAATATTTGCAAGAATAAGATCAACCCCTCCTTTTAAACCGAGAACAACAATAAGAAGCGCGGCAATTCCCATCGCCATTTGAACTCCTTGGGTCCCCCCTTCGATCAACGCTGTCATTGCTCCGGAAGATTTATTTAAATTTTCTTCGGCTTCATCCGTAACGGGGTTCATATCACGGGTTTCTGGTTCGCCCATTTCAGGACAAGCGAGTTTACTCAACAAAACTGCGCAAGGGATCGAGATAATAGACGCCGAAACTAAATGTCCGGCAACGCCTGGAAAAACTTGGTTTAAAGCTAAAACGTATACAGCCATAACCGTGCTTGCAACCGTCGCCATCATACAGGTCAAAATAGTTAATAATTCCGAAGACGTCATTTTCGAAATATACTTTCGAACAGCCAACCCAGACTCAATTCCAACAAAAATGTTTGCGGAAGCCGCTAACGACTCCGCTCCGGAAAGCTTCATGGCGCGGTAAAATATCCTGGCAAAGAAACGCACTACGATTTGCATAACCCCAAAATAATAAAGAAGTCCCACTAAACCCGAAAAAAAAACCACCGAAGGCAAGACTTGAAACGCCAAAACAAAACCTATGGACGCGGTTCCATCCGGCAACTTCATTCCAGGACCCAAAGCAAGAGGACCAAAAAGAAAAAGCGCTCCTTTTCCCGATGCTGATAAAAATGCCACAAAGGCGTCGTTGAAAAAACGAATTGCGGCGCGAGAGCCTGGAGCTAAAAACACTAGTCCTCCTATCCCCCAAGCCAGCAAACCGGCTCCTAAAACAGTTTTCCACTCAACTTTTTCGCGAGTTCCGGTAACCCATGCTAGAAAAGCCAATATTCCAAATCCTAATAGGGAAATTAACCTGTAAAATAAATCATCCAAAGTAATTTTATGTTTTAAAGTTTAAAATTAACCGTTTCCGTGTAGAATCAATGTTTATTTTTGAAGCGTCAGAAAACTAATTCGAAAGAAGACAAAGTGAGTTTACCCCCTAAATCTCAAATTGTATTGACTCATTTGGATTGGAACATCCAACACTTTGAGCAAATCCTTAATAACGAGAAAACAGATTATTATCGGGATGCGGCTATCCAAAGATTTTGCCTGGTTTTTGACGCTGCTCAGAAAACGTTAAGCGCGTTCGCTGAGGAAAAGGGCAAAACAGTTCAATCCTACGATGACTGCTTTAAAATAGCTAAAGAAGAAAACTGGGCAGACGAAGCGTGCGATTTGGTTGTTAGCGATTATAAATTAGTTAAAGACGGCTTTAAACCAGATATAGCCGAAACAGTTTATCCGCGCCTTTCTAACCACCACGTCTTTTTCAAAAAGCTTTACAGCGCTTTATCGAAAAAAGCCTAAGCGTTCATAAATCCAAAACTCGTTTCAGTTCTTCAAAAGCTTTTTTACGGTGTGAAATGGCGTTTTTTTCTTCCGATTCCATTTGAGCAAATGTCCGCTCTTTTCCATTTGGAATGAAAATCGTATCCCAGCCAAACCCATTGTTTCCACGCTCTTCGCCGGCAATAATACCATGTGCCTCTCCTTTAGCGACTTTAATAGTGTCGCCATATCTTACGGCGACATAACAAACGGCAGTCGCCTCTCTGTTGGAGAAGTTATCTAACATCTGAATCATTCCGGCGCAGCCAACAGATTTTTCAAACCATTTCACCAAAGCTCCAGGTAGTCCATTCCAATCCTCAAAAATCAACCCCGAATCTTCCACTAAAACAGGGTTTCCAATAACTTCATAAGCTTGGTTTAACTTATGAACCACTAACTCAGAAACCTCAGAGGTTTGCATTTCTATTAGGTTTTCTACTTCCCGCTGTTTCAAAGAATAACCTAATATTTGACTAGCCTCTCGGACCTTATTGGCATTACCAGTCACAAACGTTAAATTTTCAAGTAAAGATTGATTTTTCATGCGCAAAAATAAGCTATAAATTAAGTTTCAGAGTTTAACATAATCGCTTATATCTTGCATTTAGCCTATGAACCTACCCCAAAAAACCGCTTAGAAACGTTATTTAGCGAAATTTTTTGGAAGTCGGTATGTTCCAAACCCCGATATAAGCTCTCCTAAAATTTTATTTAAATTTACCTTGAAAGGCTTCACTTAATAAATATTTCCTTATATAATTATAAGAATCGATTCCCCCCTTCTATGCAACCTAGAATACTAAGCCTTTTCCCTTTAGACTTTGCCAAAATAATTCAGGCTCTTGTATTGCGTTTATTATTCACAAGTTGCTATACTGGCGAATTTAAAAATTTAAGAGAAAGCTAATAAGAATCATGACATTTGAACGGATTAAATATTTAATCATTTTAATAGCCACCACCCTATTCACTTCGGGTTGCGGAAATGTTTTTGAGCATAATTCCGACGTCCAGGCTCGCGACGCTCTTAAGAAATTAATCAAGGCGCAAGAACTGTTTTTTAAAGATAACGGCTCTTACGCGCGCCATATAAGCGCAATCGAAGACGCTAAAAAGTACGACCTTAAATATCACAAAGGCGTTGTCTATATGGAAGTTGAAAGTATTTACGACAAGGGGTATAGAGCCGTCTCCCTGCCTGCCGAGTCGACTACCGCTCGCGTATTTGCTTTTGACACAAAGCAAGGAGGTTATTATGAAATGGACGACGCAGAGGTTTCGCGTTACGTTTTAGGGGCGTTAAAATACATACGGAAAGAGCAGCGGTATAAAACTATGACCGACTTGTCATCGGTTATTTTATCGACTGTTTTAATAGTTTTTGGCGTAAAATCCTACTTAAAAAAACGTGAAGAAAAGCAAACCGGCATTTATCTTTCGTTCTTTGCGAGCATTTTCCCATTAGCTTGGTCGTTAGGAATTTTAAATCATATGGACAAAGACACAAACTTATCATGGTTAGTGCACTTTGGAGTCTTTGGCTCGCTTGCCATTGCGATCTTTTGTTTATTATCTTGCATGCGTGGATTTAAACTCCTTTTTCAAAGCTCAAACGCAGCTTCGGTTCTTGGCTTATATATCTCCATGTCAATCACTTCGATTCTCTCTCTTGGCGTTGTTGGCCATACGCTTTTCACTTATTATTTTTGATGAAAAGTTCAAAAATTTTCTTTTTTTCAATTCTTACGATATTTGTATCTTTTTTAATCTTGGAAATTTTATTAAGAACATTAGACGTTGAAATCCCAAAAAATGTCGAGAACTTCAATCTAAGCTCCAAGTTTACCAGTCAACCTCCACAAAAGCAGAGCTTCTCGCTACTAAAAACATTTAAAGTTCCTAATTATATGGAGGCCCCTCCTGGAATGACAATCACAGTTTCCAACTTGGGCAATAAATATTCAATAAAACTTCCAATCATTACAACACCTGATGACTTTCAAAGCTTCCAAAAAAAATATTTAACTCAAGTTGACAAACAATTATACGTTTTCAAAATAAATGTTAAATTTCCAAATTATAAAATAAAAATATATTCTGGCATGCAAATGAGCCTTTCAAAGCAAATCACAGATAAAGATAAGATTACCGTTTTTTATGAAATCCCAAAGTATTTTAGCTCGGAAGAACTTAACAAATATATGAAAGAGGGAGTTATAATAGATTCAGAAGTGTTCAATAAAACAAAAAACTTTAAGGACAAAGGTTATATCGTTAAACACCCAGACCTAGGATATATGTTAAAACCTTATGTCTATTATCAAGCAAAATCAGGAGGGAAATTATCCAAATTAAATTCTGAAGGTTTTAGAGACAGCGAATTTAATTCCTTAGCAAAATATAAAATTTTGGTTTTAGGAAGCTCTACCTCATTTGGAATAGGCATCGAGTCTACTAAAAATGTTTTTTCTAGTCTTCTAGAAAAAAAATTAAATAGCTATTTGAAACTCTTGAATTTAAATGAAACCGTCGAAGTTTATAATGCTAGCGTTCCTAGTTATTCTATTTTCCAAGGCTTTATGAGTTATGAAACTTTGAAAAACAAAACCCATTGGGACTTTGTGATAGCCATGTTTGGTTGGAATCCTCCAACCCAAATCTTTCGATTAAAAAACCATAAATCAAATTCAGTCGATCACAAAAAGTTTCCAAAGATTAAAGAATTTTTCAATCAATTCAGAAGCTATTCAGTTTTACAAAAAAAAATAAAAAATAATTTCACTTCCCAAAATAATTGGGACAAAATCGCCTCGAAAAAACTAGTTGAATCCGTTCTAGAAAGCGGCGCCCAAGCAGTTCTGCTTCCTCTAATTTATACCCCTAAAAAATTTTCAAAAAGTTATACGGAGAAAATTAAACAAATTAATAAAAATAGAAAAGATGTAGCAAATGATTATGGAATATACTTTATTGAAAGTTTATCGAAAATAAAATTGGAAAGAGAAGTTGCAAATAACTGGGTCGACAATATCCATTTTGGAGTCAAAGGACACGAAATTATATCAGACCATTTATTTGAATTTTTCCAAAAAGAATTAAATCTAAATTAATTTCAAACTTAGCTAGTCGTTCCTGAAAAAATACAAAGAGTTTGTAGATAAAGGGTGCACGGAGTATT
>CAYFMN010000046.1:0-12460 GCA_964344185.1 uncultured Nitrospinota bacterium
GGCAAACTTTACTGAACCAACTGAACCTTATAATTAATCTTAAAGATTTTTGGTGTGCGCCCCTTTTGGGCGCACACACTCTTTCAAGCTTGTTAAAGTAGCCATTAAATAAACGAATATATGGTAATCATAATTACTCACATAAAAGTTTAAAATTCAAGAATAAAGATCCTAAGTCCATCAAGCAACACATTCTCCTCAGGTCCTGCTCCCAAAGCAATGTGAAGAAGGTAGGAGCCTTTTGGAATATTACCGATTCGACCATTAATATACCAACGCCGATTACCTTTAAAATCATGGGATGTCGGAGAGTCAATAAATGCATTGAGATTAGGATTAAATAACCCCATAGGAATTTCCTTCAATTTGGAAAGGGTCTCAGTAGGCATAAGGTAAAGCGTTGGAGGAAGACTGTTTCCTCTATAAAGAACGCGTTGAGGAGAACTATCGCTATTTTGAATGTTAAGAGAAGTCCAAATTAAAACGATTAAACTATCTTTTACAACTTTAACCTTTAATAGATCCTTAGATCGGACCATAAAAGGTCCCTGTCCAAGATTTGTCAAATTGAGGGATGATTTTCCTTCAATTTTCGCGGAGTTATTTTTAACTACTTTTCCGGTTCCAGCATAAGGAACCCAGTTGGCAAGAAACTCAAAGTCTTCAGGTAATATCGCTTTTACTGAAGTAGGGTTAAGGTTTGCTAATTGAAAATCGTCTACCAAAGTAAATTGAGAAAAACTTTTATGAAATGAGTCTTTGTTAAGTAACTTAAAATCGCGTCCCTTCTGCCCTATAACGGTAACATTATTCACGTTAAAGGAAGGAGATTTTACGAATCCAATATTATCCAGACGATTATGATAAATAATATTTTCTATATTTTTGCGGTACGTGCTTTTTCCATAAATATATTGTTTGGCTTTCGTAAAAAATAGCAATCCATGATCTGGAGAATGTAATTGAAGGTTTTGTTTGTATTGATTCCCACTAAAGGTTTGGAGAGAGGGATAATATTTTATAAAAAGCGGCCATGCATGAACTAATAGCAATACCCCTGACAACCAAACTTGATTTTTGACTGGAACTAATCTTAATCCTAAAACACGAATAAACTCAAAAACTCCAGCGGAAGTGAAAATCAGAATGAGTGGAATATTAAACAAATAGGTCCTTGCATAGGACGCCACGCCGGTTAACAGAGAAATTAAAAAAGGAGATATCAAGACTATCAACGGTATCCATCTTCCAGCGGCGGGAACTGGATTAGACCTTAAAACACCGAATATAAAAAACGGAATTAAAATTATTGTCGCCCCTGGAAAAATCGTGGACATCAATTTGGGCAATATCCCAAGAATGATTAAAGGGCTCGAAACGCCATTATTTATCCCAAAGAGTATATTGAAATGACCTTGCGATGCTTCCTTAATTTGATCGAGAAGAGGATAAATCAAAAATAAAACGACTAAACCGATAAGCGCAAATAGAGTCAGCAATTCAATGATACGCTTTCGGCTATTTACTTTCACTTTTTCGGTAACAAAAGCATTTAATTGTAGGAGCCAAATGAAGCTCCATACAGCTAGCCCGATAAAAAGAAATCCACTGGGCAACATAGTGCAAAGAGCTAGAACTCCTGCGATAAAGATTATGCCTCCCCAAATTTTCCTGCGATCTGAGTAAAGATAATTAACAACGGACAAGCAAATTACGGAAGAAAATAAAATAATGAGAGAATAACCTCTTGCAGTTTGAGAATAAGCGATATGAATAGGATTGAGCGAAAAAAGTAGAAGAGTAATTCGGGCAATTGGTAAAGAAGCGAATAAGCGGTTAGCTAGATGGTAGGATAACCAAAGCGTCAAGATACCGGATACAAAAGCAGGAAAACGAACGGCCCATTCACAATTCTCTCCGAAAATAGAGATCATGAAATGAACAAGAGTAGAATGAAATATATGATGACTGAGTCCAGGTGGAGAAGGAGTAGGGATATAAAAAATACTCAGTATTTCAGATAATGGCGTAGGCCACACATGACGTAAATCAACTCCTTCGTCAAATCCTCCAACCCCTGTGGTTCCAAGGGTTCGGTTTAACCCATAGAATCTCAACAAGGCTCCAAGAGTTAATACAAACCAAAAAACAGCATCTAAAGGTGCTGAGGAAACAGACGGCAATTTATCGTTGCTTGATTTTGATTGGGGCAAAGTAGAATTTCCGAATTATAGGATAATATGAGAAAAGCGTTTAAAGATTGAGGCTTTTGTGGGTTAAAGAGCTATTGTTTAGCAAGATAAGTTTACTCAAAACTCATCTTACCAAAAATCAATGATTCAAGAATAATACCTTATCAGGAGAAAGTTAAACATACTAAAATTAGAAGAGTTTTTTGGTAATATATCCGAAGGTGATCGTAAGCTAGTCGTAAGTCATCAGCATCACTATGATATTAAATAGGCGCTAGAATCTAAAGGTCTGGAGGAGCTTCTCAGATCGTTTGATAATTCTTACGCTTTTATATTTAGGAAAACCATAGAAAACCCATTAAAGAGCTTCCTCTTTATTATTTAGGTATAATAGACCCCAATGCTTAATTGCTCTTGCTTTTTCAATAAAGGGCGTTTTTCTATTTTCAAAAATTACTACTAAAAGTTAATAAGGGAACCTCTAAAAATTCAGGTTTGCCAGGACTAGCCCTTGAGCTTAAGGGCTAGGCGATAGCAAACCAGTAAAATCGCAATTATTAGAGGTCTTCATAAAAAATCTAGTCGCGTCTATTTTAAATTCCATAATAAATCTTGCGACAATCTGGGAGAATACAATTGGTAACATCAACTGAAACGACAAATACACGCGAACAATCTCTTCCAAAATTCAACTTTGATAACAGTTTTGCCCGCAAACTTGAAGGTTTTTTCACATTTTGCAAAGCGGAACCTTCCACATCTCCGAAACTAATACAGCTTAACCAAGCTCTGGCCGAAGAGCTCGGCCTTGATTTTATAGCGCTCAATTCAGAAGCGGGTTTATCAGTTTTATCCGGAAATTTAATAGCGGAAGGCTCGGAACCATTAGCTCAGGCATATGCAGGACATCAATTTGGCTACTTTGCGCCACAGTTAGGAGATGGACGCGCGCTTCTCCTCGGCGAAGTAATCGACACTAAAAAACGGCGTCGTGATATCCAATTAAAAGGATCGGGACGCACCCCGTTTTCTCGCGGTGGAGACGGAAAAGCCGCCCTTGGCCCCGTGTTGCGCGAGTATTTGATAGGCGAAGGAATGCATGCCCTCGGCGTACCTACAACGCGAGCGTTAGCGGCCGTTACCACTGGCGATAATGTTTATCGAGAAACCCCTTTACCTGGCGCTATCCTCGCCAGAGTAGCGGCAAGTCACATCCGCGTTGGAACCTTCCAGTTTGGAGCCTCGCGCGGAAACCTCGACAAGGTACGTGAACTTGCGGATTATTCAATTGCGCGGCATTACCCAAACACAGCCGATGCGGAAAACCCCTATCTGGCATTCTTTGAAGCGGTCTCCAACGCCCAAGCCGCTCTTGTCGCTCGCTGGATGAATATCGGTTTCATCCATGGAGTAATGAATACCGATAACACGACAATCTCCGGCGAGACCATAGATTACGGTCCCTGTGCATTTATGGATACCTATAAACAAGACACTGTATTCAGTTCGATTGATAGAATGGGACGGTACGCCTATGCCAATCAACCGACGATTCTTTTATGGAACCTGACTCGATTTGCAGAAACGCTGGTCCCATTAGTCGATACAGATAAAGAAAAAGCTGTTGAGTTGTTAACTGATTCAATCAAACGTGTACAACCTCTCTATGAATCATACTGGTTGACGGGAATGCGGTCTAAAACCGGACTATCAAAGGAAGACCCTAACGATCTGAAACTAATCAATGACTTACTGGCTATAATGGAAAAAGGCAATGCGGATTTTACTCTGGTTTTCCGCCGGCTTTCTCAAGCTTTGCGCAACGATAGCGATTCCATGCGAGAACTGTTCAATGAACCTGACGATTTTGATGACTGGGAGCGGCGTTGGCGCAAGCGTGTAGAGCAAGACGGCCTTCCAGCGGAAACTGTGGCGCAATCGATGGATCAAATCAATCCAATCTATATTCCACGGAACCATAAGGTAGAGGAAGCTCTCTTTGCCGCAGTAAACCAGAACGACACGACCCCTTTTTCTAACCTGCTAACTGTTATAACAAATCCCTTCGACGAAAAAGCTGGATGTGAAGCCTATGCCGAGCCAGCTCCGGATACAGACATCCCCTACCAGACATTCTGTGGAACTTGATCGCTCATGCCTGTTAGAAAATCAGAAACGACGGCGGCTAAATCAACTTAAATGAACCCTGCAAAGGAATTTCCAGAACCTATGGAATAGAAATCTGTCGCTTTCGTTTGAAAAGAGATTTTCAGCCTTGTTTTTGTTAAAATCACGTAAAGATTTATTTATATATCGTTCAGGAGTTAATCCATTTAATGAATAATAAAAACCACGCGCTCGTAAGTATTGTTATGGGTTCAAAATCCGATTGGGAAACGATGAGCCATGCCGCTGAAACTTTGAAGTTGCTTAACGTGTCTCACAAAGTAGAGGTTGTATCTGCTCATCGAACGCCCGACAAACTATTTCAACATGCTGATAATGCCGAACAACAAGGCATTGAAGTAATTATCGCAGGAGCTGGGGGCGCCGCCCACTTACCTGGCATGATGGCGGCTAAAACGTCTCTTCCAGTATTGGGCGTTCCAGTACAATCTAAAACCTTAAATGGAATGGACTCGCTGTTATCAATCGTTCAAATGCCGGCTGGAATACCCGTGGGGACCTTGGCAATTGGTCGAGCTGGCGCTATTAACGCGGCGTTACTGGCCGCAAGTATCCTCGCAAACAAATATCCAGAAATAAAAGCAGCTTTAAAAAATTATCGTAAACAACAAACCGATACCGTTTTAGAAAACCCCGATCCACGCGAGGGCGATTGATGAAAGTCGGTATACTTGGCGGCGGCCAACTTGCCCGTATGATAGCCCAGGCAGGTCAACCTCTGGGACTAAGTTTTATGTTTCTCTCCCCTAATAGCGACGCTTGCGCCGCTTCGTTTGGGGAACATATTTGCGCTCCCTATGAAGATGAAACTTCACAAAAACGCCTTGCTAATTGGGCTGATGTCGCGACTTATGAATTTGAAAATATCCCGTTATCAGTAGTGGAATCTATACAGCGACAAGTTTCACTTCATCCAGGGTCTTCGGCCTTGGCCATAGCGCGAGACCGTCTAATAGAAAAACGCCGTTTTTCTTCCTTGGATATTCCTACGGCAGAGTTCGCCCCAGTCGATAGCTTTGCGAATTTGACAGATGCTTTAAAAAAAATTGGTTTACCGGCTTTTCTAAAAACACGCACTCAAGGTTACGATGGCAAAGGTCAAGCTTTTTTACGCGACGAAAAAGGCAGTCTCAAAGCGTGGGAACGCCTTGGAAAATCTCCATGTATCGTCGAATCTAAAGTGGAATTTACGCGAGAGCTGTCTATTATAGCCGTCCGCAATCAAAAAGGCGAAATAGTCTATTATCCAATAAGCGAAAATTACCATAGGAATAGAATACTCCGTCTAACAATAAGTCGATTAGACGACTCGCTACAAGTTCAAGCCAACGCAACAATTAAAAAAATCATGGACGATTTGAATTACGTAGGCGTAATGGCTCTGGAACTTTTTCAAGTAAAAGATAAACTGTTCGCCAATGAGTTGGCGCCTCGTGTACATAACAGCGGTCATTGGACAATCGAAGGCGCCGAAACTTCTCAATTCGAAAATCATCTTCGCGCTATTTGCGGTCTTCCATTAGGTAAAACCAAATCGCTACAATCTTCCGCGATGGTTAATTTAATAGGCCATTTGCCGGAAGAAGAAAAAATTCGAAATATCCCTGGAGCAATTCCGCATTATTATGGCAAGGTTGAACGGCCAAGACGCAAAGTGGGACATATTACTTTAATCAACAACGATAGTACGACTGAAGAATTCAATCAGCGCTTAAAAATGTTGCTTCAAATGGCTGGCGAGCCCGAGTTGGCCGGTCAAAATTTCTTCGATACTGCGCCGCTCACACAACTCCCCTGAACAAAGTTTTTCTAAATATTTTGGAGAATTGGAAATCCCTTAATTCTTTGATACATTTTTGAGATTTACTTCTGACTAACAACAATTTACTCATCGTAAAAGTCTTAGGCCATGATGATCCACGTTTGACGGATATTTAGACACACTATCCGAAAACCAAAATTTATCGACTGTCAACCCGTTTTACTTCTAAACTACACCTCCACACATTTTGCGGCAAAATGCGGCTTAAAAACAGCTCGGAACTTCTACATTACGCTATTAAAAATAAAATTTTGCCGCAAAGCCCTCTTCCAAAAAAAGAATCATTTGACGATTCCTGATCAAAACAAAGTAATTCTAAATAAAGATTTTTAAAAAATTTAAACTTGGCGATCTTAGATTTTTTAAAGGTCTCACTTTTAAATGAACTCCCTTTTGCCCTTGTAAAAATGAAATCACTTTTTTTTATCCTGATTTGAATACTTAATTTCGTCAATTTTTCGGTCAAAATTGTTAACAGTCATCTTAATGTCATTGACAGAGGACTCGACATATCCGATTAGTCTTTTTAAATCGTTTATTTCTTCCAAGCTTTTGATCGAATTTTTTATAGCTGAAGAACAATTAGTATCCTCATGATTTACAGAAAATATGGAATCTTCCTTTGCTTTCGCATAAGAAGGAGTGATCCATAAATTTAAACCATTTAATAGCATGGCAAATAAAAATATAGGGAACCTCTAAAAACTCAGATTTGCCAGGAGCCTGCCCCTAAAACTCAAGGGACAGGCGATAGCAAACCAGTAAAAATGCCAATTATTAGAGGTCTCCTTAATTTAAAATAGTTAAAAACTATTTTAAAAGGTTTTCACGTGGACTAGTATACATGAACCTAAATCCTTTGGAAAAAATTTGGGTGAGGTAAGAAACTCCAAATTTTAACATGGAAATATTATTTTAAACGCACTACAAATATTAAATATCTATCAATAAATTATTTTTTTGATTTCCATGAAAGGCCAATTTGAACCCTTCGAAGCGTTTTTTAATAAATACGAATCCTTTGAACGGGAAACGGTAGACGATATCATCAACCGGTACTCAACTTCTGACCAAGAAAAAAGACATACTATCTCTTCTTTGATAGATACCCATCAACAACAGCGAGATGTAGAATTAGAACTCCTCTCTAAAAAGACCAAAAAGCTACTCAAACAACTTCAGGGCATAGAAATCCAACGGATGCTTGAAGAATTGCAATGCTTCAAAGACATAATAGCACTACAAAAACGATTGGGCGATACGAATAGTAAATCCAGTAACTGAAGAAAAATTAAGAAAGCTATACTCTCTTAATTACAAGAAAGCAAATCTCCACTGGCTGTTTTATCTTTCAGGTGAAGGCAAAGAGTGCCAAGAAGCTGATGAACTGATTGGTATCCTGCTACACCAACAAGCAGGAAAAGATTTTCAAGAGAACATTCATCTCGATCCACCTAATGCAAATATCTGTTTTGGCGAATTTCCTTTGGGTGCAGTTGAATATCCCCTTGGAAATATGTATTGTCCCTTTGGATTGCGCGAGCATGAATGGATCAAACATACCCTAATTACGTGGATGACGGGAACTGGAAAAACCAATCTCTCTTTTAATATACTTCGTCAGCTTTCCTACCGCCATAAACCTTGACTAGTTTTTGATTGGAAACGAAACTATCGCGATTTAATCCAGTTTGATCTTCCTCTGGAATAGTGGACACGTAGTTAAGCGGTATTTTGCATCTCCCTGAACTCGACAGGGCTTTTATATCCGAGATAGGGATGAAGCCTTTTTCTATTATAAAAGACTTCCATATATTCAAACAGTTCTGCCCTGGCCTGTTTTCTGGTTTCATAGATTCTTCCCTTGAGGCATTCCACCTTAAGCATATGAAAAAACCTTTCGACAACGGCACTATCGTAACGGTTTCCCTTTCGGCTCATGCTACAAGAAATATTTAGGCCGGATAATGTGTCTTGAAACTCAACGCTTGCGTATTGGCTTCTCTGATCGGAATGATGCAGCAATCCCTTTTCCGGATTGCGTTTGTCAATCGCCATTTTCAAAACTCCAACCGCCAGCTTTTTTGTCATGCGAGAATCCATAGACCAACCGACGACCTCGCAATTAAACAAATCCAAAATCACCGCTAAATAGAACCAGCCTTCTTGAGTTGGAATATAAGTGATATCAGAGGGCTAAAAGACGAAACGATGCGATCTTGCCTCCCAACGGGATAATCGTAAAAACTTCCTGAATCGTGGCGACCGATTTCAGGATATCTTCTTTTAATTTATCGTTAGCGCGAGAAACGCTAAATTGAAGTTCATAAAAAGAGAGAATAGAAATGCAAACTTCCGCGTCTACGCCAAGGGTAGAAACTTTGTGAGCGACTGCTTGATGACAGGGAGAAGCCTGATCTTCCAGATAAGAAATAATATTCGTATCGAGAAGATATTTAGCCATTTCTTAAAGAAAAGTTATTTCTAAACTCCCGGACCGACTGAATAACCTCTTCTGAACATCCGTTCAGGTAATTCTCTTTGGACATTCTCTCGGCAACCTTCGCCCACTTGCCTTTGACGGGAGCCGGTTTTTCTTCCGATTCCAAAGTCACGCGGAATGTTTGATTTGGGTCGGGATTCAGCTTTTTTAAAGCGTCGAGGAGTTGGTCTCCCCGGATATTTTCAAGTACAGTGGTTGGCATTTTTGGATACTCCATTTTTGGACTATTATTAGCTTACCGCATATCAGCAAAATTTCAAAGCCTGTCTATTGACGCCTCCTTATTTAAAAATCAGTCAATCCGCTTTTTTGCATTTTTTATTGAATTCGTTAAACTGAGGATCGTTGTCCTCGTTAAAATCATTAAACAATTCCACTTATTCCAGGGAAGATCAGAATACGTTTTTTAACCTGAATGATTTGATTTTTATGTTGGTTCCAATCCATTACTACAAAATAGCCCGACATAATGAAGTTGGATTATGCTAAAGTCTTCTTTCCTGCCTTTGTAGACTTTTTAACTGATTTTTTAGACTTGATTAAGATTTGAAATCCAACTGTATCAACCAATTTGTTCAAACTCTTAAATGTTGGGTTTCCTTTGGTCGAAAGTGTTTTATACATACTTTCACGACTTAAGTTCGTTTGTTTAGATATTTTAGAAAATCCTCCTTTGGCAATAACAACATCTTTTAATGCTAAAAGAAAGACCCTCGGGTCCTCGTCTTCTAGAGCTTCATTTAGATAACTTTCAATGGAGGCTTTAGTTCTTAAATGTTTTTTTATGAATTCATCATGATCTATCATTTTTCTGATTGCCATTTTTATTAACTCCTTACTTAATGGATTTTATTATCTTCCAATTTTCTTTCGCAATATCAATCATTGTTTGCTGATTTTTCTTAATACTACCAGCAAGAATGATAACCAGCTTTTTATTTTTATTGCCAAAATAAACTCGGTATCCAGGACCAAAATTTATTATAAGCTCATGAACTCCCTCTCCAACAGACCTACACTCCCCGGGATTACCTAACCGCAACCTCCCAAGTCTTGTTAAAATGATACTTTTGGCTTTATGGTCTTTTAGATCGTCAAACCAAATCTCAAAACACTCATCATAAATAATTTCTTTTTCCTGTAGCGTCATAGGCCCAGTGTAGCATATAAGATACAGTTATTCCAAATCAAAACTTATAAAGGAGTTAGTCCTGAAGTGAAAAAAGTGTTTCCGGCCTGCGGGCCGACAGCAAAAAGTTATCGGCAATTCGATTTCCAGAAAATCTAGTAAATTATTTTAGTTCAATAAGTTAGGAATGTTTCAAAAATTTTGATAATTTTCAAAATTCAACTATTGGAGGAAAATGGAGGAAAAATTGGCTACAAAATAGCTACATGTAATTCTAGCGAAAAATTAGGTTCCGCTTAACCATTTGATTATAAATGAATAATTGGTAGCCCCAAGGGGAATCGAACCCCTGTTTCCGGCGTGAGAGGCCGGCGTCCTAACCGCTAGACGATGGGGCCGGACTGTTTTATAGGGTGAGAGTACAACTAATTTTAAAATCCGTCGCGGTTCATGATGGGTGGGCCGCCGGATTTTCGGTTTTTGCGTTTTTCCTGTCGGACCGCTTCTTCCGCTTCTAAATCGCGTTTGTTGATCCCTTTAACCAACCAAACCATCATAAAATAAGAAGGTATCGACAAACAGACCCACACCAACATGAAATTGCTGGCCGCAAAAGCGCTTGGATCGGACGTTTCCGCTCCGCCTTTTATGATTTTTGAAGCTAAAAATCCCATAAACGCAATTCCCATAGCCATCAAGGCCGATAACGATGTTTTATGGGACAACTCGTTAAAATATAAACCAGGAAATAATTTAAACTCGGTTACATAAGCCCCTATTAATGCAAAATTAAACGCAAAAAACAGGAAAATAATCAGCAAATCGCCGTTTATAACAGCCATGGTGCCCATTATCATGTACAAAGGAGCAATCAACGCGGTTAGAAATGGATTTGTATTTTTATCTACGGTCATTTTTTCTTCCTAAAAAAACGGCTCGGGCGTCAATAGCAAACCTCATAAAAATCAAAGGTTCGCCTAATAAACAATTCCCGAGCGTCAAATTTTCTCTTGATTGAAATATTAGTTTGATCTTTTCACCCTGTCAAGATAAATTGGTTAAGACTTTGGCTTATTCCCGGTTGCAATTCGACCCGGTTTAACATTGAAAAACATTGAATTATGCGGATAATCGCCGGTTCGGCTAAGGGCAACAAATTAGCAAGCTTTAAAGAGGATCAAATCCGTCCTACCTTGGACCGGGTTAAAGAAACCCTTTTTAACATTATAGGAAGTGATATTCTAGATTCCCGGTTTTTGGACTTATTTGCCGGCACAGGCAATATAGCCATAGAAGCGCTCAGCCGAGGCGCCAGGAAAGCGGTTTTAGCCGATATTGATTCCGGCTCCCAAAAACTGATTCTCAAGAATTTACAAAAGTGCGGTTTTGGCGATGCTCAAAACTGGAAATTATTAAAAATGGACGCGCTTAAATCGATTTCGACCTTGAGCGCTCAAGGAGAAAAGTTTAACTGGGTCTATTTGGACCCTCCTTTTGACGCAAATCTTTACGACAGTTGCTTATTCGAACTTGCAAACTCAACAATTTTAGAAGAAGACGCCTCTATTATTGTCGAACATTTTTTTAAGAAAACGCTTGCAGATCGCTATGGCGTGTTAAGCCGCTATCGTGAAAAAAAGATTGGCGACTCGTGTCTTTCTTTTTATTCAATCGATCAAACGCAATAATCATAAACACCAAATAAATGAAACCTAAGATAGTCATTGCAATGAGCGGAGGAGTTGATAGCTCCGTTGCCGCCGCCTTGTTAAAAGATCAAGGTTACGACGTGGTGGGAATTTCCCTCCAACTGTGGAACTACAGTTCCGACACCGATAACCGCTTCGGCACTTGCTGTTCTTTGGACGACTTGGCCGACGCCCGCAGAGTCGCCGATAAAATAAAAATTCCATTTTATATATTAAATATGGAAAAGGAATTTCGCAAAGACGTTGTCGACTACTTCGTTTCGGAATACATGCAAGCAAGAACCCCAATCCCCTGCACGCTATGCAACTCTAAAGTAAAGTTTGACGAACTCATGGTCAAAGCCAAAACATTAGGACGCGAATACGTCGCCACGGGCCACTACGCCTCAGTCGTTAAAGACGACTACGGCAGGCTCATGATCAAACGCGGCGACAACCGGGTCAAAGACCAAAGTTATTTTCTATTCAATCTTTCGCAAGAACAAATTTCTCGCGTCATGTTTCCATTAGGCGCAATGACTAAAGAAGAGGTTCGCGACATCGCCAGATCGCTCGGTCTAAATATGGTTTCGGAAAAAACGGAATCGCAGGAAATCTGTTTTGTGCCGAATAATAACTATAAAGATTTCATAGCCAGTCAAATTGGACCGGAATCTTTTCAAGAAGGCAATATCGTCAACTCTGCCGGAGCCGTTTTGGGAAAACATCAAGGTTACCCAGCTTACACGGTTGGTCAACGCAAAGGACTCAATCTCGGCGGATTATCAGAGCCTTACTACGTAACCAAAATAGATCCCGTTAATAACGAAGTGACTGTCGGTCCTAAAAGCGAAGTATTAGGAGCCGAGTTTTATGCTGACCGAACCAATTGGTACTCTAAACCGGAATCTCCAGAATACCTGGACGTTCAAATCCGTT
>CAYFMN010000046.1:12470-40043 GCA_964344185.1 uncultured Nitrospinota bacterium
CGGCACTCTGGAGCGCGCGCCAAAGTAACTCCTCTGGCCGATGACCGCGTTCATGTCGAATTCGACGAACCTCAAAACTCGGTTGCGCCCGGTCAAGCCGCTGTTTTCTATCGCGGCGACTGCGTTATTGGCGGAGGCTGGATTGAATGACAGAAGCCTTACAAACGGCTATTGAAGCCGCGTTAGCGGCGGGAAAAATCCTTAAAGAACGCCGCGATAATTTTGGCCCGATTAAATACAAGAGCGAAATAGATCCGGTAACGGAAGTCGACCTTCAATGCGAAAAGAAAATCATCGACATCATTTCGTCTCGATTTCCCGACCACGGTTTTCTGGCCGAAGAATCCAATAAAAGCAGGAACCTCTCTTCGCCTCATAAATGGATCATCGATCCATTAGACGGCACCGTCAACTTTGCGCATGGCTATCCCTGCTATTGCACGTCAATCGGGCTGGAAATCAATGGCGAAATAGAACTTGGCGTTATTTATAATCCTTCCTTAGACGAGCTTTTTACAACGGAAAAAGGCAAAGGCGCTTTTTTAAATTCCAAACCAATCAAAGTCTCAGGCATATCCGACCTTAAAAGGAGCATGTTAGTTACGGGCTTTGCCTACGATGTAGGCCATGCCGACAATAACAACCTGGATCACTTCGAAAACTTTATTAAAAGCTGTCAGGCTGTTAGACGACCGGGTTCTGCGGCGTTGGATTTATGCTACACGGCGATGGGCCGTTTTGAAGGGTTTTGGGAGATCAAACTTCATCCTTGGGATATGGCGGCGGGTAAGCTGCTATTGGAGGAGGCCGGAGGAAAGCTTTCGCTCCTGAACGGCGATGTTTTTGACATATATCAAAGGCAGATTCTAGCGACAAACAGCCTTGTCCACGATGCCATGTTGGAAATTCTTAAAAAAGGTAAGTCTGCGGAAGTCCTGTCTTGACTTTCTACTCGGCGGGCCATTTTTCCTTTAATACTCCGAGAGCTAGATTCGGAGGATTGATGAGAGCATATTCAAAAGGGGTGTAACCGTTATTATCTTTCGCTTGCCGGTTTGCCCCATTCCTAATGAGGTCTCGTATTGTATCCACTTGCTCCCAATATCCCGCTAAATGGAGCGGAGTGCTTCCATTTTTATCCGGCAGGTTTATATCCGCGCCCTTCCCTAACAATAATCGAAGAGCAAGTCTATTCCCTCTTTTTGCCGCCCAATGCAAAGCCGATCTACCTTTAGAGTTCGTCAAGTCAACCGTTGCTCCGCGATCAAAAAGCAACTGAAACAAATTTTCATCTTCGTTCATAACGGCAAAATGCAATGGCGTATTTCCTTCTGCGGATCTTGAGTTCACTTCTGCGTTTTTGTCTAAAAATAATTTAACGATATCAATATTATTCCAACGCACGGCCAGGTGCAGAGGCGTTAAACCATCGTTATCTCTAACCGCTATATTAGCTCCCTTGTCCAAAAAAATTTTTGTCAGTTTCAAATTGCCTTCGGTCGCGGAAATATGCAAAGGAGCAAAACCATCGCCGTCTTTTAACTGAATATCCGCTCCATTCTCGATTAGAAATTCCATAATTTCATTTTTACCGCTCAATATCGCAAAAAATAACGGCGTAATACCTTGCGCCGTTTGAGCGTTTACATTCTCCCCCGCTTCAATCAAAGCTTTGACTCTTTGAAAATCTCCCGCTTCAACCGCTTTGTGCAAAGGAGTTTCGTTTATCCCCATAGCGGAACCAATGGGCAATAAACAACAAGTAAGAATAAAAATAAAAAAAGCCTTTTTCGCGTCCATCCAGCAATTACCAACCAAAAAATTTCATTAATTTACTTTTAAGGGAACTTCTAAAAACTTAGATTTGCCAGGCGATAGCAAACCAATAAAAATGCCAATTTTAGAGGTCACCCTAAGATATTAAATGGTAGCAATAATAACCGTCAAAAACTAATAAATAGTAAAACAATAAATAGGGCGTTGATAGAATTGAAATTAAATAAACCCTGTGCAAAAATAAAAAAGTGTAAAAGAAATCATAATTTCAAGCAAAACTTCTTATTTCCTGCAATTTGGACTCGCCCGATATATCCCTATCCAACCTTAATCAATTCTTTACTCATAAACAAACCACATGAAGTCCGATTTAAAAGCTATAGCAACCATAGCCGGAATCTTTTTTATTTCTTTCCTCGCCATCGCTCCCCTGGGTTTATTTGACGAATCCATCTCACAAAACTGGCAAACAAGCGCCTACTCGGTTACTCAAATCGATGAAGGAGACGACACAGGTTATTACGCTTATCTAAGGTCGGCGTTCTTTGACGGCGATTTAGATTTCATTAACGAAAAAAAATACTCGCACGCCGAAAACTTTAACTCAACAGGATATGTTTTTAATAATTGGCAGGTCGGACAAAGCGTTCTATTTTTACCTTTTTTCTTAGTTGGCCACTTTTTCGCAATCGTATTAAATAACTTCGGCTTTTCATTTTCTATAGACGGTTACTCAACGCCTTATTATATGACCACTGCGATAGCGTCTCAGACCTATTTATTTCTGGGCTTATTGCTTTTATATAAAGTATTAATTAAATACTTTTCGCGCAATTCAGCTCTCATAGCAACGCTAGGCGTTTGGTTAGGGTCTCCTCTAATTTATTATTCCTTCGTTCGCCAAAGAATGGCCCATACGACCGAATTTTTCATGGTTGTGGTTTTAATTTTTTTTTGGCTGCGATTAAGGGAATCAAAAAACTATACGGATCATGCCTTTTGGGGAACAATATTAGGTCTGCTTTGCATGGTACGAATCATAAATATCTCGTTTTTTGCGCTTTATTTTTTTGATCAGATATTTTCTAACGCGCCTCTTCAATCCAAAGATAAAAAACAATTTCTAAAAGAGCTTATTTATAAATCCTTCTGGGTATTATTGTGTTTCATAATAGCTCTTTCTCCTCAGCTTTTTATTTGGCAAAAGCTTAATGGCATATTCTTGCCGGCACGCCACTTCGAAATGGCGGGAGTTGGGTTAAACTTTATTTTCACTCAAGATTTTTTAAAAATTTTGTTCAATGTTTTTTTTAGCCCTCAATGGGGCTTGATTTTATCTTTTCCAGTTTTTTTTGTTGCGGTTCTAGGTCTTTTTTCAAGCGATCGATTAAAACATATGAGACCCGGCGTTCTGGTTTATCTCGCCGTATTGGTTCTAATAATTTCAATCTATCCCGAAGGATCGGATTCCTATGGCGAACGCCATTTTATTTCTTCAATACCGTTACTGGCTTTGGGATTAACGGCAATAATCGATAGATTTAAAACTTCGCCAAGAGCTTTTAGCGTGGGAATCGCGTTAATTACGTTATTCGTAATATTACAATATTTCTTATTAGTTCAATACAAAACGGCTTTAACTTACAACGACCCGCAATTTGCCATAAAAGCCTTAATTGGAATTCCAAATTTATTATCAGAAAATTTCCATCTATTGAGCCATTCGACAAACTTCCTCAAAATAATTTTTTCTTCAGGTTCAGAAATATTTAATAAAGAAAGTTTATTGTTTTTGTTTTTATATCCTGGAATGCAATTAGTTTCTATTATCTTTTTGGGCTTATTATTCTTAAGGCTAAAAACGAATCTTAAATCGGTCCATAACTTCGAAAAAATTTCTTTGATAACATGTCTTTTTATAAGCACAGTTTTACTTGTCTACTTTTATTTAATAGTTCCCACTAAATCCACCGCGCAAATAAAGTCAAGATTCGATTATAAAGAAGCCATCTCCAAAGGAGACGAACAGGCGCGAAATGGAAACATAAAGGAAGCGATCAATCTTTTTTCGATGGCGTCTAAAAATTTACCAAACCATTGGGGAGCTTATCTAAGGATGGGCTTTGCCTATGACGCGTTGCTCGACTTCCCAAACGCAAATAATTATTATAAAAAAGTAATCGAGTTGAATCCCTACAGTACAGACTCATATAGGAACCTGGGTATTAATAACTATCGGTTAGGACGTTTCGAAGAAGCCGAGCTTTATTTAAAAAAGTCTATTCAACAGGCTTTACAATTCGACTTAAACAAAAAATTATCTTTTTACTATTTGGCTTTGCTCTTTGCAGAGCGGGAAAGAACATCGGAAGCGATAAAAATGTTTGAAGCCACGCTGGCTTTAGATCCAAACTATAAAAACGCCCACTTAAACTATGCCATATTGCTGGCCCTATCAAATCAAACACAAAAAGCTGTTTTGCATTTTAAAGAAGCTTCGCGTCTGGGAGTTACAAACAACCAAATAAAAAAACTAACCGAACAATTTGGGATATCTTTGAATAATTAAAAACGCAAACCTTTTAGAGCCTGTAGCGCTATTCTTCAGGATTAGGATGAAGTAAATACGTATACCCATTCAAACCTTCTCGATACAAACTAAGAAAGTCGTCGGCTTCTTTTTGCGATATGTGCCCACTTTGAACGCTGGAGATTAAAAAACCCGCCATGCGGCCTTCTAATTCATCAGCGCGAAACTGGACATAATCCAGAACGTCTGTCACGTCCTCGCCCTCAATGATTTGTTCGTATTTCAGTTCGCCATTCGGAGTCAAAGAAACATGAAAAGCGTTTGTATCGCCAAATAGATTATGCAAATCCCCTAAAATTTCCTGGTAAGCTCCGGTAAGAAAAATTCCCAGCCGGTAATTTTCTCCAGGTTTAATTTCATGAACGCGCAAAGTATTCTCCGTATTCCGTTCGCCTATAAAGAGATCGATTTTTCCGTCGGAATCACACGTAATATCTTCTATAGTTGCGTCGCGGGTAGGCTCTTCATTCAAACGCTGTAACGGAGCCACCGGAAACACCTGATCAATAGCCCATGAGTCTGGCAAGGATTGAAAAACAGAAAAGTTACAAAAATATTTGTCGGCCAAATCCTTTTTCAGGTTTTTTAATTCATCCGGCATGTATTTAAGGCGACTGGCCAGACTTTGAATTTTACGGCAAATCCCCCAATAAATATTTTCAGCCCTTGCCCGGTCTTCTAAAGAAAGTAATCCCAATAAAAATTGATTATTAACCTCCTCTTTAAGGTGTAAAGCGTCATGCCAGGATTCGATAATATTTTTGTTTGAGGTTAACGACAAAACATCGAACATTTCTTTCACAACCTCCGGAGCGTCGTCTCCTATTTCAACGCCATTATTCCAATCTGGAAAAGACGTAACGTCCAATACATTGAAAACCAAAATTGAGTGGTAGGCCGTCATAGCTCGACCCGACTCGGAAATAATATTCGGATGCGGCAAATCCTCTTCCTGGCAAATTTCAAGGATGTGGTACACAACGTCGTTAGCGTATTCCTGCACGGAATAATTGGCGCTGGACGCAAACGTCGATCGCGAACCGTCGTAGTCAACGCCCAAACCGCCGCCAACATCGATATATTCAATATTGCAGCCCTGTTTAAGCAACTCGGAATAATACCTGCCAACTTCTTTTAAACTACTCTTGATGTGTCGAATATTAGTTATCTGGCTTCCTAAATGAAAATGGATTAGTTTGACGCAATCCAAAATCCCCACATCCTTAGCCATGTTCAAGGCATCCATCAATTCAATAGAGTTAAGGCCAAACTTGGATTGCTCTCCCGAAGACCCCGCCCAACGACCGGAACCGCCGCTAACAAGCTTAATTCGTAAACCAATATTAGGCCGTATCCCTAACTCTTTTGAAACTTTTATAATGATTGCAAGTTCGGAAAGCTTTTCAACCACAATAAACATTTTTTTGCCAAGCTTTTGCCCCATCAACGCCAAACGGATAAACTGTTCGTCCTTATAACCGTTACAAATTAACAACGCCTCCGGATTATGCATAATCGCTAAAATAGCGTGTAACTCTGGTTTAGATCCCGCTTCCAACCCGATATTATAATTGCGCCCAAACTTCACAACCTCTTCAACAACTTGCCGCTGTTGATTGACTTTAATGGGATAAACGCCGTGATATTCCCCTTTAAAACCGTATTCTCGGGACGCTTTTTTAAAAGCGTTTGATAATTTTGCGATACTCGAATGCAAAATATCCGAAAAACGTATTAAAGCGGGAAGCGAATACCCTTTTTGCTTTATATCTTCCACCAGGTCTTTCAAATCAATCGCATGCTGACTACCCAACTGCGGGCGAACAACAAGATGGCCTTTTTGATTGATCCCAAAATAACCGGCGCCCCATCCTTCTATATTGTAAAGTTCCGAGGAATTCTCGATCGTCCATTTTTTCATCAATAAATAACTTTCTAAAAATACAAATCTAATATTTAGTGGTTTTTCCATTAGAATAATTATCGTTAAATTTGTCAAACAATTTCAACCTCTTACGGATTAATAAACTTTCAGGTTTTATTCAAATTCCATTCGTTCCTGGTTGATTTTATGTTAGAGTTCTGGAGTTTAAAATCTTTTATAATTTGAATACATAATTGCTTGCTGGTGAGAAATTAAAATGAAAAAAATTGAAAAAGTAAATGTCCGCGACATCGTGAAAAAACACGGAGCTCCGGTGTATGTATACAGCTTGAATAAATTACGCGAATCCATAAACGAAATAAAAGACCTGGCGCCCGTTGTGCGCTATGCGATGAAAGCATGTTCAAACGTCAGAATATTAAAAGAAATGCTAAATCATGGCGTTAAAATCGACGCGGTGAGCGTGTTCGAGTGCCAGCGGGCGAGACGAGCGGGCTTTAAATCAAAAGATATTTGTTTTACAAGCGATGTATTTTTTAACGCCAAGGAACCAGAGTTCTGTATAAAAAATAACATCTACGTTAATTGCGGAAGTTTGGGAATGCTTGAAGAATATGGTCAAGCATGTAAAAGAAAAGGCAAAAAATCTCATCCCGTATCTATCCGTATCAACCCAGGCGAAGGCGCGGGCCACTCCAAAAAAACCAACACAGGCGGTCCATATAGTAAGCACGGTATTTGGTATCAAAATTTGTCTCAAGCTAAATCCATTGCCAATAAATATGGGCTGCGAATTAATGGAGTCCACATACATATTGGATCAGGCGGCGACCTGAAGCACCTGAAAAGAATCACCGGAAAACTTGTGGAGTTTGCCAAGGAATTCGAAGACGTGGAGATTGTTAATTTTGGCGGCGGTCTTCCCTATCAATACGACGTTGAAAAACCGCAGGAAGATATTTCTCAATACAAACCTATATTAGAAAAAAGAATCCAAATATTAGAAAAACATTTTGGCCGAAAAATTGTATGTGAAATAGAACCAGGACGAAGGTTTGTTGCGGGTTGCGGCTACTTGCTTGGCGAGGTTCGTTCTCTCAACCATACCTTTGACAAAAAAGGCAAACGTTTGGATTATGTTCTAACAAACGTGGGCTTCTGCCATCTACTTCGCCCCATGGCATATGGCTCTTACCACCCTATTTGGTTTGAAGGAAAAAACCTGGGACGAAAACAAGACTTAATTGTGGCGGGACCCGTTTGCGAATCCGGCGACGTTTTAACTCAGGAAAATGAAGAACCCGTCGCAAGAAAACTGCCAAAACCGTCTCCCGGAGATATTATCATCGTTGGAGGAGCGGGAGCTTATGGCTATGCCATGTCGTCGAACTACAACACGCAACCCTTACTGCCGGAAGTCATTGTGGATGGAAATAAATTCCTCCTTTCTCGCCGCCGTCAAACTCTCAACGATATATTAAAAGAAGAAATTAAATAATTTATCGTTTAAAAATAAGTAAAAAAAATCGCTAGTTCCCTATTGAGAACTAGCGATGATTAACTACTTTTATTCAGTCGAAACACCCTTCTATAAATTCATACAAAACTAACACCCTAACGGAATTTCGACCAAAATAAAATTTTCACCCTAAACTTGTATTGAGCTTCGTCGAAGTAGTTCTCAAAGAGTCAAGATTTCTCAGGAGCGCTGTTTCACTTTCTTATAACTTATTGAAACTTTACCTATTATTGACAAAATGAAGCAGTTTGAATACGATACTCAATAAGTTTTATAAAAAAACTCAAAAATAAATCCTTTATTAAAGGAAAAATATGTCGGGATTAGCCTACGTTAAAATTTTAGTGGTCGACGACGACCCGCAAGCCAGAAACTTTTTAGCTCAATATTTGGAAGAAGAAAACTGCAACGTCAAAACAGCACGCGATGGTAAAGAGGCGTTGGCAATGTTTGTAGACTTTAAGCCATCCGTGGTGCTGCTGGACATTAACATGCCCAAAATAAACGGACTTAAAGTTTTAAAAATGATTAAGGAAAAGTATCCCGACGTCCATGTCATCATGACTACGGGAGTCGCTACCTTAGCGGCTACTAGAGAATGCCTGGCTCATGGAGCTTTTACTCACGTCGTAAAACCTATCGACTTTGACCAGCTTAAAGCCGTCATCGCCAGGGCTTTGGGAGTTGAGGAAGAATGGAGTACAGCCGCTCCAACGAGTTATGACGAAGATCAAGACACACTGATTCAGGCAATCATCGAAGCGTTGGGAGTGAAAAATCTGGTTTCGCGAAAAGAAATCATGGCTCAATACACAAAGTTGAAAAACAAAAAATAACGTCTTATCTCAATTTAGTTTTATTCAGCTTTAAAATAACTTTCCAAAGTTTCTGAAAAATCATTGGGATCTATTGGCTTAACTATATAATCGGCGAAGCCGACTTCTTTCGCTCTTTCGATTTGTTTTTGCATTGCGTTCGCGCTGATAGCAATTACGGGAATATCTTTCGTTTCTTCGTAGGTTTTTAATTTTTCAAAAGCCTCAAACCCATCCATTCCTGGCAAATTAATATCCATCAATATCAATTCCGGTTTATGCGCTCGGGCCATTTCTAACCCCAGAGGAGCGTCTGGAGCGTCCATCAGTTTTATTTCAGGAAAGTCTTCCATAATAATCTGCTGAACCAGATTTAGGTTCGTCGGGTTATCCTCAACATAAAGCAACGTACGTTTGATCGCTTCTTCTAGCTTCTCCTCTATTTCTTCTTGAGGAGTTTCTTCGGCAACTTCAACCTTATTCCCAGTGTCCCCAACCTTTTGCAACTCGATAATAAAGCAACTCCCAACCCCTACTTCGCTGGTAACCGACAACTCACCTTCCATAAGCTCAACTAAATTCTTAGTAATGGTCAATCCAATCCCGGTGCCTTCTATTTCAGTGCCTTCCGCGTCAAGCCTTTGAAACGGCTCAAACAAGGCCTTTTGATCTTCTTCCGAAAGCCCTTCCCCCGTGTCGGCAACTTTTATAGCGACTCTCCCATCAAGAATCTCGCAATCTAAAGTGATTTTTCCCGCTTCGCAATTGTACTTAACTGCATTTGACCCCAAATTGAGTAAAACCTGCTTCAATCGAACTCGGTCCCCCATTATTACTAAATCTGGATAATGCATAATATGATTGATGATGCGAATATTTCTTGTTTCCGCCAAAGGTAAAATCAAAGAAACAACTTCGTCTATTAATTCGTTAAGCTGGATTTCCTCAACGCACACCGTCATCGTTCCAGACTCAATTTTGGCCAAATCAAGCACTTCGCTAATCAGTTCCAGAAGATGTTTACCCGCTTTAATAATCTCTTCCGTATTATTTTTTTGCCGCTCGGAAAAATTTTTTTCTTTATTGCGTTTAAGTAACTGGGCAAATCCAATGATTGCGTTCAGCGGAGTTCGCAATTCATGGCTCATATGAGATAAGAAGTCGGACTTGGCTTTATTAGCGCGTATTGCCTCCTCTCTTGCCTGAATTAATTCTTTTTCCACTTTTTTTCTTTCAGAAATTTCCCTTTCCAAATCCAGATTGCGCACTTTGGCTTCTTTCACCGACCATTCCAACTCAACCATGAGCTGTTTATTCTCGTCCAGAATTCTTTTCTTTTCCAAAACCCGTTCGATCGAATGCATAATCGTTTTTTGTATGCCTTCGTCTTTAATCAGGTAATCGCTGGCGCCTTCGTTGAGCGCTTTTAAAGCGACTGACACTTCTCCTTTACTGGTCAATATTATGATAGGAACTTCGTTACCCGAATCTCGCAATTGCTTCATTAAAGTCATACCGTCAATCTTTGGCATAACTATATCTAAAACAATCAAGTTGATATCGTTATGCTGCTGGCAATAATCCCAGGCTTCCAACCCATCCTTGCAAGTCTCTACTTCAAAAGAGTGAGACTGAATGGATTCAGACAAATACTCGCGCACCAGAGGATCGTCGTCGACTAACAAGACTTTATTTGTTTCGTGATAATCGTACATTGCTTACATTCTATAAATGAGTGACCAAATAAAATTGAATCTCAAAATGATACAAGGATTTTAATAGATTTACATCCTGAAATTTCACGCCAAAGAGAAATCAATTGTCACTAAAGTTCTAACTATCTAAAACTAAAGGAATTTTAATTTTTTTTGTGAGTCGATAAATTTGGAATTTTTATCGTTTATTCTCTTTAAGAGGATCTCCCATAGACATGACGCATTCAATCTTAACCAGTTTTGCTCCTGCAAACCGAGCTTCGCTTTTTATGTAACCAACCAATTCTGGAGTTACCATGGGAAGAGCTTCTTTACATTCCTCTAGGGTAGCGGCAGGAGCGGCAGGGTTATGGAAAGCCATTTTTTTTGGATACCCGCCAGGTAAAGAAAGTTCCATGACAATCCATGCCTTCTCATCAGGCTGAAAGCAGGAAGTTGCTAGAAAAAATAATATAAATAATAGTTTTCGCACACGGAAAACTTAGTATTACTACCCGCAATTGTCAATTGTTATAAGCGAGAAGAAACAAAAATTCATTTTCTATAAATTGGTTCCCATGACTTGTTTTCCAGAGGTAAACCTTTAGGCTCTGCGCCTGTCTCCTTAAGCATCCGATCAGGTTCGCCAGTTGATTGGTCAAAAAACTAAAAGTAAAATATAAAAAATATCACATTGAGCGTCCGACAGGCTTCGCCCGTTAATTGCTAAAGGAACTAAAGCAAAAAATAAAATATTGTCACAGTGAGGCTCTCGAACTGCGACCTCCTTATTTTAGTTCTTTAGAAGCAAGGAGCGACTTTTTACTTCTCCATTTCAAAAAACTCAAATTCTTATTACGTTTTAACGATGAAACGAAAACTATCCGGGTTCTCCAAAGAAATATACTCCAAAAGAGCTTTAATAAATAGAATCACACCTACCATTTCTAAAGATTCTTCAAAGCCGGTCAATACTTGATAACCGAAATTATCCATCTCATAAATCTCAACGTAATAGTCCGCTAAATGTTCAACCAACAACCCGCCGCTAATAAATATTGCCCCCGCTGTTAAAAAATCCTTTTTAGCTTTGTTCGGCAGGTGAAGTAAAAATTTCCAATAAACAGCAAAAAGAGCCGCCGCCAAATACGTAAATGGAACCGTCCAGGCGACTTCGGTTATCGTATTAAACGTTTCGTGCAGTCCAACCACTTCATCCATAGATAAAGTCGCAAAACCAATAGCCAATCCATACCAATGCTTTGAAAATTTATCTTTCTTAACCGTCGGGCTTCTTGCGATTAAAAATAATAAAAAGGAAGCAATAAATAAAATAATGGCGGAGAACCATGTGGAAAAACTTTCTTCTTCGTCGACGTCAAACAATTCTCTCAGCAACCAGGGAAGTTCGGAAATATAATAATGAAATGCTTGCAGAGCAATATGGACAAACACCAAACAAAATACAGTCCATCCCAAAATACGTAAAACTTTATTGGGAAATATTAATAAATCGTTTCCAGTTTCTTTATAATCCACAATATTTTTAGGGACAAAATGACATTTAACTTACAGTAAAAATAGTTTATAAATATATTATATCTTTTGATTTAAATTAGTCTTTTTAAAAAAATTGTTAGTTTCACAAGCTCTATTAAGGGAACCTCTAAAAATTCAGATTTACCAGGAGCCTGGCCCTTGAATTCAAGGGCCAGGCGACAACAAACCGGTAAAAATGCCAATTATTAGAGGTCCTCTTAAATCCATTTTTTTGTGAAAGGAATTATTTATGTCGCTGAAAAAAGTTTTAGGAGTTCTAATTACGGTTTCAACTATTATCTGCTTTGCAAGAGCGCAAGCGGCTAC
Organism: uncultured Nitrospinota bacterium; assembly: GCA_964344185.1. Taxonomy (GTDB): domain Bacteria; phylum Nitrospinota; class Nitrospinia; order Nitrospinales; family JAJDAT01; genus JAJDAT01. The sequence continues at coordinate 24,616 of CAYFMN010000046.1, forward strand.
CCTTTTTTTATCAAAAGTTGACACAATAGGATTAAGCTCTCTTAACAAAGCTGCCCCATCCGTTTTATTAGAAAACTCAGGAGATTCAAATTTACTTTTAGCCAAAAGTGACAAGAGTGAAAAAAGTAAGAAAAGTGAGAAAAGCCAAAAAAGCGAGAAAAGCGTAAAAAGCAAAAAGAGTGAGAAAAGTGAAAAGAGTAAAAAAAGCGAGAAAAGTAAAAAGGAAAATAAAGGAAAAATGAAGGGTAAAAATAAGGGAAAGGGTAAAAAGAAAGGAATGAAAAATTAGCGCAAACTTAACCTAACCGAATAAAATCATAGGGAAAGATAAATCTTTCCCTATGACTGACCTGAAACGACAAATAATCCAGTTTTCTGGCCATAAACACCTCTACAGAAAACACTCCCATCTCCTAAAACTTAGAAAACATTTTTAAAGTTTATTAACTATGAGGGAGGCGCCCATTCCCACAATGCAGGGAAATATATTCTAAAAGGGCTTTTACATGAATCGCTTGACATTCAACAAACATCCGAAAATCAAAAATACTGGTAAAACTAATATTATCTAAATTATTTTATTAAGAAAATTTAGGACGCCAGTTAAATCATATACTTTTATAAATTTCTCCAGGTGGTTTTTTAATTTTTCTCCATCCTCGCCCATTGTTTCAATAACGGCCAGTTCTTTAGCTAATTGAGTGACATTGTAAGACTCCGCCGCTTCTCTTAAAGCTTCTAATGCAGAGGTTGGAAGGTTAAAAGTAACGTCGATCCCATTTAAATCTTCTTCTGAAGCGACGCTGGAACCTTCGGAAATATTTTCCTCATATTCGAATTCCACGCCCAAATGTTTTTCCAATAAGGAAGCCAGAACTTCCAAACGGATTGGCTTTAGGATCACATCGTCGAAACCTTTTTTCAAAAACTCCTCTACTTCGTGGTTTAAAACCGATGCGGTCATCGCCGCCACTTTGAAGGATTTTTTTCCAAACTCGTTTATAATTTTGTCAAAAGTTTCTATCTCATTAGTTATCGGAATTTTAATATCCATAAAAACAATATCTGGATTGTAGTTTCGAATTTTTTCAAACGCTTGGGAATAATCTGCTGAGGATATCGTATCGACTCCTAAAGAACTTAACAGTCTTGTAAGAACATTTCTATTTTCAGTGTTTTGATCTAATAGGAAAGCCTTAACCTGAAAACCTGTAGCAAGCCCTTTTAACCGATAATCTGTAGCGTTTTTAAGGAAATTAGCTTGAGAAGCTTCAGGTAAAGGAAGAGTCAATATGAATTTGGAACCTTTTCCCAGTTCCGATTCTACCGTTAAGTCGCCCCCTAATAATTGAGCCTGCTTTTTAGAAATGGCAAGCCCCAAACCGGTTCCCGCCTTATTTATTCCAGTTTCAGTTTGTTTGAATGGATCAAAAATACTTTGATGGTCTTTTTTAGAAATTCCCGGTCCTGAATCTTCAACTTCAAAACGAAATAAACTTGACTTCAAAGCGGTAGTTTTTAGCGAAACAAAACCTTCATCCGTAAACTTAACCGCATTGCCAATCAAGTTGATTAAAATTTGCCTTAATTTGGTTTGATCGGATTGAACATGGTATTTTTTTTCGAGATTATCGACTACCCATCTTATATTCTTACTTTCGCATCTTGGGGCAAAAATAGCCGAAATACTTTTTATCAGATCGTTTAAATCAAAATCAGCGGCGTTGACCTCCATCAGGTTTGCTTCAATTTTGGACATATCCAAAATTTCGTTGATGAGTTCCAAAAGGTGATTCGCGCTTTTTTCGATACCCATCGTTCCTTCTTTATCTTCGTGTTCCAAATAGTTTTTTCTCAAAAGTAACTGGGAGTATCCAATAACCGCATTTAATGGAGTCCGAATTTCGTGGCTCATTCTAGATAGAAATTCCGATTTGGCTTTATTGGCAAAATCCGCTTCTTCTTTTGATTTTTGCAGTTCTTTAGTTCTCTTTTTGACCAGTTTTTCCAATCGGATTTTATTATTTTTTAATTCTTCTTCGTATTTTTTCCTCTCCGTAATGTCCTTTGCAATCAATTGGTTCCCCGCAAAGTTTTTTGCCGCTCTAGCGTTTTTCTTATTTTCTTTGGATTCATTCCATACGCACGAAGAACTTATCATGAAGCAAAGCTTTTTATTTTTTTTAGATAAAGCGCTTTTAGGGTTTACCTTTAACCAAACCTCCCGCGTCTTGGCCGAATTTTTCTTAATTCGTTTCGACAAAAGATCTTTTAAGATAGATTCCGCCTCATCGTCATTTTCAGCTAAATAACTTGTTAAAGGTTTATCCATTAATTTATCGGGTTTATATCCGGTAACGCTAATTGAAGAATTGGCATACGTTATTAGTCCTTCTGGCGAAACTCTAAGGATAATATCTGAAACGGATTGAACAATATCCTCATAACTTTGTCTCGTTTGATTCAGTTCTTTATAACCTTTATCCAGAGTTTCTATATCAAGTCCGCTTCGCTTGGAAAGAACTTTCATAATCTCCAGCATAGCCCTTGGATGGGAGGCAATGTGGTTGTCAAAACATTCTCTGGAAATTTTTAATAAAGTTGAAGGATTAATCGCCTTTACGCTGGCTGAGCGTGGTTGGGAACTGACCAACGCCAGTTCTCCTATCAAGTCGAAGACGCTTCGAACGGCAATCTGCTTATTTCGCGTATAAATTTTGAGTTTCCCCAGAAGGACGACATACATAACATCACCAGGGTCGCCCTCTTTAAATAAAACTTCATTTTTTTGTAGGGTTATCAGTTCGGATTTTTTGCAAAAATCAGTTAGTTTTTGCTTGGAAAGCAATCCAAATATAGAGTTTTTTTTGAGAGATTTAACGGCAGACTCAATATTCATTGGCTATTTTTTAGACGAAACATTTAGCAAGAGGTTGAAAAAAAAGTTCAATTTCCTAAAAGCTCGTTCACTTTATCCCCAGCCTTTTCGACAGCCTTATCAATTTCTTCGCCAGCTTTCTCCGCTGGCCCCTTTTCTTTACAACCAACAACCCCAGCGAATAACAATCCTGCCAGTAAAATCGCAACAAAATTTTTAAAACTCATAGCTCTTCCGATGTTAAGTGAATAGTGAATATAAAAGGCAGAAAAACCCATTTCCTTTAAGAGTGTTTTCCTCTGGGTTCAGTTCCTCCCCCAATTATAATTCAAAGTTTTACATAAAGTTACCTTCTTTTGATAAACAATCAACACAAACCCAGCTTTTCTCGATTTATGAGCTATTTTAGATTTGAAATCACTACTGCCCGGTAAAGACCTTTGCGATTGATTTTTATTGTAGAGTTTTATATGACAGAGCAATAATTTTGTGATGCTCTTCCGCCAGTTCTTCCGTGAAGGGTCGGTTTTCAGCTTTTACTTTAATTTTCCTTATTGATTACGACGTTTTTTAACCGATTAACTTAAACTAAGTAGCTTCTAAAACCGTTTTAAGAAAATTTCGAGTTCTTTCTTCGGTGGGATTGTTAAAAATTTTTTCCGCCGCCCCATCTTCAATGATTTTTCCTTTTTCCATAAAGACAATTCGATCTGCAAATTCCTGAGCAAAATGAAGTTGATGAGTGACCATCAGCATTGTCATATTAGTTTGACGCACTAAATTTTTAACGACTGATAATACTTCAACCGCTAATTCTGGGTCCAAGGCGGAAGTGATTTCGTCAAACAACATAATTTGGGGTTGTAGAGCTAAAGCTCTCGCAATCGCAACACGCTGCTTTTGCCCTCCGGATAATTGCGCCGGATAAGCGGAACTTTTATTTTTCATATCTACAAGGTCCAGCAGTTCCAGAGCGCGACTTTCGGCTTTTTCCGCCGAAATTTTTAAAACATGTATAGGAGCTTCCGTAATGTTTCTTAAAACCGACATATGGGGAAATAAATTAAAATTTTGAAAAACCATTCCAACTTTGGAGCGTATTCTTGAAAAACGTTCTTCAATTAAAGGCAAGGTCTTTTCGTTTTGGTTGAGATTATATAAAATATCCCCATCGATAGTTACCCGTCCTGCATCAATTGACTCCAAAGTCATCAATATCCGCAATATAGTTGATTTACCCGAACCGCTTGGCCCGATTAGAGCCACTTTACTTGAAGTGGAAACTTCAAAGTTTAAGTTTTCTAAGACGTTAAATTCGCCATAGCTTTTATAAACATTTTGCATTTGAATTATGGCGTTATCTTGTCTTTTATCAGACATAGCGTTTTTCCAAACTTCGGATAAATTTAGCCGAAATTAAGCTGACGACTAAGAACAACACGCCAACGATTGTTAAAGGTTCAATATATCTAAAAGTCTCTGCTCCAACGTTTTTAGCCGTTTGTAAAAGCTCTAAAACGGTAATAGCCGACAACATCGGAGTATCTTTAAACATAGCGATGAAATAATTGCCAATCGCCGGGATAATTGGCGGCAAAGCCTGCGGCAAAATAATTGATTTAAACGTATGAGTTTTGTTCATGTTAAGGGCTTTGGCCGCCTCCCATTGACCCGTAGGAACGCTTTCAATTCCAGCGCGATAAACTTCAGCTAAGTAAGCGCTGTAGTGAATTCCCAGAGCTAAAATTCCTGTCGAAAAGGGAGATAAGCGAATTCCCACATCCGGGAGAACATAGAATAAAAAATAAACTTGAACCAAAAGAGGAGTGCTTCGAAAAAACTCAACAAAAATATGCGCCGACCAAGCGGCGATTGGATTTTTTGATTTTTTGAGAATAGCCCAAACCAAACCTAAAAATATAGCCAGCAACATCCCCAAGATCGTCGCTAAAACAGTAATGAACAAGGCGCTTAATAATTCGGGCATTAAGCTTAGCGCAAAATACCAATCGAAAAAATTTTGTTCCATAATCAGTCTCTTATAAAAGCGTAACGTTTTTCTAAGGTGCGAATACCAAACGCAATGGATTGAGCCAGAATAAAATATAGAAACAAAACGACTCCAAAAATTTCTGTGGATTTTAAAGTGGACGCCCGAAGAATTTGAGCTTTAAAGGTCAACTCGGCTAATGTAATCATAGATACAAGCGAAGAACTTTTTAAAAGTTCAATCAACAAATTGCCCGCTGGAGGAAGAATCGCTTTAAACGCTTGAGGAAATATAATTTTTCTTAAAGCGAGTTTTTTGGAAAAGTTTAACGCCTGGGCGGCTTCATATTGTTCTTTTGGGATTGATTGTACGGCCCCCCTAACCACTTCGGCGCCGTAAGCTCCTATATTTAATCCTAATGTAAGAATACCAACGGAAATCGCTTCCAACCTGATACCAAAGTAAGGAAGAACATAATAAAACCAAAATAACTGCACCAAAGCGGATGTTCCGCGAAAAATTTCGATATAAAACGACGCCGGTATGTAAAAAAAAGGATTGCCGGAGAGACGGGCGAAACCGCCTGCCAACGCTATAGGACATGCAGTACAAGCGGCCCCAACCGTTAATAACAACGTTATTTTTAGCCCGTCTAATAATAAGGGAAGCCAATCAATTAATTCCATTTTTTGAATCGTAGATTGTTCACTGTTTTAGATGGCTTTTGATTTCGAAGCGCAAATTTCTTCCGCCGTTATTTTTCCTGGAAGCTCTCTTTTTGTAAACCCAAAAGGCTTAACCGTAGCTAAATGTTCCTGAGAGCCAATAAAATTTTCAAGTTCCGCGTTAAACCTATTGAGCAAACTTTTATCCTCTTTTCTTAAAACGAAAGCGCCGTAGCCAATTATTTCCTTTCCATTAATAATGGGATCTTCAAACGGTGTGGAGCGTTCTATAGTTTTGTCGTTCGCTTTTTGAATCAAGTTTTGAACGGTTAGGCTGGTTGCGGCAAAAGCGTCAATTCTACCGGTCTGAACCCCGGATAAGGCTCCGATCGTATCTGGAAAGATAACCAATCTATTTTTTGGAATCCCTAGAGTTTTTGCGTATTTTATTTCTATGGTTCCCGCTACCACGCCTAACTTAGTGGATTTGTTTTTGGCAATATCTTCATACCCGTGTAATTGCTTTGGATTATTTTTTTTAACGATAAACCCTTCGCCGACGCCGTAAGTTGGATTAGAAAAGGCCGCTTCTTTACAACGTTCCGGGGTTATATACATTCCTGCAGCAATGATATCGAAGCGTTTTGCTTTTAATCCGGGAATCAAAGCGCCAAACTCCGTTAAAACTCCTTCAATTTTTGAAACTCCTATACGCTTAAGTATAAGGCGGGCTATTTCAGGAGCCTCCCCCGTTAAACGATTTCTTTGGGGATCATAGTAAGCGTAAGGAGCTTCATTGGCATAACCAATTCGTATGGAGCCTTTAGCTTTAATTTTATCTAATGCACTTTGAGTCGAATGGGACGCCGGAGTAGGCAGGGACTCTCGGCATCCCCAAAGAGCTATAAAAAATACGCAAAAAATAAGAGGATGCCGAGTCATGACCGAATGGCTAAAACGGTTTTAAAGGAGAGAAATCCCTGCTGGCAATAAAATCAGGACGAGGTTGTAGACCGCAGAAAGGGTCTACTAGGGAGTTTAGAACGCTATTATATACAAAAAAGACATTGCTTCTTGCCCATGGCGATATATTGCCATTTGAGCCATGCATTGTATTACAGTCAAAAAATATGGCCGACCCAGCTTTCCCCTTAAAGGAAACGATTCCATTCTGATCCGCCAGTTTTTTCAAAATTTCTCCAGATGGAACTCCATATTCCTGCTTTTTTAACGAATGTTTGTAGTGGTTTTCAGGAGTTTGTCCGGCGCAAGCGATAAAATATTTATGAGACCCTGGGATAAGCATTAAAGGACCGTTAAATTCATTATTGTCAGTCAGGGTTATGGAACAACTAATTGCCCTCATTCTCGGCATACCGTCTTCCGCGTGCCAGGTTTCAAAGTCCGAGTGCCAGTAAAACTCTTTTCCCTCAAGACCTGGTTTGTAATTAATTCGAGATTGGTGCATATAAACGGAACTGTTTAAGAGTTTAGTTACGACTCTTAAAATTCGGTCCTCTCTTGAAAGTCGTTGGAATATTTTATTAGTGCGATGGATATTAAAAATCGACCTGACTTCTTCGCTTGACGGCTCCAAATAATATTCTTCGTTATTTTTAGCCGCTTTATCACTTCTTAATTGATTGAGTTCATCTTTAAATTTAGTTACTTCCTCTTCTGTAAAAAGGGAATCAAAAACAATAAAACCGTTTCGTTCAAAAAAACTTAATTGATTGTCGCTTAATACGGTTCCCGAAACCGACGGACGCTCGCAATAAACAACAGGGTCTTTACGATCAATTACGCTTTCATGATCGCCTCTTGACAAATAAGGATCTGCCAGAACTGATTGTTCGGTCATTTTATATCTCTATTGGGTAACGTTTAAGGCGTTTTCTAAGGGATAAGCGCCTTCTTTATCATGAACCTCGCTTCCGTTCAAAGGAGGATTAAATACGCAAATCATCCGCAAACCGGTTTTTGTTCTTAGGACATGTTTTTCATTCTCATTTAAAGCGTAAATTGTGCCTGGAGAAATTGGATATTTTTTACCATCCGTTAGATCTTCCAATTCTCCCTCTCCTTCGATGCAGTAAACCGCTTCCAAATGATGTTTGTACCACATAGAAGTTTCCGTATTCGGATGGATTTGCGTGTCATGGAATGAAAATCCCATCCCATCTCTTTTTAGCAAAAAACGGCGACTGGTCCAATTTTCTGCGGATATATCGCTTTCTGTACCCACTATATCTTCGAGTTTTTTAACAATCATTATATTTTCCCATATATGTTTAAACCAACGCGCTATCTTGGACGATAGACATACTTTCTTCTAATATGTTTAAACCTTCTTCTAATTCTTCTTCATTGATAGTTAGAGGAGGCAATAATTTGACAACATCGCTATCAGCTCCAGACGTTTCGATTAACAAGCGATTTTCAAAGCAAGTAGAAGACAATAGCGGCCCATGCCCCTCTTCCCTTAAAACAATTCCATAAATAAACCCACGACCCCTGATTTCGCTGATTTCATCGGGATAATCGTTCTTTAAGCTGTTCAAGCGTTCCTTGATCATTTTTCCTTTACTGAGAATTCCCGAGGAAAACATGGGGTCTTCCCAAAATTTCAAAGCTTCCGTGCCCGTGATAAAAGCCAAATTATTCCCGCGAAAAGTACCGTTATGTTCGCCGGGTTCCCATATATCCAGTTCCGGTTTAATGAGGCAAAGAGCCATTGGAAGACCATAACCGCTGATAGATTTTGATAAGCAAATAATATCCGGGCTTAAGTCCATGTTTTCAAAACTGAAAAAAGTACCCGTTCTACCGCATCCAGCTTGAATATCATCAATGATAAACAGTATTTCAAATTTTTTGCATAGAGCTTGAAGTTTTTCTAACCATTCTGGTTTGGCGGTATTAACTCCTCCTTCTGCCTGAACGGTTTCTACAATGACTGCCGCTGGAAGATCGACTCCGCTTCCGCTACTTTCTAGCATACGTTCTACATAATCAACCGAGTCTGTATCCTTACCCAAATACCCGTCATAAGGCATACATATGGTATTAGTCAGCGGCAACCCCGCTCCCTCACGCTTAAAGGCATTGCCGGAAATAGATAAAGACCCCAACGTCATTCCGTGAAACGCTTGCGTGAAAAAAAGAATTTTTTCTCTGCCGGTAATTTTTCTCGCCAGTTTAAGAGAGCTTTCGACGGCATTTGTTCCGGTAGGGCCGGGAAATTGAATTTTATATTTCATATTCCTGGGTTTTAGAATGGTATTTACAAACTTGTCTATAAAAGTTCTTTTCGCTTCAGTGGCCATGTCTAAGCTATGAACAATTCCATTCTTTTCAATATAATCCAACAGCTTTTTTTTCATCAATGGATCATTATGCCCATAGTTTAAAGCCCCCGCGCCGCTAAAAAAGTCCAAAAAACTATTTCCTTCATCGTCATAAAGACGACAACCCAAACCTTTAGAAAACAAAGCGGGAAATGAACGGCAGTAGCTTCTCACTTCCGATTCAAAAGCCTCGAAAATGGAAAAATTTGATTCTAAATTCAACATAATATCCTCTTTTTATGTTTTTCTTTGATTTCTAAAAAATTAAAAGGTCCAATTCGAATTAAAAATTCGGGTTCGTGGGGCGAATCCACAAACAGTTCCCTGGAAAATAACTCTGTTTCCTCTACCGGACACTGTAATTCTTCCGCTAATTTAAATATTAAAGATCGGGAAATTTTATTGGACGGAGTGATTGAGGTTTCTAAAAAATATATTTCGTAGTTAATTAAACTTTCAAGCAGGTTAATAAGCAAAGATTTAGCGATACCTTGTCCTCTAAAATCTTTTTTTACGGCGATCTGCCAAATAAATAGAGTGTCTTCTAATTGCGGCGGGAAATAAGCGGAAACAAAGCCCACCAGTTCTTCGTTTTGTTCCGCCAAAAGACAAGTATCTGAAAAATGTTCGCAAAGTATTAAATAAGCGTAAGTGGAATTGACGTCTAATTTTCCCGAATCAACCGCCAATTGCTTTAATCGAGGCCCGTCGGCAAGTTTTGGTTTCCTAAAATACAGCGTATTTATCCTTCGGTTATTATTAATAATCGAATTATAGATTATTTAATACATTTGTAAAACTCACTATTAGTTGATATACAGGTTAACTATTATGGAACTAAAAATTGGCGACGTCTTTTTCGCTATTATTTGCGGATTCATCGCTGGTATCCCCCGGAGTTAGGACAGCTACAACAGGCGAGGTCCCAGGAGGAATAGGAGTGAATGGTTCTTGTTCTTCAAGAGGAACGGGAGCTCGTTTCCGAATTCTGTAAAGCACAAACACCCCTAAAAGAAAATGAATTGTAAACAGATGAAAAAATAAGCCAAAAGGCCCCAATAAATTCATCCAGACAGACGCCAACATCGGGCCAAAAAACGCTCCACCGCCATAAACAAGAACCATAGCGCTGCTGGCGCTGACCATCTGGTTTCGAACCAAGTGGTCGTTTGTATGAGCTATACACAAAGAATAAAGGGGAAGCGTTAAACCTCCCAATAGAAAAGCCCCCAATAATATCAATTGAGTTTGAGATTGAGGAATTAAAGCGCAAAGTAGAGACGAACCTCCAGCCAGCCACATTAAAATATTCAGCGCCGCTCGCCGATCATATCTATCCGATAATATTCCAACAGGCCATTGAAATATAAAACCGCCCAAAATGAGGACCCCCATAAAAATGGAAATACTTTGGATATCAAAACCAATGCCCTGGGCAAAAACAGATCCCATTCCCCAAATGCTGCCATGCGCAACCCCTACTCCTGCGACTCCAACCATTCCCAAAGGGGAAATGTTATATAGTTTTTTCACGTTTATTGGGTCTGGGTCCTCAAAACTAGGCGTCGGACTTACGGTAATTAAAATGGGAATCAGAGAAAAGGAAAGTAGTATGGAAATTAAAATAAATAGGAAATGGTTTTGAGGATGCCCTAAATTGAGAAATAACTGCCCCAGAAAAAAACCTCCGTGATTTATTGCCATATAAATGGAAAGGAATTTTCCCCGGGTTGCATTTTCGCTTTGATCGTTCAGCCAGCTTTCAGCCACAATATATAAGCCTGCAAAAGAAAAACCTGAAGCAAATCTGATCGTTCCCCAAATAAGTGGATTCAGAATAACCGAGTGGGCCAATATAGTAACGGAAGCCAAAGAAGCCAAGGCGGCAAAAACCCTGACATGGCCGACATTCCGAACTAACTTGGGGATTTGTAAAGAACCCAAAAAAAATCCACCGTAATAAGCGGACATAATAGCGCCTACGCTTTCGGTTGAAAAACCTTCCATAACTCCACGAACGCTTAGCAGGGTTCCTTGCAGTCCATTAGCGATGGTAATTAGCAATATACCGAAAAACAGAGACCATATGGAAAAAAAGTATGCAATCATAATTAATTTGAGAACACTAATGGATAATCGGTTAATCTAAATCTAAAATTCCTAAAACTTTTTGAACAAGAAAAAATAAAGACAAGAATTATATTATTAATTGGTTGTCTCTAAAAACTTTTGGATGGTTTTTTCTAATATTGGTTTCCCATTGGCATTAGAACGCATCATAGCCCACATATCTGAATTAATCCCCTTTAATTCTCCTAACTTTAAAACCCGTTTCGCCAATATAGACTCGTTTACGGTGTTTTGAGGAAGAATAGCGATACACACTCCTTTTTCAGCGGCTAATCTTAATAAGGTAACATCGTCGGCTTCTCCTACAATTTGTGGGATAATCCGGTGCCTTTCAAAATAATCGTCAATTTCTGAACGGAGATGACTGTGCTTGGTTAATTGGATAATTGGTTGACCGGAAATAGAACTTGGAAACTTTTTCTTTAATCCCTGAAAATTTTTTCCTCCCACCGCAACAATCTTTCTGGGTTTCAATTTAAAGCTCTTGATTTTAGTTTTTTTTGTAATAGCGGGTCTATCAGTCAAAATAATATCTAAATTGTCGTTTTCTATTTGATAGATAAATTCGTTTAATGACCCTTCAGATACATTTACGATAATTGATCTATCTCGTAAAAGCGGCAAAATGAATTCGTGGATGTGACTTTTTGAAAGCGAAGGCAACACGCCAATTTGAATTAAGGTTTGTCTTTTAATTTTAGCCTGTCGAACTGCCCGCAACATTTCATCGCTTTGATTAAAAATATTAGTTGCATACTCGAAAACAATTTTCCCAACATCGTTTAAAACCAGCTTACGGACCGCTCTATCAAAAAGCTTTTTTCCAAAAAATTCCTCCAGGTACCTTAATTGACCGCTCAGTCCGGAAGGCGTGAGATTTAGTTTTTTGCTGGCCTTTTTTATTGATCCCTCTTGAGCGATGACCCAAAAATAATACAGTTGGTTAAAATTTACTCGCTCTAACATAATCTCTCTCCAATCTGAATTTAGGATCTTAAAAATTTATAGGTAATAAAAACTTAATATGAACGTTAAATAATATAAAGTTTAATTTTATATAAAAATATTGCAAACTTTTTTTAAAGCATGCTTATAAATTTATTTAACTTTTATTTTAAACCTCCCCATTGAAATCTCCTCAGTATGAAGAGCTTTATTGATAAATTATCAAATTCAAATGGTTCGCTTGATGTAGAGACTGCCATAGAAGAAATAAGAGAGAACTTTCAACATATCGAAGGAGAAGGCAGAAACGATTTAATCGCAAAAAGGGCTACAGTTTTTCTCTTAACCCAGATCGCCGAAGGATGTGTTAGAGGTTTTGATTATGTTAAAGAAAAGTTGGAAAACCATTATTTTCCCCTGGGATATTTAGCCGGATTTTCTGTGCGCTTTATACTTGCCTTTAAAGTAGAAGACAAACACACGCAAACCGCCATTTTAAAAAAGGTTTTTTCCAATATATATCCAGATGATTCGGCGGAATTTTTTGATAAAACTTTTGATCCGAAAAACGCGGACAATCATGTTTTTAAAAGAGGCACTGAAAGAGGCTGGCAAGATGTCGAAGATACTATCGCAGAAGAAAAACAGCCAACGGGCCTAATAAGTTTTTTTCTTGAGGAATAGTCAAATAGATAATTTAAAAATAATGCCAATCACAATGCCAACCAGCGCAAGAAAATTTAAAATCAAAACCATTTTATTTTTTTTGATTTTTTCTAATTTCTTTTTCCACCCTATAGAAGCGGAAAGCCTTTGCGTGAAAGCTTCAAGAGCTAATCTCAGGTCTGGCCCCGGAACAAATCACAAAAAACTCTGGGAAGTTTATAAATATATGCCCTTCAAACAATTAGCCAGGAAGGGGAATTGGTTTCGCGTGAAAGACGTAGATGGAGAGGTTTACTGGATACACAAAAAATTAATTACAAAGACTTATAAATGCGCGGCTGTAAAAGTCAAAAAAGCCAATCTTCGCAAGGGACCAGGTACAAATTATGCGCAAGTCGATTGGAGTCCTTCCGGAAAATATTTTTCTATGAAAGTTTTGAAAATCAAAGGACGATGGGTAAAAACTGTTGATTCGATGGGAGATCAAGCTTGGATTCACCGTTCGCTTATTTGGATTCGATAAGGCTTTTCTAAAATATTGGGTTAATAAATATCACAAAGCTAAAGAAATCGGGGAGTTTGATGATGATGAAATTTTTTAAAACTATATTTATATTTCTTATTGTTTTGAGTATGGGAGCAGGTTATGCCGACGATGCCGAAGCAAAAAGGAAAAAGAAGAAGCCTAACAACTATAAGATGAAATATGTAGGGGCCGCTAAATGTAATGGCAGTTGTCATGACCCCTATTATCAAGCCTGGGCCAAATCGCCGCATGGCGGAACCTATAACCTCTTAAAACCCGGCGTTCGCAAAGAAGCGAAAGAAAGAGTTAAATTAGACCCTAAAAAAGATTATACCGCCGATCCACATTGCCTTCGTTGTCATACAACCGGTTACCGGCAAAAAGGAGGATTTAAACCCAAAAGTTATAAGAAACCTACACCCATTGACCCGGAAGAACCGAATAAAGAACAAGTAGGCTGTGAAATGTGCCATACCGTAGCTGGCGGTTCTGAAATCCGGTTAATTATGAAAAATACAAAGGGCGATTTCAAAAAGTCCGATACCGAAAAACATGGGCAAAGGTGGGATTACGCAAATGTTTGTACAAGATGCCACACCCATAAAAATACTCCATTCCAACCAACCGTTCACGACAAATATAAGTTTAATTTTGAGGAGAGGAAAAAGAAAGTCCACCCAACCAAAAAGTATTGGAATGAAGATAACTTTGATCAGAAACTGGAAAAGATAAAAGACCGCAAGAAAGAAACAGCGAAATCGGAAAAAGCTCCGCTTGTTATTGAAGATTGGAAAGTTAAGAAAAAGAAGAAAGGATATAAGTTATATTTCAAAAAATCCTCAAAACCTTATAACAAAGTAAGCTACAAAGAGCGCAAAAAATTTAGAAAAGAGCACGGGAAAAAATACAAGAAAAGCAAAGAATGGAAGGAATTTTTAGAAAAACGTGAGTGGTTTAATTACAAAGATTAATTAATGGGGCGCGTCTCAAAAATTTTACAATTTTAAGTGAGTTTTTTGAATGCCTTATGAATGAATTAGATTTTTTTACAAAATCAAACGACGCCATTGAACAATATAATTATGGTAGCGTTTTATTACAGCAAGGAAAAAACTGCGAAGCGGAAGTTTGTTTTAGAAATGCAATTAAAATCAATCCAAATTTTTCCCGGGCATATAACAACCTGGGAGTTGTTTTAAGCAATACTGGAAAAAAATGGGAAGCTTTAACGGCATATCAACAAGCTGTTAATATAAATCCAAGTCTAATTGAAGGTTACATAAATATAGGTTTGGTTTTTTTATTTTTTGAAAAGTTTAAGGAAGCCAAAACCGTCTACCAAATGGCTTTGAAACTTGACCCAAAAAATGAAGAGATTAAACATAGGATTTCAGCCTTAAGCGACAAAACCACCAAACGGGCTCCTCCAGAGTATATTGAAAGCATGTTTAACCAATATGCGTTGCATTTTGAAGAAAAGTTAGTAAATAAATTAGATTATAACGTTCCCACTTTATTAAGAAACGCTATCGACTCGTTTATCGAAAAACCATATTTTAAGCGGGCTTTAGATTTAGGCTGCGGCACTGGTTTGGTTGGCAAGCAAATCAGGGAAATAACCGGTTGCTTGGTGGGCGTGGATCTATCCCGTAAAATGCTAAAAATGGCAAAAGATAAGGAGATTTACGACAACTTAAAGCATAGTGAAATTATTGAGTTTCTAAATGAAGCGGAAGAGAATTTTGATTTAATAATAAGCGCTGATGTTTTCATATATTTTGGAGACCTAACTCCTGTTTTTGAATCTATAAAAACCCACTCTGCAAAACCAACCATTTTTGCTTTCACGACGGAAGTTTCTGAAAAAAAGAATTTCTGTCTAAGTCCCAACGGACGTTTTACTCACTCAAAAAAGTATATTTTTGACTTGGCATCCGACTATAATTTTTCGGTTGAGCGTTGTCAGTTAATAGATCTGAGGTTAGAAAAAGGAAAAATGGTTAAAGGTAATTTATTTTTACTCAAGCGTTAATCAGCAATTTCATAACCCCCGGAGTTTATCCTGAGTGAAACCGAAGGGCGTGTTGCTGAAGCGATCACCTTTAGTGAGCTTGTCCTGAGGAACTCGAAGGAGTGAAGGATCTCGCCTCGATCTAATAAAATACACTCCACTAGGAAACTAACTAAATTGTTGCTAGAAATAAATATTTTGCTCGAAATGAACGCTCAAAGAAACGTCATCCTCGACGAACCCCAAAGGGGTGAGGAAGGATCTGGGTAA
>CAYFMN010000047.1:0-20581 GCA_964344185.1 uncultured Nitrospinota bacterium
CGGAATTGTATAGAAATCAAGGCCGTTACGAAGAGGCCGAGCCGCTTTATAAAGACGCGTTAAAGATGAGAAAAAAACTCCTGGGCGAGGAGCATCCAGATGTCGCCGCTTCTTTAAATAATTTAGCGGAATTGTATAGAAATCAAGGCCGTTACGAAGAGGCCGAGCCGCTTTATAAAGACGCGTTAAAGATGAGAAAAAAACTCCTGGGCGAGGAGCATCCAGATGTCGCCGCTTCTTTAAATAATTTAGCGGAATTGTATAGAAATCAAGGCCGTTACGAAGAGGCCGAGCCGCTTTATAAAGAAGCGTTAAAGATGAGAAAGAAACTCCTGGGCGAGGAGCATCCCTCTGTCGCCACTTCTTTAAATAATTTAGCGCTGTTGTATGATAATCAAGGCCGTTACGAAGAGGCCGAGCCGCTTTATAAAGACGCGTTAGAAATGTATAAAAAACTCCTGGGCGAGGAGCATCCAGATGTCGCGTTTCCGTATAACAATCTGGGGATATTATATATAAATCTAGGAAACTTTATACAGGCGGAAGAGTATTTGCAAAAAGCTTTAGACATAATCGTTCCTGCAGTTGGTTGGAAGCATCCTAATGTTATCTCGACGAAAAAAATACTTGATGATATACGAAAGAAATTGAATAAAGGGTGAGAGAGAGGGGAAGTGTTTGCGCTTTCCTTCGAGTGTCTCAGGATAGACCGAGCGAAATTAAAGATCAAAAATAATTGTTAACGCCGATTTTATTGACGTTAAGTATTTACGTTCTAATCCACCCTGTTTTTTACTTATTCTTGATACATCAATTGCCCGTAGTTGTTTTAAGTTTATATGCCGGTCTTTATCCAGTCCATTAGCTTTACTTGGCTTTAAATTAACGACAAAGGGCCAGTCTTTATGATCTGGTAGTAAAGGAGCGACAATTACTGTTCGTGAGCCTTGGTTTACCACGTCGTCTTGAAGGATGACACAAGGCCGTTTCTTTCTGGTTTCGGCTCCACGTGTCGGATTCAAGTCAATCCAATGAATTTCTAACTGTCGGTAGTACGACCCGCTCATTTATCCAGCCCATCAGAAAGCGTTTGATCCCATTCGTCTAGCTCTTGTTGATATTCAGTATCTTCCGCTTCTTCTCGATTGGCTTTCAAAATTGCTTTTTTTAATGAGCGTTTCTTTTCCTCTAACAACAGTCGGTTCACAAAAGCGCTTTTGTTTTTTCCTCCAGCTTTCTCAAGGAAAGTAAAGGCATCGTCTTCTAATGTTACCGTTGTGCGATTCGTCATTTCTCACTCCTTTATCATACTATAATATCATACTATTTTGTATGATTATAGGGTGTTGTAAGGTAGGGTTTTAATTTGATCGGGGCGAGATTCTTCCTGACCGCTTTGCGGTCTGTCAGAATTGACATGCGAAAGAGACTGGCGATAATAGAGCTTTCTTTTGTTTTACATTTTATTCTTCAAAACTTAAAAATAAAAAGGAGTTTTATTACCTAGATTCTTCGCCTTTCTTTTAGATAGAAAGGCTCCAGAATGACGTGAAGATATTCTTGAACATAATGCAAGATGCTTAGGGAAATTACCTTTATCTTCATCCCTTTGCGCCCGGAGTTTATCCTGAGCTTGCCGAAGGATTCAGAATGATATTTTTTACCTAGATTCTTTACTTCGGCAGGCTCAGCACAGGTTCTGCCCTTCGAAGTTTCTCAAGAATGACATTAAGATAAACTTTTACTTTATTCAAAAGTTTAGGAAAACATCGCCTTTGCCTTTGAATCCTTTGCGCTCTTGGCGGCTTTGCGGTTGAAGGGATAATAGTAAGAACTTACTTATCCTTCCCCAGGTCGGCTTCGCTATTTGCCATTGTCTCTTCAAGTTTCTTCATAATGCCTTTGATTTCGTTGATTTCTCCCATTGCCTTGGTTTCGTTATTCCAGGCTTTATGAAGTTTGTCGGCCAGCGCTTTACTTATCAATTTCCAAAACATACCTCCAATAATAGGAACTTCAAAAATGGAAGAAACCACTTCGATAACGGTAACGTCCCGGTGAAGGGCGCAGATGTCTGCGGTACGCGGACCTAAATTGACGATAGCTATTTCTCCGCACCAACTGCCAGGGCCAAGGACTGCGCATACATGACCATTTCGAATAACTTGCGCTTCGCCTTCAATAATTCCGATAAAACATTGATCGAATTGGCCGGAAGCAATTATAGTTTCCCCCGCCCTAAATCGTTTAGATATGATGGCGGGTATACCGCTGTCGCCGCTGATTTCGACAATAAGATCTCTAAGTTTCTCGTTGGCTTTTCTTCTTTCATATCCTTTTAGCTCTTCGTTGAGAACAAAACATTCTTCCCAATATTTCATTCCCGCAAGCATATCCGGATCTATGCGCTCGTCTTGATTCGCGCCAAGCAGACCGCAGTCGCCCAGGATTTTTTTTATGATTGGAATATTGAGTTTAATCATCTTGCGACCGCCTCTTCATGTATGCTAAAGAAATTCTTTACCGACAAATTAGCGATTTGTGAGCGATAAGAGCTAAAATTAAATTTTTTATTATTGGTGAATTCAGGGATTATTTTAACACAAACTGTAATGATATTGTTAGGGTCTGCCGAAAAAATTATTTATCCAAGTTCAGATATACTCAATCGTGTTTGTTTGGCGATTAAACCAAAATATGGCGATACCAATTTTTTGACGAGAAAATATCAGTTATGGACAAAATTCGACATCGCGTTGGAATCAAAGCTTCTGTTCAAGACGTTTATGAGGCTGTGCATCATCCAGGTAAATTAACAGGATGGTGGGCAACGAACGCTAGCGGAGGCGTTGAGCCTGGTTCGCAGATTGAGCTGGAGTTTCCAGGGTTTCCAAGTTTTGTGTGGGAAATTGCAGATTTATTGCCTAATGAGCGAGTTCGTTTAAAACTTATTTCCGGTCCGGACCCTTGGCGCGGTTCGGAGTTGATCTTTGAACTTCAAGAAACAGATAGTCAGGTGTTTGTCACTTTAACGCATGTAACGATTTCGGAAACGCCGCAAGAAGCGTTTCAGTTTTTTTGCACGAAGTGGCCGCTTTTTCTTGTGAGTCTCAAGGAATTTTTAGAGACAGGGCAGGGCAGGCCGTATCCAAACGATATTCGGATTCAGCATGACTAAATAAAGGAATAAAAATTGAGGTTGGGTTTGTATACTGAGACGACGATTAGAAAGACGTCGACCGTCGGTTGGCCGCTTTTCGTTTCTTTTTAGCTTCTTTAATCTTCAGTTTTTTCTTTGCGGAGGGTTTCATATAAAACCGCCTGCGTTTCAGTTCTTTAAACAAACCTTCTTTGCTGATTTGGCGTTTTAAAATTTTTAGCGCCCTATCTACCTGATTCTGATAAACGAGTACTTGTAAAATGGCAGCTCCTGACTTTTAGTTTATGGGGTTTCAGATTTTTCCTGGGTTTCCGAATCTTTTTCAGATTGTTTCCCCACCTTTTTGTTTTTCAAAAAAAGAGAAGGGGATTCTATTTGTTGTTTTGATCGAAGGTTCAATTTCTTTACCGAGATCACTTCTTTCAAATTGCCGGAACCGTCGTATACTTTGACTTCATGCATAAAATTAGTTTGCTTAACCTGGTTATAAATATTGGCAAAAAAAAAAGCCGCTCCAAAAAGGAGTGGCGTACACATTAATCCTTTAGGGGGTTTACTAAATATTGGCCTCAAACGGGATAACCGGAGGGGTACGCAGATAGAATATCATGCGCGGTAAGATTTACAAAGTGATTTAAATATTATTTTTAAATTACTTTTTGTTTTTAAGGGCAAAAAATGTTTGAGCGCCGTTCTGCGGTAAAAAATTATATGCGAAATAATTCCTTGGCTTTATACGCCCTTAAAGCTTTCATTGTGTTTGTTAGGATAAAGGATCTAGATAAAAAAGGAATTGATTTAAGGGGACCTCTAATAATTCATATTTTTACTAACTTGCTAAGAAATTTTTTATCCAGATCCTTTACTTCTAGACTGCTTAGCAGTCTATCCGTTCGAGGATGACGGATATAGAGTTTTATTTAATCAAACAAAAACAATTGGTTATTTGTCTTTAAGAAATAAGATTCTTCCTCACTGCTAACGCAGTTCGTTTGAATGACGCACGGAAGGGACGGTTTTTTAAAAAGACAACTTTTGGCAGTCCAAGTTAATCTAGTCGTTTGTCTGAATTAATTTTATCCAGGTCTTGAGCAAGTCTAACGGGTATATCCATTTTTTCATGCAAAATACTCATGATTCCGAGAGCGCCGTCGGAGAGCTCACGAAAGAAAATATAATGATGTTTGTATTTACTGAAATAGACCTTGGTTTTAAGATCGGCGGGAACAACAATATTGTGCGGCAATTGCTTCCAAGGCGTTTCCTTATCGGCAAGTTTTGCTAAATGGTCGTGAAGTTCTGTTATGTATTTTTTAGCTTGCTTTTCTCCCCATTCATTGAGAGTGTAATCCCATATTTTATCTTGAGCGGTATCCGCAGCAGGAAAAAAGCGGTACTTCATCTTTTCTTATTTTTTTTCTTATTTCTTGCGATGACATCGTGCACGGAAACTTCGATAAACTCAGTCTCGTCTGCTCGAAGAGCCGGTTCTAATTCTTTGCGTAACCATTCCCAAGCCTCTTGACCGCTTTTTAAATCATTACGAATAAGCGACCTTACATACTCGCTTGCATTTTCATACAGTCCCTTATCGCCTATTTGTTGCTCGAGATGGGTCTTAAGTTCGCCTGTGATTCGAACGTTTATATTTTCTGAAGCCATTGTTGATCTCCATTAACTATGAATCACTATTCTATAGTTTGTAAAGATATAGTTCAATATATTTTACGTGTTGGTTGGGTTGTGTTTCTGAGTTAAAGGTAGGGGTATCTAGATCCTTTTCTTCGATGGGTTTCTAAGGACAAGGAGTTCATTTGATTGAATCTAGGCAAGATCCTTCTTCGGTCTTACAGACCTCATCAAGATGACACGTTGAGGTGACTGGGTTCTTTCTGTGTCTTTCTGTGCATTCTGTGCATTCTGTGGCCGCAGTCGATTTACAAAATAAAAAACCCGCAGAGCAAAATGCCCTGCGGGTTTTGTGTTTCTTAACGAATCGAACTCGCTTTATTAGCGTTGTTGCGCTCCAACATAATTCAATGCGGAACCGGCTTTGAACCATTCAATTTCTTGTGCGTTTAAAGTGTGCTTGAGTTCGATCTTATCTTCGCTACCGTCTTCATGCTTTGCGGTCATGATGACGTTTTTGCCTGGAGCGATTTGATCTAATCCCTCGAAACTGATTTTATCGTTTTCTTTGACCTTGCCGTAATCGTCTTTATTGATCAAATGGAACGGTAAAACCGCTTGCTTTTTCAAGTTTGCTTCGAAGATTCGAGCGTAAGATTTGGAAACGAAGGCCAAACATCCCATGTGGCGCGGTTCCATTGCGGCGTGTTCGCGGCTGGAACCCTCGCCAATATTTTCGTCGCCAAACGCTACCCAACCTTTGCCTTTACCTTTGTAGTAACGGGCAATTTTGTTCAACTCTTCCAATTCGCCGGATTCTGGATGTTTCCCTTTACCGGTTTCTCCGCTGAACTCATGGTTAGCGCCCAGGAACATGTTGTTACTGATGTTATCCAAATGTCCTCGATACTTCAACCAAGGGCCGGCTTGAGAAATATGGTCGGTGGTACATTTTCCCGCAGCTTTGAGCAATACTGGCAACTCCTGGTAATCGGATATTGGATCTTGCTTTGGAAATGGATCCAGGAAGGATAATCGTTCGCTGCTTGGGTCGATAACAACTTCGCCAGAATTGGATGGAGCTTCATAACCGCTATCTTTAGTTGCGTAGCCCTGCGAAGGATAAACGTCGCCTTGAGGCGGATCAAATTTAAAATCTTTACCGTCATCGGTTTTGATCGTATCCGTTAATGGATTGAAATCAAAGGTTCCACCGAATGCCATGGCGATAACCGTTTCCGGACTACTGATGAAACTGAGGGTTTCCGGGTTGCCGTCGTTTCTTTTGGCAAAGTTACGGTTGTAAGAACTGATGATGCTGTTCTTGTCGCCTTTTTTGATGTCGTCCCGTTTCCACTGTCCGATACAAGGTCCACAGGCGTTTGCCAGCACGGTTCCGCCAACATCTTCGAAGTCTTGCAAGATTCCGTCGCGTTTAATGGTTTCGAAAATTCTTTCGGAGCCTGGGGTGATCAACAAGTTTGATTTAACTTTGAGTCCAGCTCCCTTAGCTTGTCGTACCAAGCTGACCGCTCGGGTCAAGTCTTCGTAACTGGAGTTGGTGCAAGAACCGATCAACGCGGCGCTTACTTTCTTCGGATAATCGTTCTTTTCGCAATCGGCTTTCATTTCGGAAATTGTACGTCCCAAGTCTGGAGTGTGCGGTCCAACAAGATGCGGCTCCAAAGTGGAAAGATCGATTTCGTGAACTTCGTCATAATATTTCTCTGGGTTTGCTTCACAGTCTGCATCGGAAACCAATACGTCTCTGTATTGTTTACAAAGGTCTGCGAAAGGAGCTCTTTCTGTTTTTCTTAAGAACTCGTCCATTGAATCATCGTATGCGAAGATGGAGGTAGTCGCTCCTAATTCCGCGCCCATGTTGGTTACGGTGCCTTTACTGGTTGCGCTTAAGGAGCGCGCGCCTTCGCCAAAGTATTCTACGATTTTACCGGTGCCGCCTTTTGCGGTAAGCATGGTGGCAACTTTTAAGATGATGTCTTTGGAAGCGGTCCAACCATTGAGTTTTCCGGTTAACTTGATACCGACAAGTTTTGGCATTTTGGTGGTAAAAGGTTGTCCCGTCATTACGTCAACGGCGTCGGCGCCGCCAACTCCGATGGCTACCATTCCCAATCCGCCTGCGTTTGGAGTGTGAGAGTCGGTGCCGATCATCATCGTTCCCGGTAACGCGTAGTTTTCAATAACCACTTGGTGGATGATGCCGGAACCCGGCTTCCAGAATCCCATTCCGTATTTCATTGCCGCAGAGCGAAGGAAGTCGTAAACTTCTTTGTTTAAATCGATCGCAGCTTTAAGGTCTTCTGCGCTTCCGGTATAAGCTTGGATCAAATGGTCGCAGTGAACGGTTGTTGGAGCGCAAACTTGAGGAATGCCAGCGGACATAAACTGAAGAATCGCCATCTGAGCTGTTGCATCTTGCATCGCAACGCGATCAGCTTTCAATTTAATGTCGTCGGATCCTCGAACCAACTTGGAATAATCAACAGGGTCCATATGAGAATAAAGAATTTTTTCGACAACGGTCAAATCCCTGCCTAAATTTTTCCGAGCGTTATCATGTATTTCTTTCATCGATTGAAAAAGCTTTTCAATCGGAGCGACGTCCATTAACATTGAAATCTCCTTAAATTAGAAATTGCAAAATAATAAAGATGAATTTTGCTTTAATGATATATAGTAGAAACTAATTTTTATATAAACTTTGATATGGGTTTTCTAGGCGGGTATTTTACATGATATACCTTTATCTGCAAAAGTTTTTTGAGGCTTTTTCTCTTGAAAAGTTAGATACTTATGAATTTTCGAACTATATGAATGTTTTTTAAAATGGATTCAATTTTCGACTCAACCGCATTTAATCAAAACCTGTTTTTTCCAAGACCAGATTATTCCAGTCCGCCTGCAAATGCGGAAGAAATCTATATAGAGGTGGCTCCGGAAATTAACGTCCACGCAAGAAAATTTCTGGTTCCTTCGGCGCGATTTAGTTTGATTTATTTTCATGGGAACGGCGAAATCGTTTCTGATTACAATGACTTAGCGCAAGTGTTTGGGGCGATTGGCGGCGAATTAATCGTTGTAGACTATAGAGGATATGGGAAAAGCGGCGGTTTTCCTTCTTTAAGAACGGTGTTAGAAGACGCTTGTTCCATTTTTGATCATTTAAAGAAAAATAATATAGCGTGCTCCAAAGCGTGCGTTATGGGGAGGTCGCTGGGAAGCGCATCGGCGATAGAGCTGGGAGTTAAATGTCCGGAAATTGATTGTTTGGTTATCGAAAGCGGTTATGCGGACCCTATACCTTTGGTTGAGCGGCGTGGGTTGCGCATAGATTCAATCACTCCAGAAGAAAATGCCGTTTTTAATAACAGCCAAAAAATCAAAAAAGTAAAATCGCCTCTATTGATTATGCATGGCAAGGAAGACATGATAATTTCTTACAAAGAAGCGGAACTCAATTTTAAAAACGCAGGTTCTAATACGAAAGAGTTGGAGTTGATAGACGGAGTGGGACATAACGATATTCTGTTAGCTCCAAATAACAAATATTTTGGGACTCTTGAAAAGTTTTTCGCAAAAGTGTTTTAAGGGAATCTCTAATAATTGGCGTTTTCACAGGTTTGCTATCGCCTGGCTCTTAACTTAAGAGCCAGGCTCCTGGCAAATCTGAATTTTTAGAGGTTCCTTTAAGGGAATCTCAGTTTAAATTCTGAAACTCAGGAATATCAATGCTTAAAAAGTTTTACAATATTGAAGGTATTATCCGGAATGGATACAAACTAAGCAGGGATTACCACACCCTCGATTTTTATTTTACGAAGTTGGGCGATGCCGGAGTGCAGGCTTTTGCTAAATCCCGGTCGATTAAAGAGTTAAGAAGATTGATCTTAACCACCAATAAGCTGGGGCCTGGAGCGATGAAAGCTCTTGCCGAATCCCCAAATCTTCCTCACTTGGCGTCTTTAAAGTTGTATAAAAATAAAATTGGCGATGAAGGCGTTAAGTATTTGGCAGAATCCGATAATCTTCCCGAACTAAAGTTTTTACGTCTGGGTTGGAATGAGATTTCAGAAAAAGGAGCGGAATATTTAGCGAAATCGGAGAAGTTGTCCGGTTTGACGGCGTTGACATTGGCTGATAACAAAATTGGCGACGCCGGTTTAAAGAGCATTGCCGAGACTAATTCTTTAGTGAATCTGGAATCGCTGGATTTGAGAAATACGGGCGTTACCGACGAAGGCGTTTTGGCTTTGACCCAAACGAAAACTTTTAGAAAACTCCAAAATATTGATCTCACTAAAAATAATTTAACGGATAAAGGGAAGGACGCAGTTAAACTATTTTTGGTTGGAAATATGATTCGAAACCAATTGAGCGAAGATGGAAAAGTTTTGGATTTGAGCGATCGCACTTTAGGAGATTTCCAAGCCAGGGCTGTCGCCGAATGCGAGGATATTGCCGGTATCGAACAGTTGTTTTTAGAGCTCAACTACATAACGGCGGAGGGTGTTCGTAGTTTGGCCAGTTCGCCTCATTTGTCGAATCTGAAATTACTTTCATTAGACCGCAATCAAATTGGCGACGAAGGCGTCAAAGCGATTGCCGAATCGGAAATATTTTCAAATTTAACCGACTTGTTGATCGAAAACGCTCAAGTTGGAGACGAAGGGCTTATAGCGATTGCCCAGTCGGAATTCATGGCGAATTTAATCCGGTTGTATATAGAGGGAAATAATTACGGAGAAGTCGGATTAGAAGCTATTAAAGATTCCGAAATTCTAGAAAACCTTGAATATCCAGAGTTTGAGGTTGAAGAAGAGGAAGATGAGGAAGATGAAGACGAATTTGAAGAAGATGATGAAGACGAAGAAGATGAAGACGAGGACGAAGAGGAGGACCTGGAAGACGAGGATGAAGGGTGATTGCTTATAAATTTGGCGTTAAAAGTTCTAAGTCGTTGATTTTGGGCAATAAATTGATTAAAATCAATTAGATAATGCCACAATAGAATTTTTCTTTATTTTTTAGGTTTGTTGTAAACCGAAGGTTTCATCGTTGAGCGTTTTCCGAAAAATAAAAGAGGACGTAGAAGTCGCTCTTGAGAAAGATCCTGCTTCCAGGAATGCCTTGGAAGTTTTGGTTTGCTATCCCGGCGTGCATGCCCTGATTTTTTATCGAATCAGCCATTGGTTTTGGAAACTTGGATTTAGATTTTTTGCAAGAGCTATTTCCTATTTTGCGCGATGGTTGACCGGTATTGAAATTCATCCTGCGGCGGTCATTGGCAAACGGTTGTTTATCGATCATGGGATGGGAGTTGTTATTGGAGAAACTTCCGAAATCGGCGACAATGTTTTTATGTATCATGGCGTTACTTTGGGCGGATTGAGCATGAAGCAGGGAAAACGTCATCCAACGATCCATGATAATGTTATGTTAGGCGCTGGCGCCCAGGTTTTAGGTCCTATTGAAATTGGCAGCCACACCAAGATTGGCAGCGGTTCCGTTGTGGTTGAATCGGTACCCGAATATTCGACGGTTATTGGAGTTCCTGGAAGAGTTGTATTTTCAGGTGTTTCTTCGGAGCTTGAGGACGACGAGGGATTGCAAGCGTTTCCAGACCCAATGGCGCGGGCTATTGAATGTATGTTGGATCGTATTCCTCAAATGGAAAGAGAAATTAGAACTCTAAAAGAAACCATAAAAGACTATCAGAAACAAGAAAGCAAACTTCCTAAAACGGGAACTTAAATCAGCTCTAAAATCTAAAGATTAAATAATGGGAACCTTTAAGAATTCAGATTTGCCAGGAGCTTAGGCCTTAAATTCAAGGGGCAGGCGATAGCAAACCAGTGAAAACGCCAATTATTAAAGGTCCTCTAATAAAATACTAATAGTAGTTATTGATAATTTTCTAAACCTCTTTTTGTAATTCAAGCTCTCCTTCTATTCCGATTAACTAAATAAATCTTCTTCCCATTCAACGACGCCAAGCCAATGGCAAAGTTATAACTGAGTAAAAAAATTCGTGCAGAATATATTTTTGGATCATAACTCGACAACGCCTTTAGATAAACTGGCATATCAGGAGATGATTCCATTTTTAGAAAAAAACTTTGGCAATCCATCAAGTATTCACGGTTTTGGCAGGGCGGCCAGAGTTAAGATTGATGAGTCGCGGGAAATCATCGCGCAAGCGTTGGGCATTCATCCCAGGGAGTTTGTTTTTACAAGCGGCGGTACCGAGTCGGACAACTTTGCAATTTTAGGCGTTGCATTAAGCCAAAAGAATTCTGGCAAACATATTATTACGAGCCAAATAGAACATCCAGCCGTATTAAACCCTTGCAAAGCGCTTGAAGACCAGGGTTTCAAAGTTGATTATTTACCGGTGGATAGCCAGGGGAATTTAGACCTGGAACAGTTAAAAGACGCGATTAAAGACGATACTATTTTAATTAGTATTCAACATGCCAATAGCGAAATTGGAACGATTAACGATATCGAAAGGATCGGGCAAATAGCTAAACAGAATGGAGTTTTATTTCATACGGACGCCGTCCAAACTTTTGGTAAGTTACCTTTAAACCTCAATGAAATGCCGGTTGATTTAGTTTCGGTTTCGGCTCATAAATTATACGGTCCTAAAGGCGTCGGAGGTTTGTATATCCGGAGAGGGATTCCGCCGTTGTTTCCTATATTGAGTGGCGGCAACCAGGAGTTTAAAAGAAGAGGCGGCACTGAAAATGTCGCAGGTATTGCGGGTTTTGGCAAAGCGGTAGAACTGGCCTGCTCGGAATTGGAGAACAAAGTCAGTCATTTGAGCCGTTTAAAAAAACGGTTGATCCAATACCTAAACCAAAATACCGATGATTTTGAAATGTTTGGTAATTTAGAGAATCAACTGCCTAATACGATCAATTTAGGTTTTAAAGGAGTGCGTGGAGAGAATTTACTAATTGCTTTGGATATTGCCGGTTTTGCAGTGTCTACGGGTTCTGCATGCAGTTCTGGGTCGCAATTACCGTCACATGTTTTGTCGGCTATTAAAGTTCCGCAGGAACTTGTCGATAGTTCCATAAGAATCAGTTTAGGAAGAGAAAATACCTCAGAAGAGATTGATAAATTTGGGGTTAAAGTCGTAGAATTAGTTAATGAAATGCGCGTAAGCAGCCGCAAAGGAATTAACTAATCAAAACCCTTTAACTATCAATATGTTATGGTTTTTAAGCGATTTTTGTGAAAATTGGCTTTTAGCCTCTAAAAAATGCGTTATTTGATAAACTATTACTTTGAATTCTTGTTGACAACTATGGGAGTGATTTCTTATAATTCTTTGATAATAAAGGAGTAATACTCATTCCCGATTATGGAGAACACCATGCCTTCAACAAATTTTTTATCCCGCCTTTTACTAATATTTGTCCTGACTATGAGTTTAGCGGCTTCCGGTTGTAGTTATATCCCGTGGATGGGAAATGACGAAGAGGAGGAAACCGTAGGATTTGAGGACGAAATCCCATTTGACGAACCCGACAATGAAATGAGCGATGTTTCTGAAAATGATTTCTTTGGGGATGAGCCCGCCGCTGCCAACGATGGCGGTGGATTTGACGATGGTTTTAACGACGGTTTTGCGAGTATAGACCAACCGGCTGACTCTGGCGAGATGAAGGTGGACCTTGAAAATTTACAAGACCAACAAGCGACTCTTAACGCTAAGGTTAGAGAGTTACAAGAAATAATAAGCGCTTTGGAGCCAAAGATTTCGGCGACGCAAGAACAGTTACAAGGTAACTTGGGGAATATTTCTCAAAAAGCAGATTTTTTAGAGCCGGAAGTAAACGAACTTAAATTGCAAATGGCTCAGCTTAAAGAAGAGTTGGCGATGTTAAAAATGAAAAGCCATTCCAACTCTCAAAGGATGGCGCGGTCTTCTCATAGCGGCGGAATGAAGCATAAAAAGAGCGGCGGAATTCCCCATAGCTTTAAAATGAAATACGATCAAGCTTTATCCGCTTATCGAGGAGGCCAGTATGACGAGTCGATTCTTCTTTTTCAAAATTTAGCGGTTATGAATCCGCCGCATAGCTATCAGGATAATATTCATTATTGGATTGGAAGCAATTTCGTTAAATTGGAAATGTTTGACGACGCTATTAAACATTTTGAAACGGTTTTGGACAAGTTTCCTCGCGGCAATAAGGTTCATGATTCACGGTATATGCTTGGCGTGAGTTATCATAAAAAGGGCGAATCGAGCCGGGCTTTAGATATTTTGCAATCCGCTTTGCGCAGCAACCCTACCGCAGAAGTTAGAGCAAAAATCGAAAAGGAATTGAGCCAAATCCAATAAACGCGTACAATACCTTCCTTTTAAATTGAACGGGACGGCGTCCTCGTCCCGTTCAATTATTTTAAGCCGCATGTCATTTTGGCGTCGGCGATTCCGAACCAACCACCCATGAAAATCGCATTAATCCACGACTGGTTAACCGGTATGCGTGGCGGTGAAAAATGCTTGGAAGTTTTCTGCCGTTTGCTGCCGGAGGCCGATCTTTTTACTCTTGTATATATTCCGGGCAGCGTTTCGCCCGTGATTGAAAAGATGCGCCCTAAAACGTCTTTTCTACAGTACTTGCCGTTTGCGAAGGAGAAGTACCGATATTACCTTCCTATAATGCCTCTGGCGGCGGAATTTCTGGATCTTAGAGAATACGACCTGATTCTTAGCAGCAGTCATTGCGTAGCTAAAGGTATTTTGAAAAAAAGCGGCGCCACCCATTTATGTTATTGCTACACGCCTATGCGTTATATATGGGACCAATATGACCAATATTTCGGAGGCGATAATGCAGGCTCTTTAGCGGCAAAAGTGATGCCGTATATGGTTCCGATATTGCGACGTTGGGACGTGAGATCGAGCCGACGAGTCGATAAATTTTACGCAATATCGGAACATGTTAGGAAGAGGATCGAAAAGTATTATAAACGCGAGGCCAAGGTAATTTATCCGCCGGTTGACACTGATTTCTATTCTCCTACAGGAGAAAAGCCAAAAGACTTTTTTCTGATGGTATCCGCCTTTGCGCCCTATAAACGGCTTGATTTAGCTGTTGAAGCGTTTAATAAATTGGGGTATCCTTTGAAAATCATCGGCGAAGGTCAAGACAGCTTTAAGTTAAAGCGATTGGCCGGGCCCAATATCGAGTTCTTAGGTTGGTTGCCAGACCGTTCTATTCGATCCTACTATGCCCGTTGTCGAGCCTTTATTTTTCCTGGCGAAGAGGACTTTGGAATAACGCCTCTTGAAGCTCAAGCTATGGGTAGACCTGTAATTGCCTATGGCAAAGGCGGAGCTTTGGAAACGGTAATTCCCGACAGTTCCACTTGGAAACCCGAATACAACATTCCAAAGGAAGCGACCGAACGACCAACTGGAATCTTTTTTGCAGAACAAACGGTGGCTGGATTGATTTCCGCAGTTAAACATTTTAAGTCTATTGAAGATTCTTTTAGCCCCAAAGCCGCTCGTGAAAACGCATTAAATTTCGATACCGATATTTTTAGGCGCCAGATTCAAGCTGAAATTACTCTCCACAAGTTTCTGCAATGTTGAAAAAATACGGTCAATTTTTTGCTTCCATCCTTTTTATTTCCGATAGTTTAATTGTCTTTGTTTCCTGGGTAGGCGCCTATTCAATTCGCTTTCAATGGGGGATTTTTTCTTCTCCCCAGGGAGTTCCTCCGTTCAAGGTTTACTTGTTGACGGTGATTCCTGTCTGGATCATTTTTTCTTTGAACATAAAATGGTTCAACCTTTATGAGCCTCTTAGGGGTAAATCTCCTTCGTTTGAATATTTTTCAATACTAAAGGTCGCTTCGGTTTCGGTTTTAATGCTGACGGCGGTTTCTTTCTTCTATCGCGGAGTTTCTTATTCGCGGTTAATGGTAATTATTTTTTGGGCGGTCGTTTCGATATTGATGATTGTTACTCATGCGCTTTTAAGGCAAGGGTTAATGCAAATGCGGAAGAAGGGGATCAACCTTCGGCAAGTATTGATCGTAGGTACCGGCGATTTGGGAAAATCCGTTGCGGACAAAATCGATTTGCACCCGGAGATTGGATTTAAGGTAGTTGGTTTTTTAAGTCATATCCCAGAAGAGGTCGGAAAAGTACTTGGAAATTATGAAGTCCTTGGCAACGTTAAGGAAGTTCCCCGGTTTTTAGAGGAACGCAAAATAGACCAACTGTTCATTGCTCTACCTCTCAACGCTCCAGAATATTTGGAGGATGTTTTAAAAGATTTGCGCGAAGAAAAAGTCGATATTCAAGTTGTGCCTGATTTGATGAAGTTTATGAATTTATCTTCAGGTATTGAAGATTTCGACGGATTGCCCATAGTCAACTTAACCGGCACTCCGCTTTATGGCTGGAACATCGTTGTAAAACGAACTACGGATATTGTGTGCGCCGGTATAGGTTTGATTGCGCTTAGTCCGTTTATGGCTCTTATTGCGCTGTTGATTCGCTTGGAGTCGAAAGGAAAAATAATTTACCGCCAGGAACGGGTAGGACTGGACGGGCAGGTTTTTTCCATGATGAAATTTAGATCGATGCGCGAAGACGCCGAGCAAAAATCCGGTCCTGTTTGGGCCAGCGCAGACGATGATAGGAAAACGCGGATAGGAAATATCTTAAGGAAGACCAGCCTGGATGAATTACCGCAGTTGTTTAATATCCTCAAAGGCGAAATGAGTTTGGTGGGACCACGGCCTGAACGACCCCATTTTGTGGAGAACTTTAAGAAGTCTATACCATCCTATATGTTGCGCCTGAAAATGAAAGCCGGTCTAACTGGGTGGGCGCAGGTGAATGGGTGGAGAGGGAATACGTCTCTCGAAAAAAGAATTGAGTATGATTTGTATTACATCAAACATTGGTCGTTTTGGTTCGATATAAAAATTATGGCGATGACCTTTTGGAAGGGACTTATAAACAAACATGCCTACTGAATCGAAGGCGGTTGTTATTATTCCGGCGCGATGGGGATCGACCCGTTTTCCAGGAAAACCTTTGGAAAAGATTAGCGGAAAACCAATGATCCAGTGGGTTGTCGAACGCGCTCAAAACGCCGAGTTGATTTCGCAAGTCATCGTGGCGACGGACGATCAAAGAATTTTGAATGCCGTTCAAGGTTTTGGAGGCCATGCAGTTTTAACTTCGAGCGACCATGTTTCGGGAACAGATAGAATTGCAGAGGCCGCAAAAGACCTGGATTGTGATATTGTTATAAATGTTCAAGGCGACGAGCCGCTCATACCTTCGGCAAACATCGATTTGTTAGTTAAACCTTTTTTAAAAGACGAGTCTATAAAAGTCACGACCTTAAAATCCAAAATTTTAGATAATGAAGAAGTATTAGATCCTAATGTAGTTAAGGTTACATCCACAAAGACGGGGTTTGCGCTTTACTTTTCGAGATCCCCAATTCCTTATTTAAGAGACGAATGGAAAAACGGCGAACGGTTTTTTTCAAGGGGAACCGATAGCGATAAAGTTTTTTATAAACATATTGGAGCCTATGGGTTTAAAAAAAACTTTTTAATGGAATATACAAAAATGCCAGAGTCGTATCTGGAAAAAATGGAAAAGTTGGAGCAATTGAGAATTTTAGAAAATGGAGCGCCTATTTATGTTGTAGAAACAATATTGGGATCGATCGGAGTGGATTGCAAAGAAGATATAGCTAAAGTTGAAGCGTTGTTGAACCAGGTTGAGCGGATTAATTGAGGTATTTGGGAACGGCGAACTTAAAAGAATTTATAAGGACCTCTAATAATTGGCATTTTTACTGGTTTGCTATCGCTTGGCCCTTGAATTTAAGGGCCAGGCTCCTGGCAAATCTGAATTTTTAGAGATTCCCTTATCATGGTTTTATAAGTTCTTTTGGGTTTCAAAGTTCCTTTAGGAGATTCCTTTGAAAAAGAAAAATAATAAAAGCAAAGTTAAATTCATTTTCGTAACGGGTGGAGTTCTATCATCCCTGGGAAAGGGGATCGCGGCAGCCTCAATAGGGGCTTTGCTGGAAAGCTATGGACTCAAAGTAACTTTGATGAAGTTAGATCCCTATATCAATGTAGACCCTGGGACAATGAACCCTCTTCAACACGGCGAGGTTTACGTAACCGACGATGGAGCGGAGACAGACCTTGATTTAGGTCATTACGAACGCTTTACTCACGCGCAGATGCGTAAAACCAATAATGTTACCGCCGGAAAGATTTATCACGATGTCATCCAAAAAGAAAGAAAGGGTGAATTTCTTGGTAAGACGGTTCAGGTTATTCCGCATATTACGGACGAAATTAAAAAACGAATTTTGCTGGTTTCAGAAGGCGTTGACGTTGTTATTTGCGAAGTTGGCGGGACCGTTGGCGATATCGAGAGTTTGCCTTTTTTAGAAGCGATCAGGCAATTTCGATTCGATATAAATTCAAAAAATGTTATTTACGTTCATTTAACTTTAGTTCCTTATATTAAGACCGCAGGCGAGGTAAAAACTAAACCCACTCAGCATAGCGTTCAAAAGTTAAGAGAGATTGGCATTCAACCTGATATATTACTTTGCCGAACGGAACAAAAGCTTTCAAAAGAGATTAAACGCAAAATCGCTTTGTTTTGCAGCGTTGAAGCGGATTCAGTTATTACGGCGCAGGATGTGGACTCAATCTATCAGGTTCCTTTGGCGTTTCATAAAGAAGAACTGGATAAAATCATAGTGCGTAAGTTTGGAATTAAGGGTAAAACCCCCGACCTTTCCAAATGGCAAGAAATCAACGTTAGAATTCAAAAGCCAAAGAAAGAAGTTGAGATTGCGATTGTCGGCAAATATTTAGATTTAAAAGAATCGTACAAAAGCCTGGTTGAAGCCCTTTATCATGGCGGTTTTGGCAACAACGCAAAAGTTAATTTCAATTGGGTTGACGCGGAGTTGTTGGAAAACAATGAAAACGGTTTTGACGTGTTTAAAAATAGCAGCGGCGTATTGGTGCCTGGAGGTTTTGGAGACAGAGGCATTGAAGGAAAAATTAGAGCCGTTAATTATGCTCGCGTGAACAAGGTTCCTTTTTTTGGCATTTGCCTGGGGATGCATTGCGCCGTTATTGAATATGCGCGCAGCGTTGTGAATTTGAAGAACGCGCATAGCGCCGAGATTACCTCAAATTCGCCGTATCTTATTATTGATTTATTGCCCGACCAGGACGCCAAAGGCAATAAAGGCGGCACGATGAGACTGGGAGAATATCCCTGCCAGCTAAGGAAAAACTCGTTCGCTTACGAAGCCTATGGGAAGACGGAAGTTTATGAAAGGCATCGCCACCGCTATGAGTTTAATAACAAGTATCGATTGCCGTTAGAAGACGCCGGTCTAAAGATTAGCGGAATTTCACCCAATGGAAATTTGGTCGAAATCGTGGAAATTGAGGATCATCCCTGGTTCTTGGCCGGACAGTTTCACCCAGAGTTTAAATCCTCCCCAATGGAACCCCATCCTCTATTCCAACACTTTATATCCTCATCCCTTTCGCACAAAAATAATTCCTAAAAATTTTGGAATTTGGACGACTCCCTTGAAAAGGTTTCTGGTCTAACTTTTAGAGGCCAAAACGATTGTCAGCCTGTCCAACCTAACCCACTCCGCATGTCATTCTGATGACCGAAGGGAAGAAGAATCTCGCCTCGATTTAATAAATCCCCTTCCTTCTTTATAACCGCAGAGACGTTCTTCGGCAAGCTCAGGATAAACTCCGGGCGCAAAGAAAGACAAAAACAGGCCGCAGAAGATACTTCGGTAAGCTCAGCACAAGCTCCGAAAGACACAGAATTTTTTTGAAAAGGTTTCTGGTCTAACTTTTAAAGGTTAAAACGATTGTCAGCCTGTCCAACCGAACCCACTCCGCGTGTCATTCTGATGAACGAAGGGAAGAAGAATCTCGCCTCGATAAAATAAATTTCTTCCTCTTAGTGGTTTTGATTGCCTAAATCCTTTCCTTCGGCTTCGTTCAGCAACCGTGATTAAAATCAAGTTTAAGTAAATAATTTGGCAGAAGAAATCTGTCAATTATTAGATTGACTTTAAAGGAAGCTTGTTGAGCGTTGATTGGTTGCGCACAAACCGGGAAACGGTTTTGATTCCTATAAAAATAGCTTCCCTGGATTATCCCGTTTTTATATGAATGTTGAATATGGTAATCTAGTAATTATTGTATGCAAAAAATTATTTATATGGGGAGGCAAAAATGGCAAAGGCTTTTTCAGTATTATCCTGGAATGTAAAACATTTTGGAGCTCCAACCAGCAGTAAAAACAAAACTCCTAAAAAATCTATTGGACCCATCATAGACCTGATTTCCGAACAAAAAGCCGACATCATAAGTATCTACGAGGTGAAAAGTTCCGTAATCTTTCGATCCGTAGTGGAAAAGATGCCAAACTATACTTTTCACATCACGGAAGGTCCCCAAACTCAAGAGATATTAATCGGGATTAAAAATAAGTTTGACGCTTTTGTCACTCAAAAAACAGATTTTAAATCAGGCCAGGCAGGATTACGGCCCGGAGTGCTTGTTACCCTCTTAATAGATGAAAAATTTTATCCATTGCTATTTCTTCATCTAAAAAGTTTTCCGGACCCGAAAGGGTTTGGCATTCGAGACGACATGATTTTACGAGCCTTGAGTTTTAAAAAGAGTCTTGATAAAGCCGCTGGAGGCGCTTCTAATTTCATCTTCTTGGGCGATTTAAACACTATGGGGTTCGATTATATTGGCAAAGAAAAAGACATTAGCGGCGAAGAAGAAATCAAAGAGCTTGAACGAAGAGCAAAGAGAAAGAAAATGCGAGTACTCGCCAAAAATAAACCAGCCACCTGGAAAAGCGAAACAAGTAATAAATATAAACCGAGTAACCTCGACCATGTTGTTGCGGCGGATCATCTGGAGTTCACGCAATTTTCTGGAGCCGATGTCGATGTAAGAGGTTGGCCAAAACTTACTACCGAAGCCGAGAAAAAAAGTTGGATTAAGAAATTCTCAGATCACGGATTACTGTTCTTTGAAGTCCAAAAAGTCTGACCATAATAATAACCTAATGTACTCGTCTTACTGGATTAATGGAGAACAGAGTTTGTTTCTGCGGGTTTGTTATTGTTGGAGGTCAATGAGATGTTTGTATTTATTAAACTGTGCAGAATGAGTAATAAGTAGGATTTGCGCTGTTTTTGATTCATGGTTTACGTCGTAAAATATTAGGTAGCCTTTGTAGGGCCACATGTAACACCCTTTGTATTGTTTGAATTTGGTAGGGAATAAACTAAGAGCAGACTCAGCTTCGCGTAAAATTTCATTGATGAAGCTTAGAGCTTTGTAAGGATTGTCTTCGGCAATAAAACGAGCAATTTCTTCCAAATCGTCTTCGACAGATTTGGCCATAATAACAGTGTAAAGTTCCACTATTCTGCATTAGGTATTATTTTTTTTGCGAGGCGATTTACAAGTTCTGTGGTGGTTTTTTCGTTTACGGGAGTGGAGTTTCCTGCTTTAATCTCTTGCCTGCCTCTGGCGATTTTTCTATCGAGTTCGCGTTCTACAAGATTTGCGGCGATTTCTTCCTCCGCTTCGATGTTTGAAGGACAGGAACCAGAGTTTACTTTTTCAGAGATAAGCGCATCCAAGGATTTTTCAATTTTACTCATGATAATTCTA
>CAYFMN010000047.1:20591-29848 GCA_964344185.1 uncultured Nitrospinota bacterium
GGGTTAGTGGTTTGGCGACCTTTAACAGATCATAATGGTTATTATAGCATTTTGACTAAGATCTTAAAGCATGTTATGCCAAAATGCTGTTTTTTGAATAACGATTCTAGCGCAAAGTTGAACGGTTGAATCTAGCGGCTTCTAGTGGAACCCCATCCTCTCTTCCATCGTTTTATCTCTTCTTCTCTTACTTACAAAAATAACTGCTAGAATAAGATAGTTCTTGATGGGAAAGTTCTAGCTTTCAACAACCTTTTTTTACCTAAATTTGGCTTTATTTCTATTTTTTCTCCAACTAGTCTATTAATAGAAAAGAAGAGATTTTAACCGTCGCGGAAAATAAAGATAGATCGTCAAAAGAGACTATTTTGGGTAAACGTCTTAGGTGTTTTAAAGGGTCGATTTATTATTTGGTGAAGATGGAGAGCAAAAAAATGATAGAGAATTCTGATAATAAAAAATTTCCATTCGGCCAATTAATCCTCTTTATTGTGGCATTAATACTAATTTATTTTGGGACAAAGTTAGCTCTCCAAGAAAAAATTAAAAGTGCAGGATTAATTTATGGAATTGGAATTTTATGTTTAACATTTTCATTTTTATCTAAATTTAAGAAGTTTAAGGGGTTTGGGTTTGAAGGAGAGTTATGGGAAGACAAAATGGAAGAGGCGGAGGCACTTATCAATGATTTGAAAGACCTTGAATTGGCATTAGCTAAATTTATATGCAAGATTGCTCCTCGTTTGGGTAGAACAAGCTCTCACTTAACCAGAAAAGAAATTAATGAAATTACGATATTTTTCAGACAAGGTTTAAGAAAAAATAATTTTTCAGAAGAAGCGATAAATGATGCGATAGTGGAAATTCATAATTTTAATATGCGTGATCAATCAGTGCCAATTCTGGATTATTTAGTAAAAAACAAATATGAGATAGAAAAGCAAATAAGAGAAGAAATGAGTAAAATCAAGCAATCAATTTCAGTTGAAGATCAGGTTACTTATAATAGTTTCCATAAAAAGCTCCAGGAGAATGGAAATAAGATAACGAAAATTCGAAGTCAATATGGTGCTCGTGATTATAGGGAAGTGTTAGGTAACATTGAAAATTTAATAAATGATACTGAAATTCTTCCAGAAAACAAAAGAAGTGAATTTAAGGCTGAATATGGAGAAATCCTGGAGGACTTAAAGTATTACGCTGAGAATCTAAATTTCCGAAGATTAGATTATTGGTTAAAGGATGATGAAGAAGATAATGAATAAAAATTAATTTGGGAAGAATTGGCAAGTGCCAAAAAACGAAATTAAACCTTAAAAAGTAATAGTTGAAGAGTTAGTGCTTCCCGATATGTATCAACTGGAAGCTATATAGGACGATTGCTTATATTGGAGCTGACAAAGGATATGAGAGAACTTTAGACTTGATGTGAATAAAATATGGACGAAATAATTTTAAGAGAGTGGGGAGAACTTAAATATCTTGATCCTGAATATGTTTTAAGAGAATTGAAGAAAATAGAAATTAAGTTTGCTGAGATGCCAATGGACCCAAGGATTCGAAATTTAAGAACTAATAAGCAAAAGAAATTTCGTGAAGGCAGAGAAGCCGCCCTTTTTTGCATAGGGGTAAGTAAATATATGGGGAAAAAGGTATTTTTTTCACTTACGGAATCATCCGATTACGATTTTGTGGCGTGCTGGGAAAAGGAGGGGGAGTTAAATTACGCGTCGGTGCAATTAAAAGAACTTGTGCCTGAGCATTTAAATCCTTTTGCTAGACTTGACGATATTATATCTAGGCTTAAAAAATACCCGAATTCAAGTAGGTTGATTGTGGCTATTCACTTAAATAGAACGTTTCATTTAGATGTTGGCACCTTGAATATTCCAAGTTTAAAATTAGCAGGTTTGTATACGTTTGCGGCTGTTTCACAAGATCAAAATAATTGGGTGCTGCATGGCGATTTCCTTGGTAATTTTCAGGAAACTCCTTTTGAATATCCTCGTTTGTTGGAATAAGAAAAATAAATGGGTTCTAAACTTATTAAAATTTAAAATGCCCACCAAAAGAAACTCTAGAACATTACCAAAGTTAGGCCCAAGACTAAAGAAATGGCGCAAGTCCCAAGATTTAACTTTGTCTCAAGTAGACAAAATAACAAGGGCCACAATTGGCCCCCTTTCCCAGGTAGAAAATAATATTTCCCTTCCGAGTCTTGAAACTATCGCTAGGATTCATAAAAAAACGAATCCGAATGTAATATGTTGGTCCTCTAATGAGGGGGAAATGTTGAAGAAGGAAAAATGAAAACTAATTAGTTGGTTATAAAATTTAGAGGCTATGCGCTAATTTCTGGATTTTTTTTAAAATCAAATCTAATTCAGGTTGATCTTTATAATACAAGGCGCGAGTGTCTTGATATGCTTTTTCAAAATCCTTTCGCGTTTTCATATCGCTCAATATAAAAGCTTCGTTTTCTTTAATCGAAGGATTATCGCCTGATCGAAAACGCTTTTTTTTATGTTTTTTATATTCATAAGTTCCTATGAACTCCTGGATTTCCGGCTGTTCCAATAAGCAATACACGTCATAATAATGTCGCATAAAATTAATCGGGAATGAGCCGCTTTCCTGTTGTCTTCGGTATTTTGTTGAAATTGTTTGTAGTTTTTCCACTAGCGTATAACCGGGATGGTAACAGGCTACGTCTTTGGTCCTGTTATCGATGGTTTCCACTTTATCCACAGCAAAATCATAAGCCCACGAACTGATATCCATTGGCGTGTTTGGAGTTACATCGTCAAAGCCGAGTTCAAGTAATACGCCATCTTTCATGCCAGCGAGAGGCCCTACTTTACTTTTGTAATTTAAACGAATGCCGCCGCTACGAAATTTTGCGTCGTCAAAGGTTTCATCCCTGGAAACATTTTCGATTCCGTCAATTTTTATTTTTGTGGCGAGCCAATCGTAAAATTTTTTTCGGCTTTCGCAATGCGCTTTTTTGTTGTGGTTACGCCCTGTTTTCACATTCATGTCGGCGGGCGGTTCTAGACGGATATCAATGTCTTCAGAAAAACGGTCGATGATGCCATACCCTTTCGAAAGCGATGTACCGCCTTTTAATTGAAAGGACATTCCCATTTTTTGTAATCCGTATAGACAGTGCATAATCCAATAATCTTTTTCCACAAGAGCTGGTTCAATAGAGTTCTCCCTGCCGACAATGCGGATCAGATCGGAAAATTCTTTGTGGTTATGTAAGTAATCCGGAGACATGATTTTTTACGGGTCTGATTAAATACCTGACGCATTGACGCTTAGATTCCGCCATTAAACAAGCTTTGGCGGAATTGCGTGTCTTGCTTTTGACTATCGGATTAATAAAGTAGTATCTCCTGGGTTTAGGCCAAAAAGACTTTCCTGGCGCGAACTCCGCCATACAAGCGCACTGTCTTAGCGAGGATTTTTGGATCGGATGACGACGCTTTTTTCTTAACTCGGTCCAACAGTTCGGTTTGATCTTCGGCTAGCTGGTCCAAGTTATTGACCAAATCCACAAGCAAGAATTCTTTAGTGAGAGATTTTGGGAAATGCGGTTTAAGTCGAAAATTAAACATGCGTCGACCGATCTTAAATCGACCATGCCGCTTATGATTATAAACTATTGTTTCGTTGTAGAGTTGGGTTGTGCCTACTCCAAGGGCGTTATAGGCATTGGGCGAAGTTAGAAGAAAGCGGTTGTCTTTTAAAAAGGCTTTAACCAGTTTTTCATCTTCTGCCGGGGCGTCGCCAAAAGCCGTTTTCTTCGGGCAATAATAAAGGCCGCCAGAAAGTTTGGCGAGCGTTTTTTCCTCTTGCAACTGACGTAAATGCCGGTCTACGGCATTCGACCATTTTGCTAAGTCGGCTCGCCGATAGATCTGTCCGGGACGTAAATGTTTTTTAATTTCATCCAATTTAGGCATGATATTTAAAGGGACCTCTAATAATTGACATTTTTACTGGTTTGCTATCGCCTAGCTCTTGAATTTTAGGGCTAGGCTCCTGGCAAATCTGAGTTTTTAGAGTTTCCCTAACCTCTGATTTCATTTCGAATATAGCGGAAAATAAAATTATTTGCAAGAAATATAATTTAAAATTCATGCAAATAATGGCGAACAAATTAGCGAGACATGACGGTTTGTGTAAGGCAAATCCGATTTTAAACCGTAAGCTCCAAAAGCAAAAAAATTAAACTATGAAACTGAATACTAACTTTTAATGAGTTTTTTTATTAGGTCGAGGCGAGATCTTTCACCGATACGCAGTCTGCGCTGAGTACTTCGGCAGGCTCAGCAACCGTGATTAAAGTCAAGCGTTGTGGAATAGTTTTGATCCCAAGTCGTATTATTTTTAACCATAGCGTTTAGGATAGTTAAAAGTTTTCTCATACAAGCAGTGAGCGCGACTTTAGGCTTTTTTCCTTTTTCAATAAGCCGTTTGTAAAATAGTTTAATACTAGGATTGTATTTAGATGCCGATAAGGCTGACATGTAGAGAGCGGAGCGTACTTGAACTCGCCCTCCCCAAATCATTCGTGTTCCTCGAAACTTTCCGCTGTCACGATTTAATGGAGCGACTCCAACCAAGGCCGCTATTTCTTTCCCGTTTAGTTTTCCTAGTTCAGGAAGATTTGCTAAAAGATGGTGCGATAAGTTAGGACCTGCTCCAGGAACGCTCGTTATGATTTCATCTTTTTTTCTCCAACCAGGAGTATTTTTAACGTTATTAGCTATTTCCTTTTCCAGTTTTGAGAGATGTTTATCAAAGACTTTAACGAGAGCTTTAATATTTTTTTTGGTCCATTTTTCCGCTTGTCTTAAACGTGTTTTTTCCGCAGTTCTCATACCAAGTAATTGGCGACGACGAGCCACTAACGCCGCTAGCTCTCGAGTTTGTTCGTCTTTAATAGGGCGAATTTCAGGGCGCATCAAAGAGCCAAAGCGGGCTAACACTCAAGCGTCAATGGCATCTGTCTTGGCTAACTTACCAAGAGCTTTCCTAAAATCACGCGCTTGCCGAGGATTGACCACAACCGCAGGAAGACCTGCGCTTACTAAGGACGAATATAGCAACGTTTCAAGACCTCCCGTCGCTTCCATGACAATCAAGCATGGGTTAAGAGAGGTTAATTTTTCGATAAGTGAAGAAACGCCAGCATCGTCATTAGATTCCGACCAAACTTCAGAATGAGGATCGTCGGCGATATCCAAACGATCTTTACTAATATCAATGCCAATAAAAAGTTTTGAGGGGCCTGTTTTCATAGCTCTGTCTCCCAGTCTTGTAGATTCGGGCTTAAAGCCCAGGCAACCGTTCGGGTTAATCAGAGAATGGACATGACGACCCAAGCTGAGCCACGGGTTTACAAACCCAAGCACAAAACGATCTATCATGTCCCGACAACAAACTCATTTAGTTTACATTCTTTTTACCTACGTTCGCTACGCTCTCTTTGGTAAAAAGAATGCTACGTGTTTTCGTATTAACGTTACTTTTTGAATCATACAAGCATAAGCTCTATTGAAGCGTATCGCTTCAAGATGACACGCGGAGGGGGCGGCGCAGAACTCCCAAGTTTCTTTTTCAATGAATGGGCGGTGCCTGTCCTCAAAGAAGCCGAAGGACGCTTTTGCGGTAGAAAACAGTCTCAAATTTTTAACGGACCGTAGTGATGAAGGCTATATTTTAAACGGTTGTCTAAAGTAGATAAAAATTAAAGAAGGGGATTTTGCTAAAGATGGCAAGGGGATGGCAAATAAAGTCTAAAAACAAAAAAGACTTAAGGATTTATTTCCCTAAGTCGTCGTTTTAATTGGTAGCGGGGGCAGGATTCGAACCTACGACCTTTGGGTTATGAGCCCAACGAGCTACCAGACTGCTCCACCCCGCAATATATAAAATATCGGATACGGTTGATATTGTTGATCGAATCCGAAAATTTGTCAAGCTTTGTAAATATTTTCTTCGGAAAGCCTTGTGTGAGGCCTTGTGATGGACTTCAAGGAAAGTGAAGAAAATGAAAAAGCAAAAAAAAACCAGCAAAACCCGAACTAAAAAAAATTAGTTCGGGTTTTGTCTGATTATAAATTTGCGTTTTTCCTATCTGGATTTCTGAATAGGGAGGTTTCGTTTGTTAATTCATCCAACGCTGGAAAACTGTCGTCTGGGTGAATTTTTTGAGCTTTTTCGAGGAGCTCTTCTTCCGTTTCCCTATTGTCTTCGTCCGGAATACAACAGTCAACTGGGCAAACTTCCTGGCAAGCTTCTTCGCCATGAAAGCCAACACATTCCGTACAAAGATCAGGT
This sequence comes from uncultured Nitrospinota bacterium, assembly GCA_964344185.1. Taxonomy (GTDB): domain Bacteria; phylum Nitrospinota; class Nitrospinia; order Nitrospinales; family JAJDAT01; genus JAJDAT01. The sequence goes on from CAYFMN010000047.1 coordinate 26,943, forward strand.
TCGATTACATAGTAATCTTCGCCTTCAGAAATAGCGGCGTTAGGACATTCTGGCTCGCATACTCCACAGTTAATACATTCATCGGTGATAATTGTCGCCATAAGAGATTTACCTCATAACGAAGGGTTTAAAAAAAATTCCTATCTTGGGAAATCGCTCCCTTAAAGAGAATATTAATTCGATTCGAAATCTGCCCCGGTTGAGGACATGTCATTTTCTCATATAAGATAGAAACGGGCGAGGAAGTTATCTGATCGCTCGCTGCTAATAAATTACTTGGGGAATTAACCCCCCTTAGATCAAACCTATAACGTACAATTAATATTTAAGTCAAGAAAAATTTTACGCTTAATTGTTCGAAACAGGTCGTCAATCCCCTAAAAATTATAATATAGTAAATCATAGAATTTTCCAGGTAAATTTTTTAACAAAAAATCCTAATGATTACAAAGCGTTTTCTTATTTTTACTCCCATTGGAGTCGCCCTGTTTTTATTTCAATCATTGCTTTGGGCTCCAACTTACGATGGGCAGGCCAAAAAAAATCCAAACAGGTTATTGCGGTATATCCAAGGCTCCATTGGAGACGCAGAGATTTTAAACCCTATTTTGAGCGCAGACTCCGCAAGCAGTCAGATAAATGAACTGGTTTTTGATGGGTTGATCGATTTAGACGACAATCTAAATTACCGGCCCAGATTGGCAAAAAGCTGGAATGAATATGAGGAGGCTTTTTTAGTCCTGGACTTTGATTCCGAGTTTAATGGGAAAAGACTTGATAACGCAGAAGCCTGGCGATCATTCATTCTCAGTAAGTTGGAAAACAATAGAAAGTGGTCGGAAAATATTCAAAAAATTGAAATTTTGCAAGATAAGAAAAAAACGGGGGAGATTACCGTTAAGTCAAAAGATAAAGAAGACCCTCCGTCAAAAGTTTCTTATTCAATTGATATGCCCTCCAGACTTAAATTTACTTTGAAAAAAGTAGATCAAGATTTTTTTAAGCCTGTTTGGGAGATCGTAGGGAAAAGTTATAAGGAAGATTTCTCTTATACCAAGTTTATAAAGTTTGAAAACAAAAATGCAAAGCATTTCCCAAAAGAAAAGCTAGAAAGTTTATTGCAAGTTGCCGAACATAACCCGGTGATTGTTTTTGATTTGAAACAAGGAATAAAGTTTCACGATGGAACGGAACTTGACTCAGGCGACGTTTTGTTTACGTATCAAGCCATAATGGACCCTATAAACATTTCTCCCAGAAGATCAGATTACGAACCCATAAAGCAGGCTAAAGTTTTAGGAAAGTACAAGATTAAGTTTGTTTATAAACGATTATTCTCTTCGGCGTTAAATTCCTGGGCTATGGGGATTTTGCCTGAACATTTGCTTAACAAGCAGGCGTTGCAAAAAGAATTTAGCGGAGAAGGAACGCCGGAAAAAATTTCCATGCGCGACAGTTCTTTTAATCGCAACCCGATTGGAACCGGTCCGTTTATGTTTAAAGAGTGGCGCGGCGACGAACTAATCCGTCTAAAAAGAAATGGCGACTATTGGGAAAGACCGGCGGAGTACGACGAATTTGTTTTGAGGATTATTCCGGATACATTGACGCAGGAAATGGAGTTTTACTCGGCGGCAGTTGATTACTACAAAGCGGAGCCTCACCAAGTGGCAAGGTTTAAGAAACAAGAAAAGTTTCACTGGGTTTCCAGCGTTGGCAACTCCTACAGCTATATTGGTTATAACTTACGCAACCCTCTTTTTCAATCTAAAGAAATTCGAACCGCCTTGGGAATGGCGATTAACGTCGATGAAATAATCAAGTACATACTTTATGGAGAAGGGGAAAGGGTGACCGGACCCTTTGCAAAGAATACAAATTGGTATGACCGCTCAATTCAACCTTTGCCTTACGATCCAGAGGGCGCTTTAAAAATTTTTGAAAAATTGGGATGGAAGAAAAACAAAGACGGTTATCTGGAAAAAGACGGAAAAGTTTTTGAGTTTAATCTTATTTCAAATAACGGCAATTCTGTGCGAAAAAATATTTTAACCATCGCCCAAAACAATTGGAAGAAAATAGGCGTTAAATGCACTACTCAACTTTTTGAATGGGCCGTGTTTTTGAAGGACTTTGTGAATCCTGGCAAGTTTGATGCTTTGGTGCTTGGCTGGAGCGTTGGCGTCGATCCCGATCAATATCAAATTTGGCACTCCAGTCAAACGAACCCAAGACAATTAAACTTTGTAGGTTATAAAAATAAAGAAGCGGACCGTTTAATAATTCGTATCAGGCGGGAGTACGATAAAAGCCAGCAGATAAAATTGACTCACGCTTTGCATAAATTAATTGCCGAGGACCAACCCTACACGTTTTTATTTGTTGGCAAATCAACTTTGTTGCTGGATAAGAAGATCGTTATTGTTGAGCGCGATGAGAAGGGGCGGGAAACCTACAAAAAAATATATCCTACAAAAGACGGCAATGTTAAATATTATTTTAATAAGTGGAGAAAGTTGTCGGACGTTTCGTTGGTTCCGGGTTAATTAGTTGGCTGCGAAGAAGAGGCTCCGGGAAGAAACTTCCTGCCTAAATAAATTTCAACTATAGCTTTTGCCGCGCTGGCCACTGCAATGTCTGTTTTCCCGTCTTTATTGTAGTCGGCGCTGGTAATAGCCAAAGGCGTTCCGCCTTCTACGATGTAATCCCTTGGCGGATGTCTAAAACCTCCCTTTGGAGTTCTAAAAATCACCGAAAAGGAACTGCTTCTGGAGTTGGCCACCGCAACGTCGTTTAGATTGTCATTGTCAAATTGACCTATGGTTAAGGCGGATGGGCCGCCTCCCGCTGAAAAAGAGATTGGTTTAGAAAATTTTCCATCTTTTGTCGACTTGAGCATATACATA
>CAYFMN010000047.1:29858-31081 GCA_964344185.1 uncultured Nitrospinota bacterium
ATATTATCGCCTTGAGCCGAAGCCGCTACCAAATCTTGCCAGCCGTCTCCATCCATGTCCTCTTTAGCCAGTATAAAAAGTGATTTCCCTTTTGCGGATCTTTCCGTTAATGAGAACGAACCGTCTCCATGTCCGCTGAGAATTCTCAGTGACCTAGAACCTGAGCCGTTGGCAGCGATTGCAATATCTTTAAACTTGTCTCCGTCAAAATCGCCCGAAACAATGGAAAGAGCCCTCGATCCAGTGGGATAGGTGTTTCCTTTTTTAAATTGACCTGCGCCGTTTCCTATATATATTTCGAGTTTATTGAATGTTAATGAGACCGCAATATCCAGCAGGGAATCGTTGTTGAAGTCGTCTAATATCGCCGTCAAAGGAACCCGACCGGTGGCGAGCTTTTTGGTCGGTCTGAAATTTCCGTTGCCAGAACCCAAAAGAATGGATAAACCGTTTGCCCCTTTGCTGTTCAAGACTATATCTGGAAGACCGTCGCCATTTAGGTCTCCGCTAGAAGCAAAGGACGGCTCGGGCAATACTTTTAAGTTGCGGGCGGCGCGAAACGTTCCGTCGCCTTTTCCAAGGAAAAGAGTGGCTGTGTGGTCGTTTCCGTTAGCGCTTAAAAGATCGGGAGAGCCGTCCAAATTGAAATCAGAAGAAAGTAAATAAGCCGGTCCAGAACCAACTTTTAAAACGTTGTATTTGTAAAATAGGTTTGGGGCGGGTGGGGGAAGTTTTAGTTCGCAAGCGCTTCCGAACAGTGCGGTCAAAGCAAACGCCAAAATAATAGCCATCGGCTTAATAAGGTATTTCAATTTTTGGAAATTCAAAACCATATTTTCAAAGTTCCAGAATTTTTAACTAAAAATCGCTGTTTTTTGGGTTTCTATGTAAATTTAAATAAGGTAGCAAATTGCCTTAGTTTTAGCGAATTAAACGAGCGCGATAAACTGAAATCTTTTTGGATTGTAAACTTTTGTCACAATCAGTGAAATTCTTTAAAAAATCTGTTACTTTGTTATAAATGTATTAGATTTACTAGGAATATTTATTTGATTGAGTGTGGATGTGCGACGCTTAATTTCCCCAGTTGGTTTTCTAATTTATTTAGGTTGATAAGAGTTTATTTTTCCTAATTTTATTAAAAGGTTTTTTTATGACCGGAATAAAGAATGAAAAATTTAACGAACTGAAAATGTTGATTGTCGATGATTCAAAAACACTGG
>CAYFMN010000047.1:31091-39275 GCA_964344185.1 uncultured Nitrospinota bacterium
GAATGATCATTAAAGATATTTTAATGGCGTTGGGGTTTAACAAGGAAAATATTGAGCAAGTTGGCAACGCATACGATGCGCTGAACGTTTTGGAATCTAAAAAGTTTGACGTTATGAGTTCAAACCTTTGGATGCCGTCGTCGCTTAATGGATTGGAGTTGTTGGAAAGAATTAGAAGTCACGATAACGACAATATAAAAGAACTCCCTTTTATGCTCATTACCGGCGAAACGAGCGAAAAATTTGTAAGCATGGCTTTTGAAAAGGGGGCCAATTCTTATCTTTCAAAACCGTTTAATATCGAAAAGTTTAAAGAAGAGTTAGATAAAATTTTTTCCTCAGGCGAAGGGGAGGGAGAAGGCGGCGAAGAAAAGCAAACGGAAGTTCCGATAAGTATACAAAAGACCGAGCCGATAACTTTGGGTCAAGAGCCCGATCCGCAATTAAAAGGAATGAAGGTTTTAATTGTAGACGATTCCTCGACGAATATTACCATTTTAAAGAACACCTTGAACAAACAAGGATTCCAGCTTACGGAAGCTCCTTCGGGAGAAATAGCCCTGAAAATGTTATTTGGATCTCTTCCAGATTTGATTTTGTTGGACGTCACTATGTCTGGGATTGACGGTTATGAAACTTGCCGGAGAATAAAAAATCAAGAAGAAACAAAAAATATTCCCGTGATTTTTATTTCGTCGATGAACGAAACGGAAAATATTATTCGCGGTTTTGACGCGGGAGGAAGCGATTATATAAGCAAACCCTTTAGGGCGGAAGAAGTGGTGTCGCGAGTTAAAAGCCAATTACAACTTCGAAAAACGATTAAAGATAAAGAAGTGTTGATTGAAGAAATATTAGACTCCAGGGAAAAGAAAGATCTCCTCATCAAAGAATTATTAATTCTAAAGGAACAATTGGAGGCGGCTTCAAAAACCGATCCCTTAACTGAAATGCCAAACCGTAGGGGATTGAATGAAAGTTTAGACAATGAGAAATTGCGGTTTGAACGTAATAAGAAAACTTTCTGCTTGGTTTTGGCCAGTATTGATACCTTTAGAAAAATTAACGATAAATATGGACACGATGCAGGCGACTTTGTGCTTGTCGAATCCGCTAAGATTATTAAAAGCGTAGCTCGCAAACAAGATATTGTGGGTAGATGGGGCGCTCAGGAGTTTCTAGCTTTATTGCCGGAAACCGAATGCGAAGGGGGCGCAAAACTGGCTGAAAAACTTCGAGTAAAAATAGAAGAACACAATTTTGAGTTTAACCAGCAGTCAATTTCAATAACGATGAGTTTTGGCGTCGTTGAATACAACTCGGACGAGCAAGATATCGATAGTTGTATTAATAAAGTCGACTCGCTTTTAAACAAAGCGAAAGAAGCGGGTAGAAATCAAATAATGTCTTGAAACGCCTTATAAAAACGGAAAGAAAATACGCCATGATTGGCGTAAATAATTTTAATAGCGAAAGTAAGTTCTATGTTTTCTCAGCCTGCAACTTTAACCCAAGCGCATCAACAATTTTTTGAAGTGTTTTAAGGGTTGGGTTGCCTGTTCTAGATAAAGTACGGTGTAACGTCTCCCTATTAAGACCCGTTTTTCCGGAAATGCGGTAGTAAATGCGATATCCAGGGCCGAAATCTAGCTTTATTTCTGAGATATCTTTTTCAAGGTTTCGAGTTGCCGTTATAAGCTCTGGTAATTCTTGCCGAAGAACCGTCACATCCAAGCTTTGACACCACTCAAGATATCGACAATACCCATCTGAATTAACTTGATACTCTTGATTATAAAAACAAAATGAATTTTTATGCTAATAATAGATATTGAAAGCCTCACTTTTTCTTTCTTCTTGCTAATAACCTTCAGAAATTTTAAATTACATGCGCGGTGGGTGATTGTCGGTCATTTTAAATAATTCATTGAAAATAAACGGAAGAGATTATGGAACGGTTGGACCCTGAAAAAAAGAAAGCTCTTATAGAAGAATTAAAAAAAGAACTATTGAATTTGAAGGAAAATACGGAAGAAAATTTCCTAAAAAGAAAGGGAGATATTATTCAAAATCTTTCAAACTTTAAAATTAATTTTCCAGATATGGATGGTTATGAATTGTCCAAAGTTGATTTATGCGGCGTGGATTTAAGCGAAACTATTTTAAGCGACGGAAGGTTTTATAAAACCCTTTTTATTGGAGCAGATTTAAGCAGTTGCGATTTTGAAGATAGCTCGTTGGTAGAGGCAAATTTAGGCGGCGCTAATATGTTTGCAATCGATTTAACAAATGCAGATTGCACAGGGGCTAATTTAGCAAAAGTTGATTTGGGCGAAGCGACTGTTTGCGGGGCAAACCTTTCCGGAGTCGATTTAAGTTGTCAGTCGAATTTAGTCGACGCTGATTTTAACGGAGCTAATCTGTCGAACGCCAACCTGAAAGAGGCCAATGTTGCTGGAGCTGATTTTTCTGGCGCAAATCTGAAAGGAGCGAATTTTCTTTTGGCGGAAAACCTGACCTGCGAGCAGGTCAAATCTGCCGAAATTGACCGAGAGACTAAATTCCCAAATTATATTAAGGTCGTCTGGGTAGATGATGAAAATTACGAATGCGACTTTATTCCAGAAGATTAAAAGAGTTTTAAATTTATTTGCAGGACAGTCTAAACTTTATCTTGATTTATGCTTTCCCATCGAATCTATTTCTAACGCTTGAAATTGAACGAATGTAAAATTAAGCGTTTTCCCTCTCAATTGTTTAAATTTAGTTCAATTTGTCCTCATTTCCAATTTTTGCAGTTATTTTGGTAATCCTAAAAAATCTTATATAAATTCAGGTCTCGGAATATTTTGGTTGAAAATATCTCAATATCGTTCTGGTTAAACGTAACTATTTCAGTTATAGGAAGTTGCGAATGACTATGATCCTTATGAAATGAGATCAGACTTTAGGTGAGTGGTAGCTAAAAGTTTCGTGATTTAAATCTTAATTTTAGGCTAGTTTTTTTCGAAAAACGCTAGTAAACGCTAATCTATTATTATCCGATTAGGGTTTTAGAAAATTGCTAATTAAAGGATATTATTGAATAAAACCGAGGTTTTGTTCTAAAATAAGGCCTGAAAAGGATGGGAGGTAATTGTCAAGATTTGGGGAGATGGTTTATCGCTCAAAAAATTAAACTCTGATGTTTTGTTCATGGACGTCTTTTCGTAGTTTTTTCGCTTACTTTAGATATTCCATTTTTGCGCGTCTTTTTGGCCTATGAAAACCTATTCTTTTTGATTAGATTTTATTTTCGTTTGTTCGAAAATTGGTTTATTTGAATCGATGTTAATTATGGAAAAAATTATTAGCCCATGCCTAAGTTTTTTTATCCCAATAGGTTTTGTTCGATAAATTAATTTTTTCCCAGGGATAATTAGACTTAAACAGGGGGATAGTGGTTTCATATTTTTTAAGTTTAAAAAATCATGGGCCTATTTGGAAATTATAAAGACGATAGAGATTTTTTGAGATCTGTTATGGACCCACCGAAAAGAAATTCTAAGGGAAGTAAAATAATAATTATTGAAGACGACGTGGATTTTGCTCATTCATTGAAAGTTGTTTTAGATAATTACGGTTATGACGTTTTTATAGCCGTGGATAGAGCCGAAGGGATTGAAAAGGTAAAAGAGATACAGCCCCAAATCGCTTTTGTCGACGTTCGTTTGGGACAGGCTTCCGGGTTTAGTTTACTTGCTGAATTTAAAAATTTATATCCCAGTATGCTGTGCGTTATCATTACGGCTTATCCTGAAAAAAATACTGCTCTAAAGGCCTTGGAAGAAGGAGCGTATGATTTTTTAATTAAACCGTTTCATCCATTGGAAATTTTAAGCGCGATTGACCGGTGTTTAGAAAAAATTAAGTTGGAAAAGCAAAGCTCCGCCCTTGAAACGGCTTTAATGGATGCATGCAAAATTTTGGGTCTTGATATCAAAAATTTACCCGCTCAAAGCGAAATCGATAAATCCCCTGAAGCGAAGGAAAGTCTGGAAGAGATCAAGAAAATTAATCAACACCTCAATAACGATAAAAATCAAAGAATAGGTAATTTTTTGGAAAAAGGCGGTTTGACGAAACGGGAAAGCCAAATTGCGATTGAATTGCCGCAGGAATATGATTTAGAAAAAATCGCCCAAAGTTTCAATATCAGTATTCACACCCTTAGAACCCACCTGAAAAAGATATATAAGAAATTAAAAATCAACAGTCGCAAGGATTTGATCAATATTTTGAACCAAATTCCTTAAACCCTCCAAATTCGCGTTTTCCTTTCCCCCTGAAAAGGATATAATCTATTCCTTATAATCATCAGATTTTTAGGGTTTTGCTCGTTGAAGCAAAATTTTTTCGCATAGAATTTTAAATCTAAGGAAGTTTATTCATGGAATTGAAAAGGAATCGTTTTTCCTTCATTTTTATATTTATTGTTGGAACCGTGTTTTTAGCTGCTTGTCAAGAGTCTGAGGTTAAGCCTCATAAGCCTTTGACTTTAAATATGGATGTGCCAAAACCGGTCGTAGTCAAAAAATCCAAAGTTGAACCTAAGAGCGTCCCGGAAATTCAAAAATCCGACCTTAAGTTTGAGGTTTCCAACGCCACGATCAAAAAAGATTTGTCCGAAAGGCCAATTAGCGATAGTCATAGCTGCAACGCCCGGGTAGATGAAATCGAAAAAGAGAAAAACCAGGTTCAAACGGAAGGCGGGTTTTGGGGAAGAATGGAAGCGACAAAAAACTTTAAAGACTATTCTCCAATTGGCATGAAGATAGACGCCAAATACAACCAGTTGATTCATAGTCTGCGTCACCTTTGCGATACAGCCAAGGGATTGGAATTAACAGCCGTTGCTAAAGAACTAATTAAGGAATCGAAGGGAAGAACAAAAGAAGAGCTTGTGGCAATGTTGGAATCTACTGGTAAGGCCAAGGCTGATATCGAGATATATCTTAAATATATTGAGTTTGCTAAGAAATCCAAGAATCGATTGATTGAATATTCATCGATCCAAAAGAGTCTCCTATGGGTTGATATGTTTGTTGACGAGTACGTTAAGTTTTTTAATGGAAAGTTGGTCGATAAAGAACATTTAGATCAAGCTATGCCTGATGTTTTGGCGCTCAAAGGCGCTTTGGATAAATTTTCCGCCGAAGATGAAAATATTAAAACCGCAATTATGGAAGATTTCAAAGTTCCATATTTTTATGTAACCGAGATGTAGCGGTATTTTAACTATAAAAATTCGGCGCATTTCCATCCCCAATTTCGCTGAATTTCTAAACTTTTCTTAAGCCATATGAACGATTGTCCTTGCGGTTCAAATTCTACTTACACAGATTGCTGTGGAATGCTTATTAATGGAACTTGCCTGCCTGATACGGCGGAGGATTTAATGAGGTCCCGATATTCCGCATTTGTTTTTAAAGAGTGGGATTATTTGGAAAAAACCGCCCTTGCAAAGAAATCGCGCGAGTCTTTGGTTGCAAACGAGGAGGTTACTTGGAAAAGACTGGAGATTTTAGGTTCCAGGAGAGGGCAACGCGAAGATACGGAGGGCGAAGTAAGTTTTGCCGCCTATTTTACGGATAATGGAGAAGATAAAGTTCTCCGGGAAGACTCAAAGTTTCAAAAAATAGACGGCCGTTGGCTTTACGACGAACTCAACTCTACCGTTCAAAAATCCGAACCAAAATCCCAACCGCAACCTCAAAAAACCGGACCCGTCGTGAGAGACAAACCTAAAGTGGGTAGGAACGAACCTTGCCCTTGCGGCAGCGGTAAGAAATTTAAAAAATGTTGTGGAAAATAGGATTTAAGAGGACCTTTAATAATTGGCATTTTTACTGGTTTGCCTATCGTTTGGCAAGTCTGAATTTTTAGAGGTTTCCTTAACTCTTATCGTCGGAAACTTTCGTTTCTCTCGGATTATCGGCCTTCGGGCCGGTATTCGCAGGTTTTTGTTTACCAACCTTGTCTCCGTAAGAAATCGTTCTAGCCACTCCTCGATCAAACGGCAGAGCATGCCTTTGGCCCAATCTAGGAGCCAACCGGGACATTGAGGTTTTTTTGTCGTTTGCTTCCACGCATTTAGGGCAAACTTCTTTTTCAAGATTTTTCCCTGCGGGAGAAAACATTTCTTTGCATATTGAACAAGCGATCATAAAATACCAATAGAGCGGTTCAAAATTGTTGAAGTAGTTTAAAACCTTCCTAAAAAATTAGCAACGTCAATGTCGCGGCAATCGTTCAGACAAATTCCTTAAACCTCTTTCGCCAAAAACAAGCCGATGTTCAAAACAGGTAAAGTTGATTCCTTGGGTTTCCGATAGAATAGATAGGGCTAAATACAAAAGGACAAACCTATGAGTTTTGTGAAAGAAGCGAGTACGACCCAGGTATTGGAAAAAAGCGTTAAAGCGGAGAAAAATCCGTTAGACGCGGTGCAAGATCTTTTTGATTTCGACGACCTCACTGAAGACGAAGCGCGGATGATTCGCGAATGGGAAGCCAAATTACTGGAACTGACTCCCGTCTTAAGAATTGAGGAGTGGAAACGCATTCAAAGGTTTCTCCGACGTTTATTGTCGGAAAGAGAAGGGCGAGGGGAGGATTTAAAAACCTTTGCGCAAACCAAAAGCCATATCGATCAAACAGGACAGCTCGTTTCCGGGCGATTGCAATATAGAATGCTGGAGTATAAAGCTCCGCATATTTGGTCGACTTTGCAAATACCGCTTACGGAAAACTGTAATCTACTTTGCAGACACTGCCCCAGAACTCAAAAATATTTAAGCAAAGACATTCCTTTTGAAGATTTTCAAGAATATTTATCTCGGTTTTCGGCGGATAGATTTAAAAAAGTATTGCTCAGCGACTTCGGCGAACCGTTTTTAAGGAAAGATATTTTAAGAATTTTGCGTTTCATCAAAGAAAGAGGTTTCCATAATGTCGAAGTGGTGACAACGGGAAACCTGATGAGCGAAAAAATGCGCAAAGCGATTTTAGATGAGGGTCTTCTCGGAAAGCTCATGGTTTCTATCGAAGCGGCGTCAAAGGATCTCTATGAAGATATCAGAGGGTCGGACTTCGATTCCATGAAGCAGTGCATAGGCGAATTTATAAAATATAGAAACCAAATAGGCTCCAAGACTCCGATAGTTTATTTTAATGCCGTGTGTATGAAAGACAACGCTCATGAATTGCCGAAGATAATGGACTTAGCGGCAGAGCTGGGTGTCGATCACGTTTTGTTTGTTCACTTGAACGGAATTGTCAGCGATTTTTCCAGTGAAGAACGAAGCGGGTTTGAAGAAAAAATGCTTTTCTCAAAAAACCATTTAAACGCATGCGACCCTCAATATGTGAAAGAAATTTTTAGTCAAATTCATGAAAAGTCGCTTGAGTATGGAATAGGGTATTTGCCTCCGGAAGATTATTTAGATACGGTCAATCCGTTTGCCGTCGACGAGTTCAAAGAACCGTGGCCCGAAGGTTTCAAATGCGACCGACCTTTTGAATGGGTGCAGGTTCAATCCGACGGCAACGTATACCCGTGTTGCCAAATAGCGCAACGCTATTCGGTGGGCAATGTTAAGGACAATACGTTTGAAGAAGTTTGGAACAGTCCAAAATTTGTCGAGTTCCGCGAAGGATTGAGAAATGGAAATCCGAACCGTTGGTGCGAAGTCTGCAATATCTATAATGGCAAACGGTTTTAGAAGAAAAATCTTTTCTAACCGCAAAGCCGCCAAGGCCGCAAAGAAAGGCTTAAGCCACAGAAAGCACAGAATGGCACAGAATTTTTTTGAAAAGTTTTTTTGTTAAACTTTCAAAGTTCAAAACGTTTATTAATATAAACGATATTTCCCACTCTGCATGTCTTCCTGAACAGAACCTTTAGGTTCTGTTCAGGATCTCGCCTCGATTTCAATAATGTGACAGTGAGCTTATCGAACTGCGACCACCTATCTAAAGAAATAATATTAAAGGGTATTTTTGAAATTCGTGTTGCTAAATGCCTGAGCTTATCTTCCCGTCATTCTTGAGGAGCTTTGAAAAAGCGACGAAGAATCTAGGTAATCAAAATGATCTTCCCCTGGAATAGTGGACAGGTAGAAAGTGATTTATAATCGTTTTCCG
>CAYFMN010000048.1:0-9490 GCA_964344185.1 uncultured Nitrospinota bacterium
GATTGCTAGGTTCTCAAGATAAACATCCATAAGCTTTTTACCGGACAGTAGTGTTATTTTAATAATTTGATTAAATTGCCTGCGGCATAAGCTCTTACAACAGGCAAAGAATCGTACATGGAATTTAATAACAAAGGCCAGGCTTCCACGCCTCCCATCATCCCGGCAGAGCGGACTGCCGAAGTCCTGACACGTGAATTTGAGTCTTTTATGGCTTGCGCTAAAAGTCTGCCTCGATTTTTCAAGTTTGTTTTTCCTAAAATCCTTGCCGTTGCGCTTCTAACTCCATAATCGGAGTTTTGCAGCGAATCTCTAAAGACATTTTCACAGGCGGATTGTTTATCCGCGTCTAAAGCGGCGGCGGCGGCCAACCTCACCAACGGGTCAGGATTATCGCAAAATTGCGCGAACAAACTCATACCTGGGTGAGACTTTAAGCGTCCTAAAGCCGTAAGCGCTTCCCGCTGAACAAATGGGTTTTTGTGCAAGGTTAAACGCGCTATCTTCTCTAACATCCCTGGCGATACTTTATCGCCAATTGCTTTAAGACTATAAAATATTATTTCTCCTTCAGAATCATCGAGTAATTCAACCAAAGTTTTAATTGCGGGCTTATTTCCTATTTTCCCTAAATAACCTATCGCCTGATAACGTAAAGCGACATCCCCGCTCTTTGACGCATTGGTCAATGTTTTTAAATGGCCTTTCACGCCAAGTTTTACCAGGGAAGCCGCTGCGGCAAACTGAACTGTTGGGTCTGGAGCGCTTAAGTTCGATTTCAAAATGGGGATTGTATCTTTGCCTCCCAGTTCGCCCAAAATTTCCAAAGCCTCGGCTCTAACCCACACATCGGAATCGGAACTTAATTTATGCGCAAGTTTCAAAGCTTTTTTAGGAGCTATTTTTCTATACCCCTTAAAGGCGAAGAGTCGAGCCGTTGGATATGGGTCTTCAATGCCCTTAGCTAGAACAGGTAAAGCTAATTCGCTTTCAGATTCCGCCGCCGCCCGTATTGCGGCGCTTCTAACAAATGCGTTTTCGTTTTCAATAGTTTTCAGTAACACATCCAGGCAGTTTTTAAGAATCTTATTAGCGGTTTCTGATGGGCGTTCTTTCTGAATCTTTTTTGAGGAAGGATCGGCAAAAGAAACCGTATTAACCAATAAAAAGCTAATAACTAAAAAGAATATAAAAATTGAAGGCTTAGAGGTTTCTTTTTTAAAAATCACTTTTAATAACTTACAAGATTATTCGGTTAATAAATCGTCCAAGTTTTTCAGAATCGATTGTTTTTCTTCCTCTTCGATTACCTTTTCAACGAGAGACTTAAGAAGAGCTAAGTGTCTTTTATATATTTCAATTTCCCTGATTTTATCTCGTTTAACGAAACCATTGATCAGAATTTCACATTTCTTTATGAGTATTTCTAAAACCGCGTCGGATTGTTTTTTTGAAAGGGTTTCTTTTCCCAAAAGTTTGGACAATGAGTATACTCGGAACCGGTCCATCCCCCAAAACTTTCTGGACAGTTGATCTGAATGTCCGCCATATTTAATAAGAAGTTTCTGATCGATATAACCGAAAGCAAACTTGGAAGACATTCTTAACCAAAGATCGTAGTCTTCGCACGCGGGTAATTTATCGTCAAACCCACCCATTTGTTTCAAAATATTGGACCGAATCATTACGGAACTTGGACTAACAATACAAAGGGGTAAACTTTGAAAAAATATATCGCCGGAATATTTTTTATGTCTATCTTTTGGGTTTACCCGGACTCCATTGCGAATCCAAACCTCATCTGTCTGGCAAGCGGCAACTTCTGAGTTTTCTTCCATCCACTTTGTTTGCACTGCAAGCTTTTTTGGCTCCCACAGGTCGTCAGAATCTAAAAAGCAAATATAATGTCCTTTGGCCAATTCAATGCCACGGTTGCGAGCATAAGAAACTCCTTTATTTTCAGGTAAAATAATGAGCTTTAGGGTTGGATATTTTCCAAGAAGATTTGCTGTGTCGTCTGTGGAGGCATCGTCCACAACAATGACCTCAAAATCTCTGAATGTTTGCGTTAAAACGGAATTTAACGCTTTTTCCAACAAATGAGACCGGTTAAATGTCGGGATTATTACAGAAACTATGGGATGGTTCGGCTTCATTAATTTATTTAGCTTTGATAAAACCTTCAAATGGTCATATTTTCTTTAGATTTGACCGCCTAAGGCAAAAAACATAATCAAAAATCCTAATAATTAAAAAAATAAATAGCAAACGAAAAAATAACCCTTTATATCATTAAGAAATCCTCTACTATTTGCCTTTAGTTCGACTTTCCCTCGATTTTTCAAATATTTCACGTTTATTTTTAGCCCTTACCTCCCCATAAAAGGCTTGACAAAAAAGGTAATTTTCACGATAGTAGGTGTTTCGCTTTAATAATTAAAACTTTCCCCTCATTCGGTATATTGACCGAACCAAAACTTTATAATAATCCTGAAATTTTGGACTTTGAATGGAATTATGGAATTTAGCGAAGTAACGGCTCTTTTTAAAGCCGATCTAAAACGGGTAGAAAAAGAAATCAGGAAGAATATACAATCCCAAATTTCTTTAATTCCTCAAATTAGCGGCTACTTGATGGATGGCGGCGGCAAAAGGATTCGTCCGCTATTGGTTCTTCTCGCTTCAAAACTGTGTAAAGGCGAAATTACCGATAGGGTTATTAAACACGCATGTTCTATTGAGTTTATTCATGCCGCAACATTGCTTCACGACGATGTTGTTGATGAAACCACAGTAAGAAGAGGTCGCGAAACCGTTAATACGAAATGGGGAAGCGACGCAAGTATCTTATTAGGCGATTATCTAATCTCTCAATCGATTCTTTTAATCGCTTACGATGGCGATCCTAGAACGATTCAAGCCATAGCGGAATCTGCCAAAGAATTAGTCGAAGGAGGTATCAAGGAGTTCACTTCCGCGCGTAAACTTTCCATAACCGAAGAACAATATTTAGACATAATATATAAAAAAACGGGTTCGATTATTTCTGTCAGCTGTAAATTAGGCGCTATTTTAACGGAAGCCGATGCAATGGCAGAAAGATGCTTAGTGGAATTTGGCAAAAACATAGGAATAGCGTTCCAACTCGTCGACGACGCAATGGACTACGACAGCTCCGAAGAAATTCTTGGAAAGCCAGTGGGAACAGACTTCAAAGAGGGACATGTTACTCTACCCTTGCTATATCTATATAGAAATTCCAATTCGTCTTTTAAAAGGGATATAGAAGCTTTTGTCCAAAACGATAAATTAACCGACGAGGAATTCTTTTTTGTTCAGGATAAAATGAGGGAAGGTAAAGCCATCGACTACACCCTTGATCTGGCCCGATACTATGTCGATAAAGCGAAAACTTTTCTAAATCCCTCAATATTCAAAGAATCCGAACATTTGGAAGCGGCATTTGCCATTGCCGACAATATTATCGAGCGCCATCTAACAACCCGTCCAGCCTTAAATCAGACTTGACCATCCCTTTGACTGGTTGATTTAAACATCCCCAAAAAAAACAAGCCAAATTAAATGCCTCATGCAACGGTAAACTTGGCGATAGAGGCAATAAGGTATTTTTTGACCACGGGAAAACCTTTGCCCCGCCCTGACAACCTGGCTAAGGAATTTGAAGAAAAGTTTGCCGTTTTTGTATCCATTAAAAAAGATAAAAAGCTTCGCGGTTGTGTTGGGTCTATAACGCCAAAAACTTCTAATTTGGGTGATGAAATCATTATAAACGCCGTTAAAGCAGCGACCAAAGACCCAAGATTTCCTCCAGTTTCTAAATTAGAACTATCTTCAAACCTGACTTTTTCTGTTGACGTATTAACGCCATTAGAACGCATTAACGATTTGTCAGAACACGATCCCAAAAAATACGGCTTAGTCGTTAAACAAAAGAGTAAATCAGGGCTTTTATTACCTAATTTAGAAGGCGTGAACACAGCGGAAAAGCAGTTGGAAATTTGCAGGAAAAAAGCGGAAATTAAAACTTCCGATGATATCGAAATGTTTCGTTTTGAAGTAAAACGTTTTTTTTAGGCAAAAAAAATACCCCTCTCAACTAAAAGCCGAGAGGGGTAAATAATAACTTATTTTTAACCTACATAAGCGCACTTACTTGCGGGAGTACGTGTGTCCATGTTTTTACCACGATTGGTGTGGTCGTCAATTTCAGCGGCGCAACCAATCATTCTACCGAATAAGAAAGTAGCAAAACTGGCGGTTTCAATATCGCTATCGGCTAGTTTTCCTTCCTTAAAATCTTTCCAAACCATCTTCAATAAAATGACTGCAATGACAGCGTCAACGTTAACACAGTAAACGTTTTTGGTTACTTTAGCTTTAAAAAGCCCTTGAACTAAATGATGGTAAAAGTCCAAAAATACGTTATAAAGTCCTTTTTCTTTAAATAACGCGCTTACGAATTGTTCTCTAGGATCGTAGTTAACATCTTTACCCTTAAATACGGGGTGATTAACGCAAGGAATCTTTGCATAGTTCAAATTACCAATCGCTTTTTGCTCTTTTTTGTACTTGCCATAATCATTGGAATAATCAACGGCAATTTTTTCTAAGTCGATTCCATGGTTTGGATCTGCCGGGTCATTTAAAGATGTGTCTTTAAATTTTTCCATCAAGAAAGCCGCC
The DNA here is from genome assembly GCA_964344185.1 of uncultured Nitrospinota bacterium. Taxonomy (GTDB): domain Bacteria; phylum Nitrospinota; class Nitrospinia; order Nitrospinales; family JAJDAT01; genus JAJDAT01. The sequence continues at coordinate 4,705 of CAYFMN010000048.1, forward strand.
GCTTCATAGCCGTTACCGCCATGCGCAAAACCGGTATGGGTTAAGAAGCCGATAAAAGCCTTATTTAGCTGAACTCGCTCTGGTTGTTCAGGACCATCTGCGCTCACCGCTCCTTTTGAGCCTTGAGCGGAAATAGTTCCAGGTCCATTAGTGATGATTAAACCAAGTAATACTTGAAATTCATATAATTCCCCTTCGGAAGGCGCTCGACCCAGTAATGCCATGAAAGCGGTTTTGGTAAAAGAAGTCGTGCATAAATCTTTCATTCCTACGCCGCAAAAATTGTCGTCGCCATGACGGGAAGCTGGGGCTGTGACGCCTACTAAAGAACTAAAGATCTTGGAGTTCCAGGGTAATCGGATAAGAGTATCTTTGGTGATTTTTTTACCTCTTAGAGGTCCCCAACCAATCGTAGTCCAAATAGCGGCCAGAACCGTATCTTTACCTACATGACCTCCATGTTTTTTAGCCATTTCTTCAACAAACTTAGTGAAAACAGAGTCGCCTTTGGCGTTTATGGCTTCCAACATACCTTGAGCGCATGGACTTTCTTCGGAGTCCACTAAAGCGTCTTTATGAGCGTCGGCAGAACCTAAAATATCTGAAAAGTCAAAATCGCCGGTAGGATCTGTCATAGTGGTGGATTGGAAAAGTTCAAGCAAAGCCGCAGAAGCGTTCATTGCTTTTTCAGCTTCTTTTTTACCGATAATTCCCAAAGCGGTGGCTACAACCGTGTTAGGAGAATTGCCGTTTTCTTTCGAAGCTTCCGCCGCAATCAATGCGGGATGGCCTTTCATGTTCACGTAAGCGTTTAGAGCGATGTTGGCTAAAGCCTCGCCGGTTTCGCAAGTTCTTTGTCGAATTAAAGAAAAAACCAGATTAGATTCGAAACTGCTTTTTGAAGCGTCCAAAATTGATTCGTTGTGAATTTTGGAAACTTGCGTTTTCGGGTCCATCATGGAAGCGCCGCTTGTATCCTTCAAGGTTTCCCTGGAGAATTGAGCGCCAACTTGTTTGCTTAAAGCTGCAATTTGTTGATTGTACGGCTCGGCGGCTTCAACAACTTTAACGTCAAGATCTGAAGGTATGTTCACGCCATTATTGTTTGCAAACCAACATTTCAAATTTAAATTACCTTTAGGCTCGAAGTCTTTTTGGACGCCATTCAACTCCATCACTTTAGTCAAGGCATCCGGGATATGGGCAATGTTGGTGACCAAAGCTCCCTTTTTGGAAGCATGCCCGTTATCTTCAGGGGTAAATATCCCTTTGGTTCCAAAGTATTCCATGAACCACTTTTCTTTAGCGAACGCGTCGTCACCTGATCCTGCTAAAGACCCAGCATGCCCGCAAGCGGAGGTCAGTTTAGCTTTCCAACGTCCGACAACACACGCAATAATGGGTTTATCGGATTGAATACCGTGTTCATAGTATCCGCCTGGTTCGCTATATAAGACGGCAACTTTGGATCTTTCGTCATTATTAAATGCGTGAAGAAACTCTTTTGGACCGTATTGAATGTATACATCTTTACCACTGGAAACTGAAGTGGTGGTTCCCCAGCCAGAAGTCGCTAAATAAACCGCAATAGTCGTAGTGAAGTTTCCAGAATTAGAAAAAATTGCTACGCTTCCTTTAACTAATGATTCTTCAGGGGAATTACCGCCTAAAGCTCCGCCCAAACGAATATGGTTCCAGGAGTCGGCAAACCCCAGACAGTTTCCGCCAAACAAATCAACGCCGTTAGTTTGGCAGATAGCGCGCATAACGCGAGCGTCTTTAACCGCAACTTTTTCGGTAAGAATAATGACTTTTTTCAAGTCAGGGTTACAACGAACCGCTTCGGCAACGCCGTCTTTTACGCCGGAAGGAGGCAAATAAACAACGCAGGTATTAAATTTGTGACCTGCCGCCATTCCTTCTTTTATTGAGTTATAACAAGGAATTTTACCAAGTTTTGTTGGCAGCGCTTTACCGCCTTTTCCTGGACCCGTTCCAAAAACAACATTTCCGCCTGAATACTCATGGCTGATTGGCGTAACTCCTGAGCTTTCTTTTCCTAACATATTTAGAACGACTACTTTGTCGTCTTTAGTGGCTAATTCAGATAATGAATTAATACCTACATAATATGGAAATTCTTCTATTCCCTGTTGATGCATTATGAAACCTCTCTAAATTCGGTAACGACTTATTTATTATTTATATTTTTAATTTAGATTTAATTTCTTCTTTACCGCCATTGAGCATCCATTGGTTGACTTTCAAGGCGTAATTGATAACTTCCGACATGGCGCTATCATGACCAAAAAATCTATATGGCAATCCTAAAGAGTCCAATATATCGCTCAAATAGGCCATTCCGCGAATTAAGTTTGGACCGCCTCGACCAACGACAACAAAGATAGGAACGGGACCTTTGTTTTGAAAGTACCATTTAATACCGTCGCCAATGGCTCGGAAAGTTTCATAAATATCCGTATTATTAGCTTTACCGCCAATAATAAATAAAACATTAGATTGTTCCAGCCAATGTTTAAACGTAATTTTAGAGATATCGTTCATCTTGGCGTAAGGAGGATTGCCGCCAAAGTCGGAGGAAATCGTTGCATAATCCCCCAGCAACTCCGTAACCATTGCGTTGGCGCCGCCGCCAAATGTAGGAGCCGTAATAGTTCCCTCATCATTAATTACGAAAACGTCGCTTTGCCCTTGATAAGTTCTAAGTTGATTGATCTCTTGTTCGAACTCGGAATAATCGGAAGCGAACAAATGACTTGGTAAGTGGAGTCGTTTCCAAGCTGGATCGTCCTGGTCAAATGCGCATTTGAAGTCGCAAGCAACGGGTACATAACGACCTTTAACGTTTTGCATTCGAATTGGGTTCAATTCCAATTGCAACATTCCATAGTTGTTATATAAATCCCAAAGTTTTGGTAGGTTTTGCACTAATGGGCTGATAATTGCCGGAGGCGCTCCCAATTCGGTTAAAGCGTTTGAAACGTGAAAAGCTTTTAATCCAGTCAATGGATCAAATGGAACTTCGGCGATTTTATCTTTTTCTAATTCCTCGATATCTACGCCGCCATGGTGCGTGATAGTCATCGTAGGAGCGCGGTATACTGTGCTTTCCGTAATCGAAAAATAGACTTCATAATCAGCCGGTACTCCGCCCTCAAACGTAACGCCATCGGCCTTAGCCTTTATATGGCCCACTTCATGTGTTACGAAATAAAGCCGCTCTTTTTCTTTTAAGGCATCGGTAATATTATTAACTCTACCGAGTAATCCTGATTTGCCTTTTTTACCAACGCCGCCTTTGAATGCTGGCTTCACAAAAACGGTGCCATGCTTGGCGATCAAATCTTTAATTTCGTCCACACTAGCTTCGGCGCCTAACACTTCAGATCGTGGAAAATCTACCAAATCCAAAAGTTTACCGCCCCAGAGCATTCCGGTCAGTTGCATTTCCTACTCCTACCTAAAATCTAATTATTTATATTATTTATGACACTATTGGAATTTAATTCAACAAAGGCTAATAAACCTTCAATCCGGCGGGAATGTACAAAATTCTTATTCCATTTGGGATGGAATATTATAATTTAAATGAAGAGATTGTCAAACCTTTAGATTGATTGAAAAAACAAAAGATATAAGAAACTTATTTCAATCTTTTTTGAATTTCCTGGGAGCGATAACTTTCTTCTTCCCGAGAAATAAAACCCATTGAATGATCGTTTTTTAGAGCCAAAATTTCGAAGCTCAACGCTTCCATAACAGGTTCTGAATAAGAACTGTTTGATTTGACGTCAAAAGTAACAAGTCGGGTGTTAAATTTTTGAGGTTTAATCTGCTTTAATACGGTATCAATTGAGTTTGGATTGATTCCACCTCCAACCGACACAGGGATACCCTTAAATCTTATCTTTTCGACCGCTTCTTTAACAGCGTTGGTCATATTAGGATTATCTAATTCGCAATTCATTGATTTTGAAAGATCTTTTCTTCCAATAGTTATTTCGTTTATGAATTGTATGGACTCACAATTTAAGATTTTATCCAAATTTTCCAGAGCGACAACAGTTTCGATATTAATGTGTTTATCCAAAGTCTCAAAGCGTATGGGAGTTGTGTAGTCTTTTAACGCTTCGACATAATTGTCTAATCCGTAAATCGATTCAACCATTGGAGCGATCAAACCGTCGACTTCTAAATTGATTAGTTGTTTTATGTCATTTCGAGCGTTGGGACCGCCGATTTTAACCACTACGGGAATAATATCCTGGCACATAGCGCGCCATCGTCGAATTTGTTCAAAGCTCATTGCGGCGTCTTCGGTAGACAATTTAACGCTTGTCGCTCCAAACAAAGTTTGTAGCCGTTTCAAACTCTCTCGAATACGAGTTTGGTTGGCTCCCTTCATTCCTTTTAAAACTTTAAGTCGTTTTTTTCCCATAGGTTAAGAAGCTCCTTTAGGTTTACGGGCAATAACCGTTGGGTCTACCTTTTTAACGTCGGCCGTCCCCGTTAGGATCATTGCTTGCTTAAGTTCTTTGCGCTTCTCTTCAATAAAAAAACGAACTCCTTCTCTACCCGCTCCAAAAGCGGCGATACATATAGGACGACCAATCATGACCGCATCGGCTCCCAAAGCTAACATCTTTAGAATGTCTACGCCCTCGCGAATCCCTCCATCCACAAGAACTTTAACTCTTCCTCCAACTGCGGCGGCAATTTCTGGCAATACATCGGCAGTGCCAGGCATAAAATCCATCACTCTGCC